>NZ_FYEM01000002.1:0-700484 GCF_900188475.1 Agrobacterium sp. 719_389
GATATCGCGTTCCTCAGTGACGCGAGCCAGTTCCTTCTTCAGCCGCCTGATCTCCTCGGCCTCGTCGTTACCCTTGGAGTCCGACCCAGCAAACTTCTTCTTCCATTCATACAGCGAATGCTGGCTGACGCCGAGACGCTGCGAAACCTCAGCAACCGGATAGCCCCGCTCCGTGATCTGCCGCACCGCGTCACGCTTAAACTCTTCGCTGAAATTCGATTTGCTCATGATGCTCTTCTTGCCTCAAAATTAGGAAAGAAGGTGTCTACAAATCTAGGGGCTATTCAATTCGATAAGCATACTCAGACGGGCAAGGCGGCCATTCGCCAATTGCTACGTGAAAATCCCGAGGTGCGAGACTGCATTTCGGATTTCGTCCCGGAATTTAGAGCGTTGGCGGTCGCCGAAATGGCAGCCTTCTATGTGGATGCGATCTCGGTGAAGCATCGATTATCTTGGAAGCAGTCCAAATCGCTCCATGCGCTCGGGCTTCGAACCGATATGATGAAAATCGGCACTCCGGAGAAGGGTATAGTTGCAATCGTCGGTGCCGTCAGTAGTTCCATTGACCACCTAAACGACATTCGGTGCCGACTTCGACAACCGTCGCGTCAGCGGCAACTCCACTCTGAAACAACCGCCCGGGGATCCCGATGATCTGGTCAATCTCCGATAACTCTCATTATCGCGGGTCACAGCAAATGAATTTAGATGCCGGCGTGCCAGATTTGCAATCAATTGCACGCGACAAACCCACCATGTTCTCAAGCCAAGTTCGAGAGTTTATAGCCCTTAGCTACGCAGATAATACTCGTCGTGCCTACAGTGGTGATCTTCGAAAGTTCGTGAATTGGGGCGGCGGCTTGCCATGTCGCCCCGAAATCCTTGCTTCGTATATCGCTGCGCACGCAGCCACCCACAAACCTACAACGCTCTGCAGATGGGCATCCTCTATTTCGCGGGCTCATATAGCTGCTGGATATTCTGACCCGACGAAAGTGGAGCCAGTGGTGTCGACGTTAAAAGGGATTTGTCGCACGCTATCCTCCAAAGCTAATCAAGCGCATCCACTGCTACGCGAGGATTTGTTCGCAGCATTGAACGAGATGGGTGACAGCGTCCGGGATCGTCGTGACCGAGCGATCTTACTTATAGGTTTTGCTGGCGGCTTCCGTCGCAGTGAGCTAGTCGCTCTCGATTTTGAAGATCTGCAATCTGCGAAGCGAGGTCTGCTGATCGCCATTCGTAGGAGCAAAACAGATCAATTGGGCAGGGGTCGACAGATAGCTATTCCGTTTGGCAGGACCCGACATTGTCCGGTCGGAGCGCTTGAAGACTGGTTGAAGCTAATCTCGGAAACGACAGGACCTATTTTCCGAGCGATCAACCGCTATGGGCACATCGCAAGATCACGGCTGTCGGCCGAGACAGTGTCGGTCATAGTAAAAGAACGAGTGGCGGCAATTGGGCATGATCCAAGTAATTTCTCTGGCCACAGCTTAAGGGCTGGATTTGCGACGAGTGCGGCTGAGGCGGGCGTGTCTAGCTGGAAAATACGCCAACAAACTGGGCATGCGAGCGACGCCATGCTTGCCCGCTATATACGTTCGGTCGAACTATTCGAGGGGAACGCGAGCGGGGCTATAATCTGAGAACCAGTAGAAATGACAATCTTGCGTCACGGCCTGTACGTTTGGCGCATTGCAATATCTTTTCCAGAATGCAGGCCTCAATGGAACGCTGTATCCCTCCGGTTCCACGTTAGCCGAGGTGGACGGGCTTCAATGAGATCGGCCGAGTGTCAGTATATAGTCAACAACTATCGGTTACTCCTCTTGCGTTCTTGGTAAATGCTGAAATGGTACGATAGGAGATGCCGAGACGTTTGGCCACTTGGGCGCAGTGGTTGGTTTATGTAATCGGATTGCACTAAATGGGGGATGATCCTATCGTCCTTCACATTGGTTTTTATAGCCAGCATCATATAGGCACTTTGTGGTTTCGATGAAAAATACAACAAAAATTCCATTCACAGTTTCAGCTCGAGCGGCTCGCCTTATTGGGCGAGAGAACGTTGCTACGTCGCAGGGCGCGATTACAGAGCTGGTGAAAAACGCTTATGATGCGGATGCCAAGGTTTGCTCTATCCTTTTGGTCCCCTCCAATAGCGCGGTCAAAGAAGAGCTCAGTGCAAAACAATTTGATGCGCTAGTGGCCGTCGCGCCGTGGGTGAGAGAGTATTACAAGATAAAAGATGACATATACACTCTTGCGACGGAAATCGATCCCGAGGTGATTTCGAAGCTGACGGACGCATTCAAAAATATTCCTAGTATATGGATCATTGACAACGGTCATGGGATGTCAGCGACAACGATCCAAGATCAATGGATGGTCATCGGAACCGACACAAAAGAGCAAATCGGTCTTTCTGAGGGCGGAAGAGTTATGACCGGTGCGAAGGGTATCGGGCGGTTTGCCCTAGATCGGCTAGGCCAAGAGTGCGAGCTTTTCTCATCCAAATCTGGTTCTGGCCAGACTGCTCACTGGATCGTCGACTGGGGCGATTTTGAAGGCACTGGAAAGGTGATAAGTGACGTTGAGGCAGTTTTAGAGGTTGAAGATACCTCATTGAAAGAAGTTTACGAAGGCCAGAATATTTCAAATATTCTTCCTGCGGAACTGCCCAGCTATGGTGAAGGACCAAGTGTTCCAATTGCATACGATCGAGGTACAGCAATATGCATTTCGTGGCTACATGACCAATGGGACGAGCGCGATACTCGAAAGCTACGTGACACGCTAGAGGCGTTGCTGCCTCCACGTGACCAAAGTGAATTTAGTATTTTTATTCACGACTTTCGGTCCCCTGAAGCCTCGGGCTTCATTGACAATCTACCACCAGATCAATTCGACTATAGGCTCAAAGCTGTTGTACGGGCGGATGGCACTGTATCTATCAGACTGGATCGACAGGAAATCGATGTTGATGCAATTAGCGATACGGTTTTTGGATTGCCTGCGATGCAGCAAGTCGGTTTCCGAAAAGAGGACTTCGAGAAAGGAAGCCATTCATATGAAACGACACTCCGCTCATTACTAAAGAACGATGCGGATGAAGAGGAAAGCTATCTAGCGATTGGTCCACTCGACTTCACTCTCTACTTTTTCAAGCTGTCCAATCCGACACGTGATACCCTAACTAGGTTCCCCCAAAAGAGTTTTGATGTGACAAAGCGGAGGCGTTGGCTAGCAACGTCCGGGGGCGTCCGCCTCTATCGTGATGATTTTCGTGTCCGTCCTTATGGTGAGCCCAATACTCAGGGGTCAGATTGGCTGCTTCTCGGGCAACGTGTGGCAAGCAATCCCGCCCCAGCAAGCCGAATTGGTTGGCGTGTTCCGCCACAGCAACTTGCTGGAACTATCCATATTTCCAAAGAGGGAAATCCTTTGCTCGCGGATCAGTCAAACCGCGAGGGGATTATGAACGAACGTGCATTCTCATATTTTCGCCGAATAATCCTCGCTCTTATCAACGAGTTTGAACGCGATCGTGCTTATATCTACAGCCAGTTTGACAAGGCTTACGACTTAGACAACCCAGAAGAAAAAGATGTTGAAGAGGGCCGCGAGATTGCCAAAGATTTCTTGCGTGACAAGCCCGCATCTGGGTCATCTGCTCATTTAGGAACTGATAGCCAGACGATCAGCGATCGCGGACGAAAAGTAGCTAAAGCCTATCAATTTGAGCAGCGAAAAAATCTCGCACTGAAGGAGGATATGCAAGTTCTTAGAGGGATGGCTACTCTTGGAACGGTGCTAGTGTCGTTCACCCACGAGCTAAAGCAAATCAAAGCCAACATGGATGCGCGGCAACAGCGAATGGAGGCGTCTCTCAAACGAGTGGTGGATCAAAGTCTTCTATCCGCAGTACCTGATCCGGTAAATCCATACAACATGATCGCAAGGTGGGCGCGAGAAGACGCAAAGGTTAGCCGGTGGGTTGATTTCGCGCTTTCGGCAGCTTCGCCCGCAAAACGTAGACGCCGCGTGATACGAATGGAGGATTACCTAAAGGGCCTCTCGGAATACTGGCACGAATTCCTTTTATCCAAGGCCAGTACACTCCATCTAGACTGCCGTACCTCTGCAGCCATCCTCGCCCATGAGATCGATCTCGATAGTGTTTTTTACAATCTAATTATAAACTCGATGGAAGCGTTCATAAGACCGTCATCGCAAACATCTCGCGAGATTTTTATCACGGTGATTTCCACAGAGAAGGAGGTGGAAATCAACTACAAAGATAGTGGACCAGGATTGTCGGTAGCTCTAAATCTTCCTGAAGATATCTTCACTTTCGGGGTTTCCTCGAAGTCCGCCGATGACGTCGGTGCTCCGATGGGAACTGGTATTGGTATGTGGCTCCTTCAGAATATTATCCACGACTACGGCGGAAGGGTTCTTCTCGATAGCGAACTAGGAAAAGCGGGTTTTTCCTTGTCAATGACTTTGCCGTTGCATCGTGTTGGCTCGGTGGGTCTAAGTTCGTAAAGGGGGATTTTGAGTTGGATTTACCAGTTATAGCCTACGTGGATGAAAGTGCTGACGAACGCGATAATTTTTTTGGGGATGCATATGACAGTGGCTTATTCTCAGAAATCCACTTGTTACATCCAGACGACGAGCTAAATACCTTGATCAGTAGGCTGGTGGATTTGCGCATCGATGCGCTTATCTCCGATTTTAATCTCGGAGATGCGGGGCAGAATGCCTACACTGGTGCCCAAGTAGTGGAGGCGTTTCTTGAGATCCGGGACGATTTTCCTTGCTTCATAAGGACGTCTTGGGACGCAGCAGCGCTTAAGTCGTCCAACGATGTGAACAGAGTTTACTCGAAAAACATCAAGAAAGAGAATGACGTAGGACGCAATCTTTTCGAGCGAATTGCTCTTCAAGTCGAGCATCACCGCGATAGGATCGATGCTTGGCAGAATGAATTTGATGAACTTATAGCAATTGAAGGTAGCGAGAGGAGCGCCTCCCAAGTTGAACGCATTCTTGAACTCGATGGTCTGCTGGAAAGACACGTGGAAAAGAGCGGATCACTCCCTATGTCCACAAAACGTGCAGTTCTGAACAAAGAGGGCCTATTTGCTCGTGAAGACGAGTTAATCCGTCAGGCGGAGCAGCTTATTGCGGCGATGAAAAGTAAAGCTGGAGATTGAGTTGGTTCCTGTTCATGCCAAAAAACCAGTTCGCCGTGCCGTAGTCACAAAAAAAGATAAATATAAGGATTATAGATCTGAGCTACGGCAGGATTTTAATGGTTGTTGTGGCTATTGTGATGACAGCGACGACCGCTTAGATCCGATCCTTTTCCACATCGACCACTTTGCACCTAAAAGCAAATTCGCGGCTTTAGAAACCACGTACTCCAACTTGGTTTACGCGTGCCGGTTTTGTAATATCCGCAAGTCTAATCATTGGGTGGGTGTAGAGGCGAGCATTCACAACGATGGAGAAAAAGGTTTCGTGGATCCCTGCGATCCGGTCTACGATATCCACTTGTCTCGCAATGAAAACGGTCGTATTTCGGGCGAAACTCCGCTGGGTAAATATGTCGCAAAGCGACTGAACCTTGGATTGTTGCGTCACGAGATGCTATGGCGAGCCCGGAGAACTCGAGCCATAAGGGAAAAGATATCTCAATTAATCGATGCTCATAAAGCGTCTGGGAGCCCTGATGATCCCAATATAGAACTGCTGAAGCAGTTTTATGACTTGACGACTTTAATTGAAGGCTACGAGTATAGCGCGCTAAATGCATGACGATAGGACGGGGGTTCGTTTTACTGGTGCTGTCTACACACCTGAAGGTGTTGCGGCTTCGCTAGTTAAACATTTGAGCTCCTCACTGAAGAGACAGCCAGCAAACATCCTCGAACCTAGCGTGGGCGACGGGGAATTCTTGCGTGCCTTGCGCAAGCAGAAGTTTAATGGCCGCGTGACGTTGGTTGATATCGATGATCAAGTGATTGAACGACTACAACAAGACGAACCTGTCGATGGAGGTGAGGCCGATTTTGTCATAAGTGATTTCCTGGCTTACGCCTCGGAATTACTACGATCACAGGCCCAATCTTTTGATCTGATTATCGGAAATCCGCCGTTTATCCGCGCTCACAATTTCTCGTCATCTCTTAAGGCTGCATTGTTAGACCTCGCCGATGTAACAGGTTATGAGCGAGCAGAATTCAAAAACAGCTGGGCGGCTTTTCTCGCGGCATCGTCGCATCTAGTGTCTGGAAGTGGCGTTTTAGCTTTCATTCTTCCATACGAACTCATTACGGTAGCCTATGGCCAGAAGGCGCTGAAGCGGCTGCTTGCCCAGTTTGCGCGAATTGACATTTACATCTCAGACGCCAAAGCTTTTCCTGAGATTGACCAAGATGCGTTGATTGTCATCGCTCAGAAAGATCCTGCCGAAAAGTCAGGCCTGTACATCAACAAAGTGGCTTCATTGCATGCCCTTGGCGAGCAAAATTGTGTACCTGTGGACATCAGTACGGACGGTGATCCATCTCTTGCCTTCAACTCGTTTCTCTTATCACCAGACAGTCTTGACCTGCTGCGAAAGCTTCGCGCCCTGTGCCCAAGGCTCGATAAATATGCAGGTAGCGCTCCAGGTATCGTTTCGGCGGCCAATAACTTTTTTATCCTCACAAAAAATGAGGTTGAGCGCCGGGGATTTGAGGAATTTGTTGTTCCGATCCTAAAAAAGGGAAGCTTCGCGAGCAGCCGGCCAGTGTTTACAGCTGCCGATTTTGACCAACTGCAGGCACGCGAACCCACTTTTCTTCTCAACATCAGCGGCCCAAGAGACGCCCTTCCCGTCAGACTACAGAGCTATATCAAGGAGGGCGAAGCTGCGCTATTTCACGAACGCTACAAGTGTCGGAATAGGCAGAACTGGTACGAAGTACCCATGGTCAAGCGGGAGCTTGGCTTCGTGTTCAAGCGGGCCCATAGTTACGCCCGACTTTGCGTAAACGAAGCAAACGTTTATCTGACTGACACTGCCTACGGCTTGCGAATGAATGAAGGGTTCTCCATTCGCGGGCTGACTTATTCTTTCTACAATAGCATGACAATGCTTTTTGCAGAGATCGACGGTCGCTTTTATGGTGGCGGGGTTTTGGAGCTGTCACCTACCGAATTTCGAGGCCTCCCCATCGTTTATCATGAGCCCTCGGATGAGGAATTCGCGACATTTCTCGCTGTTCATGAGAGAGCGGGCGGCGAGGTCGAGCCCATTTTAGACTTTGGCGATGAGTGGCTGTCTAGGAAGTTACGTTTAAGTTCCAGCGAAGTTAAACTTTTACGACAAAGCTGGTCCGACGTTCGCAAACACCGACTTCGACACAGCGGAAGAAGCAAGAATTAACGGATGGGTGATAGGCGATCCAAAGCTGGCGCTCTCCTATCCGAGCCCTAATGCAGTTTTTGACTAGGTTAGGGCAATTTACGTCGTGGCTTGAGCGCAGCGTCCAGCAGCGTATTGACCCAAACTAAATCGTCATCGGACAGGGCAGCTAATCGGGTGACTATATCGGTTAGCTGCACCCCGAACCGCTCACTAGAATGATCAATGCGAAATAGTTCATAGGCGTCGACAGATAGCGCATGGGCCAACTGTTCAATGGTTCCGAAGCTTGCGCCACTCGAGCCGCCCTCGATCTTGGCAACCATATCCAAGGAGATATTTGCCGCGTCAGCGAGGTTCTCCTGAGTTAGTCCCAGTCTCCTACGATGCGCCTTCACGCATAAGCCAAATGTTCGTCGCAGATCGTCCATGCTGCCTCCGACAGGAGTTAGCCTGAAGTCAAACGCCGTGGTTATGGAGCCAAATTACATTTTTGCAATTAATTGCAATCTGCAGGCAATTTGATAGACGTCTTAGAAGTAATCACATCGCTTGGAGGATTTTCGCGTGGATGGAAAAAAAGCCTTACGAAGCACGCAGCCCGTTGCGGCGAGAACGGGATGCAGATCGTACTTCTGGCTGGGATCTGTTTTTGTGGCGTTGATTGCGATCCTATCATTCTGCACTCAGCCGTCATCGGAGGAACAGAGTGCAAAAAGGAAAGCTGGTTTCCATTGTTTGGATTATTATTATGGTGCGCTTCCTGCGTTAGAGGAGGCCGTGAAGTCGCAGCTACGTGATCCCGATAGCTATGAGCACATTTCCACGCGAGTTACCGCTCTCCGAAGCGATGGGTCGCACGGTATTGTCATGCAATACAGAGCAAGAAATGGCTTTGGAGGGAAAAATATCGAACAAGCGAGGGGGCAATACGCAAACGCCACATGCGAATTGTTGGGTTGGCAGTCACAATAACCATCGAGATAATCTCGTGAAAATGAGCCAAAATAGCATTTTTCGTCCTTCATTGCCATGTTTGGGACTACAAATTTCGCGAGTGCTTCTGGTCAAAATATTGGTACAGAAGTATTGAATTGCATGGGAACAATTTGCCCATTTACGCATGCTTCATTGGTGGAGTGATGGTGGGAACTTCTCCCACCCTCTCCGCCATTATCGCTTCATCAGTACTTTTTGCTAATTTGACACCATTTCGGCATCGTGGTTGCGGCGCCTTATGGTCGTCATGAGTGCCTGTGCCCATGTCAGACCTTGGGTTGCTCGTGGGTGGCGCAATGGATGCCGCCGCCTACTTCACCCAATGGATCTATATTCAACGTGATTATCTCCCGATTCGGATAGAGCTTGCCAAGACCGGTCGCGGCTCGTTCATCGGCTTGCTGGTCGCCGAATTCGGCGGCGATTACGGCGCCGTTGCAGACATAATAATTGACATAGGAAGAGACAAAATCTGCGCTATCCGCGCGGATGTCGTAGGGCTCCGGCAAAATGATCATCTCAAGCTTGCGGTCCTCGGCATCGGTGGCGGCGGCCAGGACATTATGGGTCTCGAAGGCGGCGATCGACCAGGGGTCTTCGGGATCGATTTTTCCCCCCATCTGAATCAGCAATTGCCCCGGTTTGACGAAGCGGGCCAGCGCATCGATGTGATAATCGGTGATGTCCGCACCGATAATTCCCGGCGCCCAGATCATCTTGCGTGCGCCCATCGTGTCCAGCAGCATCTGCTCGACCCGGGCTTTGCTGTCCTGATTGCGGTTGGCGTTGATGAAGCTGCTTTCATGGGCGATCAGCGTGCCGTGACCGTCGGTTTCAACGCCTCCGGCCTCTCCCACCAGTCCTGCATCGAAAATCTGAAGGCCCATGCGTTCGGCTATCCGCGCGGCAATGCGGCCATCGGCGTTATGGGTCTGTTTGTTACCCCAGCCGTTAAAGTTGAACTGCGTGATGGCCAGCCCGCCCTTGCCATCGACAACGAAGGACGGCCCGGAATCGCGGCACCACAAATCATCGGTTGGAATATCCCACAACTCTACGCTGCGCGATACTTTGCGGCGGATCGCGCCATGGTGCTGCGCTGCGGCCAGCATCACCACCGGTTCGAATTCCGCAATGGTGTTGGCGATTTTTGCGATGGTTTTCTGAAGATCATCGAGGAAATCAGGGTCATCATGCACGGCCGTGTTCACCGGCCATTGCATGAAAGTGCGCTCATGCGGTTCGGTTTCTTCAGGATACCAGAAACCGGCGGCACGCGCCGATGAGCCTGTTGCATGGCTCCGGTGTGGCAAGGTTGAAAGACCGGTGGCGGCAGCGGCAAACAGCAGGGTCTGGCGACGGGTCATCATCGTATCACCATGAAAATAAAAAGAAAAATTTCGATCATCTCGCGGTGATACAGGCTAGGTTTACCGACAGGTGCTGTCAACAGGGACGAAATCGCCTGCAATCATTGCCATTTTCAATGTTGTCCTTACGCGGTTCTCGGCCGCTATTGCCTCTGCGAAAGGTTCAACGGATTTGCCCCGTTTTCTCAGAACCCACATTCAGCGAGAAACGCCCTGCTGGCCGCCAGATCATCCAGAATGCCGCCGGCATTGCGTGGATCGCGCTCCTGTTCGATGGTGATATAGCCGCCATAGCCGAGTTCCGTCAAAAGGCTGCGGATGGCCGGATAATCGATTGAGCCGCGACCGATCGGGCACATGACGCCTTTGGCGCAGGCGTCGAAGAAGCGGATACGTTCTCCCATAACCGCATCAAAAACCGTGGCGTCGATATCCTTGAAATGAATATAATCGACACGATCCCAATAGCGGCGAAGCGTGGCGACGGGATCCATGCCGGAATAGGCCATATGGCCGGTATCGAGGCAGAGGCCGGCCATATCTGCGGGAATGTCCTCAACGATCTGCTGCAACTCATCGGCAAATTCGATGTAGCCGCCGGCATGGGGATGGATGGTGGCGCGCACGCCGTATTTTTCACGGGCGAGCGTTGCGATGGCGCGGATGTTTTCCACCATGCCGTTCCAGGCGTTTCCATCGAGGCGCGGCGCGCGGTCGGAATGGCCGGCGGCATAGTCCCGCTCGTCATGTCCCCAGTCCATCACCGTCAGATAGGGGGCGGGAAAACGCTGGCCGGCATGGGTTTCGGGTTTTGGCAGGCGGGTGATCAACGCACAGATCTCGTCGGTCTGGCGCAACAGGTTGTGGCGGTTTTCCGGTGAGACCAGATCGTCGAAGATCGTACCGGCGACGATCTTCAGGTCGCGCTCATTGAGCGCCTGTGAAACCCGCTTGAGATCGAGCGGCAGATACCCGTAGGGGCCGAGTTCCAGACCGCCGAAACCGGCGGCCTTCGCCTCGCCCAGAACCTTTTCCCAATGGGGTAGATGGGGATTTTTGACGTCGTCGACGCCCCAGCAGCAGGGAGCGGTGGTGATGGTGATCTGGTTGGTCATGGCATCCTCGTGGCGCAATTGACGCCGGGCCGCCTTCTGCGGCCCGGAGCAGGTTTCAGCGGCTGATGGTGGCTTGCAGGGCTTCGATGGAGGACTGGATGCCTGCCTCGGTGGACATGGTGAAATCTTCCATTTCGAGGCTCACCCAGCCATTGTAACCGGCCATGCGCACGACGGAGAAGAACTCCTTCCACCATTGCAGGTCGCGGCCGGCGCCTACCGCCACATAGTTCCAGCTGCGATTGGCGACGTCAGTCACCTCCTTCAGCTCCAGCAGACCGTTCACATCCGCCAGGCCGCGTTCGATGCGGGTGTCCTTGCCATGGCAATGGTGGATTGCGCCGCCCAGCGCACGGGCCGATGCGATGGGATCAGCCCCCATCCACATCAGATGCGACGGATCGAGATTCATGCCCACCGTCGGGCCGACTTCGTTGCGCAGGCGGAACAGGGTTTCCGGGTTCCAGACAAGCATGGCCGAAAAATTCTCGAGCGCATATTTTTCGACGCCAGCTTCTTTCGCGAGCTTCACGAGCCCATGCCAGAGGGGGAAAGCGCGATCTTCCCACTGGTAACGGTCGCGCTCTGGCATCTCGTTCGGCCAGCTCTTGGTGTAGACGAGCCAGTTCGGTACGGTATCGCCGGGCGCCGCCTCCGGCAGGCCGGACATGGTGACGATCTTCGTCACGCCGATTTCACCGGCGAGCCGAACGGTGTCCTGCATTTCCTTCAGGTGGCGCTTGCCCATATCGCCGGGATCGAGCGGGTTGGCGGAGCAATTGAGGGCGGCAATTTCGAGGCCGCGGGCCTCGATTTCCTTGAGCTTGGATTTGAGAAGTCCCTTGTTCGCCAGAAGTTCGTCCGCCCGGAAATGCGGGCCACTGGACCAGCCGCCGCCGGTCATCTCGATGCCTTCGACGCCAAGCGCGACGCATTTGTCGAGCATATCGGTGAAGGACAGGTTCACCATGACATCAGTACAAATCGCGAGTTTCATCGTGTTGTCTTTCCGAAAAAATATGGGGACGCGCGTGAGGAGGAGGACGGGAGAGTGGTCCGGCGCGCCCCCGAACTGGTTATGCGAAGTCGACCCAGGCGGCGCCGGCATCGGCCGAGCGGACGCAGTTTTCCAGCCAGCGAACGCCTTCGGTGCCGGCCGTGATGCCGGGATAATGGTGGGCTTTCAGAAAGGCCCTGTCACCGCGATTTGCTGCGTCGATCGCCTGGGCGATCCAGAGGTAGATGTTCGACCAGCTGTCACCGAGGCCTTCGGTATGCAGCGCGCCCATACGATCGATGGCGAGGCTTTCCTGTTCCAGATAAGGCATGCCGTGGTGCAGGACGCGGCCGGGTTCGCCCTGAACCTCGTAGATCAATTGGTCGGGGTGGGAATCGGACCATTCAAGCGAGGCCTTGGAGCCAACGAAGCGGTAACGCTGCGATCCCATATTGCCGGCATTGACGGAGGAGACCCAGAGACGGCCGCGTGCGCCATTGTCATAGTGCATCAGAACGGTGGCGTGGTCTTCCAGCGGCGCGCGGGTGGGGATGAAGGCCTTGCGGTCGCAGAGCAGCCGTTCCACCTTCATATGCGGCAGCACGACTTCTGAGAGATAATAAAGATGCGTGCCGATATCGCCCAGCACGAAGGTCGGGCCGGCGGTACGGGGATTGGTGCGCCATTTGACGGCCTCGCCCGCGCCCACATCGTCACCGGCATTGAAGCCGTGGGTATATTGCAGGTCAACGATACGGATGTCGCCCAGCATTCCCTTTTTGACCATGGCCGCCATCTGGTGGACCAGCGGATGCCCGGTAAAGCCATAGGTGACGCCGACGATCAGCCCCTTCTGTTCGGCCAGCCGCGCGACCTCGTCGCATTCGGCCACGGTGAAGAATAGCGGCTTTTCGCAGATGACATGCAGCCCGGCTTCAAGGCAGGCCTTGGTGATCTCGTAATGGGTGAAATTGGGGGTGGCGATGGAGACGACGTCAACACCGTCTTCGCGCGCCGTCTCGCCGGCAATCAGCGCCTTGTAATCCGCATAGCAGCGTTCCGCCGCCAGGCCGAGATTGACGCCGAAGTCTCTGCCCCTTTCGGCATCGAGGTCGAAGGCGCCCGCGACGAGCTGGTAGTTGCCGTCGCGCAGGGCGCCGGTGCGGTGCTTGTAACCCACCTGTCCCGTGCGTCCGCCGCCCACCATGGCCCAGCGCAGCGGCCTTGAAATCAGTCTTTCTCCGTTGATCATGTCAATCGCCTTTCAAATTGATGTTCCGAATGGTCTGTCGCCGCAGGCAAGGTCTGCCTCGTCATCAGCGCCGGTTTGCCGCGTTATTTCTTGAAATAGAGGTCGATATAGTCCTGCATCTTGGCTCGCATGAACTTGCTCGATTCATCGGCCCTGTCCTCCCAGGCGAAGACGCAGGAGGTCATGATGCCGTCGAAACCGATTTCGGCGAGCGTGCCGAAGAAGTCGTCCCATGGCACTTCGCCCTGGCCGATATTCAAGTGCTGATGCACCCGCGCCTGTGTGCCCGGTGGATTGAGAATGTAGCGCAGCCCGGAACTGGCCTTGTGGTTGAAGGTATCCCCCACATGCACATGCGCCAGCACATCCTTCGCCTCGCGCAGCATCGCTTTGGTGTCGTCGCCGAAATAAAAGGTATGCGGCGCGCAATAGAGGAATTTCACATTCTTCGAATTGACGGTGCGGATGATGTCCAGCGCCGGCTGCAGCGTCTCGCACCAGTCTTCCGGATGCGGCTCGACATGCAGGCTGATGCCTTCGCGCTCGAAGATCGGCACCAGCTCTTCCATCGAGCGCCACCAGGCATCCTCGCAAGCCTCGATCATCGAGCCGGTATGGCAGCAATAACATGACCCCTTGTCGGGATGCGGACCGCGGCCGAATTCGGAGTTCATCGTGTCGACCTCCAGTTCGATGGCGATCTCGATGGCGCGTTTCCAGTGTTTGACCGCCGCCTGCCGTTCGGCCTCGTCATTGGAGGCCCAGCGATACATCGGCAGCAGCGAGGCGATACCGACATCGGCCTCCTTCAAAGCCGTCTTGAAGGACCGGATGCGCTCGGGAAACACACGCGGCGCCTTGAACCATTCGAGGAAATCGGCGCGTGGGCTGAGTTCGATCCAGTCAAAACCAAGTTCCTTTACCTTGGCGGGCAGTTCATCGAGGCTGGTGAAACGGTGCATGTGGGGGTCTAGGGCGATCTTCATCGGTCTTGATCCTTCTCTATGTCCTGCTTGGATGGTTGCTGCGGCGGATGGCCGTCATGGCTCGCCATGTAATTTTCCACCTCCGCGCCGAGATCGGCGAGCGCCTCACCGCCGGCCATCAGATCGGTGATTTCCTCGCGGGATTTTTCGCCCTTGCGGAAGTTGGCGGCGACCGCGCCACGGATGAGTACGGCGAAATGGTCGCCGACGGCGATGGCATGGGTGACCTGATGGGTGATGAAGATCACCGCGATCCCCCGCTTGCGCGCTTCCAGCACGATGCGCAGGACGTGGGATGCCTGTTTCACGCCAAGTGCTGCCGTCGGCTCGTCGAGGATGAGAACGCGCGCGCCAAAATGTACCGCGCGGGCGATGGCGAGCGATTGCCGCTCGCCGCCGGAAAGCCCGCCGATCAGGCGGTCGCCGTCATCGATGCGGGTGATACCGAATTCCTGCACGGCCTTGACGGCGATTTCATTGGCTTTCTTGTGGTCGTAGATCCGGAATGGCCAGAAACCTTTGGTCGGTTCGGCGCCAACGAAGAAGGAGCGGCCGATGCTCATCAACGGAAAGGTTCCGCCGAATTGATGAACGGTGGAAATGCCCATGCGCTGTGCGTCGCGCGGCCCGTCGAAATTGACCGGCTTTCCATCCATCAACAATTCGCCGGAACTGGGCTGGTAAACACCGGCCAGCGTCTTGATCAGCGTAGATTTTCCAGCGCCATTGTCTCCCAGCAGGCAAAGCACCTCACCCGCCCGCACTTTCAGCGAGATATCGTGAAGGACATCGATTGGGCCGAAGGATTTATTGACATTCTTAAGTTCGAGAATGGGTGTCGTCATCGTCCGCCCTCACTTCTTCTTCGGCGAATAGGTCAGCGCCATGACGCGGAAAGTGTTGTTCATGAGCACGGCCAGGAGTAGCATGACGCCGATGATGAGGCTCGACCAGTTGCGGTCGAAGGCGGTGAAATAAATGCCCTGATTGACGATGGCGAAGGTGATGGTGCCGAGAAAAATGCCGATCACCGAACCGAAGCCGCCGGTCAGCAACACCCCGCCCACGACGACCGCGATGATGGAGTTGAAGATGAAGGTCATGCCTGCCGAGACTTGGGCGACATTGAACAATATGGCCTGACAGACGCCGACGAAGGAGGCGCTGACAGAGGAAAGGACGAAAAGCGTCACCGTCAACTTGTCGGTGGGAATACCGGCGTTGCGAGCGCTCACGCGGTCGCCGCCCATGGCGAAGATCCAGTTTCCGAAGGGCGAATAATGGACATAGAAGATATAGATCGCCGTCAGCAGCAGCCACCAGACGATGCTGACCTGAAAACTGCCGCCGATGAACTGCCCGAACAGGAATTTGGCGATGGGGCCGGATTGCGCCGGACTTAGCGCCACACTGGTCGTTCCGGTCAGCAGCACCGAAAAACCGAGGATCAGACCCTGCACGGCAAAGAGCGTACCGAGCGTCACGATCAGGGATGGCACCACGGTTCTTATGACCAGAAAGCCATTGATCAGCCCGACTAGTACACCAAGGCAAAGCGCGCCGATGATACCGAGCCAGATCGGCATGCCGTAATAACCGGAGATAATGGCGACCGTCAGCGCGCCGGCCGGGATCATTGCGCCGATGGAAATATCCAGCTCGCCGGAAATCATCAGCAACCCGACGGGAATGGCGACGATACCGAGATTGGCGGCGACGTTCAGCCAACTTGCGGCGCCGGCGGGTTTCAGAAATTCGATGCTGCCGAAGACAACAAAGAAGGCAAGAACAAAAACAAGGCCGAGAAAGGCGCCCGATTCCGGACGGCGCAAAAGGTCGCCCAACGAGAGATTTTTCACGTCGTTCACTCCACTATTAGTCAAGGGTTTCGAGGCGGTGTCCTTTACCCGTCAGGTCCCGATCCCCGGTACGGCGGGGGTCGGGGCAGGGCGTGTCTCACCGCTCAGCGCGCACCCTTGGCGACGCCGGCAAGCGTGGCTTCGATGTTGGATTTGTCGACGATGCTCGGTCCAGTCAGCAGCGGGGCGGTTGGCAGATCGGTGCCGAAATCGATGGCCGAGGCCAGAAGCGTCACCGCCAGCAGCGATTGCAGATAGGGCTGCTGGTCGATTGCGAAACCCTGCGTTCCGCCCTTGATCCGGTCGAGGCCGGACTGGTTGAGATCGAAAGTGCCGAGCAGGGCGGTTTCGGTTTTGCCGGCCTGCATGACGCCGATGGCGGCCGAATCCGCGTCACCTGCCGAAATGGTAAGGACGCCGTCGATCTTGCCGTCCTGAAGCAGCGTGGCCTTGATCGCTTCGGCGACGGCGGTGGCATCGCCGAAGCTGGTGGCGGGAAGCGGCAGCTGCTTGCCGGTGCCGCCAGCCTTGGTGATGCCGTCGAGGACCCCCTTGCATCGTGCTTCGAGATTGGCGGCGCCAGGAACGGTGTTGACACAGATGACGTTCTTTTTGCCCTGCCTGGCGAAATATTCGCCGCCGGCCACACCCGCCAGATATTCATCGGAGCCGACATAATTGATCGCGCCGAGTTCCTTGGCTTTCTCGTGCCCCCCGGCATTCATGAGAATGACCTTGATGCCGGCATTGATGGCTTCCCGGATCGTCGGGTCCTCGCCTTCCGGAACCCAGTTCGGAATGACGAGGCCGTCGACCTTCTGGCTGATGGCGGTCTGGATCAGCTGCACCACATCGGGTGCAAAATTGTCGTAGGTCTGCAGGCGGAGATAGTTGACCTTGCCGCCATTCACCTCGACCACGAGGCGTGCGTCGTCGACACCTTTTTTGATGAGGTTCCAGAACGCATCGTCATTCTTGCCGCCGACAACGGCGATATTGGCTGCAAACGCACCGGATGCCATCACAAGCGACGCAGCGCCCACGATCAGAAATTTCCTGAAAAATGTCATTGCTTTCTCCCTGCCCATTCTCCCAACGGGCTCTCATGACGGGATGATTTATATCTTTCATTTTCATAAGAATGGAATTTATATTTCATTTAATGTTGCATTTAGTATCATTCTATGTCATTCACGAATGATAGGATTGTGAGGCGCCATGAACCGACCGACCATCACCGATCTTGCGAAGGCCGCCGGCGTCAGCATCTCCACGGTGAACCGGCTGCTGCACGGTTCGACCGCCGTGCGACAGGATACGATCGAGCAGATTCTCAAGGCGGCGGAGGAAATCGGTTTTTATGGTCTCGGCACCATCAAGGACCGTCGCCGCGAGGCCATGCCTCACCACAGGCTCGGCTTTCTGATGCAGCAATCCCACCGCCCGCTCTATCGGCTTTGGGCGGAAGGGATCATTGCCGCCGCACGCCAGCGGCCGGATAGCATTATCGAGCCGGATGTCGTTTTTGAGGATGATCTTTCGCCGGAGGCCGTGTCCGCCAATCTCCTGAAGATGGGGCAATCCTGCAGCGCAATCGCGGTGGTGACGGCCGATCACCCGCTTGTCAGCCAGGCGATCGATGAACTGCGGGGCAGGGGCGTTCCCGTGGTGACTTATGTGTCCGATCTGTCGGCGGCGAGCCGGGCGGGCTTTGTCGGAACCGATAGCTGGAAACGCGGCCGAACGGCGGCATGGTTCCTTAGCCAGACGGTGAAGGGCGAGGGAACGGTCGTGCCGCTGATTGGCAGCAATCGTTACCAGTGTCAGGATGTTTCTGATGCGAGTTTTCGCTCCTATATGCGGGAAAATACCCCCGAACTTCAGGTCGCAGAAACGCTGCTGACCCACGAGGAGCCGGAAAATGCCTATGTCATCGTTCGGGACATGATTGCCGCCGAACACGGGCTCAGGGGGATTTATGTCAATGGCGGCGGCATATCTGGTGTTCTGCGCGCGCTTCGAGAACTGCCTGTCGAGCGGCAGCGCGGCATAAAAATCATCTGTAACGATATCGGCCCGGAAACGCGCAAGGGCCTCAACCAAGGGCTGATCACCGCTTCGCTGCCGCTTCCCCTCGACAGGATGCCGCAGCAGTTGATCGACGTGATGTTACGGCGCATCGAAAACGGCGGTTCGTCCTCCGTCGAACAGCGGATCGTGCCCTTTGAAATCCTGACACCCGAAAGCATCTGGACCTAGCTCGGCATGCTCACCGGAATTTGAGGCTCATCCGGGCAAGATCGTCCACGCGGCTCCGCACCACGTCGCCAGCGCGATTGCGGAAACCGTTCTCATCGCTCACAAGACCGGCAGAGAGTAACCTCTTCCACATCCTGTTCAGCCAGATTTCCGGAGCAGCAGTCAACCCGCGTCGGCGCGTATTCCTGCATGCGTGGTTTGCAGTATTTCCCGCACAGCAGCCAGCAAATTGTTGAGCGGCCGGTCGTCGCGGTAAAAGGGCACCGTCGTCCGGATCTGACGGTAGAGCGTATCGGTGCCGGGTGCACGGCCGGCTTCGTCTGGCTGCATGTCGTAAGCCTGCACCGCGATCATGATCTCGATCGCCAGAATGGTTTCCAGATTGCCGATAATCGAAAGTGCCTTGTCGGCAGCGGCGGTGGCATGTGTCAGTATATCCTCCTGCAGAGCGGAGGTGATGCCGCCATCGAGGCTGGCGGGAGCGGCAAGGCGGCGGTTTTCTGCGGCAAGCGCTGCGGCCGTGTACTGGATGATCATGAAACCGGAACAGACACCATCGCTTTCCGCCAGAAAGGCAGGCAGCCCGCTGACAAGCGGGTTGACGAGCCGGTCGATACGGCGCTCGGAAATCGCGGCAAGTTCGGCTGCGGCCGTCGCCAGCCCATCCATGGCGAGCCCGAGTGCTGCGCCAACTGCATGGGCTTGGGAATGGACCTCGGGCGCCTGCGGCGTGCCAGTGACGACAGGGTTATCCGTGACGCTCGCAAGCTCGCGGTTCACGACGTCGGCGATCTGCGCGACGCTGTCGCGCACGGCGCCATGCACCTGCGGCACGGCGCGCAGGCTAAGCGGATCCTGCGTGCGCGATCCGGCCGACCGGGCAAGAAGCGGGCTTCCGGCCAGGAGTTGGCGCAGGTTTGCGCCGACGGTCTGGATGCCGGGCGAGGTGCGTAGCGCAAGCGGCTCTGCGGCGAAGGGATCCGCCTGTGCGCCGAGGTTTTCGTAGCTCATTGCCGCTGCCGCATCGGCCCAGTCGATAAGAGAAATCGTGCGGGCGAGTGCGAGGCTGGCGAGGCCGGTGGCGCAGGGTGTGCCGTTGACGAGGCTCAGCCCTTCCTTTGCCTGCAGGACCATGGGTTCGAGGCCGAGCTTTTCCAGCCCCTGCCTGCCGCTAATCAATTCGCTCCCGTGGCGGGCCTGACCCTCGCCGATCAGCACGAGGCCTATGGCCGCAGCATGGGTGAGGTAACCCACCGAACCCTTCGAGGGAATGACGGGAAGAATGTCACCATTCAGCAGAGCCAGCAGCGCTTCGACCGTTTTGACCTGTACGCCGGAGTAACCATGCGCGAAGTTGTTGATCTGGGCAGCCATGATGGCGCGTGTTTCTTCGCGTCCGAGCGGTTTTCCGACGCCGCAGGAATGGCTGAGCAGAATGTTGCGGGAGAGGGCCTGTTGCCGGGGAATATCCACGATCACATCGCAGAGCGCGCCGACACCCGTATTGATGCCATAACCGCGCACGCGTTTTTCAACGAGCGCATCGACGATGGCGCGGGCCTTGGCGATGCGCCGCCACGCCGTATCCGACAGGGAAAGCGACGCACCCTTTGCGACGGCGGCGATCTCTTGCCAGGTAAGGGGACGATCAATGGTGACCGTATCAGCCATGCTGAGCTTCCCCCGCACCTGCGCGGCGCTCCACGAAACGGGCGACATAGTCGTTTGCGGGGCTGTTGAGGATCTGGTCCGGTGTTCCCACCTGCACCAGTTTTCCGTCCTTCAGGATCGCGATCTGCGCCCCGATGCGGAGCGCCTCGTCAAGATCGTGGGTGATGAAGACGATGGTCTTGTGCAGGTTCTTTTCGAGCTGCAGCAACTGGTCCTGCATGTCGGCGCGGATCAGCGGATCGAGCGCCGAAAAGGCCTCGTCCATCAGGATGACGTCGGTATCGGCCGCCAGCGCGCGGGCGAGACCCACGCGCTGTTTCATGCCGCCGGAAAGCTGGTGGGGAAACTTGTCCTCGTAGCCTGAAAGGCCGACAGTCTCGATCCACTTCATGCCGATGGGTCGTGCGTCGGCCTTGGTCAGCCCGCGCACGCGCTGGCCATAAACGACGTTCTGCAAGACGGTGCGGTGCGGCATCAGGCCGAAATTCTGGAACACCATGCTGACGCGCCGGTTGCGGAAATCCCGAAGCTCCTTCGCCTTGAGGGCGAGAACATTGTCGTCTCCGACGAGAATCTCGCCGCTCGTCGGCTCGATAAGACGGTTGATGTGGCGCACCAGCGTCGACTTGCCGGAGCCGGAGAGGCCCATGATCACGAAAATGCGGCCGCCCGCTATATCGAGGCTGACATTGTCGAGGCCGACGCTGCATCCCGTCTTCGCCAGGATTTCGCTCTTTTCCGCGCCCTGCTGCGCCATGGCGAGCGCAGCCTTCCAGTTGCCGCCGAAAATCTTGGACACGTTGCGGATATGGATATCAGTCATTGCCCATTTCCTTCCGGCTGGATCGGCCAAAACCCTGGGTGATACGATCGAGCACGATTGCGAGAATAACGATGCCGAGACCCGCTTCGAGGCCCTTGCCGACATCAAGCGTCTGGATGCCGTTCAACACCTGTTCGCCAAGACCGCGCGCACCGATCATCGAGGCGACGACGACCATGGAAAGCGCCATCATGATCGTCTGGTTAAGACCGGCCATGATCGTGGGTGTGGCAAGCGGCAATTCGACGCCGAAAAGGATCTGTCTCGGGCTGCCGCCAAAGGCGGTCGCCGCCTCCACCACTTCCCGGTCCACCTGCCGGATGCCGAGATCGGTCAGGCGGATCAACGGCGGCACGGCATAAACGATGGTGGCAAGTACGGCCGGGACTTTGCCGAGACCGAACAGCATGATGGCGGGGATGAGATACACGAAGCTCGGCATGGTCTGCATGACATCGAGGATCGGCAGGGTGATACGCCGGGCCCATTCGCTTTTGGCAAGCAGGATACCCATTGGCACCCCGATGACGATGGAGATGAGGCTGGCAATCAGCATCAGCGCCAGCGTCTGCATCGTCAGGTCCCAGAGACCGAGCGCACCGACGATGAAAAGCATCACCGCCACCATGATGACGAGCGAAATCTTCTTCGCCGCGAACCAGGCGAGCACCAGGAAGACCAGAAAAATGACCCACCACGGCAGACCGCGCAGCACCCATTCCACGAAGAGGATCGCCTGCAGGATCGTCTGCGAGATCGCCTTGAAAAGGTAGCCGTAGTTCACCACCAGCGAGCGCACGATCTCATTGATCGGGCCTCGGATGGAAATATGGAAAACTTCAGGAAACATTGGTGTCGTCCTCGCGCCTGCCGACCCCATGTCCGGGAGCCGGCCCCTGTCCTGACGGGAAAATGCGCGCCGGAAGCCCGGCGCGCCTGCGATGTTTACTTGACGGCGGCTTCGATACGCGCCTTGGCGTCCGCAGAAACCCAGCTGCCCCAGATATCGGCCTTGGTCTGAAGGAAGGTCTTGGCGGCGGCTGTCGCATCGACCTGCTTGTCCGTCATGTAAGCGAGGCTGGCGTTGATCTCCGTCAGCGGGAAGGTCGCTTTTTCAAGAATCGTGATGATTTCAGGCGCTTCCTTGGCAAAGGTGCTGTTCACGCCATAGGCCACCTCAACGGAGGGGAAGGCGCAACCGGCGTCGCGCTTTCCATCCGCGCTTGTCAGCTCCTTCCAGCAGGCATCGCTATAGGCCGGCTCCTGCAGCTGGACGAGCTTGTATTTGCCCATGATTGCCGTGGGACTCCAGTAGTAGAACAGCATCGGCTCGCCCTGGAGATAAGCGGCGGCAATTGCGGCATCGAGCGCGGTGCCGGTGCCGGGGCGGAAGTTCACATAGTTTGCTTCGAGCTTGTAGGCCTGCAGCTTGGCGGTGTTGACGCCTTCGCAGGTCCAGCCCGACGGGCAATTGAGGAAGCGGCCCTTGGTGGGCTCTTCGGGATCCTTGAACAATTCGACGATCTTCGGATCGGAAAGCTGGTCGACGCTCTTCAGGTCCGGAGCCTTGGCGTCGATGCCTTTTGCAGGGTCGCCCTTGATCAGATATTCCGGCACGAACCAGCCTTCGGCGGCGCCGACGAAGGTCTTGCCAACCGACGTAACCTGGCCTGCTTCCGCAGCCTTGTTCCAGACGTCGGAGCGGCCGATCCATTCTTCAGCGAAGATCTGCACGTCATTATTGGCGGTTGCCTGTTCCAGCGTCACGGAGTTGCCGGGAATGGAATCGACCTTGCAATCATAGCCCTTGGAAAGGATTTCCTTCATGACTTCGGTTATGAAAGCGCCGCTTTCCCAGTCGATGCCGGCGAAGGTGATGGTCTTTCCAGCGCCGCAATAGCCTTCCGCCCTGGCGGCGCCTGCGGAGGCTCCCATGATAAGCGCGGTGGTGGCCAGCGCGATTTTCAGCTTTGAATTCAGCATTGCATTCCCCTTTTGGTTTGATGATTGGCAAGTTGCTGGCATGCGTTTTATGGTTTCCATCGGACGCTCTGGGCAGGTGTTGGCCCTGAGCCCGGTGGTCATTGATGCATTTCATATCCCGTCGAAATCGGCGGCCGGGCGCTCGTCGAATCAATATGGAATTCGATGTTCACCTTGACGCGGTATGCTGGAAGTTCACTATACAACTTTGAAAAATTCGTATGGGACGCGCGTATCGGCGATGTTGGGTCGAACGCGCCTGCGGCTGGCCGGTTCTGAAAAGGGTGAGCTTTCAGCGCATATTGCCCAGGCGAGCCATCAAATGCAGCTTTGGCAGCGGCATGGCAGCCGCTACCCTTGCGCTGGGCGGGCATTTGAATATCGCCCCGAACATCGGCGGGAGACCTGCTGCTGCCAGAAATCGAGTCTTTGCTCGCCATTATTTTTCTCTCAAGTTGTATATGTAACTTCACACATTTGCAAAAGACAAGCAAGACAGGATGTGATAATTTTGTGCTTGCGCGGATTCTGGCTGCGTTTTGTGCAGTCGCCCGATTTTTAGGAGTTTTAATGCTGCCCGTCATCGAAAGCGAGTTTTCTGTCTCGGGCGATCGCTCCTCCCTGCCGCTGTATGAGCGGGTGAAGGAACAGATCAAGGAAAAGATCGCCAGCGGAGAGTGGTTGACGAACCACAGGATACCCTCAGAAAACGAGATGGTCGACATGCTGGGTGTCAGCCGCATGACGGCAAACCGCGCCTTGCGGGAGCTGGCAACCGAGGGGGTGATTGTTCGCGTGCAGGGACGCGGGTCTTTCGTCGCTCCGAAAAAGCGAAGCGCCGGCATGATGGGCGTGCGCAACATCGCCGACGAGATCAAGGAGCGCGGTTCAACCCATCGGCCAAGCCTGATCCTCGCCCAGACGGAAGTTTGCGGTCCGGATCTCGCAACGGCGCTGGAGATCGCCGTGGGAGCGAAAGTTTTTCACTCCATCATCGTGCACCATGAAGATGACGTGCCGATCCAGCTCGAAGATCGCTTCGTCAATGCGGAGATCGCTCCGGATTATCTGATGCAGGATTTCAATACGCTCACGCCGAATGCCTATCTGACGGCGGCGGCACCCATTTCCCGGACCGAGCAGTTCATCGAGGCGGCGTCGCCCCAGCCGTGGGAATGCAAGCTGATGGCCATCAGCCGAAACGAGCCCTGCCTTCTCGTGCGCCGCAGAACCTGGTCGTCGAGCCGTGCCGTCACCTCCGTGCGGCTGCTCTATCCCGGTTCCCGATACCGGCTTGAAAGTCAGGAATAGAGGTCCGCGGCCGCGTGCAGTGATGCTATGCCAGCAGTCCGCGCATGATCAGTTCGAGATGAATCTTCAGAACGGCCTGCCTGTCCAGAATGCGCCGGTCGTTGAAAATCAACCGAAACACCAATGTTCCGACCATGGGCGACATCACGACCTTGGCGAGTTCGGGGGGGTTGGCCCTGAACCTTTTTTTTGCCACGCCTTCCTCGAGGATCGTATTGATGCGCTCGAAGACCGGCGCCATCAACGTGTCATGATGCCGGTCGATGAGGTCCGGGAATTTTGCGCCTTCCGCGAGGATCAGGCGGAACAGTTCCCGCATTTTCTTGTTGTCGACGAGTGCGTCGAACATGAATTCCAGTAACAGGCGCAGCTCCTCGACAGGGTCGTCGGATGTATGCGCATAGGCCTTGAGCGCTTCCTGGAATGGCTGGGAGGCGTGCCTGACCATTGCCTCGAAGAGCGCCTCCTTGGTTTCGAAATAGACGTAGACCGTCCCCTTGGTCACACCCACCCGTTCTGCGATGTCCTCTACCCGTGTCGCGGTAAATCCCGTTCTGGTGAATTCCTCGAATGCGGCATCGAGAATTTGCAACGGACGTTGTATCTTCTGTTCAGCACGTGTCAGTTTTGCTTTCGCCATGGCCCCGGATCCCTTTGTTTTTTCGGCGCGTGCCCTTCTGTCCGTCGCGATAGGCGGAAATGAGAGATGGTTTGCCTATAGCACCCGCGCAAAAACCGGAACGGATTTTTGTGAAGGCGCGCGCATGCTTCAATATGCCGGAACATTGCCGATGCGCCCGCAAGGATGTGCCGGACGAATAGGAATGATCATTCGGGAGGCTGGCCCGATGTTCCGGACAGGTCCCCGATCGGCGGCATAAGAATTTCATTGACTATTCAGTCAGTCAAATATTATAGGATGAGGCGAAGATCAAGAGGTCACCATGAAAACCATCCTTATCGCGGCGGCGCTTGGCGGCATTTTCGCCCTGTCGTCCTGCAGCAATGAAGAGCCACCTGCCGAAAAGCCGCTGCGCACCGTCGATGTGGTCGCGGCTGAGAAGAAGCCCGTCGATCGCGGCAGCGTCATAACGGGTGAAGTGAGGGCGAGGGTCCAGACGGACCTGTCTTTCCGGGTCAGCGGCAAGATTACCGAGCGGCTGGTGGATGTGGGTACACGGGTCAAGACCGGGCAATTGCTTGCCCGTATGGATCCTGAAGAACAAAAGGCTGATCTCGATGTCGCGCTCGCCAACCTGCAATCCGCAGAAGCGCAGCAGACGCAGGCGCAATTGACGTTCGACCGTCAGCAAAGCCTCTTCAAGACGCAGGTGACCTCGCGTTCGGCGGTCGACAAGGCCCAGGAAACCCTGCTGACGACGCAGGGCGCAGTGAGATCGGCGCAGGCGCAGCTCGACACGGCACGGGATGCCCTGTCCTATACCGAACTCAAGGCCGATGCGGACGGCGTGATCACGGCGCGCAATGTCGAAGTCGGCCAGGTGGCGCAGGCCGCCCAGCTTGTCTTCACGCTGGCGCATGACGGGCCGCGCGATGCGGTCTTCGATGTCTATGAATCCCTGTTTCTCGAGCGTGATATCGACAATCTCGTCAATGTCAGCCTCCTGTCGGATCCGACCCGCAGCGTTGCGGCGCCGGTGCGGGAGATTTCTCCGACGATCGATCCGGACAATGGGACGATCAGGGTCAAGGTGGGTCTGAACGGTGATCTGACCATGCCGCTCGGGGCCCCGGTATCCGGCCATTTCCGCTTCAGACAGGTCGATGCGATTGAGCTTCCGTGGTCGGCGATGACGTCGCAGGACGGCTTTCCCGCCGTCTGGGTGGTCGATCCGCAATCCTCGGAAATCGCCATGCGGCGCGTCGAGGTCGCTGACTACGAGACCGGTCAATTCGTCATCGCGCAAGGACTTAATCCCGGCGATCTCGTCGTCACCGTCGGGACCAAATTTCTCCGCACCGGTGAAAAAGTCGCCTATGAAAAGGGGCAGGCACAATAATGTCCAGTATATACAGAAGCTTGTTTTTGGTGGCTGTGGCGATTGCGGTCTCCTCCTGCGAGGAGAAGCAGGAAGTCGCCGCCGAGGCGCCGCGTCCGGTACTTTCCGTCGTCGTGGAAGAGAAGCCCGCCGGTGCGCTGCGACTGACCGGCACGGTGGAATCGCGTATTCAGACCGATCTCGGTTTTCGTGTTCTCGGTCGGATCATCGCCCGCAATGTCGATGTGGCCGATCTGGTCAAGAAAGGCGATGTGGTCGCGTCGATCGATCCGCTGGCGCTCGAGCTTGCGGTGAAAAGCGCACAATCCGATCTTTCCAATGCGGAAGCGCAGCTGGCCAATGCGGTCACGACAGAACAGCGCCAGCGCGTGCTGGCTGAAGCCCGCAGCGGCACCGAAGCCGCACTGGAAGAAGCCGAACAGGCGACACGCACCGCCAATGCCGCCGTCGCCAAGGCCCGCGCCAATCTGGACAAGGCCGAGGAGCAGCTGGGTTATGCGCAGCTGCATGCGGAATTTGACGGTGTGGTGACGGCAACCTCAGGCGAAATCGGTCAGGTCGTCTCGGCTGGCCAAACGGTCGTGACGATTGCCCGGCCGGAAGTGCGTGATGTGGTGGTCGATGTTCCGCAATTTGCGGCGCAGCGGCTGGAGATCGGTTCCGCCTTCGAGATCGCCCTGCAGCTTGATCCGAAAATCCGCACCACCGGCGTGGTGCGCGAGATCGCTCCGGAAGCCGAAACGGCGACGCGCACGCGCCGCACGAAGATCAGCCTGCAGGATGCACCGCCGGCATTCCGGCTGGGTTCCGTTGTCACGGCCTCGGTGCTTGCCGCCTCCGAACCGCAGATCATGCTTCCCGCCTCAGCCCTGCTGAAAACCGACAATGGGTGGGGCGTCTGGATCGTCAATGCCGACAAGGCAACGGTGACGTTGCGCCCTGTCACGATAGAGGGCGAACCGACTGAGGGCGGCAGCGTGCGCATTACAGGTGGCGTCAAGCCCGGTGAGCGCGTCGCCAGCGCCGGCGTTCACAAGCTTAGGGATGGACAGGCCATCAGGATCGATCAGGAGGTCCGTCAGTGAAGAAATTCAATCTCTCCGACTGGGCGCTCGAACACCGTTCGCTCGTCTGGTACTTCATGCTGGTTTTCGTTCTTGCCGGCGTTTTCTCCTATCTTAACCTCGGCCGCGAGGAAGATCCGAACTTCACCATCAAGACCATGGTGATCAGCGCGCAATGGCCGGGCGCTTCCGCCGAGGAAGTGGCCCGGCAGGTGACCGACAGGATCGAGAAGAAACTCGAGGAACTCGACAATCTCGACCATTTGCGCAGCCAGACGGTCGCCGGTCGCACGACGATCTTCGTGGAACTGGTGCCGGAAACCAAGGCGCGCAACGTCGAGCCGACCTGGGTGCGGGTGCGCAACATGATCGGCGACATCAAGGGTGATTTTCCCTCGGGCGTCGTCGGCCCGTTCTTCAATGACCGTTTCGGCGATGTCTACGGCAATATCTACGCCTTCACCAGCGACGGTCTCAGCCAGCGGCAATTGCGCGATCTGGTGGAGGATGCGCGGGCGAAGGTGCTGACCGTCGACAATATCGGCAAGGTCGATGTCATCGGCGCGCAGGACGAGACGATCTATCTGGAGTTCTCCACACGGCAGATCGCGGCGCTCGGCATCGACCAGCAGTCGATCATCAAGACACTGCAGGCCCAGAACGCCGTCACGCAATCCGGCTTCGTTAATGCCGGGCCTGAGCGCGTGGCACTGCGCGTCAGCGGCCAGTTCACCTCGGAAGACAGCCTGCGGTCCATCAATCTGCGGGTCAACAACCGGTTCTTCCCGCTGACGGAAGTGGCGACGATCCGGCGCGGTTATGTCGATCCGCCGTCATCGCTGTTCCGTTTTAACGGCCAGCCGGCAATCGGCCTTGCGATCGGCATGAAAACGGGTGCGAACCTGCTGCATTTCGGCGAGGCGCTGGATGCGCAGATGAAGCGTGTGGTGGCGGATTTGCCAGTTGGTGTCGATGTGCATCGTGTGTCCGATCAGCCAGCCGTGGTCGATGAGGCGGTCTCCGGTTTCACTTCGGCGCTGTTCGAGGCCATTGCCATCGTTCTTGTCATCAGCTTCATCAGTCTTGGCCTCAGGGCCGGCATGGTGGTTGCCGTTTCCATTCCGCTCGTGCTGGCGATCACCTTCGTCTACATGGAATACACGGGCATTTCGCTGCAACGTATATCGCTCGGCGCCCTCATCATCGCACTCGGGCTTCTTGTCGACGATGCGATGATTGCCGTCGAGATGATGGTCGCGCGGCTTGAGGTCGGAGACGATCTCAGGAAAGCGGCGACTTATGTTTACACCTCCACCGCTTTCCCGATGCTGACCGGTACGCTGGTCACCGTTGCCGGCTTCATTCCGGTCGGTCTCAACAACAGCGCGGCGGGTGAATTCACCTTCACGCTTTTTGTGGTGATCGCTGTTTCGCTCATCGTATCGTGGATCGTCGCGGTCTTGTTCACGCCGCTTCTCGGCGTCACCATCCTGCCGAAGACGATGAAATCGCACCATGAAAAGAAGGGCCGGTTCGCCTCCGCCTTTTCCTGGCTCCTCGGGCGGGCGCTGCGTTGGCGCTGGGTGACGATCATCCTCACCATTGCGCTGTTCGGCCTTTCCGTCGGCGGCATGAGCCTCGTGCAGCAGCAGTTCTTTCCGTCATCCGACCGCGTGGAACTAATCGTCGACTGGAACCTGCCGCAGAACAGTTCGATTGCCGAGACCAACCGGCAGATGGCGCAGTTTGAGCAGGAAATGCTGGCCAAGAATCCGGATATCGACCATTGGACGACCTATGTCGGCGAAGGCGCGCCGCGCTTCATCCTGTCCTTCGACGTGCAGACGCCTGACGTCACCTTCGGCCAGACGGTCATCGTCACCAAGGGGCTGGATGTCCGCGACAAGGTGCGTGCCGAGTTGCAGGACTATCTGAACAAGACTTTTATCGGCACCGACGCCTTCGTGAAACTGCTCGATATCGGTCCGCCTGTCGGAAAACCGGTGCAATATCGCCTCAGCGGTCCTGATATCCAGAAGGTCCGCGAACTCGGGCAGCAATTATCGGGTATCGTCGGCGAACACCGGCTGCTGTCCAACATGGTGATGGACTGGAACGAGCCGACGCGCGTGGTCAAGGTCGATGTTATCCAGGACAAGGCCCGCCAGCTCGGCGTCTCCTCGGAAGATATCGCCAATGCCATGAACAGCATTGTCGAAGGGTCCACCGTCACGCAGGTGAGGGACGATATCTACCTCGTTAACGTGGTGGCGCGGGCGCAGCTTTCGGAGCGCGGGTCAATCGAGACGTTGCAGAACCTGCAATTGCCGGCGACCAACGGCAAGGCCGTGCCGCTCTCGGCAATCGCCAATTTCCGTTATGAGCTGGAGCAGCCGACCATCTGGCGTCGCGACCGGATCCCGACGGTCACCGTCAAGGCTGCCATTATCGGTCCAACGCAGCCGGCCACGATTGTGGAGCAGCTGAAGCCGAAGATCGAGGCGTTCCAGAAAACGCTTCCCGTCGGCTACACGCTGGAGACGGGCGGCTCGGTGGAATCCAGCGCGGATTCACAAGCGCCGATCGTCGCTGTCGTGCCCATGATGCTGTTTGCGATGGCGACGATCCTGATGATCCAGTTGCAGAGCTTCAGCCGGCTGTTCCTGGTCTTCGCCGTCGCGCCTACTGCCTTGATCGGCGTCGTGGTGGCGCTGCTCTTCTCAAATGCGCCGATGGGCTTCGTTGCCATTCTCGGCGTGCTGGCGCTGATCGGTATCCTGATCCGCAACTCGGTCATTCTGGTGGTGCAGATCGAGCATCTGAGAAGCGAGGGGGTCTCGGCATGGCACGCTGTCATCGAGGCGACCGAGCACCGCATGCGGCCGATCATGCTGACGGCTGCGGCGGCCACGCTTGCCCTCATTCCCATCTCCCGGGAAATTTTCTGGGGACCGATGGCCTATGCGATGATGGGCGGCATCGTGGTGGGTACGGCGCTCACGCTGCTTTTCCTCCCCGCGCTCTATGTCGCATGGTTCCGCATCCCGCGTGAGGATGACAAGCCGGAGGCAGCGGAAATCAAGGCGTAATATCTGACGCGGAGAGAGGGTGCGGCGGTGCCATACCCTCTCTCCAACAAAAATATCCGCCGTCGTTGTTCCAGCGGGCAGGATAATGTTAGGAAGGTCGGCTTGACTGCGAGAGCGGCGGCCGTCCTTTGCGTTTGGGCGGTTGTCTGGTTTTGCGTTGATATTGCGAACATATTGAGAGTGCGGAGGGTTTAAAGATGGGCGGCTTGTCGGATTGGCTTGCGGATGCGCAGCCGATCAATCGCAAGAATGCCGCAGAAGCGGTGTTCGATGATATCCGTTCCGCCATCACCTCGGGGCAGCTTGCGGTCGGCACCCGGCTGCCTTCGGAAGCCCATCTGGCGGCTCGATATGGTGTCAGCCGGCCGATCATTCGCGAGGCGCTGCGGTCGCTCCAGACTTTGGGGCTGACACAGACCCGCACCGGAAGCGGCACCTATGTGATGACGCCGACGCCGCCGTCCGAATTGAACTACGGCGCCTATTCCGCCCGAGATCTGATCGAGGCCCGCCCCTTCATCGAGGTTCCTGCTGCCGGTTGGGCGGCGTTGAGGCGCACGAACGCTCAGCTGGAGGTCTTGCTTGACCTCTGTGATCGGATGGAAGCCGAAGAAAGGCCGCATCCCTGGGTGCTGCTGGATGGGCAGTTTCATTGCGCCATTGCGGAAGCTTCGGCCAACAGGCTGTTCGCCAAGGTCGTCGCCGATGCCCGTGAGGCCCTATCCCAGCAATCCGAGATGGTGAACCTGATGGCCGGCCGCCGCGTCGCGTCGAATTTCGAGCACCGCCGGATCGTCGAGGCGATCCGGCGGGGTTCAGCGCCCGAGGCGCGGGAGGCGATGGAGCTTCACCTTGGGCAGGTGAAGCAGGTGGTGACGACGATCATTGGCGAAGATCGGCTTCGCCAGCCGTGAGGGCGGGCAGGTTGGCAAGGTGCCGCGGGCTCAGCGCCTGCTGCAATTGCGCATCGGTGAGATAACCGCGCTCCAGAACCACCTGTGGCACCGTGCGGCCGCTGGCAAGCGCTTCCTTGGCCACTTCCGTGGCAGCATAATAACCGATCAGCGGGTTGAGCGCGGTGGCGAGACCGATCGATTCTTCCACGCGCTGCGCCATGATGGCGGGATTGGCGACGATGCCGTCGACGCAGCGTTCCGCCAAGGTGCGGCAGGCGGCGCTGAGTTGGCTGATGCTCTGTGAAAGTGCGCGCACGATGATCGGTTCGAAGGCGTTCAGCTGCAGCTGCCCGGCTTCCGCGGCCATGGTGATGGTGATGTCGTTGCCGATCACCGCATAGGCCACCTGATTGACCACTTCGGGAATGACCGGATTGATCTTGCCCGGCATGATGCTGGAACCGGCCTGAACGGAGGGCAGGGTGATTTCGCCAATTCCGGCGCGCGGGCCGGAAGAGAGCAGCCGAAGATCGTTGCAGGTTTTCGACAGCTTGACGGCAACGCGTTTCAGCACGCCGGAGAGATGCACGAAGGCGCCGGGGTCCTGTGTGGCCTCGATCAGGTCGGCGGCCGTCACCAGCGGTCGCCCCGTCAGTTCCGCCAGATGCTGGCAGGCAAGCTCGGCATAACCGCGCGGCGCATTGAGCCCGGTGCCGATGGCGGTGGCGCCAAGGTTGATCTCGTGTAGTAGTGCCACGGATTCGATCAGGCGCGCCTGATCTTCGCCGAGCATCACCACGAAAGTGCGGAACTCCTGGCCGAGCGTCATCGGCACGGCGTCCTGCAATTGGGTGCGGCCGATCTTGATGAAGCCGGCAAATTCCTGCGCCTTGCGGTCGAAAGCGTCCTTCAGAACGCCCATGGAGGCCGCCAGATCGTCGATCGCCTCGATCAGCCCGACATTGATTGCGGTCGGATAGGCGTCGTTGGTGGACTGGCTGAGATTGACATGGTCGTTCGGGTGAAGGCGGGCATAATCGCCTTTTTCGTGACCAAGCAGCTCAAGCGCGCGGTTGGCGATGACCTCATTGGCATTCATGTTGGTGGAGGTGCCGGCTCCGCCCTGGATTTCATCCACCACGAATTGCTCATGCAGCGCGCCGGCGCGGATTTCTCGGCAGGCCTCGGCGATGGCTTCCATGCGTTCGGTGTCGAGCAGACCGAGCTCGTGATTTGCGCGTGCCGCCGCCTCCTTCACATAGGCCAGTCCCCGCACGAGATAGGGGTTGTGGCCAATGGTCACCCCGGTGATCTTGAAGTTTTCCACAGCGCGCGCCGTGTGCACGCCCCAATAGACATCCGCCGGAATTTCCTTTGTCCCGAGCAAATCATGCTCCTTGCGCGTCACGCTCACTTTTTCCTCCACTGGCTTTTTAAGCGTTGCTATATCTGTAAAGCTGTCTTACAGATTTTTTGACCTTAATGGGGGTGGAGGAGAAGGTCAATCATATCGAATACGCTTGACGAACGGCATTATCTGCCATTATGACGGCAAAAATCTGTCATGCAGCTTTACAGCGCGCATGAGCATGCATGCTGGCCATATTCCAGCGCGGACTGTGCCAGTTTCATTGTCATTTCCGGCTTATCGCCGACTGCAAGCACTTTTATCGGGAGGATAAATATCCATGCATTCTGGGAAAACGGCGTCCGCCGATCGTGAGGTCTTCATCGAAGAAGACCTCGGTTACCACAAGGCCCTCAAACCGCGTCAGATCCAGATGATCGCCATCGGCGGCGCTATCGGCACCGGCCTGTTTCTCGGCGCGGGCGGACGGCTGGCGCAGGCAGGCCCGGCGCTGGTCTTCGTTTATGCACTCTGCGGTTTCTTTGCGTTTCTGGTGCTGCGCGCGCTCGGCGAGTTGATCATGCATCGCCCGAGCTCCGGTTCTTTCGTCTCCTACGCCCGGGAGTTCTACGGCGAGAAGATGGCCTTCGCGGCCGGCTGGATGTATTGGCTGAACTGGGCCATGACCTCGGTGGCCGATGTGACCGCCGTCGCGCTCTACATGAATTTCTTCAAGCAATACGTGCCGTGGCTGGCGGGTATCGATCAGTGGGTGTTTGCGATGACGGCACTGGTCGTCGTGCTGGCGATGAACATGCTGTCGGTGAAGGTCTTCGGAGAACTGGAATTCTGGTTCAGCCTGATCAAGGTGCTTGCGCTCGCCATTTTCCTCGTCGTTGGCGTCTATTTCGTTATTTTCGGCACGCCCATCGAAGGCCACGTTACCGGCTTCAGCCTCATTACGGATAATGGCGGCTTCTTTCCGAACGGCATTCTTCCAGCCTTCGTCATCATACAGGGCGTGGTGTTCGCCTATGCCTCGATTGAGCTGATCGGCACGGCGGCGGGCGAAACCGAAGACCCGCGCAAGGTCATGCCGCGCGCCATCCGCGCCGTGGTTCTGCGTCTCGTCGTGTTTTATGTCGGCTCTGTACTGCTGTTCACGCTGCTTCTGCCCTACACCGCTTACAAGGCCGGCGAGAGCCCGTTCGTCACCTTCTTCGGTTCCATCGGCGTTGAGGGCGCTGACGTGATCATGAACCTCGTCGTTCTGACCGCCGTGCTGTCCTCGCTCAATGCCGGTCTTTATTCCACCGGCCGCATCCTGCATTCCATGGCGGTTTCCGGCTCGGCTCCGGCGGCGCTGGCGAAGATGAACAAGAATGGCGTGCCTTATGGCGGCATTGCGGTCACGGCGGTCGTCACCGTTCTCGGAGTGGCCCTGAATGCGGTCGTTCCCTCCGCCGCTTTTGAAATCGCGCTCAACCTGTCGGCGCTCGGCATCATCTGCGCATGGGCGGTCATCGTGCTTTGCCAGCTGAAGCTCTGGCAGCTTTCCAAGCGTGGTGAACTTGTACGCCCGGATTTCCGCATGTTCGGCGCGCCCTACACCGGCATTCTCACGCTCGTCTTCCTGTTCGGCGTGCTGGTGCTGATGGCTTTCGACTATCCCGTTGGCTCCTGGACCATCGCTTCGCTGCTCGTCATCATCCCGGCGCTTGTCATCGGCTGGTATCTCTTGCGTGACCGCATCCATCGTCTGGCGGCCGAGCGTGCCGGCGCAGGAGCGTCGTATTGAGCGGGCAGGGCGCAACGCCTCTGGTGGCGGTCATCGCCACCGGCGGCACCATCGCCAGCCGGCGTAGCGCCGATGGCGTCAGCACGCCCAGCCTTTCGGGTGAGGACCTGCTGGCGCTGGTTCCGCAGATCAGCGCCCGGTTGAAGCCGGTAGATCTAATGGCGAAGGATTCCTCCAGCCTGACATTGGCGGACATGCAGCGCATCAGCGATGCGGTGGGTGTGGAGCTTGATGATCCCGCCGTTGCCGGCATCGTGGTTTTGCATGGCACCGACGCCATGGAAGAATCCTCGCTGCTCGTGCATTTGCAGCAGGCCGTCACAAAGCCGGTGGTCTTCACCGGCGCGCAGTTTACGGCAGACCATAAGGACGCCGACGGGCCGGCCAATCTGGCCCGGGCCATAGAAACAGCGCTCGATCAGGCGAATGCCGGGAAGGGCGTGCTTCTCTCCTTCGGCGGACGCTGTCTGCCGGCCTGGGGACTTTACAAGCTGAGCGCGGACGAGGCGGACGCCTTCCGCTCGGCCCGGCCGCTGACTTCTGTTGCAACGCTGCGGCTTTCCGCCCCGGTAACCGATCAGCGCGTCGATATCGTCGCCATTCATCCCGGCTGTGATGCCACCCATATCGATGCAAGCCTGCAGGCGGGGGCGAAAGGCATCGTTCTTGCCGCACTTGGTTCCGGCAACGCCAATCCGCGTATCGCTGAAGCCGTGAAGCGCTGCGCAGAACGCGGCGTTCCCGTCATCGTTTCCAGCCGCGTGCCGGAAGGGCGGCTCGTGGCAAGTTACGGCGGCGGCGGCGGCGGGCATGACCTTGTCGCAGCGGGCGCCGTGCATTCATCCACGCTTCGTCCCGGACAGGCCCGCATTTTGCTGGCCGCGCTGCTTGCCAGTAAAAGCCCGGCGGAAACCATCGTTTCCGCTTTCGGTGACAGCCCGCTCTCTTGAGTAGCGGTAGCGATGCCCGCGACCGGCGGGCATCGAAATTCCTATAGGATTCCTATTTTATTCCATCTGTGGCCGTCTCGAACCTTTATGCGGTTCGGGTGCATTCTTCTGTGCGGGAAGGGATGGTGTTCCCTTCTCAGCCAGAAAGATTGAAAAGCGACGTCCCACATGACGGCGCTTTTCTTCCTGTCCGGCTCCTCGATTAAAAAGGAGTCCCATCGATGATGGATGTTGTTCTGATCGGCGCAGCCACGGTGTTTTTCGCCATCTGCTTTGCCTATACGCGCGCCTGCGACCGGCTTTAGACGGGAGGCTGCTATGACATTCGACTATATCTTGAGCGGCGCCGTCACGGTCTTTATCGCCGCCTATCTCACCTACGCTCTCATTCGCCCCGAACGTTTCTGATCGGGAAACGACGGCTATTGAAAGTTCAATACCATGACCCTCAATGGATGGTTTCAGGTCCTGCTTTTCTGCGGGATCATTTTTGCGCTGGTGAAGCCGCTCGGCTTCTATATGGCGCGTGTCTTTAATGGCGAGCGCACCCTGTTGTCGCCGGTTCTCGCACCCGTCGAGCGCGGCCTTTATGCCCTTGCCGGGACAAGCGAGCGTGAGGAGCAGCACTGGACGACCTATGCCTTCTCCATGCTTCTCTTCAACCTCCTCGGTTTTGCCCTGCTCTATGCCCTGATGCGTTTTCAGGCCGTGCTGCCCTATAACCCACAGGGAATGGCGGCAGTGGGACCGGAGTTGTCCTTCAATACGGCGGTCAGCTTCGTCACCAATACCAACTGGCAGAATTATGGCGGCGAAAGCACCCTGTCCTATCTGACCCAGATGGCCGGTCTCACAGTGCAGAACTTCGTTTCCGCCGCCACGGGCATGGCAATCGCCATCGGTCTCATCCGCGCTTTTTCGCGTGCTTCCGGCAAGGCGATCGGTAATTTCTGGGTGGATATGGTCCGCTCCACGCTCTACGTGCTTTTGCCCCTCTGCATCGTGCTGACGCTCATCTATGTGTGGCTCGGCGTGCCGCAGACCCTCGGCGCCTATGTAAATGCGCAGACGCTCGAAGGCGCGCAGCAGACGATTGCCGTCGGTCCCGTGGCGTCGCAGCTGGCGATCAAGATGCTGGGCACAAATGGCGGTGGTTTTTTCAACGCCAATTCCGCGCATCCCTTCGAAAACCCCAACGCCATTTCCAACATGATCCAGATGGTGTCGATCTTCGCGATCGGCGCCGCCTTCACCAATGTTTTCGGCCGCATGGTTGGCAACCAGCGCCAGGGCTGGGCGATCCTCGCTGCCATGGGCATGCTGTTCATCGCCGGTGTCGCCGTCACCTATTGGGCGGAAGCGGCCGGAAACCCGCTGATGCATAGCTTCGGCCTTGCCGGCGGCAATATGGAAGGCAAGGAGGTCCGTTTCGGCGTGGCGCTCTCGTCGCTCTTCGCCGTCATCACCACGGCTGCCTCCTGCGGCGCGGTCAATGCCATGCATGGCAGCTTCACGGCGCTGGGCGGTCTTGTTCCGCTCATCAACATGCAACTGGGCGAGGTGATCGTCGGTGGGGTCGGCGCGGGCTTTTACGGCATCCTGCTCTTCATCGTCATCGCCATCTTCGTTGCGGGTCTGATGGTCGGACGCACGCCGGAATATCTCGGCAAGAAAATCGAGGCCAAGGAAATGAAAATGGCGGTTCTGGCCATTCTCTGCCTGCCGCTCGCCATGCTGGCTTTCACGGCAACGGCCACTGTCCTTCCCTCGGCCGTGGCGTCGATCGGTACGGCGGGACCGCACGGCTTCTCCGAAATCCTCTATGCCTATACCTCCGCGGCCGCCAATAACGGCTCCGCCTTCGGCGGGCTGACGGGCAATACGACCTGGTACAACATCACTCTTGGCCTTGGCATGCTGATGGGTCGTTTTCTGGTGATCATTCCGGCGCTCGCCATTGCCGGTTCGCTTGTCGCCAAGAAGACCGTTCCGGCCTCAGCCGGCACCTTCCCGACGGATGGTCCGCTCTTCGTCGGCCTGCTTGCCGGCACGATCCTGATTGTCGGTGGTCTCACCTTCCTGCCAGCGCTCGCACTCGGCCCCGTTGCCGAACATCTTGTCATGGCGGCGGGCCAGCTCTTCTGAGGTGATGCCATGAATGACGAAAAGTCTCGAAGTAACCGCATCGTCTCCGCCCGCAAGGGCGCTCCCGGCAAGGGGAGCGCCACGCCCGGCGGCTGGTGCGCCTCCAATCTCATTCTTGCGATGATGGCGGCTCTGTTCGCCGCCGTCGTCGCTCTCGAAGTTATCACGGGCTGATCGACCCTTATCGGTCGCCCTGTTTCAAACGCTGGAGCCTCTTCATGAGCCAGTCCAAACAAGCGAGCATCCTTGATTCTCGCATTCTCGTGCCGGCCATTGCCGCCGCATTCAAAAAGCTCAACCCGCGCACATTGGCGCGCAACCCGGTCATGTTCGTGGTGGCGACAGTGTCGGTGCTGACGACAGTGCTGTTCATCCGCGATCTCATCACCGGCGGCGCCAATCTCGGCTTTTCCTTCCAGATCAATCTCTGGCTCTGGTTCACCGTGTTGTTCGCCAATTTCGCGGAAGCCGTCGCCGAAGGGCGCGGCAAGGCGCAGGCGGATTCGTTGCGCCGGACCCGCACGGAGACCCAGGCGAAACTGCTGACCGGCGATGACCGCAGCCAGTATAAAATGGTGGCGGGCACCAGCCTGAAGGTGAACGATGTCGTTCTCGTCGAGGCGGGTGATATCATCCCCTCCGACGGTGAGGTCATCGAAGGTGTCGCCTCCGTCAACGAGGCTGCCATCACCGGCGAATCCGCCCCCGTCATCCGCGAATCCGGTGGCGACCGCTCGGCGGTCACCGGCGGCACGCAGGTGCTGTCGGATTGGATCAGGGTCCGTATCACCGCCTCTGCCGGCTCCACCTTTCTCGACCGGATGATTTCGCTCGTCGAAGGTGCTGAACGCCAGAAGACGCCGAACGAGATCGCGCTCAATATCCTGCTGGCCGGCATGACGCTGATCTTCGTTCTGGCCACCGCCACCATTCCGAGTTTCGCGGCCTATGCCGGCGGTTCGATCCCGATCATCGTGCTGGTGGCATTGTTCGTGACGCTCATCCCGACCACCATCGGTGCGCTTCTATCCGCCATCGGCATTGCCGGCATGGACAGGCTGGTGCGTTTCAATGTGCTGGCCATGTCCGGCCGCGCCGTCGAGGCGGCCGGCGATGTGGATACGCTGCTGCTCGACAAGACCGGCACCATCACCCTTGGCAACCGTCAGGCGACCGAGTTTCGTCCCGTTGCCGGCGTTTCCGAGCAGGAACTGGCCGATGCGGCGCAGCTTGCCTCCCTTGCCGACGAAACGCCGGAAGGCCGCTCGATCGTGGTTCTGGCCAAGGAAAAATACGGCATCCGCGCCCGTGACATGCAGAAACTCCATGCGAATTTCGTACCTTTCACCGCCCAGACCCGAATGAGCGGTGTCGATTTCGAAGGTTCCTCCATTCGCAAAGGCGCAGTCGACGCCGTTCTTGCCTATGTTGATGGCGGCGCTCCGCAACAGGGCAATGTGGCGCTTGCCGTCAAAACCGAAACGGACGCCACGCGCGGCATCCGGGCAATTGCGGAAGAGATCGCCAAGACCGGCGGCACGCCGCTCGCTGTCGTGCGCGATGGAAAATTGCTCGGCGTTGTGCAGCTGAAGGACATCGTCAAGGGCGGCATTCGCGAGCGTTTTGCGGAGCTTCGCCGCATGGGCATCCGCACTGTGATGATCACCGGCGACAATCCCATGACGGCTGCGGCAATAGCGGCGGAAGCAGGTGTCGATGATTTCCTCGCCCAGGCGACACCGGAAAACAAGCTGGAGCTTATCCGCGAGGAACAGGCCAAGGGCAAGCTCGTCGCCATGTGCGGCGACGGCACCAATGACGCTCCCGCGCTGGCCCAGGCCGATGTCGGCGTTGCCATGAACACCGGCACGGTGGCGGCCCGCGAGGCCGGCAATATGGTCGATCTCGACAGCGATCCGACCAAACTCATAGAGATCGTCGAAATCGGCAAGCAATTGCTGATGACGCGCGGTGCGCTGACGACGTTCTCCATTGCCAACGACATCGCCAAATATTTCGCCATCATCCCGGCAATGTTCCTGGCGCTCTATCCGCAGCTTGGCGTTCTGAACGTGATGGGGCTTTCGACACCCCAGAGCGCCATCCTGTCAGCCATCATCTTCAACGCGCTCATCATCATCGCGCTGATCCCCCTGTCGCTGAAGGGCGTTAAATATCGTCCGATTGGCGCCGGCGCGCTGCTGTCGCGCAATCTGGTCATCTATGGCCTCGGCGGCATCATCGTTCCCTTCATCGGCATCAAGGCCATTGACCTCGCTATTACGGCGCTCGGTCTCGCCTGAGGAGTAAAGACAATGTTTAAACAGCTTCGCCCCGCACTGGTGCTCATCCTCGCCACCACCGCCATCACCGGCCTTGCCTATCCCTTAGGCATGACAGGTCTCGCACAGGCGATCTTCCCCTTTCAGGCAAATGGCAGCCTGGTCGAAAACGGGGACGCCGTGGTGGGTTCGCAATTGATCGGGCAGGCCTTCACCGGTGAGAAATATTTCCACGGAAGGCCGTCCGCTGCCGGCGATGGTTATAATGCCGCGTCGTCGTCCGGCTCCAATCTCGGGCCGACGAGCGCCAAGCTTATCGACCGGGTGAAACAGGATTACCAGGCCGCAAAAGCCGAAAATCCGGCGGCCGAGGTTCCCGCCGATCTGGTGACGGCTTCGGGCAGTGGCCTTGATCCACATGTTTCGCCGGAAGCCGCCTATTTTCAGGTTCCTCGCGTCGCCAAGGCGAGGGGCATGGATGAGGCGTCCCTGCGTAGCATCGTCGAGCGCCATGTTGAAGGACCGGAACTCGGCTTCATGGGAGAGCCCGTCGTGAATGTGCTGGCGCTCAACATGGCCCTTGACGCAGCCGGCTCATGACCTGAAATGGCTATGGCTTGTTCGCAAGCCATAGCCATGACCATTGGTGGGTTAAATGCCTGACGACAATCGCGATATGCCGAGCCGACCATCGCCCGATGCGCTGCTGGAAAACGCCCGGCGCGAGGCGCGGGGCCGGCTGAAGATTTTTCTTGGTGCAGCGCCCGGCGTCGGCAAGACCTATGAAATGCTGATGTCCGGCCGGGCGAAGCTGGCGGATGGGGTGGATGCCGTCATCGGCGTCGTTGAAACCCATGGCCGCCGGGAAACCGAAACGCTGGTGCAGGGCTTCGAGATCATCCACCGCCGTCGCATCGATTATCGCGGTCAGGTGCTGGAAGAGATGGATATCGATGCCATTCTGGCCCGCCGTCCCGCGCTGGTTCTGGTCGACGAACTGGCTCACACCAATGCCGCCGGCAGCCGCCACCCCAAGCGTTACATGGATGTTCAGGAGATTCTGGCGCAGGGCATCGACGTTTATACGACGCTGAATATCCAGCATGTCGAAAGCCTGAACGACATCGTTGCACAGATCACCCGCATCCGTGTTCGTGAAACGGTGCCTGACAGCATCATCGACCGGGCCGATGATGTCGAAATCATCGATATTACCCCCGACGATCTGATCAAGCGTCTTCAGGATGGCAAGGTTTACCTGCCCCGCACCGCCCGGCGCGCCATCGAAAATTATTTTTCACGCGGCAATCTGACGGCGTTGCGGGAGCTTGCGCTCCGACGCACCGCCCAGCGGGTGGATGAGCAATTGCTCAATCACATGCAGTCCCATGCCATTTCCGGGCCCTGGGCGGCGGGAGACAGGGTTCTGGTCTGTCTCGATCATGGCGGCAACGGTCCTGGGCTGGTGCGTTACGCCCGCCGGCAGGCGGATCGCCTGCGCGCACCGTGGACGGCGCTGCATCTCGACACCCCGCGTTCGCAGCAATTATCTGAGGCGGAAAAAGACCGGCTGGCGGGCACCATGCGGCTCGCGCAGCAGCTTGGCGGCGAGACGGTGACCCTGCCGGCGCTGGACCTGACCCGTGAGATCATTTCCTACGCCAATGCCAATAATTTCACCCACATCATCATCGGCCGCCCGCGAAAATCCTGGTGGCAGCGAATTTTCCAGCGCTCGCTGACGCATGATCTGATCGACCATGCGGGCGATATCAGCGTGCATGTCATTTCCGGTGACAAGAGGGAAGAAAAGCCGGGTCAGGCCGTAAAGCTAGCATCGGCGCGGTCACGCCAGTCCTTCCGGTCCTATCTCAACAGCACCCTGTTTGTCGGGCTGGCGATTGTGGTTGGCATCGTGCTCGATCAGACGCTCGATGTGCAAAACCTCGCGCTTGTATTCCTGATGGCCGTTCTGGCGGCCGCCGTGCGCGGCGGTTTGGGGCCGGCGCTTTATGCTTCGCTGCTTGGCGCGGTCGCCTTCAACTTCTTCTTTCTGGAGCCCCGTTACACGCTGACGGTCAGTTCTCCCGATAGCCTTGTCGCCCTTTTGTTTTATTTCGGCGTGGCGCTCGTCGCCTCCAACCTCACCGTCGCGGTGCAGCGGCAGGCGGCCTCTGCGCGGGCAAGGGCGCGAACGACGGAAGATTTGTATCTGTTTTCCAAGAAGCTTTCGGTGACCGGAACGCTGGACGACGTATTGTGGGCCGCCGCTTTCCAGATGGCCTCGATGCTGAAGGTTCGCATCGTTCTGCTTCTGCCGGAAAACAATACGATAGCGGTCAAGGCGGGATATCCGCCTGATGATACGCTTGTTGATGCCGATATTGCCGCCGCGCAATGGGCCTGGGAACACAACAAGGCTGCCGGCAGGGGCGCAGATACGCTTCCCGGTGCCAAACGTCTTTATCTGCCCTTGCGCACCGGCAGCGGCGCCGTCGGCGTGGTGGGGCTGGACGATGACCGGCTCGGCCCGCTCCTGACGCCGGAGCAGCAGCGGCTGTTTGACGCATTGGCGGATCAGGCGGCACTTGCCATCGAGCGGATTCAACTCGTCTCTGACGTCGATCGGGCAAGGCTTGCTGCGGAAACCGACCGGCTGCGCACCGCGCTGCTGACATCCATTTCCCATGACCTCAAGACGCCGCTTGCGGCCATTCTCGGTTCGGCCGGAACACTGAAGGATTTCGCCGAGGATATCCCGCCGGATGCGCGCGCCGAACTGCTTTCGACGATTGTCGAGGAATCCGAGCGGCTGAACCGTTTCATCTCCAATCTTCTTGATATGACGCGGATTGGTTCGGGCGCAATGGAGCCGAATTATGGTCTGCATTTCGTGGGCGATATGGTCGGAACCGCGCTTTCGCGCGCAGCGAAAATTGTCGTCAGGCATGAGATCGTTCTGGATATTCCATCCGACCTGCCCATGCTGAAGGTCGATCCCGTGCTTTTCGAACAGGTCCTGTTCAATCTCATCGACAATGCCGCCAAATACGCTCCCGAACATACGGCCATCGAGATTCGCGGCTGGCGACAGGGCAAGAATATCTTCCTGTCCGTGGCCGATGCGGGGCCGGGTATTCCACCTGATGATACGGAGCGGGTGTTTGACAGTTTCTACCGGGTGCGCAAGGCGGACCATGTGCAGGCCGGAACGGGTCTCGGGCTGTCCATCTGCAAGGGGTTTATCGAGGCCATGGGCGGGTCGATCCGCGCGGAAAACAGGCCGGGTCGCGCCGGTGCGCAGTTTATCGTCAGTCTGCCGGTTCCCGCCGATGCGCCTGTGATAGATCATGATTAAGGCGCGATTGCCGGCGACAAGCGGCTATGCCGCTGAAGGAGATCGGGAATGACCAATTCCGCCGTTCGTATTCTGATCATCGATGACGAACCGCCGATCCGCAAGCTTTTGCGTGTGGGGCTGTCGACTCAGGGATATGCGGTGAGCGAGGCGATGAATGCGAAGGTCGCCATGGAGCTGGTCAGTGAAGACAAGCCCGATCTCGTTGTTCTCGATCTCGGCCTGCCGGATATGTCGGGGCATGATCTCTTGGCGAAATGGCGCGGCGAAGGGCTGGCGCTGCCGGTTATCATTCTCTCCAGCCGCACGGATGAGGCGGGTATCGTCAAGGCGCTGGAACTGGGGGCCGATGACTACATCACCAAGCCTTTCGGCATGAACGAACTCGTCGCCCGCATCCGCGTCGCCCTGCGCCATCGTCTGCAAAGCCAGGGAGAGAGGCCGGTGTTTCAGACCGGTGACCTCTCCGTCGATCTGGTCAGACGCATCGTCAGGGTGGAGGACCGGGAGGTGAAGCTCTCGCCGAAGGAATATGACATCCTGCGGGTTCTCGTGCAGCATGCCGGCAAGGTTCTGACCCACCGTTTCCTGCTGGAACATGTGTGGGACGAACTGACCGACGTGCAATATTTGCGGGTTTATGTGCGCCAGCTTCGCCAGAAGATCGAAAAAATTCCGGATCAACCGCGTTATATCCTGACGGAAACCGGGGTCGGTTACCGGCTGCAGGAGGTGTGAGGGCGCTCTTATGAGCGCCCTCGGATATTTGTCAGACGGCGGCGCAGATCGACAGGAACTCGTCCACATCGGCCTCGGTTGTCGCGAAGCTGGTGACCATGCGGATCAGCACTTCGTCCTTGCCTACCTTTTCAGGCATGTCGCGCGGCTCCAGCCAGTCATAGAACTTGGCACCTTTTGCCGTGGCGGCTTCGGCGGCGGCCTTTGGCAGGATGGCGAAAACCTCGTTCGCCGTGGTCGGCCATGCAAGGCGGGCGCTGTTTAGCGAAGCGAAACCGGCGCGCAGCCGGTTGGCCATGGCATTGGCATGGCCCGCGAGACCGAGCCACAGGTCGTCCTGCAGATAGGCCTCGAACTGCGCGGCGATGAAGCGTGATTTCGAAAAAAGCTGGGCGGTGCGTTTTCGCAGGAAAGAAAAGTCCCGGGCGAGCGAGGGATCAAAGAAGACGATCGCTTCCGCGCACCAGCAGCCGTTTTTCGTGCCGCCGAAAGACAGGACGTCGACGCCGCGTTTCCACGTCATTTCGGCGGGCGTGGTGCCGAGTGCGGAAAGCGCATTGGCAAAACGCGCGCCGTCCATATGCAGCGGCAGGCCGTTGTCCTTTGCGATTTTGGCGATGGCGTCGATTTCATCGAGCGTATAGACGGTGCCGGCTTCGGTTGCCTGCGTCATGGTGATGGCCGCGGCGCGGCCATGGTGCACGGCGTCCTGCGGATAACGGGCAATGCGCTCGATCAGGTTTTCCGGCAGCATCTTGCCGTTCGGTCCCTCAACGGCGACCATGCGCATGCCGGAAAAGAAATCCGGCGCGCCGCACTCGTCCTCGATCACATGCGCTTCGGAATGACAGAAGGTCAGGCCGCCGGCGCGGGCAATGCTGGCCAGCGAGAGCGAATTGGCCGCCGTGCCGGTCGCGACGAAAAACACCGCGACTTCGCGTTCGAAAATCTCGTTGAAGCGCTTTTCGATCGAGAGATCGAGTTCGCTGGTGCCATAAGCTGCGGCAAAGCGTGTGGATTCCCGCGAAAGCCGTTCGTTGACGGCCGGATGGGCGCCAGCCCAATTGTCTGAAGCAAAAAACATCTCTGAAGGCTTTCCGATAGCTGAGGTTCTGTTCGGGCTGTTCGAAGCGATAACGGGGAAAGTTCTAGGTCGGAACATTGAGATTGGCAAATCCGGTAATGAAAGCAACGGGTCGGCCTGCTTTGCGATAAGAAAGTTTCGCGCAATAGGTCAGTATCGAAACTTCGCTGCGAAATGGGGCTTTCACTAATTGGATTCGCACCCTTGCTAAATCCGCCCGTTTCTGCCAAAATCCTACTGAATTGAGACAGCTTTGCTGTCCTAAATTTGACCAAGCCGGGTTGAATGCGAGTTTTGCGGGAAGCGAAAATTCGTGTCGAGCCGGATCTTCGCATGAAACCATGCAAGTAATTTTGCAGGAGGGACAAAAATGACGAACAAGCCGCAGGCGGACATCGCCGCCGCAACCCTGACCACAGACTGTCCCACCGCGGCTGCGGCCGCACCCGTTTCTGCGAAAGCGCGTTTCGCGGGCGGCCTGCCGGAAAAGCATGGTCTTTACGATCCCTCCAATGAACATGACGCCTGCGGCGTCGGTTTTGTTGCGCATATGAAGGGCGTCAAGTCGCACCAGATCGTCAAGGACGGCTTGTTCATTCTCGAAAACCTGACGCATCGTGGTGCTGTCGGCGCCGATCCCCTGATGGGCGATGGTGCGGGTATTCTCGTGCAGATCCCTGATCGGTTCTTCCGCGAGGAAATGGCCGGACAGGGCGTGACGCTGCCGAAGGCTGGCGAATACGCCGTCGGGCACATTTTCATGCCGCGCGATCCTTCCCGCATCGAGCACTACAAGAAGGTGATCGTTGACGTCATCGGTGAGGAGGAGCAGCAGTTCCTTGGCTTCCGTGATGTGCCTGTCGATAATTCATCGCTCTCCAAGGCGCCGGATATCGCAGCGACCGAACCGCACCATGTTCAGGTCTTCATCGGTGCCGGGCGTGACGCTGCCACCAATGCCGATTTCGAGCGCAAGCTGTTCCTGATCCGCAAGGTTCTGTCCAACCGCATCTATGACGAGGGCGGCGGCAAGGAAACGCAGGATTTCTATCCTGTCTCGCTCTCCTCCTCGACCATCGTCTACAAGGGCATGTTCCTCGCCTATCAGGTTGGCGCCTATTACAAGGATCTTGCCGACCCACGGTTCGAGTCCGCCGTTGCACTCGTGCACCAGCGCTTTTCGACCAATACCTTCCCCTCGTGGAAGCTGGCGCACCCCTACCGCATGGTCGCCCATAACGGTGAAATCAACACGCTGCGCGGCAACGTCAACTGGATGGCGGCGCGTCAGGCCTCTGTTTCCTCCGTGCTGTTCGGCGATGACATCTCCAAGCTGTGGCCGATCTCCTATGAAGGTCAGTCGGACACCGCCTGCTTCGACAACGCGCTCGAATTCCTCGTGCGCGGCGGTTACTCCATGGCGCATGCCGTGATGATGCTGATCCCGGAAGCCTGGTCGGGCAACCTGTCCATGTCGGCTGAACGCAAGGCGTTTTACGAGTATCATGCCGCGCTGATGGAACCGTGGGACGGCCCCGCCGCCGTTGCTTTTACCGATGGCAAGCAGATCGGCGCGACGCTCGACCGTAACGGTCTGCGTCCTGCGCGTTATCTCGTCACTGATGACGACCGCGTCATCATGGCGTCGGAAGCCGGCACGCTGCCGGTGCCGGAAGAGCGCATCATCAAGAAGTGGCGTCTGCAGCCGGGCAAGATGCTGCTGATCGACATGGAAAAGGGCTCGATCATTTCCGACGAGGATGTGAAGCACGAGCTTGCCGCAAAGCATCCTTACCGCACCTGGCTCGACCGCACCCAGCTCATTCTCGAGGATCTGAAGCCTGTGGAGCCGCGCGCGCTGCGTCGCGACGTGTCGCTGCTCGACCGCCAGCAGGCCTTCGGCTACACCAGCGAAGATACCAAGCTCCTGATGTCGCCGATGGCGACGACGGGCCAGGAAGCCATCGGCTCGATGGGTACCGATACACCGATTTCGGCCATGTCGGACAAGTCGAAGCTGCTTTACACCTATTTCAAGCAGAACTTCGCGCAGGTCACCAATCCGCCGATCGATCCGATCCGCGAAGAGTTGGTGATGAGCCTCGTCTCGTTCATCGGCCCGCGCCCGAACCTTCTCGATCACGAAGGTGCGGCCCGCGCCAAGCGTCTGGAAGTTCGCCAGCCGATCCTGACCAATGGCGATCTGGAAAAGATCCGCTCCATCGGCCACACGGAAGACCGTTTCGACACCAAGACGCTCGACTTCACCTACGATGTGGAGCGTGGTGCGGAAGGCATGCCTGACATGCTCGACCGCCTCTGCGAGCGGGCTGAATCCGCCGTTCGCGGCGGCTACAACATCATCGTTCTCTCCGACCGCCAGCTCGGCCCGGACCGCATCGCGATCCCGGCGCTTCTGGCGACTGCCGCCGTGCACCATCACCTGATCCGCAAGGGTCTGCGCACCTCGGTCGGTCTCGTCGTTGAAACCGGTGAACCGCGCGAAATCCACCATTTCTGTCTGCTAGCCGGTTATGGCGCGGAGGCGATCAACCCCTATCTCGCCTTCGATACGCTGCTCGACATGCACAAGCACGGCGCCTTCCCGAAGGAAGTGTCCGACGACGAAGTCGTCTACCGCTACATCAAGGCGGTTGGTAAGGGCATCCTCAAGGTCATGTCCAAGATGGGCATTTCCACCTACCAGTCCTATTGCGGCGCGCAGATTTTCGACGCCATCGGCCTGTCGTCGGAATTCGTCGAGAAGTATTTCTTCGGCACCGCCACCTCCATCGAGGGCGTGGGTCTGACCGAGATCGCCGAAGAAACCGTAACGCGCCACACGGCGGCTTTCGGCAAGGATCCGATCCTTGCCAACACGCTCGATATCGGCGGCGAATATGCCTATCGCATGCGCGGCGAAAGCCACGCCTGGACGCCGGATGCCGTCGCCTCGCTGCAACACGCCGTGCGCGGCAACAGCCAGGATCGCTACCGCGAATTCGCCGGTATGGTGAATGAGACGGCGCTGCGCATGAACACCATCAGAGGTCTGTTCAAGGTCAAGTCTGCGGAAGCGCTCGGCCGCAAGCCGGTCTCCATCGACGACGTCGAACCGGCGGCTGACATCGTCAAGCGCTTCTCGACCGGCGCCATGTCCTTCGGCTCCATCAGCCGCGAGGCGCATACGACGCTTGCGATTGCGATGAACCGCATCGGCGGCAAGTCCAACACCGGCGAAGGCGGCGAAGAATCCGACCGTTACATGCCGCTTCTGAACGGCAAGCCGAACCCAGAGCGTTCCGCCATCAAGCAGATCGCATCCGGCCGTTTCGGTGTGACGACGGAATATCTCGTCAATGCCGATATGTTGCAGATCAAGGTCGCGCAGGGTGCCAAGCCCGGCGAGGGCGGCCAGCTGCCCGGCCACAAGGTGGATGCGACGGTTGCAAAGACCCGTCATTCCACGCCGGGCGTCGGCCTCATTTCGCCGCCGCCACACCACGATATCTACTCCATCGAAGATCTGGCGCAGCTGATCTACGACCTGAAGAACGTCAACCCGGAAGCAGATGTTTCTGTGAAGCTCGTGTCGGAAGTGGGCGTTGGCACAGTTGCGGCGGGTGTCGCCAAGGCGCGCGCCGACCATATCACTATCGCCGGTTTCGATGGCGGCACCGGTGCTTCGCCGCTGACGTCGCTGAAGCATGCCGGTTCGCCCTGGGAAATCGGCCTTGCCGAAACCCAGCAGACGCTGGTGCTGAACGGCCTTCGTTCGCGCATAGCGCTGCAGGTGGATGGTGGTCTGAAGACCGGCCGCGACGTCATCATCGGCGCGCTGCTTGGTGCGGATGAATTCGGCTTTGCCACCGCGCCGCTGATTGCTGCGGGCTGCATCATGATGCGCAAGTGCCATCTGAACACCTGCCCCGTCGGCGTCGCAACGCAGGACCCGGTTCTGCGCAAGCGCTTCAAGGGCACGCCGGAACACGTCATCAACTACTTCTTCTTCGTGGCTGAAGAAGTGCGCGAAATCCTCGCCTCGCTTGGCGTTACCAGGCTGGACGAGATTATCGGCGCTTCCGAACTGCTCGAAAAGGATGAGATGCTGGCGCACTGGAAGGCCAAAGGTCTGGATTTCAGCCGCATCTTCCACAAGGTCGAGGCTCCCAAGGAAGCGACCTTCTGGACAGAGCGTCAGAAGCACCCGATCGACGACATTCTCGATCGCAAGCTGATCGAGAAATCCCTGCCGTCGCTGGAAAACCGCGAACCCGTTGTGTTCGAAGTGCCGATCAAGAACGTCGACCGTTCCGCCGGCGCCATGCTGTCAGGTGCGCTTGCCAAGCGCTGGGGCCATAAGGGTCTGAAGGACGACACGATCCACGTGACGCTGCGCGGCACGGCCGGTCAGTCCTTCGGCGCGTTTCTCGCTCGCGGCATCACCTTCGATCTGGTGGGTGACGGCAACGACTATGTCGGCAAGGGTTTGTCAGGTGGCCGCATCATCGTGCGCCCGCCGGAAAACACCCGTATCGTCGCGGAAAACTCGATCATCGTCGGCAACACCGTTCTCTATGGTGCGATCACCGGCGAGTGCTATTTCCGCGGTGTGGCGGGTGAGCGCTTTGCGGTGCGCAACTCCGGCGCGGTCGCGGTTGTCGAAGGTGTCGGCGACCACGGCTGCGAATATATGACGGGCGGCATCGTGGTCGTTCTCGGCGAAACGGGCCGCAACTTCGCGGCCGGCATGTCCGGCGGCGTGGCTTATGTTCTCGACGAGAAGGGCGACTTCGCTACCCGCTGCAACATGGCCATGGTTGAGCTGGAGCCGGTTCCGGAAGAAGACGACATGCTGGAGAAGCTGCACCATCACGGCGGCGACCTCATGCACAAGGGACGTGTCGACGTTTCCGAGGACATGACGCGCCACGACGAGGAGCGTCTCTACCAGCTCATTTCCAACCACTTCCACTACACGAATTCGTCGCGCGCCAAGGATATACTCGACCGCTGGAGCGAGTTCCGTCCGAAGTTCCGCAAGGTCATGCCGGTCGAATACCGTCGTGCGCTTGAGGAAATGGAGCGCATGCGCATGGGCGTGGCGGCGGAGTAAATCCGCCGCGTGAGGACACTACACCAACTGGTCTCGCTGATGATCGCGGTCGCCGTTCCCACGGCGATCTACTGGACGAGCGGCGAGACCGGATTTGAGTTCATCGTATTGGGGGCGGTTATTGGTTTCGCCTACTGGTACTGGGGCCCGACAGGCGCTCCGCTTTGATGTGAGGACATAAACGTGGGCAAGGTTACAGGTTTTCTGGAGATCGACCGTCAGGTGGGCAAGTATCAGCCCGCATCGGATCGTATCCGCCATTTCCGCGAATTCACTATTCCGATGTCGGATGCCGAGGTACAGAAGCAGGCGGCGCGCTGCATGGACTGCGGCATTCCCTACTGTCACGGCCCGACGGGCTGTCCCGTGCACAACCAGATCCCCGACTGGAACGATCTGGTTTATAACAACAATTGGGAAGAGGCGATCCGCAACCTCCATTCCACCAACAACTTCCCGGAATTCACCGGCCGCGTCTGTCCGGCACCCTGCGAGGAAGCCTGCACGCTGAATCTCGAGGATGCGCCGGTCGCCATCAAGACCGTCGAGCAGGCGATTGCCGACAAGGCTTACGAACTGGGCTTTATCGTGCCGAAGCCGGCGACGATCCACACCGGCAAGAAGGTCGCCATCATCGGCTCCGGCCCGTCCGGCATGGCGGCAGCGCAGCAGCTTGGCCGCGCCGGCCATGAGGTTCACGTCTATGAGCGCGAAACGAAGCCCGGCGGATTGTTGCGTTACGGTATTCCGGATTTCAAGATGGAGAAGAACTTCATCGACCGCCGTGTCGAGCAGATCAAGGGTGAAGGTGTTACCTTCCATTGCGGCGTCAATGTCGGTGTGGATGTGACGGTCGAGGCGCTTCTGGCCGATCACGATGCGGTTCTTTATTGTGGCGGTTCGGAAACCCCGCGCCCGGCCGGTATCGGCGGTGCTGATTTCAACGGCGTTTACGACGCCATGCCTTACCTCGTGCAGCAGAACCGCCGCGTTGGCCGCGAGAACATCGACAGCATCGGCTGGCCGGCCGATCCGATCCTCGCCGGCGGCAAACATGTCGTCGTCGTTGGTGGCGGTGATACGGCCTCTGACTGCGTCGGCACGGCTTTCCGCCAGGGTGCAGTGAAAGTCACGCAGCTCGACATCCGCCCGATGCCGCCGGAAAAGGAAGACAAGCTCGCGGTCTGGCCTTTCTGGGCAACCAAGATGCGCACCTCGTCCTCGCAGGCCGAAGGCGCCGTTCGCGAGTTCCAGGTCGCCACGCTTGAATTCGTTGGCGAAGACGGCGTTCTGACCGGCGTAAAGTGCTGTCAGGTGGATGATCGGCGCAAGCCCATCGCCGGCACGGAATTCATCATCAAGGCCGATCTCGCCTTCATCGCTATTGGTTTCTCCGGTCCTTTCACGGACAGCGTGCTGAAGGAAATGGACGGTAAGCTGTCGCTCAATACCGACCGCCGCGGCTCCACCAACGTGGTTGCCAACGAGACGGATTACAGGACTTCGGTTGACAAGCTGTGGGCGGCGGGTGACGTGCGCCGTGGCCAGTCTCTGGTGGTCTGGGCGATCCGCGAGGGCCGTCAGGCCGCGCGCGCGATCGATGAGGCGCTGATGGGGGCGACCGTTCTTCCGCGCTAAGCAACGAAGATAATGCGAACGGAAAAGGCCTGTTGCGTCTGCAACAGGTCTTTTCTTTTTCTTCGAAAATGCGGGCTCCTTCGTCAGCAATAGGGAAGGGTGATACGGAAGCAGGCGCCACCGGTGGAAGCATCGTTGATGGTAATCTCTCCGCCATGATAACGGACGATTTCCTGCACGAGGTTGAGCCCGAGCCCGGTGCCGCGATCCTTAGGCCGCAGGCGGTGGAAGGCGTCGAAAATCAGCTCCCGTTCCTCTTCGGGAATGCCATTGCCTTCGTCAGCTATCTCGATCACCCGGTTCGCCGCGACCCTTATCGTGATCGTTCCGCGATTGCCGCCATGTTCGATGGCATTCTGCACGATGTTCATCAGGGCGCGCTGCAACGAGGCGTCGTCGGCAAGGGCGAGGATCGGCTCTTCCTCCGGCTCAAAGGAGAGCGCATATCCCTGTGATATGGCGAGCGGAGCCATATCGGCGACGACCGACCTGCAAAGGCCGACAAGATCAAGGGGCACCAGAGGCGCCTTCTGTCCGCCGAGACGCTGTAGATCCAGCAATTGTTCGGCCAGCACGGCAATGCGGCTGGCATCCGCCAAAATTCTGTTTCGGGCCGGGCCGTCCAGCAGCGTTTCAACGCGGGTCTGGAGAATGGCGACGGGGGTCCGCAATTCATGGGCGGCATCGAGAATGAAACGCTTGTGCCGTTCGTAGCCGTCATCCAGCCGTTTCAGCGCGCCGTTGACGGCATGCACGAGCGGCTGCACCTCTCGTGGAATATCGCCATCCGGCAGCCGATATCCACGTCTGTCGATATCTATGGTTTCCGCTGTGCGGGCAATGGCGGAAAGGGCGCGAAATTCCCTGCGGATGAGCCAGGGAATGGCGACAATCGTCACGATGGACATGAGAATGAGGACGGGCATGATCAGTATGTTTGAGAACAGCAGGACGGGGAAAGTCATGCTGAACGGGCCGCCCTTGCCGATCATCACGAATTCTCCCGCTGGCCCGGAGGCGCGACGAACGACGGCGATGCGCACCACGGCAAGATAGGAATAAGAAAGCGCCGCGTCGCGCACGTCCGATATCCTGACGTCGCTAAGCTGTTGATCCATATTGCTGAAGGCCTCAGGCACCTGCCCGCCCTGAACGATATCGCCTTTTTCGCTGACGGCGACAAACCAGAAATCAGAAGTGCCGTTGCGCAGGTTGATGAACTCAGGTGTTTCCTTCAGAACCAGCCGATTATCCTTATCGCGCACGATCGCATTGGCGGTTATCTGGGCCGCCTCGGGGCTGAGCAGCGCGCTGCCCGCACCGCCACTCGACATATAGGTGATGATGGCCGTGGTAACAATGAAAAGGCTGCCGATCTGGAATAGCAGCAATTGAATGGTGAGGCGGCGTTTGAGCGATTTTCTTTTGGCCGGTTTCATAAGGTGGCCCTCAGGAGATAACCGACGCCACGAATGCCGTGGACTTCGAGACCCGCATCTGCGGCCGCCAGTTTGCGGCGCAAGCGGGAAATGTGGGAATCGAGCGCATTGGACTGGATCTCATCGTCGAAATTATAGACGGCTTCCTCGAGCAATGAGCGCAGCACCGTTCTGCCCTGCCGTCGCAACAGAGCTTCGAGGATAAGTAGTTCCCGCCTCGTCAGGGGGAGAAATTCACCCATGATGCGCACTTCGCGGGTTTCGAAGCAGAATTCCAGCCTGCCGAGCTTTGCTGTCATCGTGACCGCCCCCGCCGGCCGGCGCATGAGGGCGCGGATGCGGGCAAGCAATTCCTCGACGGCGAATGGCTTGGCCAGATAATCGTCCGCGCCGAGATTGAGGCCATTGACCCGATCCGCAAGCGAACCCTGCGCCGTCAGCACGATGACGGGCGGGGTGACGGGCAGGAGGCGCAAATCTTCTATCAGCTGGATACCATCGCCATCAGGCAATTGCCGATCAAGCACAACGAGATCGTGAACACCGTCCATGATGGCGTGACGGGCAAGATCGAGCGTGCCGACAGTATCCACGATAATATCGAACCGGTGGAGCGCGGCGGACAGGGCTGCCGCCATTTCGCGTTCGTCTTCAACAAGCAGCAGGCGCATGAATTCATCTCGGCATTGTCCGGTGTACCTTCCGGGAGGAAGGGGTGCGGGCGAAAGGCAAAAAAAGACGGCGGCGCTGACGCTACGGACGAGCGAGGCGTCGCCGTCAAATAAATATCGCCATGCAAAAGGGGGACCGGGGGTGGTGGATGGCCAACCCCGCATTCCTGCAAAGCTGTACCTATCCTGTCATGCGCGTATTGCCTAAACATTACGCCCGCTGCGGGGCGGTCAGGCCGCTGCGAAAGCGCTTATTGTTTTGCCTGTGTGGTATCCGGCGCCACACGATAATCATCGATACGGCCTGCCGGCGCATCGGCCATCTCGCCGCGCTTGGTCAGCCTTTCGCGCGGCGATTCCACCACGGATACGCGTGTCGGCCCGGCGGACAAAGGGGCGTCGCCCAGCAGCTTGTCGCCGCCATCGAGATTGGGATCGGTCAGGCTGATCGGCTGGGTTCGCACCTGCCCCGCATCGATGCCAAGTGCGGGCAGGGAGGTGAGCGCCGGCAGATTGCTGCCGTCCAGTTTCACGAGGTCCGGCCCGGCGCTGTCAAGGTGCCGGCGCACGAATTTTTCGACGTAAAATGCAAGCTTGCGCTTGCCGGCCTGGGTCATGCCGATGCCATCAGCCTCGCGCAGGCGGGCCTGCTGGCCGTTCATATCGTAGCCGGTAATGACGAATTTTCCCGCCTCATCGACGAAACCGTCCCAGACATCGACGAATTCACCGCCATATTTTTCGACATGGCTGCGATAAAGCCGGTTGAAACCGACGAGATCGGCCGAAAGCGACGGCGACTGGAAGGCGGGAAGGCCAACCCAGAGCAGCGGCACCTTCTGGCGTCCGGCAAGGGTCAGAAGTTCGTCGATCCGCCGTTCATATTCCTTGAACCAGACCTCCGTGCCGAATTTTTCCCTGATATCGCCGATCTGCATCTGCTGGCGATCATTAGACCCCATCATGATGACGATGGTGGCCGGTTTGGTCTCGCTGATGAATTGCGGCAGGTTGGTGAACCAGTCGTAATAATCGGTGCGGACGAGGCCGGAAGAGCCGTTGGCACGCACATCGACGGCGATTGCCGGCGAACTTGCAAAGGCATTGACCAGTTCTTCCCCCATGCCGCCGGCGAGAAAATCGCCGATGACCAGAACCCGTCTTGCATTTTCAAGCTTGGCTGCCGGCTCCGGTTTTGCGGTCCGCATCTGCACCACCGAGGGCGCTTTTCTGGCGGGTTGCGGGCGGGTGACCGATCGTTCACGCGGAGCAGAGGGAAAATCCCGGCGGTTGCGGGGCTGGTATTCACGACCGGATCCGCCATCGCGGCCCACAGGTTTGCCAAAGAGCATTTCAAACAGGGTGCGCCGTTGCTCTTGTGCGAAGCTTTCGGAAGGAACGAGCGGCAGTGTAAGCACAGCGGAAAGAAGGACGGCGCAGAAACGCCAGCCGGTTCTTCCGTTTTTTTCCGCAGGTTTCCTACTCATGACATCAACCTTTCCGGATGCATCGACGGCGCCCACAACGCCGCCGAATTCGCCGGCACATTATCAATTGCGCAGGGCTCTCAGCAACCGCTGCGACGGCTGACCGTCGGTTTCCATGCCCATGCGCGACTGGATGGCGCTGATGGCGGCTTTCGAACCGGAGCCGAAGTTCCCGTCGACCTCGCCATCATAATAGCCGAGTTCCTTCATGCGGGTCTGGAGTTCGAATTTTTCACGAATATCCAGCGTTCCGTCGGGGCGCGGCCATTTCTGCTGCATGCCGCCATAACCGGCGATTTCATCCGCAAGCAGGCCGACAGCCAGCGCATAGCTGTCGGAAGCGTTGTATTTCTTGATGGTGAAGAAGTTCTTCATCATCAGGAAACCGGGGCCGCTTGCGCCGCCCTGCAATTTCAGCATGGCGCGATCGGAACCGCGGGTGAAATTCTTGCCGTTCGGACGGGTGAAGCCAAGCTTTGCCCATTCCGCAATGGTCTTTGTCTGCCCTTCATAACGGGCGCCGCCACGCGGAACGGCGGTTTCGTAACCCCAGGTCCGGCCGGTTTCCCAGCCGTTCTTGGAAAGAAGATTGGCAGCGGTTGCCAGCGCGTCCGGAACGGAATGCCAGATGTCGCGCTTGCCGTTGCCATCCGCATCCACCGCATAAAGCAGGTAGCTGGTGGGAATGAACTGGGTGTGACCCATCGCGCCCGCCCAGGAGCCCGTCAGCTGTTTCGGCGTCACGTCGCCCGCCTGAAGAATCTTCAGAGCGGCGATCAGTTGCGTGCGCGCGAATTTGGCGCGCTTGGGATCGGAATAGGCGAGTGTTGCCAGCGCCTGCGGAATATTGTGCAGTCGCTCCGGCTTTTCGAGAACCGCGCCGTAATTCGATTCCATCGACCAGATGGCGAGAATGATGTGCTTGTCGACATTGAAGTTACGCTCGATCCAGTTGAGGGTCGTCGCGTGCTTCATCTTCATTTCGCGGCCGATCCGCACCGTGTACGGATTGACGCGGGAATCGAGATAATCCCAGATCTGCGTGGTGAATTCCGGCTGGAAGGTGGCCTTGCGCAGCGCATCCGGGTCCGGCTCGCTGACACCGGAAAATGCCTTCTGATAGGTCGCCTTGCTAATGCCTTCTTTCGCGGCTGTTGCGTAGAACTGGTTGATCCACTGTCTGAACCCCGCATCTGCGTGAGCAGAAACGGGCACCAGCGAGATTGCCAAACCTGCAACCATCATGCAGCCGAATTTGCGGACACCTGAAAGGGTCATCTTTGTCATCGTCAGTCTTTCGTTCTCTCGAATGTCATTTCGATTGCGAAAACGCATCGGGCGTCGTCATGGATAACAAAAGAACGTCAACAAATTCTTTACCATTAATAGATGGTAGCGTCACCCTTTACAAAACGTTGTTATTTTTGAAATAACAACAGCGTGCGGGGATTGTGATCAAGTTTTATCTCTCAGGAGGGATATGTGGTAGAACAGAAGAAAATTCGGAAGGCTGTATTTCCGGTCGCAGGTCTCGGTACGCGTTTCCTGCCCGCCACAAAGGCGGTTCCGAAAGAAATGCTCACCGTCGTCGACAAGCCTGTCATTCAATACGTCGTCGATGAGGCGGCGGAAGCGGGCATTGAGCATTTTGTATTTGTCACCGGCCGTGGCAAGGCGGTGATTGAAGATTATTTTGATATTCAATTTGAACTCGAACAGATGCTGCGCGAGCGCAACAAGAATGCCGAGCTGACATTGCTGGCCGGCCTTCTGCCCAAGGCGGGCACGGCAAGCTTCACGCGCCAGCAGGTGCCGCTTGGTCTTGGCCATGCGGTCTGGTGCGCCCGTGATATCGTCGGCGACGAGCCTTTTGCCGTGCTCTTGCCCGACATGATCATGCATTCGCAGAAAAGCTGCCTTAAGGGCATGGTTGAACTTTACGACCAGACCCAGGGCAACGTCATCGCGGTGCAGGAATGCGCTCCTGATCAGACGCATAAATATGGCATCGTCGGCGTGGGCGACGCTGTCGGTGAAGGCTTCAAGATTACCGAAATGGTCGAAAAGCCTGCCAAGGGTACGGCGCCGTCGAATTTCTACATCAACGGCCGTTATATTCTCCAGCCCGAGATTTTCGACATCCTCGAAAATCAGGAGCGTGGCGCCGGTAATGAAATCCAGCTGACGGACGGCATGCTGTCGCTTGCCAAATCGCAGCAGTTCGCCGGCTATCATTTCCGTGGCCAGACCTTCGATTGCGGCGCCAAGGATGGTTTCATTCTTGCCAACGTCGCCTTCGCGCTTGAGCGTGGCGATATTCGCCCTGCAATCGAAGAGCCGATCAAGGCTCTGATTGATGGTCTGAAATAATCGACCGAGCACATAAGGAAATCCCGGCCTTCGCGCCGGGATTTTCGTTTGTGGCTGTTATCGCTTCAGGACAAGTCCCGCGCCGACGCGCAGTTCGCTGCTGTCATAAACCGGCGTCCACTGGTAGCTGACGTCGGCTGTCAGGTCGAGATAGCGGTTGAGACCCCAGGTCAGGCCGGCGCCTGCGGTATATTCCACGGCATTTTCGATGTCGGAAGAGGGGAATGTGCGGTGCACGATCTGTCCCGTCAGGCGGGCGACGAGGTTGCTGCGCAATTCGTGGGTCAGGCCGGCATCCAGCCTGTAAGAAATCCAGCCACCCTGCGGCCCGCCGGCAAAGTCCTCTATCGTCGTGCGCAGGCCGAGGTTGACATTCGTGCCACGCTGGGGCGACCAGTTGAGTTCGCCATCCAGTGTCAATGCACCGATCGAGGCGAGGCGATCGTCATCATATTGCTTGCGCAGATAACCGATGGCGGCCTCGCCGCGTGTCTTCTCGCCAAGATCGACTTCCGCGCCGACCTTTGCCCCGTAGGAGTTGGAGGAACGGGCATAGCCCGAATTGTCGAGACGCCTGTCATATTTGGTCGTCCCCGCATTCAGCTCGAGGAAGGGGATGAGCGCCGGCGACAATTCGTAGCCGATGCGTCCGCGCAGGTTGGCGCCATTCTGGTCGCGGTCGCTGAGGCTGATCGGTCGTCCGTCTGTGCCCTTTGCATCGGTATAGACCGTGCGCGAGAGATCGAGCGCCGCCAGACCACGCAGCTTGCCGAAGTCCCGCTCTATCGACGCGCCCGTGGTGAAGCGGTGTTCGCCGCCCTGTACGGCAGCACCGGTCAGAGCGTTGGGGTCCGTCGTGTCCTCGCGGCTGAATTCGTAACCGGCCTTGAGATTGGCTGTCGTTTCTTCGCCGAGATCAAGACGCAGGTCGGCCTCTATCCTTGCCCGGGGCTCTTCGCCATCCTTGTCGCTGCCGAAGTTTCTTTCCCAGGCGCCGTCACCTGTCACCGTCAATGCGTGGCGGGACCAGTCGCTGGTGAGCGTGCCGCGTATACCGGTCGTCAGATAGTTGCGTCTGGAAGGGCCACCGGTATTCGTTTGTTTTTCCGTATTGATCGTCTGGCTGATCGAAGGCCGTAGCAGGAATGTACCGAGCCGGATGCCGGGCGTCTGTCCGGGCTGTGTCGCTATCCGTGGATTTTCGCCGCCGTCCATCGTCGGCTCATAGGGGTTTTCGGCGTCGGCATAGGGTTGGCCCGCGTCGTCCTGCTGTTCGTAGATCGGGTCGCCGGGATTGTTGGACGGACGCCAGAGTTGTGGTGTGGGCGCTGGCGTGGCTGTGGCCTGAACCGTGCCTGTGCTCACTCCTCCATTCGTCGCCGGCGGGGGTGAAGTTGTTCCGTCTCCGGCAGAAGCGGCGGTCGGCAATGCGGGCGTGGCCGTCGTTGCAGTCTGCGCGAAAGCGCTTCCCTGCGGGCAAAAAATCGTGCAGGCGAGCAGCAGGGTTGCTGCTTTCCGCGACGTCGGCAGACGTGTGGCGGTGCCCTTCACATTCATTCCTTTTCACCCGGCGAGTTTGGCCGATGCCGGATCGAAGGCCCGCCAGGGCATCTCCTCGGACCCGATGAGTGACAGGCCGATGAAATGACATGAAGAAACCAGGGACCAGACAGGCGACGCAAGTTTTAACATCGCTTTAACAATAGGTTTTTTATGGTTAACAGTTGATAAAGATCGCCGGGATTTCAGCGTTTTGGCAGGTGGCGGAAAAGCGGGAGCACCCATCCCCGGATCAGGCGGCTCGATTTCGTCCGCTCCGATGACTGGAGAAAAATAGTCATAAATGCAAAAAAATTCTAATATGAGAAGATTAAAACGTTTCAATTTGGCACGGAATCGCCCTATGATCTAACAGGGCTGATCTTCTATTGCCCACCAAGTCGTATTGAATTTATTTTGTGTGACAGCGTCGTTTCATGAATCCCGTTTTGAACATCAAGCAGGTCGGTTTTTATTGCTGGGATATTACCAATGACCGTTTCTATTTAGATGAAGTATGTGCTGATCTCTTCGGGATTCCACTAAGACAGGCGATGCAGGGTATCAGCATTTTTCAGATGCTCGAAAAAGTGGATCTGGATCATCGAAATCGTGTGATCGAAACGGCATTGGTCACCCTGAAGGCTGCGAGTTTTTATGATCAGGAATATGCCGTGCGCCGTAGCGACGGCTCGGTCTCATGGGTAAGGACGCTCGGGCGCTATCTGGTCGATGAGGAAAACATCCCTTTCAAGCGGCTGGGAACAATCGAGGAGATTTCTCCGCCGGACCGGCGTCATTGACGACATGCCGTCATACCGAAGCCGCCGAACATTTTCGGGTGGGATCTACTAAAACTCGGTGCTTGACGGCTGAAGAGTGGACTTATTCCGGCTGAAAGAGTAACAGTCGGCCATGATTACGCGCGCCGTCAAACTGGTCGAAGACAATGCCATCGAATCCGCCGTGCGGACGATTTCGATGGAACGGGCTGGCCTTGCCGCCCTTGAAGACGCTCTCCAGAACGGTCTTTCCGAGCCCTTCTGCAAGGCGATAGAGACCATCGGCCAGTCGAACGGCCGCCTCATCATCACCGGGGTCGGTAAAAGCGGCCACATAGGCGCAAAGCTTGCCGCTACCTTTGCCTCCACCGGCACGCCCGCCTTTTTTGTGCATGCGGCGGAAGCCAACCATGGCGATCTCGGCATGATCGGCGGCGATGACGTGGTGCTGGCGATCTCCAAAGGCGGCGAAAGCGCGGAATTGCGCAGCATCATCAATTATTCGCGCCGTTTTTCCATTCCGCTGATCGCGCTCACCTGCTCGGAAAATTCATCGCTGGCCCAGGCTTCAGATATCGTGCTGCTGGTTCCCAATGAGCAGGAAGCCTGCCCGCTCGGACTTGCGCCGACGACCTCCACATTGATGCAGCTGGCGCTGGGCGATGCCCTTGCCGTCGCGCTTCTCGAGGCGCGCAATTTCACGGCGGGCGATTTCAAGGTGTTTCATCCCGGCGGCAAGCTGGGGGCGAGCCTGACGCTGGTCAGCGATATCATGCATACCGGCGATCGCGTGCCGCTGGTCAATAAGGGAACGGCCATGCCGGAAGCGGTTGGTGTTCTCTCGCGCAAGCATTTCGGCTGTGTTGGCATTCTGGATGAGGATGGCCGTCTGTGCGGCATCGTCACCGAGGGTGATATGGCGCGTAACCTGTCGCGCAACCTCGCCGAAATGACGGTCGACGATATCATGACCCGCTCGCCGAAGACCGTCAAAAAATCGGTGCTTGCGACCAGCGCACTGGCGACGCTGGAAAAATTCCATATCGGCGCGCTGATTGTCATTGATGACGACAATCGACCGATCGGGTTGGTGCATTTCCACGATCTCTTGAGGATCGGGGTGGCTTGAAGCCTCGCCGATTTTGAGAAGCTGATCCTGAAACCTATCGGTCTATCGGCTCGACTGTCAGCGTGCGTCCGCGCGCAGAAGCGATCCTGACACGGGTTCCGGCCGGCAGGTCTTCGCCGTTTACCGGCCACCATGTATCGTCCAGCCTGATCCGGCCACGTCCTTCCACAATCGGCTCCTGAAGGGTCGCAGTGCGGCCGACAAGGCTTGCCTCCCGCTGATTAAGGAAGGGCTCGTCGCTTGCCCCGCGGTTTCGGCCGAAATATTTACGGCCGAGCAGGGCGAAGACGACGGAGAGCGTGGCAAACAGCACCAGCTGCAATTGCCAGGCCCAGATTGCGGCATCCCATAAGAACAGCGAAAAGACGCCGATGACCAGCGCTGCGATGCCGATCCAGATCAGGAAGACGCCGGGCGCGATGAGTTCTGCGGCGAGCAGCACGAAGCCGACGATCCACCAGCTCCAGGGTCCCAGCTCAGTGGCAAGCCGTTGCAGCATCGTCACTTCTCCGATGAAGAGCCGAAGGGATTACCCGGGATGGTAACATTGATGCTTTGGCCGGAAGACCGGGTCGGCGGCACGGAGCGGGATGACGTGGGGGCGGCGGGCGCGCTCGGTGCATCGCCCTTGTCACCGAAGACCTCCCGCGCAATCGTGCCGATGCCGCCGAGGGAACCGATGAGTGCCGAGGCTTCCATCGGCATCAGCACGATCTTGGAATTCTTGGCCGTGCCGATTTCGGCAAGCGCTTCGGTGTATTTCTGGGCGACGAAATAGTTGATGGCGTGGACGTTGCCGGAAGCAATGGCTTCCGACACCATGCGGGTGGCGTTGGCTTCGGCCTCGGCCAGACGTTCGCGTGCTTCGGCATCGCGGAACGCCGCTTCGCGCTGACCTTCCGCCTCCAGAATGGCGGATTGTTTGGCGCCTTCCGCGCGAAGGATCTGGGCGTTGCGGGCGCCTTCTGCTTCCAGCACCTGCGCGCGCTTTTCGCGCTCCGCCTTCATCTGCCGCGCCATGGAATCGACGAGGTCTTTCGGCGGCGCGATATCCTTGATTTCGATACGGGTCACCTTGATGCCCCAGGGCCCTACCGCCTCATCGACAACGCGCAGCAGGCGGTCATTGATGGCGTCGCGGTTCGACAGCAGCTCGTCGAGGTCCATCGAGCCCATCACCGAGCGGATATTGGTCATGGTGAGGTTTTCGATCGCCATTTCAAGGTTGGCGATCTGGTAAGCCGCCTGTGCGGCGTTCAGCACCTGATAGAAGGTGACGGCATCGGCAGAAACACTCGCATTGTCGCGGGTAATGACTTCCTGCGTCGGTATGTGGAGCACCTGCTCCATCACATTCATTTTCGAACCGATTCTTTCGAAGAACGGCACGATGAGGTTCAGGCCCGGTTCGAGCGTGCGGGTATAACGCCCGAACCGCTCAACGGTGTAACGATGCCCCTGCGGCACGGTCTTGATGCCGGCAAACAGCACCAGAATAACCAGAACAACCGCCGCTATGACGACGATGTCGAAACCGCCCAATGCAATCATCACTTTCCCTCCAAATCGGAACTATCGGGGATTTATCCCAACAACCTTATGGCAATATTACACCCAGCCTTGCAACTCCCGTCTTACAACCGTTTCGAGAACATTCATGCCCTCGACGCTGTCGTTGAGACACGGAATATGGGTGAATTTCTCACCGCCATTATGCAGGAATATTTCACCGGCTTCACCGGCAATTTCTTCCAGTGTTTCAAGACAATCCGAAACGAAGCCGGGATTCATGACGGCGATGCGCTTCACACCCTCGGAAGCCAGTTTTTCCACTGTTTTGTCGGTATAGGGCTGCAGCCATTCTTCCGGCCCGAAACGTGACTGGAAGGTGATCATGAAGTTCTTTTCGGTCCGGCCCAGCGCTTCCCGCAACAGACGTGCGGTTTTTTGGCAATGACAATAATAGGGGTCACCCTTTTTGAAATAGGATTGCGGAATGCCGTGGAACGAGGTGATGAGCATTTCCGGCTCCCAGTCCAGCGTCGCCAGATGGTTTCTGACGGAGGCCGCGAGCGCCTCGATATAGGCGGGGTCGTCATGATAGGGCGGCACGGTGCGAATGGCGGGCTGCCAGCGCAGCTTCATCAGATGCTCGAAAGCCTTGTCGTTCACGGTTGCGGTGGTCGATGCGGCATATTGCGGATAAAGCGGGAAAAGCAGGATTTTTTCGCAGCCCTGTTCCTTCAGCGCGTCGATCTTCGAGGCGATTGAGGGCTGACCGTAACGCATGCCCCAGTCGACCACGACATTAGGCAGATCTTTCAACGCTGCCGCCATCAACTCGCCCTGGCTGCGTGTATAAGTGCGCAGGTAGCTTTCATTGCGTTCGTGGTTCCAGATTTCCTCATAGGCCTTGCCGACCTTCTGCGGGCGCTTGTTGAGGACGATACCGTAAAGAATGGGATACCAGTAAAGGCGCGACCATTCGATTACGCGCTTGTCGCTCAGAAACTCCGCCAGATAACGGCGCATCGGCCAATAGTCCGTGCCGTCGGGCGTACCCAGATTGACGAGCAGGACGCCCACCTTGCCAAAAGTTACAAGGGGATGGTTTGCGGGGAGTGGGGATAGTTCTGTCGCCATGAATGATACCCTGAAACTCGGACTGGTTGTACGAGGAGCGGCCCGCCTCGGATAAAGGCCAGAAACGCTCCATCTTCTGTTTATCTGCCCGAACGCAAACCGATGAGGTTTGGCCGGAATGCCCGAGCTATACGCTCGGGTCGTCATTTTGTTCACCGTGTTCTAGACGAAATTCTTCAGGATTGAACCATCGGCGGCGGCAATTTCCGGGGTGAGGGGAGGCGAAGGCTGTCCCTTGGCAAATCTTTATCCTTAGCGCCTTGTTTTTAAACAGAAAACAAGAAGCCGGTCCCGATGTCCGGGGCCGGCTCTGTGTCTGCGGCAAATTGCCCTGTTCGTTCCCGCCCGGCTTATTGGGCCGGCAGTTCCAGCTCCTCGCCAATTTCAATGTGGTTCGGCTGCTTCAGCGTGTTTGCCTTGGCAATTCTGTGCCAGAGAGCGCCGTCGCCATATTTCTCCGCTGCGATCTTCCAGAGCGAGTCGCCCTTTTCGACGACGTATTTGCTGACGGCGGCAGCGGCCGCAGCAGGTGCCGGGGATGCCGGCGTGGTTGCAGCCGGTGCTGTGGCAGCAGGCGCCGCAGGTGCCGGAGCAGCAGCTGGGGCAGGCGTGGTTGCGGCTGGCGCTGGTGCCGCAGGCTTTGCCGGAGCAACATAACCGGCAGGCGTCACTTCACTGATACGGCCGTCGGTATAGGGCTTATAGGGGCTGTTGGCGGTGATATAGGCCGCAACTGCCTCTTCGAGGTTGGGGCCGAAGTCATAGGCATTGATCGCCTTGGTCGCGAAAACCTTGAAGCCATCACCGCCGGTGCGCACGTAATTATTGGCCGCCACGATATAGGTCTTGGCGGGATCGAGAGGCACGAAGGCGTCGCCTTCCTTGACGTCGACCGAAACGATACGGCTGCCGGCCGGCTTGGAACGGTCGAAGGAATATTTCATGCCGGAAACCTGCATGAAGCGGCCCGCGCCGTCGTCAATCTGGCTGACGCCGTTTTCGAGGGCGGCACGAATATCTTCGCCCTTGAGCTGGAAGGTTGCAACGGTGTTCTGGAACGGCAGAACCGTCAGCACTTCACCCATGGAGACATCGCCGCCATCAATGGAGGAACGCAGGCCGCCGCTGTTTGCAAAAGCGATGGTGACACCCTGATCTTTGACGCGGGCCAGCGTCGCATCGGCCACCAGATTGCCCATGGAGCATTCCTTCACGCGGCAAACCTTGCGGTCGCCCTCAATCGGGCCTTCCGAAGTGCCGACGACCTTTGCTTTCAGGGCTTCGATCGGCGCCTTCAGCTCGTCGATGCGCTTCAGCGTGGCTTCATCGGGTTTGAACGAGGAATCGACGAGGATCGGGTCGCCCTTGCTTTCCTTCACGACGCCGCTGTCATCGAAGACCACTTTGAGGTCGCCGAGATATTTGCTGTACTGCCCGGCCTGCACGACCGGAACCTTGTAACCGCCGGGATTGTCGACGAGCGTCGGATAAGGGCCTTCGGCCTTCTGGTCGGTGTTGGACAGCAGCGTGTGGGTATGGCCGCCAACCACGACGTCGACGTCAGGAATTTTGGCGATGAATTCGAGATCGCGTGGATAGCCGACATGGGTCAGCGCGATGATCTTGTTGACGCCGTCCTGCTTCAGCTTCTGCACCTGTTCGCTGATTTTCGCGACATCTTCGGCGATGGTGATATTGGGACCGGGCGTTGCCAGTTCCGCCGTGTCGTTGGCGACGGCGCCGACGATGCCGATTTTCTGTCCGCCGACTTCGAGCACGATGGACGGCTTGACGCGGTCGCCGATTTTCGAGGCGGCGGTGGCTACCACATTGGCGGTCACGACCGGGAACTGCACCTTGTCGAGGAAGCCGGCAAGGCCGTCTTCGCTATCGTCGAATTCATGATTGCCGACGGTCATGGCGTCGAACTTCATGGCGTTGAGCACTTCCGCTTCCACCGTGCCTTTATAGGTGGTGTAGAACAGCGATCCCTGGAAATTGTCGCCGGCATTCAGCAGCAGGACATTTTTCCCTTCCGCCTTCAGCGCATCACGGGTCTGGTTGATTGCGGTCAGCAGGCGCGCGGCGCCGCCGAAGCATTCGTTCTTGCCTTCTTCTTCCGCCGAGCAGGTCGAGTCGAATTTGTTGATCGATTCGATACGGGAGTGAAAATCGTTGATGTGAAGAATGTTGAGCTCATAATCGGCCAGAGCCGCTCCAGCTGAAAGCGTTATTGCCGAAACGCTCAGCATGCCCAGTCCCAAAATTTTCTTCATGGTCCCTCTCTCCTGTTCAAAGCGGAAGTCCAGGCCGGCTGATCATTCTCCGACCGAGCTCATTCTTTATTCCGAAAACATGTCAGTCTTTCGAAAACCGGATGTTTCCATTTAGCGGCAGCCGCCGCAAGCGAAATTATGACAGGTGGGCAATAAAGAAAAACGCACGCCGAAGGCGTGCGTTTCAGAAAGTCATATCACTGAAAAGACTAGATTATCAGCCTTGTCGCGTCAGCGAGAACTGGCTGTTTGTGTCGGTCGTGCAGTTCAATTGTGACGGGGAGACGAGGGCGCAGTTGACGCGCGACTGCGTGTTGCGCACCAACGACGTCATGTTGATTTCGTAAAGCGTCGGCGAAATCGTCACGTAGGTGCCGGAGGCCAGCAGCGTGTTGGTGTCTGTCGAACGCGTGGAGAAGGCGCCGTTCTGGAACGTGGATACGATGCCGTTGCGGTCGATCCAGCGGCCGTCAACGGCCGGGCCGCGGGAAAGCGAAGGCGCCATCGAGGTCTGCTGGGAGGGACCCGGCGCGACGCATGAAGACACCGCGATGGCGGCTGAAAGCAAAGCAGCGCTTGTCTTGAAGTTCATGAGCCTGTTCTCCTGCGATTCGATGAAACCTTCTGTGCTTCGACCATGCCGTGAAGCGTTCTTTATTTCAAGGCAACGTTGTTCGCTCTCCCCGGTTCCTGACGTCGTTCAGGAAAGCCCCGGCGTGGCAAATATGAGACTCTGCCCCTTCAGCGTACGAGGATGTTGCGGAACTGCCAGGGATCGGACGTGTCGATATTGTCGGGGAACAGTCCCGGGCGGCCATCGAGCGGCGTCCAGTCAGTATAATGTCCTTCGACGGGCCCGAGATAGGGGCGTTGCACCTCGAGGCAGCGGCGGTAATCCACCTCGTCCGCTTCAACGATGCCGGCCTGCGGATTTTCAATCGCCCAGACCATGCCGGCCAATACTGCGGAACTGACCTGCAGTCCGGTGGCATTCTGGCTGGGGGCGAGCGAGCGCGCCTCCTGCAGGGTGAGACGCGAACCATACCAATAGGCGTTCTTGTCATGACCATAGAGCAGAACACCCAGCTCGTCGGCGCCGTCGACAAGCTCGTCTTCACCGAGCACATGCTGGATCGGCTGGGGGTTGCCGCCATTGCCGAACAGCTCATGCAGCGACAGAATGGCGTCGTTGCACGGGTGATAGGCATAGTGACAGGTGGGCCGATAGGTCACATCGCCGTCATCGTTGCGGACGGTGAAATAGTCCGAAATCGAAATCGCCTCATTGTGGGTGACGAGAAACCCATATTGCGGTCCGAGCCCCGGGCACCAGGTGCGCACCCGTGTATTGGCGCCGGGCTGATCGAGATAGATCGCCGACTTGCTTCCCTTTTTCTGCTTTTTCGCGTTTTTCGGCATCCAGTTTTCATGCGTTCCCCAGCCGAGTTCGGCGGGCTGGAAACCTTCGGCGATAAAACCTTCCACGGACCATGTGTTCCAGAAAGCCCCGAAAGGCTTCGGCTCTTTCGCCCGCTGGGTATCGCGCTCGGCCACATGCACGCCCTTGACGCCAAGCTGCTTCATCAGCTTCGCCCAGCCTTCCCGGTCATGTGATTGCGGTTCCTCGATGTCGAGGCCGGTATCCTTGGCGAGATTGACGAGCGCCTGCTTCACGAACCAGGACACCATGCCGGGATTGGCGCCGCAGGTGGAAACCGCGGTCGTGCCGCCGGGCCTGCGCGCTCTTTCCTTCAGCATGGTTTCGCGCAGCGAATAATTGGTTCTGGCCGCATTGTCGGCATCGGCATCGAAATAAAAACCGGGCCACGGTTCCACCACGGTGTCGATGTAAAGCATGCCGTGCTTGCGACAGATCCGCATCAGGTCGACGGAGGCGGCATCAACCGAAAGATTGACGCAGAAGCCCTGGCCCTGAACGCCTTTGAGAAGCGGCTTGAGAACTTCCTTATAGTTCTCCTTGGTCAGATGCGTCTGGACGTGGCGAATGTTTCTCTCAGCCAGAAAGGCGGCTATATCTTCGCGCGGGTCGATGACGACGAGCCGGGTCCTGTCGAAATTGAAATGACGTTCGATCAACGGAAGAGTACCGCGCCCGATGGAGCCGAAGCCGATCATGATGATGGGGCCGTCAATATCGCCGTAAATCGGGTGGTTTGCGTCCGTCATTCGTCAATTTTCCTTTTTCAGCCAATAAGTAAGCTAGATCATAAAAGCGTGCCACAATAAAGGGCAGGTGGATGACGGACATATGACGATAATGACGGCGAGACGGGCGAACGCATTGTTTCCACCATTTCTGCCTCTTCGCATTTTAGAGAGTGCGTTTATAATTAAATTCTCCTTTTCGTTTGTACGTCCAGAGGCTTGGGGGCGCTCTGACCGGATGACGGCAGGGGAGTTTTTCGCCATCACAGGGGAGTTGCCTGTTGAATGATCTTTTAGAGCGTGTCGCAGCGCTTCAAAGTGCCACCCCCGTTCTTATCGCCCTTTACGATTCCGAGGACCGGTTGCGCCATGCCAATCCGTCGTTTCGGGAAAGCTTTCAGCTTGCCGACGGTGATTTGCCAACCTGGGCGGATATCATGCGGCTGAACCACCGGCTGCGCACCGGTGTCGTCATCCGCAACAATGATTTCGAGGGATGGCTGCTCTCGGCGCAGTCCCGGCGCGGCAAGCTGCCCTATCGCGCCTTTGAGATGGACCTCTATGACGGTCGCTGGTTCTGGATGACCGAGACGGTGCAGCAGGATGGCTGGATGCTGTGCGTCGCAAGCGACGTCACCGAACTTCGCCAGGGTTACAGAACCCTGCGGCAGGACAGGGATCTGGCGGTGCGCGCCTCGCAGACGGATGAATTGACGGGAACGGCAAACCGCCGGTTCGTCTTCGCCAAGCTCGCTCTGCAGGTGGAGCAGGTCGCCAAGGGGCGTGAGGCGCCCTTTTGCCTCTGCACGCTGGACATCGATTTTTTCAAGCAGATCAACGATCGCTTCGGTCACAAATGCGGTGATGCGGTATTGCGCGATTTTGTCACCATCGCCCACTCCGTCATCCGGCGGGTGGATTGTTTCGGCAGGATCGGCGGTGAGGAATTCATGCTCATTTTGCCGCGCAGTTCGGTTGCCGAAGGCCAGGAGATCGTTGAGCGGCTGCTGCAGAAAGTGCGCCTTTCCAGACCGCTTTCCGAATTCCCGGATTTTTCCTATAGCTGCTCGGCGGGTATGACCGTCTACCAGGCGGCGGAGAGCGCCGACGATGTTTTCCTGCGTGCCGATCAGGCCCTTTATGCGGCCAAGGAGAAAGGGCGGGACCGGCTTCTGGCGGTGACGGTTTAAACAAGCTCCGCCGCAATCAGCCCGTGCAGCGAATTCCCGACGAACAGCTTCCGGCCGGTAATGTCCTCCGGTTTCAGCGCCTGTCCGCGCGCCCTGCGTTCGCGGATCAGATCGGCGCGCAGCACACCCGGCAGAATGCCGCTGTCGAGTGGCGGCGTCAGCAATTGCCCATCCGGCATTTCGACAAAAATGCTGGTCGAGGAGCCCTCGCATAATTCACCGCGCTCGTTGAGCAGCAGCACCTCATCTGCCTCGTCAGCTGAAAATTCGGCTCGGGCGGCGTCATAGGGCTCCCTGCGAGAGGACTTGTGGCGATAGAAGGTGTCGGAGGAATCGAGCCTGGTCTGCCGCGCGATGCGAACCCGCCAGACCGCATCCTGCTGCAAGGGCTGGAAATCGGCGGTTTCGATATCGAGTTCGCCCTTGTAGTTCATCACCAGCCTGACGCAGAGCGGCTTTTCACCGCTCACCTTCTTCTCCAGCACCTGCACCGCATTGACCGGTGCGCGAAAGCCGAGTGCGTCGGCGGAGCGCAGCAATCGGCGCATATGCTGGTCGATGCGCTGAAAGCCGGTCTGCGGCTCCCAGCGCAGGGTTTCCCTCAAGGTCAGATCGGCGGGTTTGCGTTTCATAGCCTGTGTTCGTCGCCTGATTTGTCTACCGGTGTCTTCTGCCGGCAATATCAACCGGCTTGTCCCAAATAGGATAGCCCTGCCGGCGGAAGAGATTAAGCCTGTTTGTTATCCAGCGCTTCCAGTTCGTCAATCAGTCCTTCGATCATTGAAAGTCCCTTGTCCCAGAAGGACGGATCGGTCGCATCGAGGCCGAAGGGTTTGAGAAGCTCCGAATGGTGCTTGGTGCCGCCTGCCTTCAGAAGCTCGAAATATTTCTCCTGAAAGCCGGTCTCGGCCTTCTGGTAAACCGCATAAAGCGAGTTCACCAGGCAATCGCCGAAGGCGTAGGCATACACATAGAAGGGCGAATGGATGAAATGGGGGATATAAGTCCACCAGGTCTCGTAGCCCTCGGAAATCCGGATCGCCGGACCGAGACTCTCGGCCTGAACGGAAAGCCACAATTCGCCTATCTGTTCGGAGGTCAGTTCTCCCTGTTTGCGGGCGGTGTGCAGCTTTCGCTCGAATTCGTAGAAAGCGATCTGGCGCACGACCGTATTGATCATGTCCTCGACCTTGCGGGCGAGCATGGCCTTGCGTTCCCTGATGTCCTTGGTGTCGTCAAGCAGCTTGCGGAAGGTCAGCATTTCCCCGAAAACGGAGGCTGTCTCGGCAAGCGTCAGCGGCGTGGCGCACATCAAGGCGCCCTGTTCGCCGGCCAGAACCTGATGAACGCCATGACCAAGCTCATGGGCAAGCGTCATCACGTCACGCGGTTTGCCGAGATAGTTGACGAGCACATAAGGATGGGCCGAGGGCACGGTCGGATGCGCGAATGCGCCCGGCGCCTTGCCGGGGCGGGCCGGCGCGTCGATCCACTCTTCATCGAAGAAACGGCGGGCAATATCGGCCATCTCGGGGGCAAAATTGCCATAGGCGGAAAGCACGGTATCCTTGGCCTCATCCCAGGGGATGATCGTGTTCGACGTATCGGGAAGCGGCGCATTGCGGTCCCAATAATTCATCTGCTCCATGCCAAGCCATTTCGCCTTCATGGCGTAATAACGATGCGAAAGGCGCGGATAGGCCTTTTTGACTGCTGCCGCCAAGGCGTCGACCACCTCGCGCTCAACGCGGTTCGCCAGGTGGCGGCTATCGGCAATATCCTCGAACTTGCGCCAGCGGTCGGAAATATCCTTGTCCTTGGCAAGCGTGTTGGTGATGAGGGTGAAAACCCGCAGATTGTCCTTGAAAGTGGCGCTCAGCGCTTCCGCCGCTTTCTTTCGGGTTTCCGGTTCCGGCTCCTGCAACATGTTGAGCGTCACTTCCAGCGGAAGGCTTGCGCCGTCAATGTCGAAACGCAGATCGGCCATCGTCTCATCGAAGAGGCGGTTGAAGGCTGCCGCGCTGGTCATGGATTTTTCGAGGAACAGCTGCTCCAGCTGGTCGTCGAGCTGGTGCGGCTTGTCCTTGCGCAAATCCACGAGCCATGGGCGGTAGTGGCCCGCCGCGGCATCATTGGCCATGCAGGCGTCCATCGTGGCGTCATCAATGCGGTTGAGTTCAAGTGTGAAAAACAGGAGATGCGCGGAAATATCCGTCAGTTTCGCCTGGGCATCGCCGTAAAGCTTGCCGTTTGCCGGGTTCGACGTATCGGAAAAATAAGTGAGCCCGGCAAAGGAGCCGATGCGGCCGATGAGATCGTCCAGCGCCTCATATTCCTTCAGCGCGGTGCCGATGCCGTTTTCTCCCGTGGCCTTCGCGGCGGCTTCGAGCTTTCCCTTCCACTTTCCCTCGAAAGCCGCCGCCATCGACGCCGCCTTCTCGAGATCACCCTTATATTCCGGTGAATTCCCCGACGGATAGAGATCCGAGAGCTTCCAGCCGGGCAGATCGCCAAGCGCTGGGCCGGAGGTTTCGGCAAGGGAGAAGACGGGTTGCGGGGTAGCGCGGTTGAGGGTCATCCAACATGTCCTTCTGATTATGCGTGCGAAGCATATGGGGACCTTGTTTCCCGCGGCAATGGATAAAATGCAAGCAATTCTCAAAACTGGATGTTCAAGTCTCCCATGCCAGAGTGCGGAATAAGGGACCGCATGAAGCAGGTCCATAAACCGGAAACCGGAGCTAAAAATGACCGCGCATGTTCTCGTGATAGACGATGATCCCGTCCAGCGCCGCCTGCTCAAAAATGCGGTGGAACGTTATGGGCATCTCGCCTTGCTTGCCGAAAACGGCAAAGCGGGGCTGGAATTGCTCAAGCAATATAGCGGCGAGATCAATGTCGTCGTCCTTGATCTGATGATGCCGGAAATGGACGGGCTTAGCTTTCTGAAGGTCGTCGGCGAACTCGGCACAGACGTTCCCGTCATTGTCCAGACGGGACAGGGCGGCATCGATACCGTCGTGCAGGCCATGCGCGCCGGCGCCTTCGATTTCGTTGTGAAGCCGGTCTCGCCGGAAAGGATCGGCGCCGCCATCTCCAATGCGCTCAAGCTCGACAGGAGAGAGGCAAAAGCCCGCACGGGAAGGCGCGGACGGAGCAATGCAGTGAATTTTACCGATATCGTTTCCGCAAGCCCGGCAATGCTGAGGGTCATTGAACTCGCACAGCGCGCCGCCCAGTCCAGCATCCCCGTGGTGCTTGAAGGTGAATCCGGCGTGGGCAAGGAAATGGTCGCCCGGGCCATCCAGTCGGCCGGCGACAGGACGAACAAGCCCTTCATCACTGTCAATTGCGGCGCCATTCCCCATAATCTGGTGGAGAGCATCCTCTTCGGCCATGAAAAGGGAGCCTTCACGGGTGCTACGGAAAAACATGTCGGCAAATTCATGGAGGCGGATGGCGGCACGCTGTTCCTCGATGAAATCGGCGACCTGCCGCTGGACGTACAGGTAAAGCTGCTCCGCGCGGTCCAGCAGGGCGAAATCGAAACCGTCGGCTCCGCACGGGTGCAGAAGGTGAATGTGCGGCTGATTTCCGCCACCAACAAGAACCTCATCGAGGAGGTTAAGGAAGGCCGCTTCCGCGAGGACCTTTATTATCGCCTCAACGTCTTTCCGATCACCATTCCGGCACTGCGTCGCCGCAAGGAAGACATCCCGCATCTCGCACGGGTTTTCGCCGAGCGCTTTTCGGCGGAACAGAAATTGCCCAATCCCGTCGGCCTCAACGCCAGCGCGCTGGCGCTGCTGACCGCCTATGACTGGCCGGGCAATATCCGCCAGCTTGAGAACGCCGTTTTCCGCGCCGTGGTGCTGTCGCAGGGCGAGGAACTGTCAGATTCCGATTTTCCGCAGATCGCACTGCAGCTGCCGGAATTTGCGACCGGCGATGATGCGGATGATCTCATCCGCGCGCCTTCAGGGGCGTCGCTGAAGCTTGCGGCCTATTCACCGCCCCCGCCGGCGGCTGCTGAAAGCCATGCCGTCATCGAGGAGCCGTCGGATATTTCCACCACCATCTACCGGGGCGGAAATCTGATCTCCAGCATGGATGAGTCGGGCAATATCCGCAAACTGGCGGAAATCGAGGAAGAACTCATCCGTTTCGCCCTGCGCTTTTATCGCGGGCAGATGAGCCAGGTCGCCAGAAAGCTCGGCATTGGCCGCTCGACGCTTTATCGCAAGCTGAAGGATTATGGCATTGATCCCGACGATCCCCTTCGAGATGCAGCCTGAAGGCAGCGACCGCGTATTCGAAGGCAGATCGCAAATTCGTTAACTTCTGAGCAAGGATATCCGCTTACCGTCTATAAACCTCTTGTTAGTGGCTGATTCACTATGTAGAGGAAGGTTGTATGTGTGTGGCAATTTTGCCATCGTGTCACCGTATTTGACGTTCATTTGAGGCAATGTGACAGAAATTGTCTTCCAGGCGGGGATCGAATTGCCATATCTGCATCGGAATAACGCGCTTTCGACCAGGATCGCGCGCGGCTTGATCAAGGATATATGCACGAAGCTGTCGGCGCGCGCTGTCACCTTTGCCTGCCTGATGCTCGCCGCAATGCCCTTCGTAGGTGTTTCGGCGACGGAAGCCGCCGCCGAGACGCGCAGCCTCAAACTGTATTATATCCATACACGCGAGAAGGCGGTCATCACCTTCAAGCGCAATGGGAAATATGACCAGAAGGGCCTGCAGGAGCTGAACCGGTTCCTGCGCGACTGGCGTCGCAACCAGCCGACACGCATGGACCCGCGCCTTTTCGACCTCGTCTGGGAAGTTTATCGCCGCAGTGGTGCGACTGATTACATCAACGTCGTTTCGGCCTTCCGCTCGCCGGAGACCAACGGTCTGCTGCGGACGCGCACCAAGGGTGTCGCGGAAAAAAGCCAGCATATGCTCGGCAAGGCCATGGATTTTTATATCCCCGGTGTGAAGCTTGCCCGCCTTCGTGAAATTGGTATGCAGATGCAGATCGGCGGTGTCGGCTTCTATCCGACCTCGGGATCTCCCTTCGTGCACATGGATGTCGGCGGCGTTCGCGCCTGGCCGCGTATGAGCCGCCAGGAACTCGTCCGCATCTTCCCGAACGGCAATACGCTGCACCTTCCGTCCGACGGCAAGCCGCTTCCCGGTTATGAACAGGCGCTCGCCGATTACAAGAAGCGCGTCAACTCCTCCTCCATTCAGGTTGCTTCCAGCGCCGGTGCCGGCCCTGCCTCCTCCGGCGGCGGCAAGCGCAAGACCCTGTTGCAGGCCCTCTTTGGCGGTGGCGACGAGGATGAAGATCCCGATAGCATCGCAGCGCCGGAGCCCGCAGAACGCCCGGCTGTTGCTCGCCCGGCGGCTCCGCAGCAGGCAGCTCCCGAGCCTGAACCCACCATTGCAGTTGCTTCGGCACAGGCACTTCCCGGCGTGAATGATGCGCCGCTGCCGACGGCTCGTCCCGCATTCGGCAACCAGCCGCCTGCCAATACCGGCCTTGCAACAGCCCTTTATTCTCCGGCCCGTAATGCCGCGCAGGACGCCCTGCAGGCAGCGACCACGCCGACGCCGACGTCAGCTCCGGCCGAGCGCCAGCAATTTGCTGATCTCGCTGAGGTTTCCGTGCCCGTACCCACACTTCTCGGCCCGCGTGGCATGAAGGGTGATGCGGAAGGGTCTATCCTGACGGCTTCCGCCGATGGTGCGACACCGGCTGCGACCGGCGAACTCGCTTCCGTTCCGGTTCCGGCCAACCGTCCGGCCGTGGCGGAAGCCCTGCTCGCGGCTGCAAATGCCGATTCGGAAGGTGAGGACGATCTCGCCGAGGCGCAACAGGATACGCTTTCGCCGACGGTGGTTGCCGCTCTTGAACAGAGCGGTCAGGCTGCCCGGTCGCAGGTCCAGTCGGCTGCCATGCCGACAGCTGCGCCATTCCCGGCTGCCGTCAACCACAAGGTTACCGTCGCACCCGCCGAAACGGCCAAGGCCGAACCGCAGGCTGGCTTCGGTGATGCTTTTGACCTGAAGCCCGCCATCAATGGCGGCCTCAGCGCCGGCATGCCGACCAAGGGTTCGCGTCCAAGCAGGCAGGATGCCGCCGTTTCCCAACAGGCCATGGTGGGTGGTGGACGCCTGACGCAGGACCTTATTTCGGACTGGGCGCTCAACCAGAACAAGGGCGCGACCGGACGCTCCGTAAAAGCGCCGCGTGTTGTCGCCAACCGCATGCTCAGCAACGACATGTCGGCTTCCGCCACTTCGGCGAGCTTCAAGCCGGGCGCCGTGGCCATCGAATCCAGCCGCTTCAGCACGCCGGTGAAGATGCACTGAGCCAGTTCTATCAGATGGCTAAAAGCCAATAAAAAACCCGCCGGCGACGGCGGGTTTTTTCATGCTTATGTTGCGAGGCGTCAGACGCCGCTCTGGCCGTCCGAGCCAATATAGGCGATGCGCACCATGTTGGTCGCGCCGGGGGTGCCGAGCGGCACACCTGCGGAGATGATGATACGATCGCCCGGCTTGCCGAAACCTTCGGAAACCACGATGCGACAAGCGCGGTTCACCATGTCGTCGAGGTCGCTGGCATCGCCGGTGACGACGCAGTGCAGACCCCAGACGACCGACAGGCGGCGTGCGGTCTGGATGATCGGCGACAGCGCAATGATCGGTACCTGCGGCCGTTCGCGCGCGGCGCGCAGGCCGGTCGTGCCCGAGGACGTATAGGTGACGATCGCCGCAAGCTTCAGCGTTTCGGCGATCTGGCGGGCGGCAAGCGAAATGGCGTCGGCACCTGTCGGTTCCGGCTGGGCGCGCTGCGCATAGATGATATTGGAATAATAGGGGTCTTGCTCCACCGTGCTGGCGATGGAGGCCATGGTGGAAACCGCTTCGACCGGGTAGTCGCCGGAGGCGGATTCAGCCGACAGCATGATGGCATCAGCGCCTTCGAAGACGGCGGTCGCGACGTCGGAGACTTCGGCGCGTGTCGGTACAGGTGCAGTGATCATCGATTCCAGCATCTGCGTGGCGACCACGACCGGCTTGCCGGCGCGGCGGCAGGCGCGGGTCAACTGCTTCTGGATGCCGGGAACGGCTTCCAGCGGCATTTCGACACCCAGGTCGCCGCGGGCAACCATCAGCGCGTCGGAAAGCTCGATGATTTCCTCGATGCGCTCGACAGCCTGCGGCTTTTCGATCTTGGACATCAGGCCGACGCGGCCGCGTGCGATCTTGCGCACTTCCGCCAGGTCTTCCGGACGCTGGACGAAGGAAAGCGCCACCCAGTCGACTTCACCGGTTTCGAGGACTGCATCGAGGTCGACGCGGTCCTTGTCGGTCAGAACGCCGACGCCGAGCAGCGTATCCGGCAGGCTGATGCCCTTGCGGTCGGAAATGCGGGTGCCGGAAATGACTGTCGTGACGATGCTCTTGCCGTCGCTCTTTTCAGCGCGCAGATGCAGCTTGCCATCATCGATCAGCAGGCGGTGGCCGGGCTTGACCGCTTCAAGAATTTCAGGGTGCGGCAGGAAAACACGGGTGTTGTCGCCGGGGGTGTCGTTGTTATCAAGCGTGAAGGTCTGGCCCGGAACCAGATCGACCTTCGTCTCGGCGAATTTTCCGACGCGCAGCTTGGGACCCTGCAGGTCGGCCAGAATGCCGATGGGACGACCGGTACGGCTCTCGACGGAGCGGATGCGCTGAATGAGCGTCCGCATCACGTCGTGGCTCGCATGGCTCATGTTGATCCGGAAAAGATCGGCGCCAGCAAGATGCAGCTTCTCGATCATCGCCTCTTCGGAAGAGGCCGGGCCGAGAGTTGCAAGAATTTTGACTTTGCGGTTACGCTTCATCAGTTTTGATTTCCCTGTGTGCCTGGCGTATCGGAAAGCTGGACCATCCAGCTGCCCTGTCTGCCCGTGTCATATTCCTTGAAACCCATTCTCTGGAAGCTGCGGGCAAAACAATCGTCCACGCCGTTGATCTTGAACTCGTTCTCCGCCACGCACATGTTGACGTCACCGGTCCAGCGGCCGCCATGGGCGGCATCTTCGGCATAGAGATAATAATAACGTGACTGCAGCTCACCTTCGATCAGCGTCGCGCAGGTCGAAGAGGGGACCTGCCACCAGCCTTCGCTGACCCAGCCCTCCTGTGCCCGGTAGCCGATTGCGACCCCCACGAGGTTCTGCGTGCTGTTGCACACGCGAAAATCCGCATGCGCGGGTGCCGCGATCATGAACGGGGTCAAAAACAATGCCGCTGCGGAAAAAAGACGGGCGATATGCCTGAAGTGGCGAGGAAGAGCGAGAGATGACTGAGTCACGGCTTCCATCCGGATTCCATGGTTATAATGAACACACTTCTTGGCGTGGCCGCCCAAGAAAGTCAACGCGAGTTTAATCGATTATATTGTTCGTGGGATCATGAGTGCGATAAGGTAGATGGCTGTTCTGCCGCCGTAACTTGCGCCCGGCCTCAAGCCATGCCATCAAGCTTCTCTCCTCAATCCTGCCCCAGAAAATCATCGATGAACGACTTCATACCCTATGAAATCATAGAAGGCGATTATGACAAAGGCATGGTTCTTCTGGCGGACCATGCCATGAACCTCCTGCCGGCACACTACGGCAAACTTGGCCTTCCGCAAACCGCTTTTCATCGCCACATCGCATTTGATATCGGTATAGAAGGGCTGACGCGCTCGCTTGCCGCGCGCCTGGGCGTGCCGGCGGTGCTCGGGCGGTTTTCGCGGCTCCTGATCGATCCGAATCGCGGCGAGGATGACCCCACTCTCATCATGAAGATTTCGGACGGGGCGATCATCCCCGGCAATCATCCGATTTCGGACGAGGAATGGCAAAGGCGGATCGAGATTTTTCACCGGCCCTATCACAATGCCGTGGACCGTGTGCTTACCGGCGTGGCCGAGGCCTCGGAAGAAGCGCCTCTCGTCCTGTCGCTGCATTCCTACACGCCGTTCTGGAAGGAAACGCCGCGGCCATGGCATGCGGCGGTTCTCTGGGATACCGATCATCGGGCGGTCGATCCGCTTCTGGCGCATCTGCGCGCCACCGGGGATATCCTCGTGGGTGACAACGAACCCTATGACGGGGCGCTGAAGGGCGACACCATGTATCGTCATTGCATGATGAAGGGCATACCGCATGCGCTTCTCGAGGTTCGGCAGGATCTGATCGCGAATGAAGAGGGGATCGCCGAATGGTCGGATCGGCTCGCTCCCATTTTCGCCGCAATGAATGACGATCCCGTCTTGCATGAATATCAGCTTTTCGCCTCCCGCACCGGCCCCTATTGAGCCTGGAGTTTCGCCATGACGAAAGAGAACGACAACAGGCAGATCGAGTTTGAAGCGGCGGCCTTCCGCCGCCTCGTGAAGCACCTTCGCGAACGTCACGACGTGCAGAATATCGACCTGATGAATCTCGCGGGCTTTTGCCGCAACTGCCTTTCCAACTGGTATCGGGAAGCGGCCGAGGAGGCCGGCGCTCCTCTCAGCAAGGATGAATCCCGGGAAATCGTCTACGGCATGCCGTATGAGGATTGGAAAGAGAAATATCAGGCGGAGGCGAGTGATACCCAGAAAGCCGCCTTTGAGCAGAACCGGCCAAGGGAATAACCTCTGATCGACGGAAACGACTTGACGGGACGCCTTTCAGTGGGCAGTTCACAGGCCTGAATTTTGCTGCCCGCTGGCAGCGGCCGGCGAAGGCTTCGCCCGGAATGATGAACAAGGCTCGCATGCGGGCCGCCAATAAAGGATGATATGATGGACGATACCAGCACCACCGAAACCGTCGCCGCCGCAGAACTGCGCCAGATTATTGAGCGCATTGAGCGTCTGGAAGAAGAAAAGGCTGCCATCCAGGGCGATATCAAGGATGTCATCGGTGAGGCAAAGGGTCGTGGTTACGATACCAAGGCGATCCGCACCATCATCCGCCTGCGTAAGAAAGACGCCAATGAGCGCATCGAAGAAGAAACCATTCTTCAGACCTACATGGCTGCGCTCGGCATGGAATAATAATTAACAGCTAGCTGTGGGGCGACTTCCGCGTGCGCCCTACAGCTAAATCTTATTGTCCAACACGTCCTTGTTGGCGATAAGGAGCTCTAGGATTTTTTCACTTACGAATTTGTGCTCTTTTGACAATTCGGCTTGGCGCTCCTCCGCGGATCGTGAAATCTCTGCAAACATAACGACTGTGAACAGAAACTCCTCGAAGCCGCCTGGACGGGTCACTTCGGATGTGGCGCGTTCCGTCGTGAGAGTACGAAACAAATTGCGCTTCTCCTCGTCCGAAACGTGGAATACCAGTTTGTGCGCAAACCTGTTCCGTAAGTTATTGACCGCCCTTAGAACATTGCCGAATTCATCACGAAAATATCCCAGCGCCTGACATAGGCTGAGTTTCTCAGCGAACGATCTGTGGCCGTTGAAATATGATGCGGGATGATCGAGATGCGTGTTCAAAACTTCAGTGACGATGTGATCTAAATAGATATGGGCGACGATGAGTTTTCCCCAATCCTCAGCCACGGAAATCCGATCTATGAACTCGCTTATATCGAAACTCGGATTGTCTCCGATAGAGTTTAAAAGACTTTCGGCTGCTTTAAATTCATTCTGCTCTGCCAAAATAAAACCCTGCTAAGTCCAATAAATAAAATCAGTGGCTATCGAATTCAGCCGCGCGTACCCGCCAGCTTTTCCGAGAGGTCGGCAGCTTCCTTGCGGGCGTCCTTGTCCGCAGGATAAAGCGCCAGATAACGCTCCCAAGCCTTCAGCGCCAACTCGTCGCGGCCCGAGGCTTCGAGGATGTTGGCAAGGCTTGCGAGCGCCGGGAAATAGCGCGGCTCCCTTGCCAGCGTCAGATTGATGTCCGCCATCGCCTTGCGGGTATCGCCATCGGCGAAATGGACCATGGCGCGGCGATACGGCGCCTGCACATAGTCAGGATCGAGCAAAACAACCTGGTCGAGAAAATCGTAAGCGGCGGCGTTACGCTTTTCGTCGGCGGCTTCGCCCGCCCATTGCATCAGGAGATTGATTGTCGCGCTACCGGAATCATTCCATTCGGAGGCGATCTGGTTGGCAATGCTGCGCGCCTTGACTGCATTCCGTTCTTTTTTCAGCGATGCAAAAAGAGTGTCGATGGTTTTGGCGGGTGAAGGCGCGGAGTCCACCACGGCAGCTGGTTGTCCGTCCGCCGCATAGGCAATGGCAGCCATTCCCGGAAGCGGGAGGCTTGAAAGCAGGAAGCCCTGGGCGAGGATGATAGTCGTGCAAAAACGATTTGGGCGCATGGGTTAAAGCTTAACCCGGCTGCGCCCAATATCAAATGCAAACTTCTGCACTGTCAACAAAGTGATCCGCGAAACCATCGCGAACCGCAGTCAATCAGCCCTGACGAGCCTTGAAGCGCGGGTTCTGCTTGTTGATGATGTAGACGCGGCCCTTGCGGCGAACCAGGCGGTTATCGCGATGACGGGCCTTAAGCGCTTTAAGCGAATTCTTGATCTTCATTTTACTGGTCCGCAGTTTTGCACGGATTTTGCCGTGCTATTCAAACAATCAAAAGCGCGCAACGGGGCGCGCTCTTTTGGGTTGGCAGGCAGATACCCGTTTGAGCCCTGCCTGTCAACACTTGGCCGTGCCTTTGCCTTAAAAGACTAGGCTTTTCCTGTGTGCAGAAGCTCGGTCACATGGCCCATCTTGCGGCCTGGCCGTGCTTCCGTCTTGCCATAGAGATGCACGAGACAGTCTTTTTTCGACAGCCATGCCGGCACATCGTTGATGTCGTCGCCGATTAGGTTGGTCATGACGCAATCCGAATGGCGCTCCGTGCTACCGGGGGCGAGACCCGACACGGCTCGGATATGCTGCTCGAACTGCGAGATCACGCAGGCCGCTTCCGTCCAGTGGCCGGTATTGTGAACGCGCGGCGCCATTTCATTGGCGACCAGCGAACCATCCGGCAGGACGAAGAATTCGATGCCGATGACGCCGACATATTCGAGCGCGGCCAGAAGCTTCTCTGCTGACACCACCGCGACGGCCTTCGCAGCATCGGAGAGCGCTGCCGGAACAGTGGACGTGTGCAGAATGCCGTTCAGATGGACATTCTCGGCGGGATCATAACAGGTGACGGTCCCGTCCTGGAAACGGGCGGCGATGATCGAAATCTCCCGCTCGAAGGCCACAAAGCTCTCGAGAATGAGCGGCACGCCGCCAAGCGCTGCAAAGGCGCCCGCGAGGTCTTCGCCGCCCCGGAAGAGACGCTGGCCCTTGCCGTCATAACCCATGCGTCGGGTCTTCAGCACGCCCTTGCCGCCGAAAGCGGTGAGAGCAGTTTCCAGCTCTTCCTGGCTGTCCACGGCGCGGAAATCGGCGGTCGGGATGCCGCAGCCGTTGAGGAAGCGTTTTTCCGTCAACCGATCCTGCGAGGCGCTGAGCGCCTGTGGCGGCGGATAGACGGGAACGGAGAGGCTGAGCTTTTCGGCGGCCGCGACAGGCACGTTTTCGAACTCGTAGGTGACGACATCGCAGCGGCTTGCGAGTTCAGCAAGCGCTTTTTCGTCATCATATTCCGCGACGATCTGGTCGTTGCAGACCTGCGCAGCCGGACAATCGGCTTGCGGTTCCAGCACGATGGTGCGGTGGTTGAGACGGGCTGCGGCCATCGCCAGCATGCGCCCGAGCTGCCCGCCGCCGATGATGCCGATGGTCAGGTTGGTCGTCTTTGCCATCACTTCGGTCGTCACTGGGCGCTGTCCATGGGATATTCGGCGACGGCTGCCGACTGGCGCGCACGCCAGGCATCCAGCCGGTCGGCGAGGTCCTCGTCGCTCAGCGCCAGAACCGCAGCGGCAAGAAGGGCCGCATTGATCGCGCCGGCCTTGCCGATGGCGAGCGTGCCGACGGGGATGCCAGCGGGCATCTGCACGATGGAATAGAGGCTGTCCTGACCGGACATCGTCTTCGATTGGACTGGAACGCCGAACACCGGAAGCGGCGTCATCGAGGCCGTCATGCCGGGCAGATGGGCAGCGCCGCCGGCGCCCGCGATAATGACCTTGAAGCCTTCGTCCTTCGCGCCATTGGCGAAGTCATAAAGCCGGTCCGGGGTGCGGTGGGCGGAAATGATGCGGGCTTCGTATTCGATGTCGAGCGCATCCAGCGTATCGGCGGTGTTCTTCATGGTTTCCCAGTCGGACTGGCTGCCCATGATGATGGCGACGGGGGGCGTTTCTGCTGTCACGTAATCTCTCCGGCTCAGGCAATGATATCGGGAATGACCTGATCTTCAAGCTGGGTCATCTTGTCCTTGACGGCCAGCTTCTTCTTTTTCATACGCTGTATTCTCAGCGCATCGCAGCTGGTCTGGATCATCGCGTTGATCGCCGCGTCATAATCCTCATGCTCCTGGCGCAGCCGCGCCAGCGTGAGCCTGATGTCCGCCTGGTCCTGATCGGGCATCTCGTCATCCCCATTTTATGCTAGCCGGATCGGCTCCGGCGCGTCTGTGATCGTTCACGAGCCTCTATCATCAAATCGCGGTAACGGGAAGTTATCCCTTGCGACCAAATTGCCCACTTATTGCCTTCATTTCGCCTTCGACAAGACCAGCGATCCGTGTCACATTGTCGTCGCAAACCTGAAACTCCAGCGATGGAGAGCTGGAGGTAGGCTTAAAAATGGAAGGACGTGCCGCATGACCATTCAGGCTCATATTGCATCGCTCGAAAAGAAACACGGTGCTCTGGAGGAGGAGCTCGAAAGTATTCTTGCTTCCCCGTCCTCTGACGATAGAGAGATCGCCGACCTCAAACGCCGTAAACTGCGCCTGAAGGATGAACTGCAGAGGCTTAAAGCCTCCACAAGGCACTGATTGATGCCAAACCGCAGCCTTCAATGAAGGACTGACGGTACCTTTTCGGCCCTGACGGCACCTGCGTGCTGCCAGGGCCTTTTAGTGGCTCCCTGAGCCTAGAAAGGCAACCCGTCCCAAAGCAGTTTCAGTGCCGCAATCAGCGCCATGGAATACATCAGCGGGTAAAACACGGACGGTTTCAGATATTTCACCACCCTTGCACCAGCAAGCGTCGCCAGCATCGCCACCGGCAAGAGGCTGGCCGAGGTCTTGAGGTTGGTGGCGTCGAGCGCGCCGAGCGCGAAATAGGGAATGAGCTTGATCGCATTCATGATGGCGAAGAAGCGCACGCTCATGCCGGTATAGGTCTTTGGATCGAGCTTCAGCGGCAGAACATAGATCTGAAAGGGCGGTCCACCCGCATGGGCAACGAAGCTCGCATAACCGGAAAGGCTGGACCAGAGCGTGGCAGCAGCCGGTCTTTGCGGTTTGGCCGGAATTTCCTGCCCCTTACGGCTTTTGAAACTCTCGTGAAAATAACGCAGCACGAACAGGATCGTCACCGAGGCGACGACGAGACGCATGGCGTCAGCGGATATGAGGCTTGAGGTCGCCCAGCCGAGCGTGATGCCGGCGATTGCGCCGGGCAGTGTGATGAGGAGCGTTTCCCGGTGGTTGTGGTGCCGCCAGGCCCAAAGCGCCACGAGATCCATCACGATCAGGATCGGCAGGAAGATTGCGGCGGCCTGCACGGGCGATACGGCAAGCGCCATCAGCGGCACGCCCATCAGCGCCAGTGCGCCGCCCAGCCCGCCCTTGGAGAGGCCGACGAGCATGACTGCGGGGATGGCGACGAGATAAAAATGAAAATCGGTCAGCATGGATGGACAGTTGATCCTTTCGCCGGTCCGGTTTATCGGATTTGTCATATGAAAACGAGTGCAGATTGCGCAGCAAGCGTCTTCTGTCTGAAATGGACGAACCGATGACCCTAGTTGAAGATCGTTGCCGCCTTGTCCTGATCGTTCCGCAATCGGACGACGCGCAAAAGCAGGCGACGGAAGTGGAAGAAGCATTGCGGGGCGGCGATGTCGCTTCCGTCATCATTCCGCAATATGGTCTGGATGACGCCGCTTTCCAGAAACGCGCCGAATTGATCGTACCAGTTGTCCAGAAGGCCGGTGCGGCGGCGCTCATTGCCGGTGACAGCCGTGTTGCCGGTCGCGTGAAGGCGGATGGCCTGCATGTGGCCGGCAATGCCGAGGCGCTGGCAGAAGCCGTGGAAAAATTCACGCCGAAGCTGATCGTCGGCGGCGGCAGTGCGGATGACCGTCACAAGGCTCTTGAGCAGGGCGAGTCCAATCCGGATTATGTGTTTTTCGGAAAGCTGGAAGGCGACATCAAGCCCGAGGCGCACCCTAAAAACCTGGCGCTCGGTGAGTGGTGGGCGTCGATGATCGAAATTCCAGCCATCGTTATGGGTGGCACGGACGTGTCCTCAGTTGTTGCCGTGGCCGAAACCGGTGTGGAGTTCGTGGCGATGCGCAGCGGCGTTTTTGACAATGCTGGTGGCGCTGCCCAGGCCGTTTCTGAAATCAACGCCCTGCTTGACGAAAAAGCGCCACGGTTTGGCGGTTGATACAGGCGATGATCATGCGCTCGGTTCACCTCTGCTTTTCCGTTTCGCTGCTGACGCTTGCTTTCGGCGCGCCGGCGGGTGTCGCTTTTGCCCAATCCGGGCCGCAGAGCGAAAGTAATGCGCTTTCCCGCCAGCTGGAAAATGAGGCTCAGCCGACCCGTCAGGGCAGGGTGCAATCCGAAGAGCAGAAGGACTTGCAGCCGTCCGCAGGCGTCAATGTCTATCAGCGCATGGGCGCGGAGCTGCCCGCTTTGCCGCCTGAAAAAGAATTCAAGGGCCGGGTGGACGAAGCCTATGGGCATTTCCAGCGCGGCGAATATGTGCAGGCGCTCGACAAGGCGCTGAACCGTGCGCAGAACGGCGACGCATCCGCCCAGACGCTGGTGGCGGAAATGATGTCGCGTGGTCTGGGCATCGCCCGTGACGAGAAAACCGCCGCTTTCTGGTATCAGCAGGCCGCACAGGGTGGCGATCCCGTCGCCATGTTCAAATTCGCCCTGATCCTGATGGAAGGCAAATTCGTCACCCGCGACAAGGCGAAGGCCGACGATTTCATGCGCCGCGCCGCGGAAGGCGGTAACGCCTCTGCCCAGTTCAACTGGGGCCAGATTCTGGTTTCGGAAAATCCCGGCGCCAAGGGCCTGCTGATGGCATTGCCGTTCTACGAAAAATCCGCCGAACAGGGCATCGCAGACGCGCAATATGCGGTGTCGCAGATTTACTGGTCGGTGAAGGATGTACCAGCCGAAAAGAAGGCCAAGGCGCGGGACTGGCTGATGCGGGCCGCGAAAGCGGGTTACGACACCGCACAGGTCGATCTGGGCATCTGGCTGGTGAATGGTTTCGGCGGCGAGCGCAATCTGGATGAGGGCTTCCGCTGGCTCTACGGGGCGGCACAGCGCGGCAATGTCGTGGCGCAGAACAAGGTGGCGCATCTTTATATTCAGGCGCTTGGCACCCGGCCCGATGCGGTCGAAGCGGCCAAATGGTATGTGCTTTCCCGTCGCGCCGGGCTGAAGGATCCGTCCCTCGAGGACTTTTATCTCGGGATCACCGACGAGCAGCAGAAGAAGGCGATTGAGGCCGCAAATCGTTTCCGCCCAACGTGATGGAAGACGGGCCTAACCATGCCGGTGCTGCCCCATGGGCTTTTTGCCTTGAATTTCCGCGCGTTTTGTGGTCTTGAACCGCAAACTTTCAATTCAAGAAAATAATGACGTGCCTGCCCGGTGAGCTTCCGGGCGGTTCGCAAGCTTTCCAGGAAACAACATCGATGGCCCGTTCAGCCCTTCTCAATGTCATGGTTCAGGCCGCCATCAAGGCGGGTAAGTCTTTGTCGCGTGACTTCGGTGAAGTGCAGAACCTTCAGGTCTCGGTCAAGGGACCGAGCGATTTCGTCTCGCAGGCGGATCTGAAAGCCGAAAAGATCGTGCGGGATGAATTGATGAAAGCCCGCCCGACCTATGACTTCCTGGGTGAAGAAGGCGGCGAGGAAAAGGGTAGCGATGGCGCGCATCGCTGGATCGTGGATCCGCTTGATGGCACCACCAACTTCCTGCACGGCATTCCGCATTTTGCGGTTTCCATCGCGCTGGAGCGTAACGGTGAAGTCGTTGCCGGCGTGATCTTCAATCCGGCGACCGACGAACTCTACACCGCCGAGCGTGGCGGCGGCGCGTTCCTCAACGATCGTCGCATCCGTGTTGCCGCGCGCAAGGCGCTCACCGATTGCGTCATCGGCTGCGGCGTGCCGCATCTCGGTCGCGGCAATCATGGCAAGTTCCTGGTAGAGCTTCGCCATGTCATGGGTGAGGCTGCCGGCATCCGTCGCATGGGTGCGGCGTCGCTCGATCTGGCCTATGTCGCCGCGGGCCGTCTCGATGGTTACTGGGAAGCCGATCTTTCGCCATGGGATATGGCGGCCGGTCTGGTGCTGATTCGTGAAGCCGGCGGCTTTGCCTCCGACATCAAGGGCGGCACGGATATCTTCGGCAGCGGCACCGTTGCTGCTGGTAATGAATATATCCACAAGGCGCTCGTTGAGGTCGCCAACCGTCCGATCCCGGGCCGCTGATCGGTTTTTGGCGGAAAACCTGTCGTTTTCTGCAAGTTTTAGACGCCCGGCGAATGTTCGCCGGGTGTTTTTGTTTTCCATTGCCGGGTGCTCACACGTTTTCCTAAAACGCCAGTGACGAAAGACCGGCTTTTCGCTTCAAATCGTCGCAATTTTCAAATAGCTTCCGCTGGATACCTGACCAGAGGGAATGCGAACGTTATGGCGGATTCGGAGCTGCTCGATCTTGGCGTCGAGAAACCGGTGACCACACGGCAATACAGCCAAAAGCTGTCCAGCCCCACACCGTTTCTCTGGACGATGGTTCTGTTTCTGATCCTCGTCGGCTTCCTGGCGGCTATTCTCTATCGGCAGGCGCACACCGCCTTCATGACCAATCCGGGGCTCAACGGCTTCATTCTCGGCGTGCTGGCCATCGGCATCATTCTGGTGTTTACGCAGACGATGAGCCTGCGCTCGGAAGTCCGCTGGTTCAATGCCTTTCGCGCTGCCGGCAGCGTCGAAAAGGTCGGTCGTGCGCCAAAACTGCTTGCGCCGATGAGCACGCTGATCGGCAAGCGCGGCGAAGTCCTGCTTTCCACGGTCACGCAGCGGACGATCCTCGATTCCATCGCGACACGGCTCGATGAGTCACGTGATACCTCGCGTTATCTCGTCGGCCTGCTGGTGTTTCTCGGTCTGCTCGGCACCTTCTGGGGCCTGATCGGCACCATCGGCGCCATCAGCAATGTCATCCAGTCACTCGATCCGAGCGCGGGTGACAGCAACGATATTCTCGGTTCGCTGAAGGCCGGTCTCACCGCGCCGCTGGCCGGCATGGGAACGGCCTTCTCCTCGTCGCTGCTCGGTCTCTCCGGTTCGCTGATCCTTGGTTTTCTCGATCTTCAGGCCGGCCGCGCGCAGAACCGTTTTTATACCCAGCTTGAAAACTGGCTGTCATCAGTAACTGATACTTCGGTGGAAGGGCCGAGGGAGTTCAAGGTTGCCGAGCCGGGCGCCGTGGTCAGCACCGAGCGTTCGCTGGCGGCCATGACCAGCCTTGCCGAGGGCATTCAGGGTCTGGTCAAGAACATGCGCAGCGAACAGCAGATGTTGCGAGACTGGATCGAAGCGCAGCAGGAGGAATCGAAATCACTCCGCCGCACGCTCGACCGGTTGTCAGCGCGGATCGACGGCGACACGAAATCTTCCGGACGCACCCGGCACGATAACGGGAGCGAGTAGCCATGGCGCTTGCGCGCAACCGCCGCCGCGACAGGGGTGTGGATTATTGGCCGGGTTTCGTTGATGCGCTTTCGACGCTGCTGATGGCCATCATGTTTTTGCTGACGGTCTTCGTGTTGGCGCAATTCGTGCTGTCGCGCGAAATTACCGGCAAGGACGAGGTGCTGACACGCCTCAACAGCCAGATTGCCGAACTGACCGAACTTCTGGCCATGGAAAAAGGCAACAAGCAGGATATTGAGGACGCGCTGGCAAGCCTGCAATCGACGCTTGCGGCTTCAGAAAACGAGCGTTCCCGACTGCAGGCGCTCCTCGATGCGGGGTCGGGCAACAATGCCAGCGCCAATGCCCGGATTGGCAGCCTGACCGGCGAACTGGACGACCAAAGGCAGGCCAATTCCCGCGCCTCCGCGCAGATCGAATTGCTGAACCAGCAAATTGCGGCGCTGAGAGCGCAGATCGCTTCGGTGGAAGCCGCCCTGCAGGCGTCGGAAGCCAAGGATACCTCCTCTCAGGTCAAGATCGCCGATCTCGGCCGCCGCCTCAATGTCGCACTGGCGCAGCGGGTGCAGGAACTGAACCGCTATCGGTCCGATTTCTTCGGGCGGCTGCGTGAAATCCTGTCGGACCGCGAAAACATCCGCATCGTCGGCGACCGCTTCGTCTTCCAGTCCGAAGTGCTCTTCCCTTCCGGCGGCAATGAACTCAATCCGGAAGGGCAGGCGGAGATGGAGAAGCTGGCGGTCGCGCTGCTCGATCTCGCCAAGGAAATTCCGGCGGAGATCAACTGGGTCCTGCGCGTGGATGGCCACACGGATAATGTCCAGCTTTCCGGTTCCGGACGTTACCGGGACAATTGGGAACTATCCTCTGCCCGTGCCACCTCGGTGGTGAAATTCCTGATTTCCAAGGGCGTACCGGCAAACCGGCTGGTTGCCGCTGGTTTCGGCGAATATCAGCCGATTGCCGAAGGTGATACGCCGGAAGCGCGGCAGCAGAACCGCCGTATCGAACTCAAGCTCACCGAGCGCTGAAATCGCGAGCCGCGTCATGGCGGTTGCCTTCCGACGAAAGTGAATTTACGTTCGCGTAAAAGTAATTCCGTCATATCTGGGAGGGGCTGATGGAACGCTATGATGTGATCGTTGTCGGCGCGGGGCTTGCCGGGCTGGTGGCGGCAACCGAGGCTGCTGAGCGAGGTTTCAGCGTCTGTATCGTGGATCAGGAGGGCGAGCAGAACCTTGGCGGCCAGGCCTTCTGGTCGCTGGGCGGTCTGTTTTTCGTCGACAGTCCCGAACAGCGCCGGATGCGGGTGCGCGACAGTCTCGATCTTGCAAGGCAGGACTGGTTCGGCTCAGCCGGTTTCGACCGTCCGGAGGATTATTGGCCGCGCCGTTGGGCGGAAGCTTATCTCGATTTTGCCGCCGGTGAAAAACGCGAATGGTTGCACCGCATGGGCATGCGCTGGTTTCCCGTGGTCGGCTGGGCCGAGCGCGGCGGCAGCCTCGCTCATGGTCATGGCAATTCCGTTCCGCGTTTCCATGTCACGTGGGGCACGGGTCCGGGCGTACTCGCACCCTTCGTTAAAAAGGCGAAGGCCATGGCGGCAACCGGCCGGCTGACCTTCCGTTTTCGCCACCGGGTTGATCGTCTGGATATCACCGACGGCCGGGTGACCGGTATTTCAGGCGCTGTTCTTGCAGCCGACCCCGTGCAGCGCGGGCAGGAGAGCAGCCGGGAAGAGCAGGGCGATTTTACCTTCTCCGCTGCGGCGGTCATCGTCAGTTCCGGCGGCATCGGCGGCAATCAGGACTTGGTGCGGCGCAATTGGCCGGTGGAACGTCTGGGCGAGCCTCCTGCCGGCATGGTCTGCGGTGTCCCCGCGCATGTGGACGGCCGCATGGTCGCCATTACGGAAACGGCCGGCGGGGCCGTCATCAATCGTGACCGCATGTGGCATTATACCGAGGGCGTGAAAAACCATGATCCGATCTGGCCGGGTCACGGTATCCGCATCCTGCCCGGTCCCTCGTCCTTCTGGTGCGATGCGGATGGAAACCGCCTCGCCGCCCCCGCCATGCCGGGTTTCGATACGCTCGGCACGCTAAAAATGCTGGGTGAACGCGGCAGCGGCCATAGCTGGTTCATTCTGACCAAGGCGATCATCAAGAAGGAATTTGCGCTTTCGGGCTCGGAGCAGAATCCTGATCTGACCGGCAAGGATATACCGCTACTGCTCAAAAGGCTGGGCAAGGAGCCGCCGGGACCAGTGCGTGCCTTCATGGAGCGTGGCGAAGATTTCGCGGTTCGGGATATGCTCGAAGAACTCGTGACGGCGATGAACGCCATCAGTGGTGATAACCGGCTGCATATAGACCATATCCGCCGGCAGATAGAGGCGCGCGACCGCGAAATCGATAACGGTTTCAGCAAGGATGCGCAGGTAACGGCCATCCATGGCGCGCGTCGTTATCTCGGCGACCGGCTGATGCGGACGGCAAAACCGCACCGGCTGCTCGACCCGGCGATGGGGCCGCTGATTGCCGTGCGGCTGCATGTGTTGACGCGCAAGACGCTTGGCGGCCTTCATACCGATCTTGACGCGCGGGTGCTGGATGCTGCCGGTGAGCCGGTGCCGGGCCTTTATGCCGCCGGCGAAGTGGCGGGTTTCGGCGGCGGCGGCATGCATGGCTACAACGCCCTGGAGGGCACATTTCTTGGCGGCTGTCTGTTTTCAGGCCGTATTGCCGGACGCAGGGTGCTGGCGTGAGCCGTTGAGAGCGGAATGGCGAAACGCCAGCGGTTTTGCCTGAAATTCCGCTCTGATCGCGTGAACTAAGCCTGGGCGCGCAATTCGTCCGGCCCGGTCTGAAATTGCAGCCGGGCAAGCCGCGCATAAAGGCCGTTCTGGCGAATGAGGCTCTGATGCGTGCCTTCCTCGATGATGCGGCCCTCATCCATCACCAGAATACGGTCGGCCTTCAGCACGGTGGCGAGGCGGTGAGCGATGACGATGGTGGTGCGGGTCTTCATCAGTTCGTCGAGCGCCTTTTGAACCAGCGTTTCGCTTTCCGCATCAAGCGCCGAGGTCGCTTCGTCGAGCAGCAGGATCGGCGCGTTGCGCAGGATGGCGCGGGCAATGGCGATGCGCTGGCGCTGGCCGCCGGAAAGCGTCACGCCGCGTTCGCCCACCTGGGTGTCATATCCATCGGTGAGACGTTCGATGAAGCTGTCGGCCTGTGCGGCGATGGCGGCAGCGCGCACCTCCTCGCGTGTCGCGTCAGGTCGGCCGAAGGCGATATTGTCGTGGATGGAAGAGGCGAATATCGCCACATCCTGCGGAACGATGGACAGGCGCGCGCGCAGATCGGCGAGGGTGACGTCGCGGATATCCGTGCCGTCGACGGTGATGCGGCCCTGCTGCGGATCGTAAAAGCGCATCAGCAGCGAAAAGACCGTGCTCTTGCCCGCACCTGAAGGCCCGACGATGGCGACGGTTTCGCCGGCGCTGACCTTGAAGGAGAGGCCGGAGACGATTGGCCGCCCTGTCGCGAGCGGATAGACAAAATCGACATTTTCGAATTCGGCTTCGCCGCGCGGCGGCTGCGGCATGGCGACGGGTGTTGTAGGTTCTGCGACGGGCGAGCGCTCGTTCAGCAATTCGGAAAGCCGTTCGGCTGCACCACCCGCCTGCGCCAGTTCCCCCCAGACTTCCGAGAGCTGGCCGAGACCGCTTGCGGCGATGACCGAATAAAGCACGAATTGACCGAGCGTGCCTGCCGTCATGCTGCCCGACAGGACGCTTTGCGCGCCATACCAGAGAATGCCGACGACGCTGCCGAAGACCAGCGCGATGGCGACGGCTGTGAGAATGGAGCGTGCGCCGATCGCCGCCCGAGCGCCCTGATAGGCGGCTTCCACGGAAGCGCCGTAACGGGCATTTGCCAGCATCTCGGCGTTAAAGGACTGCACGGTGCGGCTCGCAGCGATCGTCTCGGAAGCATAGGCGGCGGAATTGGCCAATGTATCCTGCGTAGTGCGGGAGCGGGCGCGAACCGAGCGCCCGAAGGCGATCAAAGGAAAAACGATGAAGGGAATGGCAAGCAGTGCGAGGCCGGAAAGGCCGGGGCTGGTATAGATCATCATCGCCACGGCGCCACAGCACATGATGATGTTGCGCAAAGCCACGGAGGCGGACGATCCAAAAGCCGAGCGGATCTGCACCGTATCGGCGGTCAGTCGCGAGGTCAGTTCGCCGGATCTGTTGCTATCGAAAAACTGCTGCGACAGGGTGGTGAGATGGGCAAAGACATCGCGACGCAGATCGGCAACGACCCTTTCACCAATGGTCATGACGTAATAATAACGCATGGCGCTGGTGAGCGCGAGGACAACGGCAATCGCCAGAAGCACGGCGAAATAGCTATTGATCATGCCGCCATCCGGCGTCTGGAAACCGTGGTCGATGATGCGGCGAACGGCGAGCGGCAGGGCCAATGTCGTGGCGGAGGACAGCACAAGCGCGAAAAGGGCTGCCGCCATCAGGCCGCGATAACGGCTCAGATAGGGGAAGAGGCCAAGAAGCGGCTTCAGGCTTCTCTGTTTCGCAGCTTTCTGCTCGTCAATGTCTGCCACGTCCTCTATGCTCCTCGTTCAATGCCGTTTTTGGGCCTTTTGCGGATGAATTTCCGGCGTGCGGTAAAATTCCAGCCCCTGCGGCCATCTCCTTTCACAAGGGGATAGCAGGCTCTTGTTATCTGGGCGACCTTCATGTATAGGCTCCGCATCGAATTGGGAAGCCATAGCCCATCTGGTCTATGGCTTCATTTATTAAAATGGCTCAGTTGACGCAATTGCGGCAAATGGACCGCACGTCACTTAACCAGGAAGATTGTCATGAAGGCTGATATCCATCCCGCTTATCACACGATCAAGGTCGTCATGACCGATGGCACCGAATACGAAACCCGCTCTACCTGGGGTTCGGAAGGCGCAGTCATGAACCTTGAAATCGACCCCAAGTCCCATCCGGCATGGACGGGCGGCAACCAGCAGCTTATGGACCGCGGTGGTCGCGTTTCCAAGTTCAACAAGCGTTTCGGCGGCCTCGGCCTCTGATCCACTTGCGGACGGATCGTTTAAAAAAAGCCCGGTTTTACCGGGCTTTTTTGTTGTCTGATTTTCGCGGCTGTACATATGGGTGTAACGACCAAAACAAAAAAGCAGGCTTTTCAGCCTGCTTTTCAAATTGTCCGGATAAGGTCGTCTTTTCTCAGTTGATCGAGAAAGCCGTGCGCAGAAGGTTGAGCTGCGCCTGCACGCTGTTTTCATTGTCCGGCACCTTGGCGGCTTCGGACGGGCGATAGATTTCGCGGTCGAGCAGGGCGATGCGGTTCTGGAGGCGCAGCGACCGTTCGATGAGGTCGCGGAAGGATTCGGGCAGGTCGTTCCAGCCGGGCGCGTTACGGTCGACATTGAAGCTGTCGAGCCGCACCTTGTTCTTTTCGCTCAGAACCTGGTCGCGCGTCATCTCGCCATTGTTGACGGCGCGCTGCAGAAGCAGCCAGGAGGCCATCTGCATCAGGCGGGTGGTGAGGCGCATTGATTCCGCCGCATAGAGCACAGAGGCCATGCGCGGCAGCACCTTGGAGGCGGCGCGGCCGGCGCCATCGAGATAACTTGCCGTTTCCTCAACCAAGGTCATGCCTTCGGTATAGAGGGTCTTGAACTGGTTGGAAGCAGCCGCGCGACCCGCAAAGCTTATGGTATTTAAAACCTGTTCCGACATTTTCTTTAAATCCCTGCTCACGCACCACACTGTCAGGCAACGACGATCCGGATATTTTGTTCCGGCCTTTAGTGTTTTCAGGATGGTATCTTTACCTGAAATGCGCAAGGCAATTATTAAAGAAGGGTTAATACCCACAGTTTTACGGAATCCGGCGAGCGGCAAAAAAAGAGCCGCGAAAGCGGCTCTCAAGGTAAAACAGGGAGAAAAATCAGACCAATTCGCCGTATGGAGAAGATGCCTGAGGTCCAGAAGAACTGGACATGTATAGTAATCTCTCAGAAAGCTTAATTTTTGGTTAATGGTAAACGAAAGACTGCCCCGGATATTCACTTCCAGATACCGCCTGAGCCGCAGCTTTAGGCATTGGAAGTGCAGTCCCATGTCTATTCTCAAGTGCGCGTCAGGATCGGAAGAGATTCTCAGCCGCCTGCCTGCCGGCGGATTTCCGTGTCCTCTCCTCTTCCAGCCGGGTGATTTCGGCTTGCAGAAGATCGATACGGCTGCTCAGTTCGTCCACCGAAAGAAGGCTGAGATCGCCGCCGATCTCGTGCGCTACCGGCTTTTGCGGACGGTCATCGTCAAAGAGGCTCATATGCCTGCTCCTTTTTCCACATAGTCGCCATCGTCTGCGGGATATTGCTGCGCGCGCGGGTCAAGCGCAATACTCTCCGGCGTGACGAGCGGTGAGGGCGTCGTCGGCATCATGGTCGAGAAATTGTCTTTTTCCTCGGTTGAAAGTGCTGCGCGCTGGCGACTTCTGATGATGGCGTAGGCGGTGATGAGCAGATGCGCCACAGCCGTCACCAGAAACAGGGCATAGGGGCCAGAATGGGTCATGATCGCGCCGCCGAGTGTCGGGCCGATGATGGTGCCGATGCCGTAAAGCAAGAGCAGGCCGCCCGAGACCTTGACGAAGTCTTCCGAGGCGGCGAAGTCGTTGGCATGCGCCACGGCGATGGGATAAAGCGCGTTGGCGGCAGCGCCGTAAATGGCGATCATGAAAATCAGCACATAGACGTCATGCGGTTGCACCACCGCGACAGCGAGACCCGCGACCGCGCCAAGCCCGGCAAGTCCCGCCAGCACGTATCGGCGGTCTATCCGGTCTGAAAGCCTTCCCGCCGGAAATTGCGCCAGCGCACCGACGAAAATCGTGACCGAAACCATGATGGCGATCATGGTCGGGTCCAGACCTGCGCGCGCGCCGAAGACGGCGCCGAGCGTACCGTAAGCGCCGTTGGCAATGCCGATCATCAGGATGCCGACGAAGGAGACCGGCGAGTTGCGGTAAAGGGCCGGCAGATCCAGCTTCACCTTCTGCAACGGTTGCGGACTGGCCGCTTTCGAAAGCGTGGCCGGCAGAATGGCGATGCAATAGATGATGCCGCAGATCATGAACAGCGACGTATTGCTGATATCGCCCATTGGCACGATCATCTGCCCCGCCACGACGCCGAGCAGCGTGATGGCGATATAGAGCGAGAAGATCATGCCACGGCTTTCATTGGTGGCGCGCTCGTTCAGCCAGCTTTCAATGATCATCGAGGTGCCGGCCGTGCAGAAGCCGGTAAGCGCGCGCAGTGCAATCCACGACGTGTCGTCGATGATAAGGCCGGTCATCAGCACCGTCAGGCACACCAGCGCCACGAAGGAGCCGAATGCCCGCACATGCCCCGCACGGCGCACGATGGCAGGCGCGACAAAGCAGCCGACGACGAAGCCCGCCGCCCATGAAGTGCCCAGAAAGCCCAGAATTTCATTGGAGTAACCTTCCGCCGAACCACGAACGGGCAGGATGAGACCCTGAAGGCCGTTGCCGAGAAAAAGAAACAGAGTGCTGGATAAAAGAGCGAATACGGGTAGAAGATTTCTGCTCATGAAAACACTCTCATGCGTTCGGACGGACGGTCGGACAGGCCATAGACGGGCATTGCCCGAATGAGTTGCACTCTTCTGGTGAACGGTAAAAATGTCCAGCCTGTGACGATGCAGAAATAAAGAAAAGGCTCAATAAATGACGAAGGCGATCGGCCTTTTTTTACTGCTGGCCATGGCGATCCAGATCATCCGGCCGCTCGGCCTGCCGGGCCTGAAGAAAAGAGGCGATTGCTGGAAGATCGCGGTTGCCGCCTTTGTCATATGGTCGGCGACGCTGCTTCTGCGCCCTTAACGAAAAAGCCGCCCCTGAGGGCGGCTTTTATTTGACTAAATGCCTGCCGGCGAGGGCCTCAGGCTGCCTTTTCGAGTTCCTGCTTCCAGTTGCCCTTGGCGGCAAGGCTGTTCATCGCGGCGCGGTGCGTGAAGGCGCGCTGGCCGGCGGCGACATTTTCCTGCTTGCCGCCCCAGGTCTTGAGGGCTGTATCCTGAAGCGCGCGGCCGTAGGAATAGGTCAGCGACCAGGGCAGGTCGTAGCCGGCATTCATGGCGGAGAGATGCGCCGTCGCCTCTTCGGAGGACTGGCCGCCGGAAAGGAAGGCGATGCCCGGAACGGCTGATGGCACGGTCGCCTTCAGAACCTTTACAGTCTTTTCCGCTACTTCCTCGACGGAAGCCTTGCGGGCTTTCTTGCCGTCGATGATCATGTTCGGCTTGAGGATCATGCCTTCCAGGTTGACGCGGGCGTCGAACAGATCCGCGAATACGGTCTGGAGAACCCATTGCGTGACCTCCGCACAGCGGTCGATGTCGTGCGTGCCCGGTTCGCCGTCCATCAGCACTTCGGGTTCCACGATCGGCACGATGTCTGCCTGCTGGCAGAGAGCGGCGTAACGGGCGAGCGACTGGGAGTTTGCCTTGATAGAACCCCAGCTCGGGCGCTGTTCACCGATGGTGATGACGCCGCGCCACTTGGCGAAGCGGGCGCCGGCTTCATGATATTTGCGCAGGCGCTCGTAAAGACCGTCGAGGCCTTCGGTGATGAATTCGTGAGGGTGGAAAGCCATCGGCTTCGCGCCGATATCCACCTTGATGCCCGGCAGGCTGCCGGCTGCCTTGATGATATCAACGAAAGGCGTGCCGTCGGCGGCCTTCTGGAACAGGGTCTCTTCGTAGAGAATGACGCCGGAGATGTATTTCTTCATGGCGTCGTCGGAGCGGAACAGCATTTCGCGGTAGTCGCGGCGGGCGGTCTCGGTGGACTCCAGATTGATGCTGTCGAAACGCTTTTTGATCGTTCCTGTGGATTCGTCGGCTGCGAGCAGGCCCTTGCCGTCGGCAACCATTTTGATGGCGATGTCTTCGAGACGTTCGGTCATTTGCTATTCTCCCAAGGCACAATAAATTTCCGATAACAGAAGTTCCAGGGCAGGGAAATGGCACGCTAACTCATTGAAACGATTGAAATCATTTCAATCGTTTGAAACTTTTCCTCAAGGTGCCGCTTACCAAAAGACAAGGCCGGACAAGCATGGCTTGTCCGGCCTTGTGTCAGGCAAGTAGGGTAAGTTTACTTGGCGGCGGTCAGGATGGCAACGCCTGGCAATTCCTTGCCTTCCATCCATTCGAGGAAGGCGCCGCCTGCCGTCGAGATATAGGTGAAATCGTCCGAAACGCCGGCATGGTTGAGTGCCGCCACGGTATCACCGCCGCCGGCGACGGAGACGAGCTTGCCGGCCTTCGTGCATTCGGCTGCGTGTTTCGCGGCAGCCACAGTCGCTGCGTCGAAGGGCTCGATTTCGAAAGCGCCGAGCGGGCCGTTCCAGACCAGCGTTTCCGCACGTGAAATCCAGGCCTTGATGCTTTCAACCGATTTCGGGCCAACATCGAGAACCATGGCGTCGGCGGGAATGGCGTTGATGTCGACGGTTTCATTGGCCGCACCGGCCTTGAACTCGCGGGCGACCACGCCGTCTTCCGGCAGCACGATGGCGCAGCCGGATGTCGCCGCCTCGATCATGATCTGCTTTGCGGTCTCGGCCAGATCATGCTCGCAGAGCGATTTGCCAACATTTGTGCCGCGGGCGGCGAGGAAGGTGTTGGCCATGCCGCCGCCGATGACGAGGGCATCGACCTTCTTGACGAGGTTCATCAGCAGATCGATCTTGCTCGAAACCTTGGCGCCGCCGACGATGGCGACCACCGGACGGACCGGCTGGCCGAGGCCCTTTTCCAGCGCCTCAAGCTCGGCCTGCATGGTGCGGCCGGCATAAGCGGGCAGGTGGCGCGCAAGACCTTCGGTGGAGGCGTGGGCGCGGTGGGCGGCGGAGAAGGCGTCGTTCACATAGATATCGCCATTGGCCGCCAGAGCTTCGACGACGGCCGGATCGTTCTTTTCTTCGCCCTTGTGGAAACGGGTATTTTCCAGAAGCAGGATATCGCCATCGTTCAGTTTCGCGACGGCATCCGCCGCCGGTGCGCCGATGCAGTCGGCCGCGAAGGAAACGGCGTGATCCAGCACTTCCTCGACGGCGGGCACGATCTGGGAAAGTGACATGTCGGCGACCGGTTCGCCCTTCGGACGGCCGAAATGAGCGAGCAGGATGACTTTCGCGCCCTTGGAGGAGAGCTCCAGAATGGTCGGCGCAACGCGTTCGATGCGGGTTGCGTCCGTCACCTTGCCATCTGCGACCGGTACGTTGAGATCAACGCGGACGAGAACGCGCTTTCCGGCAATGTCGTTGAGGTCGTCGAGGGTCTTGAAAGCGGGCATAGGTCGATCCTGATTTGTTGCGAGTTCGGCACGGACCATACTATGCCTGATTGACGACGCAAGCCGGTCAGGCCTCATTTTCTCTCACTGTATTGGCCGGGGCGGAGGCGTTTTCTTCAACGCCGGCGGGGCGTGGCTGACGCTTCTGCGCCAGATAATCACGTACACGGTTGAGGATTTCCGAAAAGCTGATGAAGATCGGCAGGCTGGTGGCCGGTTCCACCGGTTCGAGCGAAATTCCGACGCCGGTGATTGCCTCATGCTCGTCCAGTGTGCGGACGATCAGAACGATGGAGCCGAGGCGCACACGGTCGGCATAGTCGGCCTTTCCGGCAAGACGCGCCTCGATGAGTTCGGCGACGCTCATCACCTGTTCGGCGGGCGAAAGCAGGCCGGGACCATAGGCCGCGTCCAGCTCCTTCGCCGGGCGGGCGGGTGAGATCGCGAAGGTGCCGAAGAAATCGGCGTCGTCATCAGCAACCGGCAGGGCGCTGGCGAACAGCCGGTCGATCAGGCGGGAATAGCCGGGCGCGATGAAAAGATAAACAAGATCGTTTTCACGCAGCCGTCCGGCATATTGGTAGCGGATCGACTTGCCGTCGCGCACAACCAGCGAGGGCATGGCCCAGCGGGGAATACGTTCACCCTGCATGATGGCGCTGCCCTTGGCGACCCGGTAGGAAATCAGTTCATGATTGGCGGTGCCCGGAAGGTCCACCTCGAGCTTGTCCACCTCGCCCATGCGCGGCGGCACGATCAACCCCAGCCTTGTCGCCACCGGCTTGATGGTCCAGCCCTGCATCAGCAGCGACACCAGCACGATGATGAAGGCGGCGTTGAAATAGATCTGCGCATTATCAAGCCCGCCGAGAATGGGCATGATGGCGAGCAGGATGGAGACCGCGCCGCGCAAGCCCACCCAGGCCACGAAGGATGTTTCCTGCTGGGTATAGTTGAAGGGCATAAGGCTCAGCCACACCGCGAGCGGGCGGGCGACGAAAATCAGGAACAGCGCCAGCAGGACGGCGGGGATGGCGATCGCCGGAAATTGCGACGGTGTGGCGAGAAGGCCGAGCATCAGGAACATGATGATCTGGGCAAGCCAGGTCAGCCCCTCATGGAAACGGCGTATGGTTTCCTTGGCGAAAATCCGGCGGTTGCCGGCGACGATGCCCGCCACATAGACCGCCAGAAAACCGCTGCCGCCAATGGTGCCGGTGAAGGAGAAGACGAGCAGCGCCAGCGCCAGCACGAAGATCGGCGCGAGCCCGCGGTCGGCGGCGAATCGATTGACGACGGTGGCGATCATGATCCCGCCGAGCAGGCCGAAAATCACGCCAAGGCCCATCTGCTCGATGAAAAGCAGCAGAAAGCCGCTGTCGATGCCGGCAAGCCCCTGACCTTTGGCGATGATTTCGACCAGGGCGATGGTGAGGAAGATCGCCATGGGATCGTTGGTGCCGGATTCGACTTCCAGCGTGGAGCGCACCTGATCGCGGATATGAATGCCGCCGATGCGCAGCAGGAAGAAAACGGCGGCCGCATCCGTGGAGGCGACGATGGCGCCAAGCAGCAGGCCCTCCAGCCAGGAAAGCCCGAGCAGCAGGGCGGCCGCGCCCGCGAAAAAGACGGATGTGAGAATGACGCCGACCGTGGCGAGAGCGACGGCGGGTGCTGCCGAAAGCCGGAAGGATTGTATCGACGTACCGAAACCGGAATCGAAAAGAATGACGGCAAGCACGAGCGAACCGAGCATATAGGCCAGTGGATTGTTGGTGAATTCAATGCCGAGGCCATCCACACCCGCCGCAAGGCCGATCATCAGGAAGAGTAACAGGAGAGGTGCGCCGAAGCGGAAGGCGATGAGGCTCGAAAACGCCGCGACGAGAACCAGAACAGTTGCGACCAGCAACAGAAGATAAAATGATTCCATGTCCACCGCCTCATTCAAACCGCCTTGACCGCCGCAATGAATGCTCTGCGCGTCTGCAGTCAATGCGCCACGGGTTGCGGTCTGTCAGCGCTGTTTCGGGTGGCGTTGAAAGGCGACGCAAGGCGGGGTGTATCGAATGATACGGCAGGGCCGAAGTGCATTGCGCACGACCGTTATCCCTGTGTCTCTTGTCCGTCTCAAAGTGGACCAGACAAAGGCAGGAAAAGGGAATTTTCTCGGCCTGTGGACGAAAAAATACATGGCGTGGATAGCGGCGGATACCCCCGCAGAAACAATTCATCTTCCGTCGTCTCGACGTAACATAGAGACAATGCAGCTGCGTTAGTTCTCTCGTCCGAATTGCTTTTCAACATTACCGGAGCGATCGGATGAAACGGATAAATATTACTGGAATTATTATAGTATTGGCGGCGGGCGCGATCGTTTCGGGTTGCTCCAGTACGGAACAGACGGCTGAAAACATGGCCGCGCAACGCGAGCGCTGCCGCTCCTTTGGTTACCCTGAAGGCTCGCGGGATGCTGCCGACTGCATGATGAAACTTTCCATGCAGCAAAGTGAGTTGAGGCAACAGACTTTCGATACGATCTGGAGCAATGCCGGCTCGCGGGACCCAATCATCATCAACAACAGAAGGTGACGGTTGCGCGCCGGCGCTGGCTGCGGGTTGGCCCGTCTTGCCCCAACGATGGTTTCGATCCGAAGCGCCCCGCCTTGCTTCCGGATCGATGCCGACGGGTTTCCTCGTTCCCGTCGGCATTTTTACAAATAAAAAGCCGGCAGGATTGCTCCTGCCGGCTTTTTGATCGAACTGAGTTCCGCTTAGATGGTCTTCGCGAATGCGACGGCCGTGTCCGACATGCGGTTGGAGAAGCCCCACTCGTTGTCGTACCAGGACAGAACGCGCACGAATTTGCCTTCCATGACTTTCGTCTGGTCGATCGCGAAGATCGAGGAATGGCTGTCATGGTTGAAGTCGCGGGAGACCAGCGGCTCTTCGGTGTAGCCGAGGATGCCCTTCAGCTTGCCGTTGGATGCGGACTTGATCGCTTCGTTGACTTCCTCAACCGTCGTGTCGCGCTTGGCGATGAACTTGAAGTCGACAACCGAAACGTTCGGGGTCGGAACGCGGATCGACGTGCCGTCCAGCTTGCCCTTGAGGTGCGGCAGAACGAGGCCAACGGCCTTGGCTGCACCCGTCGAGGTCGGGATCATGGAAAGGGCTGCGGCGCGGGCGCGGTACAGATCCTTGTGCATGGTGTCCAGCGTCGGCTGGTCGCCGGTGTAGGAGTGGATCGTGGTCATGAAGCCATGATCGATGCCAACGACGTCATCGAGAACCTTCACAACCGGCACGAGGCAGTTGGTGGTGCAGGACGCGTTGGAAATGACCAGATGGTCCTTCGTCAGCTGATCGTCGTTGACGCCGAAGACGACCGTGAGGTCTGCGCCGTCAGCAGGAGCCGAAACGATGACGCGCTTGGCGCCTGCCGTCAGGTGTGCTGCCGCCTTGTCGCGGGCGGTGAAGATACCCGTGCATTCGAGCGCGATATCAACGCCGAGTTCCTTGTGCGGCAGCGTTGCCGGATCGCGAACGGCCGTCACCTTGATCGGCTTGCCGCCGCCAACGATGATCGTGTCGCCTTCGACCTTCACGTCGGCAGGGAACTTGCCGTGGATCGAATCGTAGCGCAGCAGATGGGCGTTGGTTTCAACCGGGCCGAGGTCGTTGATGGCAACGACTTCGATATCGGTGCGGCCGGATTCGACGATGGCGCGCAGAACATTGCGGCCGATGCGGCCAAAGCCGTTAATGGCAACTTTTACAGTCATTTACAGTCTCCCGAACAAGATATGTGCTTGGTCTTTGTGGAATGTGAGGGCTTGGGAAGCCCTCATGCAAGTTTTGCCTCGACTGCGGCGACAACGGCTTCCGCCGTGATGCCGAAGTGCTTGAAGAGATCCTTCGCCGGTGCGGATGCACCGAAGGAATGCATGCCGACGAATGCGCCGTCGGAGCCGATGAAATAATCCCAGCCCTGACGGATGGCGGCTTCGACTGCGATCTTGACCGGAGCCTTGCCGATGATGGCGTTGCGGTAGGTTTCCGGCTGTTCCTTGAAAAGCTCGAAGCAGGGAACGGAAACGACGCGGGCGGAAACGCCGTTGTCCTTCAGCATCGCGGCGGCCTTGAGCGCCACTTCAACTTCCGAACCGGACGCGAAGATCGAAACCTTGGCGTCGCTTGCGGATACGAGTTCGTAAGCGCCGTAAGCGGAAAGGTTCTTCTCTTCATATTCCTTGCGCGAGGGCGCAAGGTTCTGGCGGGTGAGCGCCAGCGCAGACGGACGATGCTTTTGCTCAAGCGCCAGCTGCCAGCATTCCGCCGTCTCGGTTTCATCCGCCGGGCGGAAGAGGAGAAGGTTCGGAATGGCGCGCAGCGCTGCGATCTGCTCCACCGGCTGGTGGGTCGGGCCGTCTTCGCCGACACCGATGGAATCATGCGTCAGGACGTGCACGACGCGGATGCCCATGAGTGCGGCAAGGCGGATCGACGGACGGCAATAATCCGAGAAGATCAGGAAGCCGCCGGCATAGGGGATGAGACCGCCATGCAGCGCGATGCCGTTCATCGCCGCCGCCATGCCGTGCTCGCGGATACCGTAATGCAGGTAACGACCGGAGAAGTCCGTCGGCGTGATGGACTTCATTTGGCTGGTCTTGGTGTTGTTGGACGGCGTCAGGTCAGCCGAACCGCCGACCATTTCCGGCAGGATGCCGTTGATGACTTCAAGCGAGTCTTCAGAAGCCTTGCGGGTGGCGACGGTCGGGTTGTTTTCGATGATCTTCTTCTTGAAGGCATCGATCGCGCTGTCGAAGTTGCCGGGCAGATCGCCGGCGAAACGGCGCTTGAACTCGGCCTTCTTGCCGGCTTCGGTCGCTTCGAGGCGGGCTTCCCAGTCCTGGCGGGCCTTGGTGGAGCGCAGGCCGGCGAGGCGCCATGCATCGAGCACATCTTCCGGAATGACGAAAGCTTCGGCTTCCCAGTTGAGGCTCTTGCGGGCGGCGGCGATTTCTTCGGCGCCGAGCGGGTTGCCGTGGACCTTGTGGGTGCCCTGCTTGTTGGGCGCGCCGAAACCGATCACGGTCTTGCAGGCGATGAAGGTCGGCCGGTCGGATTTCTGTGCGGCTTCGATGGCGGCTGCAATCGCATCCGGATCATGGCCGTCGACGCGGATGGTGTTCCAGTGCACGGCCTGGAAGCGGGCGATCTGGTCGGTGCTGTCGGAGAGGCCAACTTCACCGTCGATGGTGATGTTGTTGTCATCCCAGAACAGAACGAGCTTGTTGAGCTTCAGGTGGCCGGCAAGCGCGATGGCTTCGTGGCTGATGCCTTCCATGAGGCAGCCGTCGCCGCACAGCACATAGGTGAAGTGGCTCTGCAGGTCGGAGCCGAATTCCTCTTCCAGCTTGCGTTCGGCAATAGCCATGCCGACGGCGTTGGCGATGCCCTGGCCGAGCGGGCCGGTGGTCGTTTCGATGCCGGTCGCATGGCCATATTCGGGGTGGCCGGCGGTTTTGGAACCGAACTGACGGAAGCGCTTGATCTCGTCGATCGTCATGTCCTCGTAGCCCGTCAAATAGAGCAGCGAGTAAAGCAGCATCGAACCATGGCCTGCCGACAGCACGAAGCGGTCACGGTCAGCCCAGAGCGGCGCCTTGGGATCGAATTTCAGGTAACGGGTGAAAAGAACGGTGGCGACATCGGCGGCGCCCATCGGCAGTCCGGGATGGCCGGAATTGGCCTTCTCCACTGCATCCATGGCAAGAAAGCGGATCGCATTGGCCATCCGGTTGTGTTTGTCGCGAGAAATCATGGCTTTTCCGTCTGTTTCCGGGTGAAAGGAGATAGTTTTACGCAACTATCCAAAAAGCGGGTTGATCCATAGCAGGTGAGGCAGGCAAGTCAATAAATCCACGGGCGTTTGCGGTTCCCTCAGGGAGAAAAAATCGTTTAGAAAATCGGGCATCCTGACAAAATCCATGCGATATGTGCCGCTGCTCCTTCGTTCATCCACAGAGCAAAACGCCTCAATGCACTGGTTTGATTGACGGGATGGTAAATCGGGTAATAACCTCGTGATTGTTGAAAAGGCCTGAAACCGGACGATTCGGCCGGTTGCGTGCGAGTTGGAAAAAACGATGTCGGCTGAGAAGACCGTACAATCTGCGCTGACGGAGCTGAATGCTGCCATCACAAATCTCGAAAATGCCATCGATATGCGTATCGAGCGGCAAAGGGAGACGGGCGAGATCGATAATGAGGTCAAGCGGGTTCATGTTGACCGCGCAAGGCTCGCGCATGAGCTGGATCAGGCCGAATTTCGCGCCAATCGTCTTGAAGAAGTCAACCGCGAGGTTTCCCGCCGGCTGGTAACGGCCATGGAGACGATCCGCGCGGTGCTGGATCGATAGGAGCGGGCTCATGGCGCAAGTCACAGTTATGATCGACGGCAAGGCGTATCGCATGGCGTGCGAGGCGGGGCAGGAAGACCATCTGACCGATCTCGCAACCAGGTTCGACCGGTATGTCGGGCACCTCAAGAGCCAGTTCGGCGAAATAGGCGATCTGCGCCTCACCGTCATGGCCGGCATCATGGTGATGGACGAGCTTTCCGAACTCAACCGCAAGATCGAGAAGCTGGAAGGAGAGGTCGCATCCCTTTCCCGCAACCGTGACGGCATGGCCGAGCACAGGGCGAAATCGGATGAAGTCGTGGCGCTCGCCATCGGTGATCTGGCCGACCGCCTGAACGGTATTACCGAAAAACTGCTGGCGCGGCCGAAGCCCGCGGCGCATTGACGGCGCAAAGAGTTCTAAGGCGGCAAAATTTCGCTCGTTGCCCTCTGGCGGTTTCCCCTGATCCGTCCTATATCTTGGATGCGTTCTGCGCTTCCCGACAGGAACCACAATCCCTGGGGCCATACTCGATCCAAAGGGAGCTGTCCCTGGCCAGTCCCGTGGGACTGGACACACGGCGCCCACCTACTTTTGTAGGCACCCAGGATCGTAAATCTCCATCGGTCGCCGTGGATCGCGCTTGAAGTTTCGTATCAACCCCGATGCTTCACCATATCCTTGATATATTCGACAGTGATTTTTCATAACTGCCGGACGCGGCTTTTTTATATTGCCGTCATTGCAATGGCGGAACAATTCCCTATTATCCGGATTGGTATGTCTGTCATGCCCTTTAAAAAAGGGCGCTGCGGTCAAAACCGCGACGTGCCGTTCAACAGCCCAAAGAGCTAAACTTGTTTACTGAAATTATGATCGTGGTCCTGCTCACCGTATTGAACGGTGTGCTTGCCATGTCCGAGCTTGCCGTTGTCTCCTCCAGACCGGCGAGGCTCAAGGTGCTTGCCACGCAAGGCAGCAAGGGCGCCACACAGGCGCTCAGCCTTTCTGAAAATCCCGGACGCTTTCTTTCCACAGTGCAGATCGGCATCACGCTGGTCGGCGTCCTTTCCGGTGCTTTTTCCGGTGCCACGCTCGGTGCCCGCTTCACGGCGTGGCTGCTGGAACAGGGTGTTCCCGACCGTGCCGCCGATGCGCTTGGCGTCGGCTCGGTTGTCGTCGCCATTACCTATCTGTCGCTGATCGTCGGCGAACTGGTGCCCAAGCAGATTGCGCTGCGCGATCCCGAAAAGGTCGCCGCCCGCGTCGCACCCACCATGATGCTGCTGTCCAAGGTCGGCGCGCCGCTGGTATGGCTGCTCGACAAGTCGGGCAAGACGGTTCTTGCCCTTCTCGGCCACAGCGGCGAGTCCAACGCATCGGTCACGGACGATGAAATCCGCACGGTTCTGGCAGAAGCCCATAGCGCCGGCGTGATCGAGACCGAGGAATCGGCGATGATCACAAGCGTCATGCGCCTTGCCGACCGCAATGCGCGTGGCCTGATGACGCCGCGTCGTGATGTGGAAGTGGTCGATATCGAAGACAGCGCCGAGGAAATCCGCGAGCAGCTTCGCCAGACGCAGCGTTCGCGCCTGCCGGTGCGTAACGGCGCTTCGGATGAGATTCTCGGCGTGCTTTTCGCCAAGGATGCTTTCGATGCGCTGGCCTCCGGCAAGGAGCTCAATATTCGTGAGCTTCTGCGCGAAGTTCCTGTCGTATCGGATTTGACGAGTGCGGTGGACGTCATCCAGTCGCTGCGTCGCTCCACCGTGCACATGGTGCTGGTCTACGACGAATATGGCCATTTCGAAGGTATCGTCAGCTCCGGCGACGTTCTGGAGGCCATCACCGGCGCATTCCAGGAAGATAATGACGAGGAGCCGGCCATTGTCGAGCGCGAGGACGGTTCGTTCCTCGTTGCCGGCTGGATGCCCGCCGATGAGTTCGCTTATCGCATGGGCTTCAAGATCGACGAGGATGCCGAGTTCGAAACCGTTGCCGGTCTGGTTCTGGACGAGTTCCGTCGCCTGCCGGAACTTGGTGAGCACGTCACCCGCAACGGGTGGCGTTTTGAGGTCATCGACCTCGACGGTCACCGCATCGACAAGGTTCTCGTGAGCCGGGCTGCCTGATGTCCGGCGACGTTGCCGAAAAAGCGAGACTGCGCGGCGAAAGGCTCGCCGCGCGCGATGCGCTGACGCCGACGGAGCGGCAGCAGAAGAGTCAGTCTATAACGGCACATGGCGCCTCCGACATTGCCTTTGCGCGTGGCGCCGTGATTTCCGGCTTCATGCCGATCCGATCCGAGGCCGATACACGGCCGCTGATGGAAGCATTGCGTGAGCGGGGCGGGCGTCTCGTCCTTCCCGTTGTGCTGGATCGCGAAACCATCGTCTTCCGTTGCTTTGAGGCGGATACGCCATTGGTGAAGACCGGCTTTGGCACGACCGGTCCGGGCGAGGATGCGGAGGTTCTCGATCCGGATATTCTGCTCGTGCCTCTCTCGGTCTTCGATGGGCGAGGGCAGCGGGTCGGTTATGGCGCGGGCCATTACGACCGCGCCATTGCACGGTTACACGCGAGAGGCAAACAGCCAGTTCTCATCGGCGTCGCCTTTGATTGTCAGGAAGTGCCATCCGTACCGGCGGAGCCGCATGATGTCTCGCTTCACGCCATTCTGACGGAAAGCGGCCTGCGCTGGTTTTCCGCTCCGTTGTCGATCGCCGATCGTGGACAAAAGGCGCTTTAGCACTTTTTAAAAGACGGATTACCCGCTAGAGGGGACGAAATATAGAAACATGCGCAAGATCGGGGCGGGTGAATGAGGCTTCTTTTTCTCGGAGATATGGTTGGCAAGACCGGACGCACGGCTGTCTGGGAACGATTGCCGGGGCTGATTTCCGATCTGAAGCTCGATTTTGTGATCGTCAACGGTGAAAACGCCGCCGGCGGCTTCGGTATCACCGAAGATATCTATCTCGAGACCATCAATGCCGGCGCCGATGTCGTCACGACCGGCAACCATGTCTGGGACCAGAAGGAAGCGGTTTCCTTCTGCGAGCGTCATGACCAGTTCCTCCGGCCCGCCAATTATCCTGACGGTACGCCGGGCAAGGGTTCGGGCATTTTTTATGCTCGCAACGGCGCACGCATATTGGTCGCCAACATCATGGGGCGGGTCTTCATGCATCCGGAACTGGACGATCCCTTCAAGTCTGCGGAAAACATTCTTGCCGCCTGTCCGCTGAAGGAACAGGCCGACGCCATCATCTTCGATTTCCATGCGGAAGCGACGAGTGAAAAACAGTGTTTCGGCCATTTCGTGGATGGCCGCGCGAGCTTCGTCGTCGGCACCCATACCCATGTCCCGACGGCGGATGCGCAGATCCTTAATGGCGGCACGGCCTATATGTCGGATGCCGGCATGTGCGGCGATTATGACAGCTCGCTTGGAATGGAAAAGGAAGAGCCGATCAACCGCTTCATCTCCAAAATGCCGAAGGGCCGTTTCGAGGCTGCCAGCGGGCCAGCGACGATCTGCGGCGTCGGCGTCGAAATTTCCGACCGCACCGGGCTTGCAGAAAAGATCGCGCCGCTGCGCATCGGTCCCCGGCTCTCGGAGACCCTGCCCTCCTTCTGGGCGTGATCTCTCCCTGAAGCGTTCACAATGACGAGAGTGTGAGCCTTCCGGCACTCTTGTAACTGGACGCTCCGCAAAACCTGCCTCATCCTCCCACCCTTCGCAAGTTCAGGGAGTGGCATGATGCTGCGCGTGCTAATGCTTGCAATATCGGGGCTGATCGCCTCATCAGGAGCGGCCTTCTCCCAGACGGAAAGCCGCCCGCCCATCAGTCAATGCCAGGCGATAGCCAGCAACATTCCCGGCGTCATGTTTGCGAGCTTCAATCCGCCGGGTGTTCAATTGGCTCAGGCGGCGGCGAAGGAAGAGGTGAAGATCAGCTTCATCGGCCATTCCACCTATCTGATCGAAAGCCCCGGCGGGGTAACGATCGCCACGGACTATAACGGCGTCTATCGCCCGCCCGTCATGCCGACGGTCGTAACGATGAACCGGGCGCATTCGACCCACTTCACCCTTAGTCCGGACCCTGCCATCCAATATGTGCTGCATGGCTGGAGCGATACGCCGGGAGAAAAGGCCGAACACAAGGTTCTGGTAGGCGATGTCTATATTCGCAATGTCGCAACCGATATCCGCAACCGCTGGGGCGATTACGAATCCTTTCAGGAAAACGGCAATTCCATCTTCATCTTCGAAGTTGCGGGCCTGTGCATCGGTCATCTCGGCCATCTGCATCATGAGTTGACGGATACGCATTATGCCGAAATCGGCCGCCTCGACGTGCTGATGGTGCCGGTGGATGGCGGCTTGACCATGGGCGCCGACAGCATGAGCCGGGTGGTCAAGCGCCTGCGCTCCGCGCTGATTTTGCCGATGCATCGTACCGGGCCGCCGCTGGAGCAGTTTCTCACAATGTTCGGCGAAAGTTTCCGCATTGCCTATGCGACCGACCCGGTGATCCGGGTTTCGATGAGAAACCTTCCCCGCCAGCCGCAGATACTCGTGCCGAAAGGCATGTAGCATGGCGGTGGGCGAGGAAAGATGGTGGGAGATGTTGATCAGGCAAAGTTGAGATGCTGGCGAACGCCGACATCCGGCGTCTTGTCATCCGACATGTTCGCCTTGGCGATTTCCCAGCCGAATTTGAGCGTGCTGTCCGTCGAAGCCCAGATATCGGCATCATCGACATGCAACGCCAGCATTGTCAGTTGCGGATCGCTCTTGCCATGCTCGTACCAGGCGGCCGTGACGGAATTCCAATATTCATCGATCTTGGTTTTGTCGTCGCGTACTTCAAGAACGCCTGAAAGGCACGCGTGGTAGTCATGGTCCTTGCCCACCACGCAGAAATGCGCCCGGGAACCTGATTTCAGTGACTTCACCAGATCGGTGTCTTTTTTGGAGAAGAACCAGATCGTGTTGGTCTTGGGATCAGCATGAGGCGCCATGGGCTGCATGTGATTGTGCAGGCCTTCAAGACCGAGCATGCCGGCGTGGACGGAGTTGATCTCGTCCCAGAGCTGACGGGCCGGGGCTTCTCTTGCTTCAGTCAGGCTGACCATATGTTTTCTCCTTCCGGTCTGATGCTGCGATGGAGAGAAATCATGTGCCCTTCCGCCGCGTTCATGATCAGAACGAAGAGCGGATAAATCAGTTCCTTCTGATGTTGCGGCAAGAGAAAGCGCTTGCGGGGTTGAATGGCGCGGCTATCGCAATTATAAGGCCCGCAATCTCCAAATTACGACAATCAGGTTTTCCATGGCTGGTCATTCACAGTTCAAGAACATCATGCACCGCAAGGGCAAGCAGGACTCCGTACGGTCCAAAATGTTTTCCAAGCTTGCACGCGAAATCACCGTTGCGGCAAAGACGGGCATGCCCGACCCGAACATGAACCCGCGCCTGCGTCTGGCGATCCAGAACGCCAAGGCTCAGTCCATGCCGAAGGACAATATCGAGCGCGCGATCAAGAAGGCCTCCGGCGCGGACGGCGAAAACTATGATGAAGTCCGCTACGAAGGTTACGGCCCGGGTGGCGTTGCCGTCATCGTCGAAGCCCTGACCGACAACCGCAACCGCACCGCCTCCAACGTGCGCTCCATCTTCACCAAGGCCGGTGGTGCTCTTGGCGAAACCGGTTCGGTGTCCTTCTCCTTCGACCGGGTCGGCGAAATCTCTTACAAGGCTGAAGTCGGCGATGCCGACAAGGTCATGGAAGCCGCCATCGAGGCCGGTGCAGACGATGTCGAATCCAGCGAAGACGGCCACACCATCATCTGCGGTTTCGAAGCGATGAACGAGGTGTCCAAGGCGCTGGAAGGCGTGCTGGGTGAAGCCGAAAGCGTCAAGGCCATCTGGAAGCCGCAGAATACGGTGCCGGTGGATGAGGAAAAGGCGCAGTCGCTGATGAAGCTCATCGACAATCTCGAAGACGATGACGACGTACAGAACGTCTATTCCAACTTCGAAGTATCCGAAGAAATTCTCGCCAAGCTTTCTGCCTGACGTTTCAGATTTCAAAAAAAAGCCCCGGCAGCGATCCGCTCCGGGGCTTTTTGTTTACGCGGCCTTTTTTATGGAGGTTCGCACGTCTGCGAAAATCTCGACCGACCGCAGCCGCTTTTCGATGTCATGGATCGGCATCGAGACAATGAGTTCATCCGCCTGCGTTTCCGCAAGGAAGCCGTCGAGATGGCGTTGGATCGTCTCAGGCGAGCCGACGGCCGCGAAACGCAACGTGTGTTCGACAGAGAAACGCTCCATCTCGTTCCAGTAGTCATCCATGCTGTGCACGGGTTTCGGAAACTGCGTGCGCACATTGCGGCGCAGGTTGACGAATTGCTGCTGCGAGGAGGTGAAGAGATGCTGCGCCTCCTCATCCGTATCGGCGCCGACACCCATTACGCCCACCATCACATAGGGCTTGTCCAGCACTTCAGAGGGCTGGAAGCGCTCGCGATAGATATGGATCGCTTCCATCAGCATATCGGGCGCGAAATGCGAAGCGAAGGAATAGGGCAGGCCAAGCGCTGCGGCGAGATGCGCGCTGTAGGTGCTGGAGCCGAGCAGCCAGAGCGGCACGTTGGAATTCATGCCCGGTACGGCAAGGATTGCCTGATCCGGCTGCGGCGGACCAAGATAACGCTGGAGTTCGACGATATCGTGCGGGAAGTTTTCCGCGCCAGCATCAAGGTTGCGGCGCAGGGCTCGCGCCGTGCGCATATCGGTTCCCGGAGCGCGGCCCAGACCGAGATCAACGCGGCCGGGAAGGAGCGCTGCAAGCGTGCCGAACTGCTCGGCGATGACAAGCGGGGAATGGTTGGGCAGCATGATGCCGCCGGAACCGACGCGAATATGTTTCGTGGCCGCGCCCACATGGGCAATGACGAGCGACGTTGCCGCGCTGGCAATGCCCGGCATGCCGTGATGCTCTGCCAGCCAGATGCGGTTATAGCCGTGTTCTTCGGCCTTGATCGCCATTCGGCGGGAATTTTCAAGCGCCTCGCTGACGCTCTCGCCTTCGCCGATCGGCGAAAGGTCGAGAATGGAAAAGGGTATCATCCGACGCTCCTGCGAAATTTAAATCTTTGCTGCGGATGTAAGGCGCGTGTCCCGATTTACCAGTGAAGTCGCGCAGAATTGAAGGATGGTTCAAAAAAATTGGGGCCTCCGAAGAGGCCCCGGTCTTTTGCCGGCTGGCCTGTCTCAACCCGCCCGCCTGAATTGCCTGTTCGCGCGATGTCCAGTGGCCTCGTTCTCAGGAGCCAATACGAACTGTCCGAGCCTGCCGTCCATTTCACCCGCTTCGGAAGCGAGATTGTGAATGGCGGCCGTCGTTTCTTCCACCATGGCGGCGTTCTGCTGGGTCATGGTGTCGAGGCTGGTGACGGTACTGTTGATTTCCGAAAGCGTGTGCGCTTCCTCGCGGGTAGACTCCATGATCTCTTCGATACGCGTGCTGATGGTCTGCACGTGTTTGCCGATGCCGGTCAGCGAAGCGCCTGCCTTTTCCACCAGCACCACGCCCGAGGAAACCTCGTCGGTGGAGCGTTTCAGCAGGCTGGTGATTTCCTTTGCGGCGGCGGCCGAACGCTGCGCCAGTTCGCGCACTTCCTGGGCCACGACCGCAAAACCCTTGCCTGCGTCGCCTGCGCGCGCCGCCTCCACGCCGGCATTCAGCGCCAGAAGGTTGGTCTGGAAGGCGATTTCGTCAATGACGCCGATGATCTGGTTGATCTGGCGTGACGAGGTCTGGATCGCCTCCATGGCGGCGATGGTCTGTTCCATCACGCGGCTGGATGCCGTCGCCTCCGTGCTGGCGTCGCGGGCGATCCGCGTTGCCTGTTCGGCGCGTTCGATCTGGTCGCGGACGGCTTCGGTGATCGCCTTGATGGCGCTTGCCGTTTCGGTAATGGAGGCTGCCTGCCGTTCGGTGCGTTCTGCGAGCTGGTCGGCTCCCACCCGCATTTCCTCGGAGCCGCCACGAATGGCGGCGGAATTGCCGCCGATGGCCTGCATGGTTTCGCTGAGCCGGGCAAGCGCGGTGTTGAAGTTATGGCGCAGGCTTTCGAGATCGTCGGGGAAGACGGTCTCGATGCGATAGGCGAGGTTGCCATTCGCCAGCCGGTCCAGCCCCTCATCCAGAGACTGCACGACCATTTGCAGGGCGCCTGCTTCCGCCTCCCGTTCCGCAAGATGCGCGCGCCGGGCCGTTTCGGCTTCTTCCCGTGTGCGGGATGCGGTCTCTTCCATGTCCCGCTGCAGGATGAGTTTTTCACGGAAACTGCCGAGCGCACGCGCCATGCGGCCGATCTCGTCCTTTCGATCCTGATTGCCGATCTCCGCATCGAGGCGGCCTGCGGCCACTTCGCCCGTCAGTCCGGCAAGCTTTTCCAACGGTGCGAAGAGACGCCGCGCGAAAAAGGCCGTCGCCGCGCACATGGCGGCCAGAACGCAAAGGCCGATCACGGCAAGCGTGCCGGCAATCGAGATGGAGCCGGCGTTCAACTCGCTGCGCAGCATGCTTTCCACCGCGAGATATTTTTCGTCGGCGAAGGAGAAGGGACGGGCATAGGCATTGGCTTCGCCATCCGCGCGGTCGATCTTGGCGATGGTCATGCCCGCCGCGTTCAGGGCCTTTCCGTGGAAATCGTAGATGGCCGGATCAAGGCTGACCAGCCTTTCGCCCTCAACACCGATAGCCTTGCCATCGGCTGATATGATCGCGGATTGTTCCGAACTGCCCGCCGCGATGCCTTTCGTCAGGATCTGGCTGAAAACGCCTTCCTTGACCTGGAAGAGGACGATGCCCTTGAACGCGCCGAATTTGACAACCGGAACGCCGAAATAAATACCGGCCTCTTTCGTGGCCGCATCGATGCGCAGGCCGGAGAAACTGGTCTGCGCCACGTCGTTGACCGCCTTTTCGGCGTTCGCCGCGCCGCGCGCGAAGGCCGTACCAAGGCCGCTTTCCGCCCAGGCGCCGCCCTTGACGGTTTCCCCGAAGGCCGGTCCCTTCAGATAGGAATAATAGACCGTACCGGCGGGGTCGATGAAGAGAACATCGCTGAACGGCGTTCCCTTGATATAAGCGCCGATATCCGTCTGGGTCTTCTCATGGGTGGAGTAATAAAAGCCGCTGGGGCTTTCCGGCTTGATCAGCTTTTCCTTTTCGCCGAAGGGGTTTTCCTTGACGAAGACGCGCTGAAGTTCCGCTTTTGCGTCGCCGGAGTTTTTCTGCACGGTGGCCCAGCCGCTGCGCATGGAGACAACAGCCATCTGCAGGGATTCGATCTTGGCAATGGAATCCGCCTGAGTTTTCAGCTGCTCAAGGCGTTCCTGAAGCATGTCGCCGCGGAAAACCAGAATGCTTTCCATGGATCTCGACGCCTGCTCCTCAAGAACGCCGCTGCTGCTTTGATAGCCGAGAAGCGTCAGAGCCCCGGTCGAGATCGCCATCAGCGCCAGGAAAATCGCCAGCACTTTGGTGGATATGGAATGAAAACGGTTCAGCATGGCCGATGCAGCCCCCAATGCCGGATCAGTTCCCGCGCCATGCATGGATGGCGCCATCGGACGGCTGATATGGCGAACATGTTGTGCTGCGGATCATCATGTCCGCAGCTCCCCTTTTTTGATTTTGTGGGGAACAATGCGGTACGCGGTTTAAGCAGAGGTAAATGCTGCACTGCAAATTTGATCAATGTTGTCGTTTTGTTCACTTATCGCTGGCAGGGTCGCAGCCGGAAAGATAAGGTGCCTCATGCAAAAGACGATTCGAATCATCGGCATTGACCCCGGATTGCGGCGCACCGGATGGGGTGTCATCGAAACCCTTGGCAACAGCCTTCGGTTCGTCGCCTCCGGTACCGTGACATCGGACGGCGATATGGATCTCGCCTCCCGGCTGTGCCAGCTGCATGACGGGCTGGCTGACGTCGTGCACAGCTACCAGCCCGACGAAGCGGCGGTGGAGCAGACTTTCGTGAACAAGGATGCTGTTGCCACTCTGAAACTCGGTCAGGCGCGCGGCATCGCCATGCTGGTTCCGGCGCGGGCAGGATTGCCGGTGTTCGAATATGCGCCGAATGCGGTCAAGAAGGCCGTCATCGGCGTCGGGCACGGCGAAAAGCAGCAAATTCACATGATGCTGAAAATCCTGATGCCGAAGGCCGAATTCAAGGGTAACGATGCGGCGGACGCTCTCGCCATCGCAATCTGCCACGCGCATAATCGCGGCGGTGACAGGATGGCGCGGCTCTTGGCGGCTGGTTGAATATTTGAAGTCTCATTGCAGCGGGCGGCATTATGATCGGAAAACTGAAGGGCAGCATCGAGGAAATCGGCGCGGATTACGTGCTGGTGGACGTGCACGGCGTCTGTTACGTCGCCTATTGTTCGGCGCGCACGCTGTCGAAAATCGGCTCCGTCGGTGAGGCGGTGGTGCTGTTCATCGAAACCTATGTGCGTGAAGACCAGCTGAAGCTCTTCGGCTTTCTTTCGGCGCTGGAGCGGGAATGGTTCAACCTGCTGCAGAGCGTGCAGGGTGTGGGCTCGAAAGTGGCCCTGGCCGTTCTTTCCACGCTGTCGCCCTCCGAACTCGCCAATGCCATCGCGCTTCAGGACAAGGTGATGATTTCGCGTGCGCCCGGCGTCGGGCCTAAGGTGGCGGTGCGTCTTGTGACCGAACTTCGCAACAAGGCGCCCGCCTTTGCGGGGGAAGCTTCCGCTTCGATCGGCCTCAAGCAGGAGCTTGGCGAAGGCGTTGCTTCCGCGCCGGTGGCGGATGCTGTTTCCGCGCTCACCAATCTCGGCTATTCGCGCGACCAAGCCGCCAATGCGGTTGCTGCCGCGCTGAAGAATGGCGGGGAGGGCGGCGACAGCGCCAAGCTTATCCGTCTCGGGCTGAAGGAGCTTTCGCGGTAAGGACCGTCTGGCATGCGGACGTGGAGCCGCGTTTATCGTGAATTTCGTGAAGCGTATTGATGCGATAGTCGTGATATAGGGGCGACGACCACCTGATGAATTCGGTTAGAACAATGGAATGCCCTGAATGAGCGATGCGGAGAGACTGATTACCCCGGAAAAGCGCGGTGAGGACATCGACACCACGCTGCGCCCGCAGTCGCTGGATGATTTTACCGGCCAGGCGGAGGCCCGTGCCAATCTCAAGGTGTTCATCGAGGCCGCCAAGAACCGCGGCGAGGCGCTGGATCATGTGCTGTTCGTCGGCCCGCCCGGCCTCGGCAAGACCACGCTGGCGCAGATCATGGCCAAGGAACTTGGTGTCAACTTCAAATCCACTTCCGGGCCTGTCATCGCCAAGGCGGGTGATCTCGCCGCACTTCTCACCAATCTGGAAGAGCGCGATGTGCTCTTCATCGATGAAATCCACCGCCTCAATCCGGCAGTGGAAGAAATCCTTTATCCTGCCATGGAGGATTTCCAGCTCGATCTCATCATCGGCGAGGGGCCGGCGGCGCGCTCGGTGAAGATCGATCTTTCCAAATTCACCCTCGTTGCCGCCACCACCCGTCTCGGCCTCTTGACGACGCCGCTGCGTGATCGCTTCGGCATTCCGGTCCGCTTGGCCTTCTACACCGTCGACGAACTGGAGCTGATCGTTCGGCGCGGAGCGCGGCTGATGGGGCTGAATATGACCGATGAGGGTGCGCGCGAGGTGGCAAGGCGGGCGCGTGGCACGCCGCGCATCGCCGGGCGGCTGTTGCGCCGTGTGCGCGATTTCGCCGAGGTGGCGCGGGCGGAAGCCGTCACCCGTGAGATCGCCGACGAGGCTTTGACGCGGCTGCTGGTCGACAAAATGGGTCTCGACCAGCTCGACATGCGTTATCTCACCATGATCGCCGTCAATTTCGGCGGCGGCCCTGTTGGCATCGAAACCATCGCCGCCGGCCTCTCGGAGCCGCGCGATGCGATCGAGGACATCATCGAGCCCTATATGATCCAGCAGGGTTTCATCCAGCGCACACCGCGCGGGCGCATTCTGACTGCAACAGCCTGGAAACATCTGGGCATGCAGCCGCCCAAGGATATCGAGGCGGCGCAGTTCCGTCTGACGCTTGAGGATGACTGAGGGAACAAACCCGGCTTGCCGGCTTTGATCGTCTTTGGCACGGAGATGGTCATGTCTGGATATCGCAAGGGTACGAAGGTCCGGTGGAACTGGGGCAATGGCACCGGTGAAGGTAAAATCGTCGAGACTTTCACTGACGATGTCGAACGCACCATCGCCGGTTCCAGAATAAAGCGGAAAGCAAGCAGGCAGGAGCCTGCCTATCTGATCGAACAGGAAGACGGCGCGAAGGTTCTGAAAAGCAGATCGGAGCTTGAGCGTGTCGATTGAACGACGGCGTCCTTCGACGTCAAGGGAGGTACCCTCATGCCTTACGATCCGCTGCGGGTTTTCCGCAAACTTGCACGCAACAACCGGTTGGCAAATTTCCGGCTGCATCAGGCCTGTCTTCAGCTTTCACAGGGGGCGTTTGTCGCTTCCCGCGTCAGCTTCTTTCCCACGCTTAGGGCAACGCTGAACCACATCTACACCGTCGACCGGTTTTATATCGATGCCCTCCAGGGCGGCACGCTCGGCCTTGCTGCTTTTGCCGAAGAGGAGCCCTTCGCCACAATGCAGGCGTTGCAGAGTGCCCAGAGGGAGCTTGACGAGGAGCTGATCGCATATGTCGACGGTCTCGATGAAAACGGCCTTGCGGCCAACGTCAATATTCATCGGGGTGCGCGTATCCAGCGGGATCGCTGCGACGATGTTCTGTCTCATCTCTTCCAGCACCAGACGCATCATCGCGGGCAGGCGCATGCGATGTTATCAGGGACCACGGTCAAGCCGCCGCAACTGGATGAATTCATTGTGGGAGATGATGCAAAGACGAGAAAAGACGATATGGATGCGTTAGGGTGGACGGAAACCGATTTGATGTTTCCAGCCCGCAGGCCAGCACCATGACACATGATACCAAGCAGGACACCCGTATCCGCATCAAGTTCAAGCCGAAGCGCATTTTTCAGATGCGTGTCGCGGGACTGGCGTTTCGTGATGGCCATGTGCTGGTGCACCGGGCGTCGCATGAAAAATTCTGGACCTTTCCGGGTGGCCGCGCCGAAATGGGCGAACGCTCCGAAGAAACGCTGGCGCGTGAAATGGTCGAGGAGCTTGGCGTCGAAGCCAGGGTGGGACGTCTTCTCTGGGCGGTCGAGAATTTTTTCCACTACGAGGGCAAGGACTGGCACGAACTCGGGTTTTATTACCTGATGGACCTGCCGGAAACACTGGCCTTTCATCCGACTGACATCATTCACCGCGTTCAGGACGGCGAAAACGAGCTGGAGTTCCGCTGGGTTGCGGCAACCCGGCAGGCATTGACGGAGCTTGATATTCCGCCCTATTTCATCGCCGACGAAATAGAGCACCTGCCGAAGGCCACACGACACCTCGTCTGGCATGACGGCGATCTGGACGATAAATGACCTCTGCGCCTGAACGCCACATGATCCGGCTGGACCGGAAACCGCAGCTTTTCAGCATGCGGGTTGCGGCGCTGATCTTGCAGAACGGCCATCTTCTGGTCCAGCGCGGCACGAATGACAATTACTGGGCCTTGCCCGGGGGCCGTGCCGAAATCGGCGAAAGCACGCAGGAAACCATCATCCGCGAGATCGGCGAGGAGCTTGGCCGGGATTGTTCGGTCGAGCGTCTCGTCTGGTCGGCTGAAAATTTTTTCGCCTATGACGATTATGCGGCGCATGAGCTGGGATTTTATTATCTTGTTTCGCTTCGCCAGCCTCTGCCGTTCCACGAAAGCGATATCGTGCATCGGGTACTGGATGGCGTCGAGGTGGAGTTCCGCTGGCTGCCCGCGCAGCCATCAGCGCTTTTGAAGAGCGATCTGAGGCCCCGTTTCATCGCGGAGCGCATCGAGGCGCTGCCGCAACGGCATGAGCACCTTATCATTCGCGAAGGGCGTCCCGACGCAGCCGAAATTCTCAAGGAGATAGTATGAGCGAGCTTGTGGTTTCGCTTTCGGGTGAACTGATCGAACATGGCCACCGCCTGACGCAACGGGTCTATTATGAGGATACGGATTTCTCCGGCCTCGTTTACCACGCCCGTTATCTGCATTTTCTCGAGCGCGGACGCACCGATTACCTCCGGTGCCTCGGCTGCGAACAAAGCGCGCTTCTGACCGCCGATGAGGAGGGGCTGGTCTTCGTTGTGCATCGCATGGAGATCGATTTCAAAAGCCCGGCGCGGATGGATGACGTGTTGGCGATCACGACCATCACCGAGAAGGCCGGCGGCGCGAAAATGGTGCTCAATCAGGAAATCCGGCGGGGCGAAACGCTGCTGGTCGCCGCCAAGGTCATCATCGCCGTCATCAATGCCAATGGCCGGCCAAGGCGTCTTCCGGAGACAGTGGCGGAAAAATTCCTGAAGTAATTGACGGCCCCGTCCAGTAAATCCATCCGGCGTGGCCCCGCTGTAACACTCCTTTAACCATAATGGTGTCTTACTTTAGCAACTGGCATTTGTGCGGCGCACGCCTTCCTTTCACCAAATTTATTGGCAAGTAAGGCTTACTGGCAAGTATCGGGGTATGGCTAAGGGGTTGGCGGCTGCGGCCGCAGGACTTCGAGCGTTAACACGCGTTTGAATCGCCCGGTCCCGTACCGGGCGTTTGGATTCGGGGATTGGATATTTATGGAACAGGCAGGTTTGGCAGCGGCGACGCACGATGTAAGTCTCTGGGCGCTGTTTATGCAGGCGGGCCTCATCGTGAAGCTCGTGATGATCGGACTTATCGCCGCCTCGGTCTGGACGTGGGCGATCGTCTTTGACAAATATGTGAGCTTCGGCAAGGCAAAGAGGCAGTTCGACCAGTTCGAACAGGTCTTCTGGTCGGGCCAGTCGCTCGAAGAGCTTTATCGCACGCTGGCGGAACGCCAGAATGGCGGTCTTGCGGCAATTTTCGTTTCCGCCATGCGGGAATGGAAAAAATCATTCGAACGCGGCGCCCGTTCTCCCATCGGTCTGCAGATGCGTATCGACCGCGCGATGGACGTGACGATCGCACGTGAAGGCGAACAATACGAGGCTCGCCTCGGTTCGCTCGCCACCATCGGCTCGGCTGGTCCCTTCATCGGTCTTTTCGGTACGGTCGTCGGTATCATGACATCGTTCCAGGCGATTGCCGGTTCGAAGTCGACCAACCTTGCGGTCGTGGCGCCGGGTATCGCCGAAGCGCTTCTGGCGACGGCCATCGGCCTTGTCGCGGCTATTCCGGCGGTTATCGCCTATAACAAGTTCACGGCCGACGCGCACAAGCTTTCCGCCCGTATGGAAGGCTTCGCCGACGAGTTCTCCGCGATCCTGTCGCGCCAGATCGATGAAAAACTTCAGACGCGGCAGGCCGCCCAGTAAGCGGTCCCTAATTTACATGCCGTGCAGTAATTTGCCGCAAGGCAAAATGGAGTAGATGATATGGGTATGTCAGCAGGTGGCGGCGGCGGCGGTTCCGGTGGACGCCGGGGTGGGCGCGGCGGACGACGCAAAGGCGGGGCGATCAGCGAGATCAACGTGACGCCGCTGGTCGACGTCATGCTCGTGTTGCTCATCATCTTCATGGTGGCTGCGCCGATGATGACGGTCGGCGTGCCTATCGACCTGCCGCAGACCTCCGCCAATGCGTTGAACTCGGACACGCAGCCGATCACGATTTCCGTCAACGCCAATGGCCAGATCCATCTGCAGGAAACGGAAATCCAGGCGGCTGAAGTGGCCGACAAGCTGCAGGCAATCGCCACGACGGGTTATAACGAACGCATCTTCGTGCGTGCGGATTCCGTTGCCGCCTATGGCGTCGTCGCCGACGTGATGGCGCGTATCCAGGCGGCTGGCTTTAAGAATATCGGCCTCGTGACCCAGCAGAAACAGGACAATTGACGTAAAACGATGAAGGGCAGCCTTACCACATCCGCGATCGTGCATGCGTCGCTTCTGGCTTTCGCCCTCGTTTCCCTGGGCTCGCCGGAACCGCTTGACGTGTCGCAGGCCGAGGCCCTGCCGGTGGAGCTGGTGCCGATCGAGGAACTGACCCAGATCCAGCAGGGCGACAAGAACGCGCCCAAGGCGGAAAAGTCCGCGCCTGTTCCGACCACGCGTCCTGATATCATCGAGAATGCCCAGAATATCGGCAACAACACCGCCGATATCGAAGCGCCGCCGACCCCGACCGCAAAGCCCAACGACAATATCAGCGCGGCAGCTCCGCCCAAGCAGGAGAAGCCGCAGCCGGTCGTCGATACCAAGGCGAACGAGGTGAAGGAAATCGTCAAGGAAGAGACCTCGGCTCCCAAGCCGCAGGAAATGGCCGCCTTGCCGCAGACCAAGCCTGAAATTGCGCCGCAGCCGAAGACGGAGCCGCCGCCGCAGGAAACCAAGGCCGAAGAGCCGCCGCCTGCCACGCAGGAACCGGCCGAAATTCCCGTGCCGCAGAACGTGCCGCGCCCGAATTCTCGCCCGGAGCCGCCGAAGCCGGAGGAGCCGAAGCAGGCCGAGACCAAGCCTGCCGAGCAGAAGCCCGCGGAAAAACCGGCCGAAACCAAGCCCGATCAGGCGAAGTCCACGGACAAGCCTTCCGACAAGAAGCCGGGCGAGAAGAAGCAGGAGACTGCGAAATCCGCCTCTTCGAAGGAAAGCGATTTTAACGCTGACGATATCGCTGCACTTTTGAACAAGCAGGCGCCTTCCGGCGGCGGCGCCAAGCGCTCCACCCAGCAGGCAGCCCTTGGCGGCAAGAAATCGACCGGCGGCTCTACGCTCAGCCAGACGGAAATGGATGCGCTGCGCGGCGCAATCCAGAAAAACTGGCAGATCATTCCCGGCATGGCGGATGCCTCGGACGTTCGCGTCCGTGTCACCATGAAGCTTGACCGCGACGGAACCATCATCGGTCGGCCCGAGATCGAGGCAACCGGCGGTTCGGAAGGAACGCGCCGTGCTCTTTCCGGCGGAGCCTATCGCGCCATCATGCGTTCTGCTCCGTTCACGAACCTTCCTGCCGATAAATATGACGCATGGAACGAAGTCGTCGTGAACTTCGATCCCAGTGAATTGCTATGAATGCTGAAAGGCCTGGCAACATGAAGATATTTTCGCCGATCCGGCTGGTGCTCGCTGTCGCGGCCCTCATGTCGGTTTTCTCCGCACCGGCTTTTGCGCGGGTGGAAATCAACATCAACAAGGGTAATGTCGAACCGCTGCCCATCGCCATCACCGACTTCATGTCGAGCGACGGCATCGGTGCGCAGGTTTCCGCTGTTATCGCCGCCGACCTGCAGCGTTCCGGCCTCTTCGCGCCGGTCAACAAGAACGCCTTCATCGAAAAGATCAGCAACCCGGATCAGCAGCCGCGTTTCGAGGACTGGAAGGTCATCAACGCCCAGGCGCTTGTGACCGGCCGTGTCACGCGTGAAAGCGATGGCCGCCTGCGCGCCGAGTTCCGCCTGTGGGATACTTTCGCAGGCCAGCAGATGACCGGCCAGCAGTTCTTCACCCAGCCGGAAAACTGGCGCCGTGTCGCTCACATCATCGCCGACGCCATCTATGAGCGTATCACCGGTGAAAAGGGCTACTTCGATACCCGCGTGGTTTTCGTCTCCGAAAGCGGCCCGAAGACCGCCCGCAAGCGTCAGCTGTCGATCATGGATCAGGACGGCTTCAACGTCCGCAATCTGACCAATTCGAACGACATCGTTCTGACGCCGCGTTTCTCGCCGAACCGTCAGGAAGTGACCTACATGTCCTTCGAAGGCCAGCAGCCGCGCGTTTACCTGCTGCAGCTGGAAACCGGACAGCGCGAAGTGGTCGGCAATTTCCCGGGCATGACGTTCTCGCCGCGCTTCTCTCCTGATGGCCAGAAGGTCATCATGAGCCTGCAGCAGGATGGCAATGCCAATATCTACACCATGGACCTGCGCTCGCGCACCACGACGCGGCTGACCAACACGTCGGCGATCGATACCGCGCCGTCCTATTCGCCTGATGGCCAGCGTGTCGCCTTTGAAAGCGACCGTGGCGGCCGCCAGCAGATCTACGTCATGAATGCCGATGGCTCCGGCCAGCAGCGCGTCTCCTTCGGCGACGGTTCCTATTCCACGCCGGTATGGTCGCCGCGCGGCGATCTGATCGCCTTCACCAAGCAGTCGGGCGGCAAGTTCTCGATCGGCGTGATGAAGACCGACGGTTCGGGCGAGCGCATTCTGACCAGCGGGTTCCACAATGAAGGCCCGACCTGGGCGCCGAACGGCCGCGTACTGATGTTCTTCCGCCAGAACGCCGGCGCCGGTGGTCCGCAGCTCTATTCGATCGACCTGACGGGCTATAACGAACAGCTCATCAAGACGCCGACCTTCGCTTCGGATCCGGCATGGTCGCCGCTTCTGGACTGATATGACTGCCATAATGGCGCCGGCATGAACCGGCGCCATCATGTTTTACTTGATACCATGGGGAAGTGCGCCTCTTTCTTGCCGCAAAGTGTTGTGAGGGAGCAAAAAAACGGGGACATTTCCTTTCTGTTAACCATAAGCGTTTGCCGGCTATTAACCGCGATCAGTTAGTGTCCGGCAACGTTATTGAAATCCTAAGGAGAGACCGGCGATGAGCCGTACACACACTTCGGCACTCAGCCCCATGCAGAAACTGGCCCGTAACCCGGCTGTCATCGCCATGACGCTCGCGCTTGCTCTCGCAGGCTGCGCGAACAAGAAAAACATGCCGAACAGCGCCGGTGAACTCGGCCTTGGTGGCGCGGGCTCCGCAACGCCGGGCTCCCAGCAGGACTTCACGGTCAACGTCGGCGACCGCATCTTCTTCGACACCGACTCCACCTCGATCCGCGCCGACGCCCAGCAGACCCTGCAGCGCCAGGCCCAGTGGCTCGCCCGTTACCCGAACTACGCCATCACCGTTGAAGGTCATGCCGACGAACGCGGTACGCGCGAATACAACCTTGCGCTCGGCGCCCGTCGTGCGGCAGCAACCCGCGACTTCCTGGCTTCCCAGGGCGTTCCGGCTAACCGCATGAAGACGATCTCCTACGGCAAGGAAAAGCCGGTCGCGGTTTGCGACGACATTTCCTGCTGGTCGCAGAACCGCCGCGCCGTGACGGTTCTCGGTGGCGCGGGCATGTGATTGCCTGACGTTATTGTGATCTTGAATGAGAGGCGGTCTTCGGGCCGCCTTTTGTTTTTTTCATAGTTTGGCCGAAGTTAAGTTGCTTTTTCGGTTGATATGGAAAAAATCCGGCTTGCGCCATTCCGGTGCAAATCAGTTAAGGCAGGACGAATGAGATGAAGAAACTTGTCGTGGCGGGAATGCTGGGGCTTGCAGCCTGCACCGGCTTGAGCGGCACAGCCGTTTCGGGTCCGCTGTTCGGTGCGGGGGGTAGCTTCGGCACGATCAACTCTCAACAGCAGCTCCCGGTCGTCCGGGTTCAGGCCAATGAAGCCTATCGGGTTCAGCAGCTTGAAGAACAGATCCGGCAGCTCAATGGCCGTATCGAAGAAATGAGCTTCCAGCTTCTGCAGATGCAGGAAACGATCCGCAAGGCGCAGGAAGACAACGAGTTCCGCTTCCAGGAACTGGAAGGCGGCAATGCCGGCGGCAAGGGTGCAAGCCCGACCGCTGCACCGAAAAAGAAGGCGGAAGCCAGTCCGGTCAATCCGGCCTCGCCGCCGACCGACGACGTTGCAACGATCATCGAAACGCCACCCGAGGGTGGCGCTTCCGTTTCTCCCTCTGCTCCGACAGGCGCACCGGGAGAGACGACGCTCGGCTCGATCGAGCTTGATTCCAAGGGAATGCCGATTGGCGGCACGCTCAATTCGGGCGCCAGTAATTCCTCCGGTAGCCTTCCGGGTGTGACCACCGGCAACAGCACCCGCAAGACCGATCCTGTCAACACGGCGGCGCTGACCAGCGAAGGCGACATCTATCAGGCCGCCTACGGTCATGTCCTTTCCGGTGACTACAAGCTGGCGGAACAGGGTTTCCAGCAATATCTGCAGGGTTACCCCAAAGGTACAAAGGCCGCCGATGCGAGCTTCTGGCTGGGCGAGGCGCAATATTCCCAGGGCAAGTTCAACGAGGCCGCCAAGACCTTTCTGAACGGCCATCAGGCCTATGGCAAATCTCCGAAAGCGCCGGAAATGCTGATGAAGCTCGGCATGTCGCTTGCCGCCCTCGACAATACCGAAACCGCCTGCGCCACGTTGCGCGAGGTGCCGAAGCGCTATCCCAATGCTTCGAAGACCGTGCTGAGCAAGGTCGCCAGCGAACAGAAACGGCTGAGCTGCTGATTTTTCCCTGCGATGGCGGGTATTTCCATGCCGGTTGATGCCCGCACTCCGAATGAAAAGACAGTTGCGCCGCTCGCGGCGGCACAGCTTTTTGTCGGAAAACTAGAACCCCCCACCCATATCCTCGTCGCAATCTCAGGCGGCAGTGATTCCACCGGCCTGTTGCTGGCATTGCACGAGGCAACGGCGGGATTGGATGGGGACCGTTTGCGGCTCTCCGCCGTCACGGTCGACCATGCGCTGAGAGCGGAATCCGCTGATGAGGCGCGCAAGGTCGCCATGCTCTGCGCCGAACTTGGCATCCCCCACGTCACCCGCCGGTGGGATGGTGCCAAACCGGCTTCCGGCCTTTCCGAAGCCTCCCGGCTTGCCCGCTACCGCCTGATCGCCGAGGTCGCCCGTGAAACTGGCGCCGATGTTGTGGTAACGGGGCATACAATCGGCGACCAGCGTGAAACCGTGGCGATGCGCGCCGCCCGCAATGGCGGCAGTGATAATCTCGGTCTCTCCGGCATGGCGGACGCGGTTTTATACGATAACCGCTACTGGGTCATGCGGCCGTTCCTGATGTGTGAGAGACAGGCGATCCGTGACTATGTTTCGTCCCGCTCGCGCGTTTGGCTTGACGATCCGAGCAATGAAAATATCAGATATGAGCGGGTGCGTGTAAGGCAGGCGCTTCCCGTCTCTCCCATGTGGATCGATGCGGAGGCCTCTTTCAAAAGACGGTCGCTTTCCGACAAAACAGCTGTTTTCCTGCGCGATCACGCGCAGATTTTCCATGCTGCTCTCGCCAGGCTCGCCGACGATGGCGTCAATCCCGATCTTCCCGAGTTCCGGCATGGGTTGGCGGCGATGATCGCCATCCTTGGCGGAAGGGCATATTTTCCGGCCGCAAGCAGCATGGAGCGCGTTTTACGGTTTCTCAAAACGGGTGAAAACGGGCGAATGACAGTCGGCCGTGTTCTTCTCGATCGGCGGCGGGATGGCCTTTATTTGTTGCGCGAGCAGCGAAACCTGCCGCAACTTCACGTCGGCGCGCATGAGCAAGGGCTGTGGGACGATCGTTTCCTCGTGAAGAACGGATCGGCTTTTCCAATCCTTGTCAAAGCGGGCAAAGTTGGTGATGCCGCGGAAATGGCCGCGCTTTTTCCGTCGGCGCCATCAGGGGTGACAAAACCGGCGATGGCGGGTCTGCCGCAAATTGCCGCAGCGGCCGGCGGACCGGTTTTCATGCCGCAGGCCGTCACCATCACGCCGAGGCTCGCACCTTTCGATCTTTTCCTGCCGCGTTTCGACCTTGAGTTGGCAAATGCAATCGCGAATTTATTCGGACGGACGGCCTATCCACAGCCACCGGTTTAAATCCGGCCTCTTTTTCGTGAATTGCCATGGAATAGTTTTTACACCAAAACGCATCAGATAATGCGCTTTGCCTTGGCAACGGCAGATGTCGTCCTTATGTTAGGGGCACGTAAGAGCGGGCAGCAGATATGTCCGTGTGAGTTCGGGGAGTTCGATGAACCCAAATTTCAGAAATTTCGCCTTGTGGGCCGTGATCGCCCTCTTGCTGATCGCGCTGTTCAGCATGTTCCAGACCTCGCCGACGCAAACGGGCTCGCGGGAAATCCCGTACTCCCAGTTTCTTCGCGATGTGGATTCCGGGCGAGTTCGCGACGTGACCGTCACCGGTAACCGGGTTCTCGGAACCTATACCGAAAACGGCACGGCCTTTCAGACCTATTCCCCCGTCATCGACGACAGCCTGATGGAGCGCTTGCAGAGCAAGAACGTCACCATTGTGGCGCGTCCCGAAAGCGACGGCTCCTCCGGTTTCCTGAGCTATCTCGGCACGCTTCTGCCGATGTTCCTCATTCTCGGCGTATGGCTGTTCTTCATGCGGCAGATGCAGGGCGGTTCCCGCGGCGCGATGGGCTTTGGCAAGTCCAAGGCCAAGCTTCTGACGGAAGCGCATGGTCGCGTGACGTTTGATGACGTCGCAGGTGTGGACGAAGCCAAGCAGGACCTCGAGGAAATCGTGGAATTCCTGCGCGATCCGCAGAAGTTCCAGCGTCTTGGCGGTAAAATCCCGCGCGGCGTGCTGCTTGTTGGTCCTCCGGGCACCGGTAAGACGCTTCTGGCGCGTTCCGTCGCCGGCGAAGCCAATGTGCCGTTCTTCACCATTTCCGGTTCGGACTTCGTGGAAATGTTTGTCGGCGTCGGCGCAAGCCGCGTGCGTGACATGTTCGAACAGGCCAAGAAGAACGCGCCCTGCATCATCTTCATCGACGAAATCGACGCCGTCGGCCGCCATCGTGGCGCCGGTCTTGGCGGCGGTAACGACGAGCGTGAGCAGACGCTGAACCAGCTGCTGGTCGAGATGGACGGTTTCGAGGCGAATGAAGGCATCATCCTCATCGCCGCCACCAACCGTCCTGATGTTCTTGATCCCGCACTTCTGCGTCCAGGCCGTTTCGACCGTCAGGTCGTCGTTCCGAATCCTGATATCGTCGGCCGCGAGCGCATCCTCAAGGTGCATATCCGCAACGTGCCGCTGGCGCCGAATGTCGATCTCAAGATTCTGGCCCGCGGCACCCCCGGTTTTTCCGGTGCGGACCTGATGAACCTCGTCAACGAAGCCGCCCTCATGGCTGCCCGCCGCAACAAGCGCGTGGTCACCATGCAGGAATTCGAAGACGCCAAGGACAAGATCATGATGGGTGCGGAGCGCCGCTCCTCCGCCATGACCGAGGCCGAAAAGAAGCTGACCGCCTATCACGAAGCCGGCCACGCCATCACCGCGCTGAAAGTTGCCGTGGCCGATCCGTTGCACAAGGCGACGATCATCCCGCGCGGCCGTGCGCTCGGCATGGTCATGCAGCTGCCGGAAGGCGACCGCTATTCCATGAGCTACAAGTGGATGGTGTCGCGTCTTGTCATCATGATGGGTGGCCGCGTTGCCGAGGAATTGACCTTCGGCAAGGAGAACATCACGTCAGGCGCGTCTTCGGATATCGAGCAGGCCACCAAGCTTGCTCGCGCCATGGTCACGCAGTGGGGCTTCTCCGATGCTCTCGGCCAGGTATCCTATGGTGAAAACCAGCAGGAAGTCTTCCTTGGCCATTCCGTCTCGCAGTCGAAGAATGTCTCCGAGGCCACGGCCCAGACGATCGACACGGAAGTTCGCCGCCTGATCGACGAGGCCTATACCGAGGCACGGCGTATTCTCACGGACAACCACGACGGCTTTGTCGCAATTGCCGAGGGTCTTCTCGAATACGAAACCCTGACGGGCGACGAGATCAAGGCGCTGCTGCGCGGTGAGAAGCCGGCGCGCGATCTGGGTGACGATTCTCCGGGCAGCCGTGGTTCGGCGGTGCCGAAAGCCGGCGCCAAGAAGGACGGCCCAAGTGAAGTGAAGGGTGACGGCGAAGCCAAGGGTGACGGTGAGGCGGAAGGCGGCATGGAGCCGCAGCCGCACTGACAGCCCGCGCAAGTCAGAAATTGTAAAAGGCCATCCGGGTTTCCGGGTGGCCTTTTCATTTTGGTAACAAGATATAAGCCATTTTTGCGGTAATTTACGTGCTGTTTATCGTGGTTTGTGGCATCTAGCCAAAAACGCTTCCGGCTGTTTTCAGCTTTTGCCGGAATGCCCGAAAGATTTGGAGTTCAAATGGCACGCCGTTATTTCGGAACCGATGGTATCCGCGGACAATCGAACGTATTCCCCATGACGCCCGATCTGGCGATGCGTGTCGGCATTGCCGTTGGAACGATCTTCCGCCGTGGCCATCATCGTCATCGCGTTGTCATCGGCAAGGATACGCGGCTTTCCGGCTATATGCTGGAGAACGCGCTGGTTGCCGGCTTCACCGCCGCCGGCCTTGATGTCTTCCTGCTCGGACCCATTCCGACGCCGGCCGTCGCCATGCTGACCCGGTCGCTGCGCGCCGATATCGGCGTGATGATCTCGGCCTCGCACAATCCCTTCTCCGATAACGGCATCAAGCTTTTCGGACCTGACGGATACAAGCTCTCCGACGAGCTGGAACTGGAGATCGAGGACCTTCTCGACAAGGATATTTATGCGCAGCTCGCCAAGCCGAGCGAGATCGGCCGCGCCAAGCGCGTGGATGGTGATATTTATCGTTATATCGAATTCGTCAAACGCACGCTGCCGCGCGATGTGACGCTGAGCGGGCTTCGGATTGCGATCGACTGCGCCAATGGTGCTGCCTACAAGGTGGCGCCCGCAGCGCTCTGGGAACTCGGCGCGGAAGTCGTCACCATCGGCAATGAGCCGAACGGCATCAACATCAATCTCGAATGTGGCTCTACTCACCCGGAAGCCCTGCAGAAGAAGGTGCATGAAGTGCGGGCCGATATCGGCATTGCGCTCGACGGTGATGCGGACCGCGTCATCATCGTCGATGAGCGCGGCGAGATCGTCGATGGCGACCAGCTGATGGCTGTCATCGCCGATAGCTGGGCCGCCGACAACACGCTGCGCGGCGGCGGCATCGTCGCAACCGTCATGTCCAACCTCGGCCTGGAACGCTTCCTCGGAGACAAGGGCCTCACCCTTGCCCGCACCAAGGTGGGCGACCGTTATGTCGTCGAACACATGCGCAACCACAATTTCAACGTCGGCGGCGAACAGTCCGGCCATATCGTGCTGTCGGACTACGGTACGACCGGCGATGGCCTCGTCGCGGCATTGCAGGTTCTCGCCAAGGTCAAGCGCTCCGGCCTGACTGTCAGCGAAGTCTGCCGCAAGTTCGAGCCGGTGCCGCAGCTTTTGAAGAACGTGCGCATCTCCGGCGGCAAGCCGCTGGAAAACCCTGTTGTGCAGCAGGCGATTGCAGATGCGGAAAGCGCCTTGGCCAATAATGGCCGCCTCGTCATCCGCCCCTCGGGCACAGAGCCGCTGATCCGCGTCATGGCGGAAGGTGATGACAGCGCGAAGGTGGAGCAAATCGTCAATGATCTCGTCGGCGTCATTGCCAATGCTCGCTCGGCCGCGTGAGCCGAGGCGTCAGTAATGCCCTAACAAAGCCGGCTGCTCAGCCGGCTTTTTCTTTGCGTATTTGCTAATAAATATAGTGAATGATCGTGGTTAATCGGGACTTAACCATTTTACGTCAATCTCCATGACTGAACAGTTCACTGGCATCTGCTGCCGAAAACGCACGTGCCTCTTCTGGAGTGGAAGTCATGAAAAACGCCCTGGCCGGATTTCTGGCCGTCCTGCTGACCGGTACCAGCGCTATCGCTGCCGATCTTTATCAAGCCGAGCCCGCGCCGGCCTATGTCGAGGCCCCCGAGGTTGCGATCACCCAGGCGAGCGGCTGGTATCTGCGCGGCGATGTCGGTTATTCCTTCAACAAGCTGCGTGGCGCCCATTATTATCAGGGTGGCCCGGGTGGCTATCTGCAGGATTTTGACACGGCGACGATCAAGGACAGCTATGTCGTCGGCGCCGGTGTCGGTTATCAGTTCAACAACTATTTCCGCAGTGACGTAACCTTTGACTATATGGGCAAATCGGATTTCCGTGGTTCCACGAGTGGTTTCTGCGGTTCCGTTCCCGGCCGCTGCGTTTCGGCGGATCTTAGCTCCCTGCGCGCCTATACGCTGATGGCCAACGCCTATGTCGATCTCGGCACCTATGGCCGCGTCACGCCCTATGTCGGCGGCGGTATCGGCGGCTCCTACGTCAAGTGGGACAAGCTGCGCAACACATCCTGCAGCGTCAATGGCCTTGGCTGCGACCCGACCACCGAGCATGGCGGCAAGGGCAAGTGGCGCTTTGCCTACGCTCTGATGGCCGGTGCGTCCATCGACGTTACCTGTAACCTGAAGGCCGACATCGGCTATCGTTTCCGCCACATCAACAAGGGCGATATGTTCGCTTATGAGAATGGCGGCGGTCCGGGCCGAGACAAGGGCCTCTATTCGCATGAAGTTCGGGTCGGTGGCCGTTATGTCTTCAACGGCTGCGACACCGCGCAATACATGCCGCCTGCCGATATTCCGCTGCAGCCTGCCGTTTATAAATAAACGTCACGCCTGACTGATAGCTTCAAGCCGTTCGCATCCTTCGCGGGTGCGGGCGGTTTTTGTTTTAGCGGCATTGCGCATGACGCATATGGACCAAGATTCTTCTGCGCAGCGACATATTCCGCTTGACTGCGACCGGCGACAGGAATAGCAACGGCGTCAGGACACTCCACCCTAACGTGGAGCGCCTATCTGGAAGGATAGTCAAATGACAGATATCGTGAAGCCGGACGTACGTCCGGGCAATACGCATTTTTCCTCTGGTCCCTGCTCGAAGCGTCCCGGTTGGTCGCTAGATGCTCTTTCCGATGCGCCGCTCGGTCGCTCGCATCGCGCCAAGGTTGGCAAAGCCAAGCTGAAGCAGGCCATCGATCTCACCCGCGAAGTTCTCAATGTTCCCACCGATTATCGTATCGGTATCGTTCCCGCGTCCGACACCGGTGCCGTTGAAATGGCGCTCTGGTCGCTGCTCGGTGAACGCGGCGTTGATATGCTCGCCTGGGAAAGCTTCGGCGCCGGCTGGGTCACCGATGTCGTCAAGCAGCTGAAGCTGAAGGACGTGCGCAAGTTCGAGGCCGATTACGGTCTGCTGCCGAACCTTGCCGAAGTCGATTTCGACCGTGACGTCGTTTTCACCTGGAACGGCACCACCTCCGGCGTTCGCGTTCCCAATGCCGATTTCATCCCTGCCGACCGCAAGGGCCTGACCATCTGCGACGCCACCTCGGCGGCCTTCGCACAGGACATGGACTTTACGAAACTCGACGTCGTCACCTTCTCCTGGCAGAAGGTTCTGGGCGGCGAGGGCGGCCATGGCGTCATCATTCTTTCGCCCCGCGCCGTCGAGCGTCTGCTGAGCTATGCACCCGCATGGCCGCTGCCGAAAATCTTCCGCATGGTCTCCGGCGGCAAGCTGATCGAAGGCATCTTCACCGGCGAAACCATCAACACCCCGTCCATGCTCTGCGTTGAAGACTATATTGACGCGCTGCTGTGGGCCAAGAACCTCGGTGGCCTGAAGGCGCTGATCGGCCGTGCCGACGCCAACGCCAAGGTCATCTACGACTTCATCGAGAAGAACAACTGGATCGCCAACCTGGCCGTCAAGCCGGAAACCCGCTCCAACACTTCCGTCTGCCTTAAGATCGTCGATGCCGACGTGGCTGCGCTGGACGCCGCCGCACAGGCCGATTTCGCTAAGGGCGTTGTTGCCCTGCTCGAAAAGGAAAATGTCGCCCTCGATATCGGCGCTTACCGTGACGCACCGTCCGGTCTGCGCATCTGGGCCGGCGCAACCATCGAGACGGCCGATATGGAAGCCGTCATGCCCTGGCTCGCCTGGGCTTACCAGACGCAGAAGGCAGCACTTTCCAAGGCTGCCGCCTGATTTTGATACCGGCCCTGCGCAGATGCAGGGCCGCACATTTCCCGCTTTCAAAACTGCACCGTTTTCAAGGAGCCCGTGAACCATGGCACCTCGCGTACTCGTATCCGACGAACTGTCGGAAACCGCCGTCCAGATTTTCCGTGATCGTGGCGTCGAAGTCGATTTCCAGCCGAAGCTCGGCAAGGACAAGGACAAGCTTGCCGAAATCATCGGCAATTACGATGGTCTCGCCATCCGTTCCGCCACCAAGGCGACGGAAAAGCTGATCGAGGCGGCGACCAACCTCAAGGTCATCGGCCGCGCCGGCATTGGCGTCGACAATGTCGATATTCCGGCGGCCTCGCGTCGCGGTATCATCGTCATGAACACGCCGTTCGGCAACTCGATCACCACCGCGGAACATGCGATTGCGCTGATGTTTGCCGTTGCGCGCCAGCTTCCGGCCGCCGACAGCTCCACGCAGGCCGGCAAGTGGGAAAAGTCGAAATTCATGGGTGTCGAAATCACCGGCAAGACGCTCGGTGTCATCGGCGCCGGCAATATCGGCTCCATCGTCTGCTCGCGTGCGCTTGGTCTCAAGATGCATGTTCTGGCCTATGACCCCTTCCTGTCGCCGGAGCGCGCGCAGGAAATGGGCGTGACCAAGGTTGAGCTGGACGAACTTCTGGCGCAGGCAGATTTCATCACCCTGCATGTGCCGATGACCGACAAGACGCGCGGCATTCTCAATGCTGAAAACCTTGCCAAGACCAAGAAGGGCGTGCGTATCGTCAACTGCGCCCGCGGCGGTCTGGTGGATGAGGCGGCTCTTGCCGAAGCCATCAAGTCCGGCCATGTCGCCGGCGCCGGTTTTGACGTGTTCGAAGTTGAGCCCGCCACGGAAAGCCCGCTTTTCGGCCTGCCGAACGTTGTCTGCACGCCGCATCTCGGCGCATCGACCACGGAAGCGCAGGAAAATGTCGCACTTCAGGTTGCCGAGCAGATGTCGGACTATCTGGTCAAGGGTGCCGTTTCCAACGCCATCAATATGCCGTCGATCACGGCTGAAGAAGCGCCGCGCCTGAAGCCTTTCATCCGTCTCGCGGATGTTCTCGGTTCCTTCGTCGGCCAGGTGCAGGAAAGCGCCACCAAGGAAATCGAAATCCTTTATGATGGCGCAACAGCCAGCATGAACACGAAGGCATTGACCAGTGCATTGCTGGCCGGCCTGATCCGCAGCCAGGTTGCGGATGTGAACATGGTTTCGGCGCCTGTCATGATCAAGGAAAAGGGCATCATCCTTTCCGAGGTCAAGCGCGACAAGACCGGCGTTTACGACGGTTACATCAAGCTGACGGTCAAAACGGAAAACCAGATCCGCTCGGTTGCCGGCACGGTGTTCTCGGATGGCAAGCCGCGCTTCATCCAGATCAAGAACATCAACATGGATGCCGATGTGGGTTCTCACATGATCTACATCACCAACACCGACGTTCCCGGCATGATCGGCTTCATGGGCACCACGCTCGGCGAAGCTGGCGTCAACATCGCCAACTTCCAGCTCGGCCGTGAAAAGGAAGGCGGCGACGCCATCGCGCTGCTTTATGTTGACGGTCCGGTTTCCGAAGATGTGTTGGACAAGCTGCGCGCCAACCCGGCAATCCGCCAGGTCAAGCCGCTGACGTTTAACGTCGACTGATCTATCGTTCCTCCCAAGGGGACAATAAGGACCGGTGCAGGGGAAACCCTGCGCCGGTTTTTGTTTTTCCAGTTACCCATTTTATGGCAATTCGCGGCCACTTCGCGTTTCGGTTGCATATCACAAAAAATTTAAGCCGAGTGGTCTAAAAATGATGATCATGAGTTGCTATATCGCCTGCTGAGATGCCGCTCATGGGAGGGCGGCCAACAGGAGATAACGATGTTTGCTGCCTTTCGGCGCTTCAAGGGTTTGTTCGCAGTCGCCGCACTTGGTATCGCGGTGTCTTTCGTAGCGGTTGATATGGCAGAAGCACGCCGCGCCGGCGGTGGTTTCGGCAGCCGCGGCACGCGGACCTATTCCGCTCCGCCTTCGACCAGCACGGCGCCCGGCCAGACCGCGCCGATCAACCGCAGCATGACGCCTAATACCAATCAGGCAGCACCGAGCGCTGCCCAGCCGGCGCGCCCCGGTGCGCAGGCGGCCCCGCAGCAGAGCCGTGGCCTGTTTGGCGGCATGATGGGTGGTCTGATGGGCGGCCTGTTGATGGGCGGTCTGTTTGGCATGCTGATGGGCGGTGGTTTTGGCGGAATGGCCGGTTTCTTCGGCATGCTGCTGCAGGTATTGCTTATCGGTGGTCTGGTCATGCTCGCCATGCGTTTCTTCGCATCGCGCCGTCAGGGCCAGCCCGCTTATGGTGCAGCCGGCGGCTCGCAGCGCACGGATCATTCCTCCTATAATGGCGGTTCGCAGGCGGGTCCTTCCGCATCCTCGTTCAAGATTCCGAAGATTGGTGCTCTGGCCGGTGCTGCGGGTGGCGCTGCGGCTGCTACTGCTGCAACGGCAAAGCCCGTGCCCCACGCCAATGCCATCTCGGAAGGCGATGAAATCGGTATCACGCAGGGTGACCTCGAAACCTTCCAGAAAATGCTGGAAGATGTGCAGGCTGCCTATGCGGCCGAGGATTACGGTACGCTGCGCAAGCTGACGACGCCGGAAGCGATGTCCTATCTCGCAGAAGAACTGAGCGACAACGCGACCAGCGGTGTGAAAAACGACGTGCGCGACGTGACGCTGCTGCAGGGCGATGTCGCCGAAGCCTGGCACGAAGAAGGGCAGGATTACGCAACGGTTGCGATGCGTTACTCTGCCATCGACGTGATGCGTGACCGCACCTCCGGCAAGGTGGTCGAAGGCGATGAACAGCATCCGTCCGAAGCGGTCGAGATGTGGACCTTCGTCCGTCGCCCCGGCAACGATAACTGGCAGGTCGCCGCCATTCAGGCCGCCGCCTGAGGCCAACGGCCCGAGTTTTATCGAACGACATGGCCCGGAGGTTCACAAACCTCCGGGCTTTCGTTTATCAGGACGCAAAGACGTCGACCGTCCCAAAAATTTGGGCCCGGATACTCCTTGCCCTCGGCAGACGCGGCAGGACAAAAAAACGATTGATAAATCTAACGGGTGATATCTCCGCCGATCATCGGCTGCAATTTCCGTGTCACCCTGCTATGCAGGGCTTTGAGCCCTGTTCGTCTTGACATGTCGCCGGTGCATGGCTCGGCCGCTTCACGGAATTGCCTTTTTTCATTCATCCGGCATTCAGTCCCTGCATCCTAACCAGAAAGCATACACGTCAATGTGACTTTTCGCGCCGGTTCTAAACCGCTTTGGAAAGGGAACCACAGCCGCAAAACAGCGTTGACAATCCAATTCCCGGCCCGCCTCCCGCAAGCCGGGCTGGGTGGCCGGGCAACGCAGGCCCTGTGAGAACGGAGAGCTATCGAGATGAAACGCTTTGACCTGATCGACGGGATGCGTGGTTACTTCCTCGTCTTCATGCTGATCAACCATCTGGTGTTTGCCGGCGGCTTCTGGTTGGTGGAAATCAATCACCGCCAGTTCGCCTTTGTCGAGGACGCCCAAGGCTTCGTGTTCCTGTCCGGCCTGCTGATCGGCATGGTCTATGCGCGCAAGATGATGAAATATGGCTATGACGCTGGCAAGCAGATGATCTGGAACAGGGCGATGGAGCTTTATCGTTATGCGATGGGCCTCGTCATCGCCGTGCTGTTTTTCCGCATGGTCATCCCGCATGCGCCCTACATCTGGTACAACTGGCTTGGCATGACGACGTTCGACGATCCGCTGCGTCTGGCGGCGATTGCGACATTCCTTTTCCAGCCGACCTTCATGGATATTCTGCCGCAGTATATCGTCTACATGCTGTTTGCGCCGGTCCTCGTTAAGCTCTGCCTTGACGGCAAGTGGGCCTATGTCATGGCCGGTTCCCTGCTGGTCTGGATGGCGGGCCAGCTTGGTCTTCAGCAGATCGTGACGACGCCGCTCAACGAACTCGTCAAGGGTGCGGACGAGCAGGGTATCCGCGTCAGCTTCAACCTGCTCGGCTGGCAGCTGGTTTTCTATTCGGCGCTGGTAATGGGCGCGATGACGGCGCAGAACCGCATTCCGTGGAAGGCGATCTTCTCGCCGCAGCACACATGGCTTCCGAAGGCCGCGCTTGTCATCTGCCTGTTCTTCATGCCGCTGCGCATCGCCACCGCCTGGGGCCTCATGCCGGAATTCATGATGGGCAAGTTCTCCACCATGGAAATCCGCGCCGATTTCGGCCCGGTTTACCTCATCAACTTCCTAGCGGTTGGCGTCGGCCTGACCTGGCTGGTGATTGCCGGTCCGCACCACCACCGTCCGCTTGTGCGTTCCATCGCCGAAGGCGTCATCTGGGTGCTGTCGTTGAAGTTCCTGCAACTCCTCGGCCGCCATTCGCTGCAGGTCTATGTCTGGCATGTGGCGATCGTCTACGGTGTCTATTATCTCGACGGCCGCACGGCGGAACTGTCGCAGCTCAACAAGACGCTGATCGCTTTTACGGCCATCGGATTGCTGGCCTTGCCGGCCCTGTGGCGGGAGCGCGACAAGTGGTTCGGCAGCAGCGGCCAGAAGACGGCCGGCGCTTAACAGCCTGTCGCGGACCGAATCTGATTGCTTTGCGGGGCGGTTTTCCGCCCCGTACTTGCGTGCGCGGCCATTCCTTTCTATATGCAGCCCTTAAATCCGCAGGATGGCGAGACAGGACGGCCCGATTGATGGCCATGGTTTCTCGCGGCGGATGACCGACAGGCGGCGGGGCCTTTACCCCCGTTATGACTGACGATGGGAAAAAACGTGAATACGCTCGATTTTGACAAGAGGCCGGAAGATACCCGGATCGTTGTCGCCATGTCCGGTGGCGTCGATTCTTCCGTGGTGGCCGGTATCCTCAAGCGCGAGGGCTATGATGTCCTCGGCATTACCCTCCAGCTTTACGACCACGGCGCCGCCGTGCACCGTGCCGGCTCCTGTTGCGCCGGGCAGGATATCGATGATGCACGCAGGGTCTGCGAAACGCTCGGTATCCCCCATTATGTGCTGGATTACGAAGCGCGGTTCCGTGAAACCGTGATCAACCCCTTTGCCGAAGCTTATGCGATGGGCGAAACGCCGATCCCCTGCGTGGCCTGCAACCAGACGGTAAAATTCGCCGATCTGCTCGCCACCGCGCAGGAACTGGGCGCGGATGCACTGGCGACCGGCCATTATATCCGCTCGCGCCCCAATCCCGTTGCCGGCCAACCCGGACGCCGCGCGCTCTATCGGCCGATCGACAGCGACCGTGACCAGAGCTGGTTCCTGTTTGCAACAACGCAGGAACAGATCGACTACCTGCGCTTTCCGCTCGGCGGCCTCTCCAAGGCCGAAACGCGGGCGCTGGCGGAAGAGATGGGGCTTGTCGTCGCCAAGAAGGCCGACAGCCAGGACATCTGTTTCGTGCCGCAGGGCAAATATACCGATATCATCAACAAGCTGAAGCCGAATGCGGCATTGGCGGGCGACATCGTCCATCTCGACGGCCGCGTGCTCGGCCGCCACGATGGCATCGTGCATTATACGATCGGCCAGCGCCGTGGTATCGGTGTGGCGACCGGGGAGCCGCTTTATGTCGTGCATCTCGATGCGCGGGGCCGCCGGGTCATCGTCGGCCCGCGCGAAGCGCTGGAAACCCGCCGGGTCTATCTGCGCGACATGAACTGGCTGGGCGATGGCGAGCTGGTAAATGATGCCGGGCAGGGCTTTGCCTGTTTCGCCAAGGTGCGCTCCACCCGTCCGCCAACCGAAGCGATGCTGCATGCAGACGAAAACGGCATCTATGTGGATCTGATGACCGGTGAGGCCGGCGTCGCTCCTGGCCAGGCCTGCGTGCTCTATTCCGCACCGGGGGCCGATGCCCGCGTTTACGGCGGCGGTTTCATCGAACGGTCGGAACGCTCAGTGGATGCCGAGGCGTCGCTCAAGGCGCTTCTCGAAAAGCCGGTTGCCGCCTGAAACCATTCGCTTTTTGCAGCAATGCGGAAAGCGAATTTTTTGCGCATCTTGCGCTTGACACTTTGGGGAGCGGCACCTTATAAGCCGCTCATCCTGATGGAACGGCCGGTCACATGACTGTCACGTTTCCACTGTGGCGGGGTAGCTCAGGTGGTTAGAGCAGCGGAATCATAATCCGCGTGTCGGGGGTTCAAGTCCCTCTCCCGCTACCACTTTCCTTCATATGAAAAATCCAAACCGCGTCGTTCTGCGCCCGTGTTTCGTTGCTTTTCCGAGCGGGAAAAACGATGGATCATTTGGTGTTTACCGGTAAGTTTCGCCCAAAAAAAGGGAAACCCGCTTACTGCAAAAATGCAGCCAGCGGGTCTCAACCTCTACCCCCTCCCACAAGGGCGGCTGCACAAAAGCACATTGAATGAATTATGGCAAGATCAAGGCGACCATATTGTTGCGGTGGAGGGCCCTGTTCTCCAGTTTATTGGTGGATGGCAAAGCGTGACCAGTTCCGTGCGCCGTTGGTAAGGGGAGCGGTAGGACACCAGGTTTTCGGTGCAGCCCATTTTTTCAACGGCCCGCGGTTGGTAATGTGTCTTGTGCGGTGAAACCTGTTCGCGGCCATAAACGATCATGTCTGCGGCAAGCGATGTGGTTGGTATCGACAGGACGGCGAATGCGGCAGTCAAAAGAATTCTTCTCGAATATGCGGACATGGCTCTTCCCCGGTTTATCAACGCAGGAGAACGTCCGGCGCTATGAGCCGTTCCAGGGTTGATGCTGATATTTTCGCGCGTGGCGGCGGCGGCAAAAAAAGATGCCCGCTCAAGGCGGGCAATCAGAGGGGAACTGAGGTTAGGAGCCTCGCGTCTGAAACGGACATCTTCAGCATAAGTTCCGCTTGCGGGATAATTTCTGCAACGTCGGGCCGACGGACAGCTGCGAAGGCAATGTATTCCGGGCCGCATCGCACGGAACGATTCGGCATGCGGAAACAATGGTGCTTTCCTGAGGATTCAATCTTTAGGGAAATTTGGAGCGGGCGAAGGGATTTGAACCCTCGACCCCAACCTTGGCAAGGTTGTGCTCTACCCCTGAGCTACACCCGCTCAAATCCACCGGTCCGGGGTAGTACGCTGAACCGTGGGCCGCCAAGCGGCGACGGGCGCTATATCGCTCAATCGATTCTGGAATGCAACAGGGAAATGACAAAAACGCGAAAATTTCTTTGAGAAATGCGACAAGCGGCGGAAATGATTGAGAATTTTTCATTTCACTGTTTTTTCCTGCGTTGCCAAGCGTCAGTTGCCCCCTTAATCAGGAAACAAGGAAAACGGAATCGACAGAGGCAGGCGGCAGGATATGGCGGAAAATTCCCAGAAGACGGCAAAGGAACTGTTCGAGTTTCTCGACGGGCTTGGCATTTCCCACACCACGAAGCAGCATGAGCCGGTGTTCACCGTCGCCGAATCCCAGTCGCTGCGCGACCTCATTCCCGGCGGTCATACAAAGAACCTCTTTGTAAAGGACAAGAAGGATCAGTATTTCGTGCTGACCGTTGAGGAAAACGCGGCCGTGGACCTGAAAAGCGTTCACAAGACCATCGGTGCGGCGAGCCGCGTGTCCTTCGGCCGGCCGGAAAAAATGCTGGAATATCTGGGTGTCGTGCCGGGTTCGGTCACGGTGTTCGGGGCCATCAACGACACGGACAGGCAGGTCACCTTCGTGCTCGACAGCGATCTCCTGGAAAACGAGTTGGTGAACGGCCATCCGCTTTCCAACGACCAGACGACAACGATCGCGTCCAAAGATCTCATTCGCTTTCTCGAGGCAACGGGACATGCGCCGCTTGTCTTGAAAGTCAGCGAGTGAGATACGATCTTTGCTTCAAATAAGACAAATGACAGAAGTTTACGGGAGACCGGCATGAGCGGCGACAATAATCCTTACGGCGGTTCCTATAGCGGGCAGATGACCGCAAGCGCGCATCACAATGGCGAGCTTAACGGTGCGGCCTCCGGCCACATCAAGGACACGACGACGGCCAGTTTCTCCAAGGATGTTCTTGAAGAATCCCGTCGGCAGCCGGTTCTGGTGGATTTCTGGGCGCCCTGGTGCGGCCCGTGCAAACAGCTGACGCCGGTGCTTGAGAAGGTCATCAACGAGGCGAATGGCCGTGTGAAGCTCGTGAAGCTGAACATTGACGATCATCCGTCCATTCCCGGCCAGCTCGGCATCCAGTCCATTCCGGCAATCGTCGCCTTTGCCGACGGCCGGCCCGTGGATGGCTTCATGGGCGCCGTTCCAGAAAGCCAGATCAAACAATTCATCGAAAAGATTGCAGGGCCTGACGCTGGCGATCCCAAGGCTGAGATCGAGGCCGTTCTGACTGACGCAAAGCAGCTTCTGGCAGATGGCGATTTTAACGGCGCAGCGCAGCTTTTCGGCGCCGTCATGCAGGCCGATCCGGAAAATCCCGCAGCGATTGCCGGTATCGCCGAATGCATGATCGCGGCCGGTCAATATGAGCGGGCCAGCGAACTGCTCTCCTCCCTGCCTCAGGAACTCAACGACGATGCGGGCATTCAGCTCGTTTTGAAAAAGATCGCGCAATATGAGGAAGCCCGCAAGATCGGCGACCCCGTGGCGTTCGAGCGCGAGCTGGCGCTCAATCCCGATCAACACGAGGCGCGGGTGAAGCTTGCCAAGGTGCTGAACGCACAGGGGCGGCGTGACGAGGCGGCGGATCATCTGCTCTATATCATGCGCAAGGACCGGACCTTCGACGATGACGGCGCGCGCCGCCAGCTTCTGGAGTTTTTCGAGGCCTGGGGCTTCAAGGATCCGGCAACCGTTGCCGGCCGCCGGAAGCTTTCGGCGATACTGTTTTCGTAATGCGGGCATATCCCGGCCAGGGCGGTTGAACCGCCGGCCGGGCAGCAGTGAACAGGGGGCTTGATCCCATGCACGTCGGAAATGCGAGATACGTGAAGAACGACGACCTGCCGGAAACCGTGCCGGTCTTTCCACTTCCCGGCGCCCTGTTGTTGCCGGAAGGCCATCTCCCGCTCAATATTTTCGAGCCGCGATATCTTGCCATGATCGACACGGCGCTGGCGGGCCACCGGCTCATCGGCATGGTGCAGCCTGCCCTTCACGTCATCGAGTCCGGTCTTGAAGGCGGGCCTCTGAGCGCAGTCGGATGCCTCGGCCGCATCACCTCCTTTTCCGAAACCGGCGATGGCCGTTATATCATCTCGCTCACCGGTGTGTGCCGTTTCCGCCTGCTGGAAGAGGTTGGGGTGGGTGAGCCCTATCGCAGCTTCCGGCATGCGCCTTTCATCGCCGATCTCTCGGGCGAATATGACGAGGAGGCCGTGGATCGCGAAAACCTGCTGCGGGTATTCCGCTCGTTTCTGGACGCCAACCAGCTGGAAGCGGACTGGGAAAGCGTTGAGCGGGCGGGCAACCGTGTTCTCGTCAATTCGCTCTCCATGATGTCTCCGTTTGGACCCGCCGAAAAACAGGCGCTGCTGGAAGCGCCTGATCTGAAGACGCGAGCCGAAACATTGATCGCCATCACCGAGATCGTTCTTGCGCAGGGATCGGGTGAGGGCGGCAACGTGCTGCAATAGGAACGCCGCCATGGACGACAGGATGAGCAGTGTCGACCCCAAGCTGCTGGAGCTTTTGGTCTGTCCTTTGACGAAGGGGCGTCTTTCTTATGATCGCGTCCGCAACGAACTCATTTCCGAAAGTGCAAGGCTTGCTTACCCGATCCGCGACGGCGTGCCGATCATGCTGATTTCGGAAGCGCGCAAGATAGAAGACTAATCTCCCCGGTTATCACCTCCACACATTGCGTGTCGCGAATTGACGAAGATGCGTTGACAACCATGCGTGGATTTGACCAGAGTCCCGCCCGACATATCTGATGCGGGGAGAATACTGATGTCGTTGCGCGCGCTCGTCCGGATTTCGTTGGTTGCGGTCTCGACCGCCCTCATTTTTCCGCCAGCCATGGCGGCGGAGCCCTCCCGCAAGGTTGTCACCACCCAAAACGGCGATTATTTCGGTTTCGATCTTCGCACCGAGCAGAATGTCTCGTTGGAGCAATGCGGCGAGATTTGCGTTGGCGATACCGCCTGCAAGGCCTTCACATACAATCCCAAGGTGAAATGGTGCTTCCTCAAATCGGATTTCAATCAGCTGAACGCCTTCCCGGGCGCAGTTGCCGGCAAGATCGTGGAAGTGGCAACGGAAACCGATATCGGCGCGCCGCAACGCCTGTCCTTCGTCACTGACAGCCTGCAACAGGAAGCGCGCCGGTTGAAATCCGGCCTTGCTGCGAATGATGGTGAAGGCGGACAGGGCGTGGAAGCCCTCTTGCAGACGGCGCGGCAGCAGGCGGCCGCGGGCAACATTCCCGATGCGGTCACCACCTATAAACAGGCGCTTGCGATCACGCCCGACGACGGCGCGCTCTGGGCGGAGCTTTCGGAAAAAGCAGCGCAGGTCACCGACAATTATTCGATTGCCGGGCAGGCTGCTTCCGCCGCCATCAATGCCTACCAGCTGAGCCGCACCGTCAGCGCCCGTACCGAAGCCCTGAACCGGCTGGCGAAGGCTTTCGAAAGAACCCAGAATTATCGCGCAGCACTCAACGCCTATAAGGAGAGCCTTGCGCTGTCAGACAATGCGCAGACCAAGGCGGCCTATGCCGACCTGCGCACGCGTCAGGGTTTCCGCGTCATCAATAATACCGTGGATACGGATAGCGTCAGCCCGCGCGCCTGCGTGCAGTTTTCCGAGCCGCTGGTGAAGAACGGTGTCGATTATTCCTCCTTCATCACGCTGGATGGGGCAGCCCCCAAGGCCATCGAAGCGAAGGGCAGCGAGATTTGCGTCGAAGGCCTCACCCATGGCCAGCGTTACAAGATCGCGCTGCGCGCCGGTCTGCCTTCCTCGGTGGAAGAACCGCTGGAAAAACAGGTCGATCTCGATATTTACGTGCGTGACCGTGCCGCGAGCGTACGCTTCACGGGTGAGAATTTCGTGCTGCCGGGCACGGCGCGCCGCGGCATCCCCATTGTTTCTGTTAACGCCGACAAGGCCGACCTGAAGCTTTATCGTGTTGGCGACCGCAACATCACCTCGCTGCTCACAAACTCACAGTTTCTGACGCAGATGGATGGCTACAACGCCGACCGCATTGAAAACGAGATCGGCGAACTCGTCTGGCAGGGCTCGATCGATATTCAGCCCGATCTCAACATGGATGTGGTGACGAGCTTCCCGGTGGATGAGGCCTTGCCGGAGCGCAAGCCCGGCATCTATGTGCTGACCGCCGTGCCGCCTGGCACCGCGCCGGAAACGTGGGATTCCCGCGCCACGCAATGGTTCCTGGTGTCGGATACCGGCATCACCACCTATGCTGGAACCGATGGGCTGAATGTCTTTGTCCGAGCCCTTGGCAGCGCCAAGCCGCTTGCGGACGTGGATTTGCAGCTGCTCGCCAAGAATAACGAGGTGCTGGGCACGGCGAAAACCGATGCGGACGGCCGCGCGGTGTTCTCGGCCGGCCTGATGCGCGGCACTGCGGCGCAGGCGCCTGCCATCCTGACCGCGCGTAACGGCGACAAGGACTACGTCTTTCTTGATATGACCCGCGCAGGCTTCGACCTCTCGGATCGCGGCGTGACGGGACGTGCAGCGCCCGGCGCGATCGACGTGTTCAGCTGGACCGAGCGCGGCATTTACCGCGCCGGCGAGACCGTGCACGCCGCAGCGCTTGCCCGCGATGTCGACGGCAAGGCAATCGAGGATCTGCCGCTCACCTTCATCTTCTCGCGTCCGGATGGCGTCGAGGACCGGCGCTTCGTCAGCGACGGCAAGGCGCTGGGCGGTCATGCGGTCGATCTGCCGCTGCAGGCAAATGCCATGCGCGGCACCTGGACGTTGCGCATCCATACCGACCCGAAAACGGCTGCGATCAGCGAAAAGAGCTTCCTCGTCGATGATTTCGTGCCTGACCGCACGGAATTCGATCTCTCAAGCAAGGCGAAACAGATCGATCCGGGCGCGGAAACGGCAATCGACGTCGATGGCCGTTATCTCTATGGCGCGCCCGCCGCCGGCCTGACGCTTGAAGGCGAGGTCGCGATCAAGCCGACGCGCACGAGCGCCGATTTCGAAGGTTATTTCTTCGGCCTGGCGGATGAGGAAAGCGAAGAGGAAAACCGCACCGCGCTCGCCGACCTGCCGGTGCTGGACGAAGAGGGCAAGGCGAGTTTCAATGTTGACCTCACCGATCTGCCCTCCACCACGCAGCTTCTTTCCGCCAACATCACTGTGCGCATGCGCGAAGCCGGCGGCCGCGCCGTAGAGCGCTCGCTGACGCTGCCCATCAAGGCAGAAGCCTCTGTCATCGGCATCAAACCGCAGTTTTCGGGCGATCTCGCCCAGAATTCCGTCGGTCGTTTCCATATCATCGGCGTCAGCGCCGATGGCGCCAAACAGGCGATGAGCGGCCTCAACTGGAAGCTCATCAAGGTCGAGCGGAACTATCAATGGTATCGTCAGGGCAACTCCTGGCGTTACGAGCCGGTGGAATATACCAAGCAGCAGGAAGCGGGCACCTTGTCCGTCGATGCCAATGGCGGCGAGATTTCCGTACCCGTCACCTGGGGCCGCTACCGGCTGGAAGTGGAGGGTTCGGGTAATGGCGCACCGGTTTCCAGCGTCGAATTCGATGCCGGTTTCTACGTCGAGGCAAGCTCGACGGAAACGCCGGATGCACTGGAAATCGCCCTCGACAAACAGAGCTACAAGATCGGCGATACGGCCAAACTCAAGGTGTCATCGCGTTTTGCCGGTGAGTTGATGGTGACATCCGGTTCGGAAAAACTGATTGCCGTGCAGAATGCCGAGATCGGTGATGATGGCGGCGAGATCGACATTCCGGTCACCGAGGAATGGGGAGCGGGCGCTTATGTCACCGCCACGCTGTTCCGCCCCGGCGATGCGCAGGAAAGCCGCATGCCGATGCGCGCCATCGGCATCAAATGGCTTGCCGTCGATCCGGCCGAGCGCAAGCTTGCCGTCACCCTTGGCGCGCCGCAGAAAACACTGCCGCGCCAGCCGCTTGAAATTCCGATCACGGTTGCCGGCGCTGGCGTCGGCGAAAAGGCTTACGCCATCGTTGCGGCCGTCGATGTCGGTATCCTGAACCTCACCCGCTATGAACCGCCGAAGCCGGATGAATGGTATTTCGGCCAGCGCCGGTTGGGGCTGGAAATACGCGACCTCTATGGCCGCCTGATCGATGGTTCGCTTGGCGCCACCGGTCGGCTGCGCACCGGCGGTGACGGCGGCGGTGCGGCCCTTCAGGGCAGCCCGCCCACCGAAAAGCTGGTGGCCTTCTTTGCCGGTCCGGTTGAATTCGACGCTAACGGCAAGGCGACGGTGAGCTTCGATATTCCGCAGTTCAACGGTACGGCTCGCATCATGGCGGTGGCCTGGACGAAGACGGGTGTCGGCCACGCGGTTTCCGATGCCATCATCCGCGATCCCGTGGTAGTCACGGCGAGCGCGCCGAAATTCCTTGCCCCCGGCGATGTCTCGCAATTGCGGCTCGATATAGCCAATACCGATGGCGAGGCCGGCGATTACCGGCTGGATGTGACCAGCAACACGGCCTTGACCGTCGATCAGGGAGAGATGTCGCAGACATTGGCGCTGCAGAAAGGCGGCAAGTCTTCGCTGACGGTTCCGTTAACGGGTGAACAGCCCGGCAATGGTGCGATCACCATCAAGGTTTCCAATGCCGCGGGTGTTTCGCTGGAGCAGGTTCTGAACGTTCCTGTGCGTCCGGCTGTCCTGCCGGTGACGACACGGCGCGAAATCAAGATTGCGCCCAATAGCAGCCTGACGATCAATGGCGATCTTCTGGCCGACAGCATGCTGCTCGGCTCTTCCGTGGCCGTCAACGTCACGCGCTCGCCCGCCTTCGACATTCCGGCGCTGGTGATGATGCTGGACAAATATCCTTACGGCTGCGCCGAGCAGACGACGAGCCGCGCTTTGCCGCTGCTTTATGTCTCGGAACTGACGAAGGACAGCGGCATGGCGGAGGACCCGGATACCCGCAAGCGGGTGCAGGAAGCGATCTACCGCGTGCTGTCCTTCCAGTCGAGTTCCGGCAGCTTCGGGCTCTGGTCGCCTGGTTATGGCGATCTTTGGCTGGATGCCTATATCAGCGACTTCCTGACGAGGGCGCGCGAGCAGAATTACGACGTTCCTGAAGCTGCCATGGTGCAGGCGCTGAACAACCTGCAGAACGGCCTGTCCTATGACAGCAATGTCAAGGATCGCGGCAACGAGATCGCCTATTCGCTTTATGTGCTGGCGCGCAATCGCAAGGCGGCGATCAACGATCTCAGATATTACGCGGATACGGCGCTTGCCGATTTCCCGACGCCGCTTGCCAAGGCGCAGGTTGCCGCAGCCCTTTCGCTTTATGGCGATCAGGCCCGTTCGAAGACCGTGTTCGGCGCTTCGCTCGATATGGCAAGCCGCGCCACCAATGTCAGCTTCGCGCGTGCGGATTATGGTTCCGCCCTGCGCGATGGTGCGGCGACGCTGGCGCTTGCGGCCGAAAGCCGGCCGGTTCCGGCCGTGGTGCCGCAGCTTGCCGGTGCCGTGGCCAAGGAATGGGAAAAGAAGCCCTATACCAGCACCCAGGAGCAGGCATGGATGCTGCTTGCCGCCCGCGCCGTCAAAGGCGAGGACAAGGATATCCGTCTCGATGTGAATGGTGATTTGCAGACTGGCGGTTTCGGCAAGCGGCTGAGCGGCGATGAATTGCTGGCCGCACCGCTGAAGATCGCCAATGCCTCGGCCGATCCGGTCACGGCTGTCGTCACCACGGTGGCGCCGCCAGCGCAACCGCTGGCCGCTGGCGGTGAGGGCTTTACCATCACCCGCACCTATTATTCCATGGATGGCGAGGAGGTGAACCCGAGCGAGGTCACCCAGAACGAGCGTTATGTGGTGGTGCTGAACGTCACGCCACAGAATAACTGGCAGGCGCGCATTCTCGTAACGGATCTCTTGCCCTCCGGCTTCGAAATCGACAATCCGAGCCTCGTCAATTCGGCCGAGCTGTCAAATTTCGACTGGTTGCCAGAAACGGAAGCGGCGCATACCGAATTCCGCTACGACCGTTTCGTGGCGGCCTTCGATCGCTCGGCCGGCGACAGTTCGGAAATTGCGCTCGCCTATGTGGTCCGCGCCGTCATCCCCGGCACCTATGATCATCCCGCAGCTTCGGTTGAGGATATGTACCGGCCGCAATTTGCCGCCCGCACGGCAACGGGCCGCATGGAGGTGCGTTCGGCAACCCCATGAGGCGGAAAAAGGCAATCATCGCCGGCATCGTGACGGCCGCGTTGCTTCTGGGCGGCGCGGCCTTCGGTCTCGATGCGCTCGACAAGGCCTATCCGCCGCCGCTCGAGGCCGCACGGCAGCGATCTTTCGAGGTGCTGGATCGCGATGGCAGGCTGTTGCGGGCCTTTGCGACAGCGGATGGCCGCTGGCGGCTTAAAACCACGGCGGCCGAGGTCGATCCGCAGTTTATGCGCATGCTGGTCGCTTACGAGGATCAGCGTTTCTACGATCATCACGGGGTCGATCCCTTAGCGCTTTTGCGCTCCGCGTGGCAATTGGCCAGCAACGGCCGGATCGTTTCCGGCGCATCGACGCTGTCCATGCAGGTGGCGCGGCTGATCGAGCCGCGCGCCGACCGGTCATTCTCGGCGAAATTGCTGCAGGCCGTGCGTGCTCTCCAGATCGAAAGAAGGCTCAGCAAAGCTGATATCCTCGACTTATATCTGAATATCGCGCCCTATGGCGGCAATCTCGAAGGCGTCAGGGCCGCGAGCCTTGCCTGGTTCGGCAAGGAGCCGGGCCGGCTGGATACGGCGGAGGCGGCTCTTCTGGTGGCGCTGCCGCAATTGCCGGAAAAACGCCGCCCGGATCGTTTTCCAGAGGCGGCGAGGCAGGCGCGGGAGCGCGTATTGCAACGGCTTGCCGTCGAGCGCGTGGTGGGCGATGGGGAGGCGGCGCGGGCGGCTCTTGCAGATGTGCCTTCCAGCAGACGCGATCTTCCCTCCTATGCGCCGCATATGGCCGTTGCCGCACGGGCGAAATTCCCGAATAACGCCAAAGTGCGCTCTACGCTGACGCTGCCGATTCAGCGGGAACTGGAAGATGTTGCCCGCCATGCGGCGGAAAAGCTTGAGGACAAGGTCTCCGTCGCCATCGTCATGGCCGACGCGCAGACCGGCGATATTCTGGCGGAGGTCGGTTCGGCGGATTATCTCGATACGGCAAGACGCGGTTTCGTGGAGATGAGCCGGGCGGTGCGTTCGCCGGGTTCCACCCTCAAGCCGTTCATCTATGGCCTCGCCTTTGAAAATGGCCTCATTGGGCAGGAAACCATCATCGAGGATCGCCCGGCTGATTTTTCCGGCTACCGGCCGCGCAATTTCGACATGCATTACCTGGGTGATGTCAGCATCCGCCAAGCGCTGCAGCTGTCGCTCAATGTGCCGGCCGTGAAGCTGCTCGATGCGGTCAGCCCCTCGGCGCTGATGGTGCGGTTCCGGCGGGTGGGGGTTCGGCTCGTGCTGCCCTCCAGCGAAGCGCCGGGGCTCGCCATCGCCCTTGGTGGCGCCGGCATTTCTCTGGTCGATCTGGTGCAGCTTTATGCCGGGCTTGCCGGCGGTGGTGATCCCGTGCGGCTTGGAGATGGTGTTCGCTCTGCCCCGGAACGGCTGGAGGGCGACCGGTTGTTCTCCGATGCCGCTATCTGGAATGTCTCTGATATTCTTTCCGGCGTGCTGCCCCCGCTCGGCATGAAACAGCGCGGCATCGCCTACAAGACCGGCACCAGTTATGGATATCGCGACGCGTGGTCGGTTGGCTATGACGGGCGGCACGTCATCGGCGTCTGGGTTGGCCGTGCTGACAATGGCGCGGTGCCGGGCATTGCCGGATACGCAACGGCGGCCCCGATCCTGTTCGAGGCTTTCGCAAAATCCGGCGTGGCGGTGACGCCGATGCCGGCCGCACCCTCCGGTGTCGCCCGCCTTGCCGCGAGCGACCTTCCCGCCAACCAGCGGCGTTTCACCACAACGGCCAGCGGACTGCTTGCGGCATCGAGGCGGGAAAGCGCCCCGCGCATCGTTTACCCACCGGAAGGCGCACGGGTGGAACTCTCCGGCCAGTCAGGCATTTCGCCGCTGGTGCTCAAGCTGCAGGGCGGGCGCGCACCCTTCCGCTGGCTTGCCAATGGCTTGCCTTTGCCGGATGCGTCTCACCGCCGCAACAGCGAATGGCGACCGGAAGGGCAGGGATTTTCCACACTCACGGTAATCGACGCCGATGGCCGTGCTTCGAGTGTACGGATTTTCGTCAAATAGCAGGGACGTCCAACTCAACAAAGGGTCGCCCCCGTGCTTGCGTCGTACAAGCCCGCGAGCGTCTCATCAGTTCTTTTCGCCGCCTTGCCTATTGCGCCACATCGAATGAATGGCGGTCGATCCGCTCCTGAAGCGAAGCCACGACGGCTTGCAGAAACTCCCGGCGCCTGGGGTTGGTCGTCGCCGTCAACGTTATCTGTAACCGGCTTCTGATCCTGTTCAGAAAGCCAACGTGATTGAAACTATCGGCGGCGATATTGACCTCCACCTCGTCCATGTAATGCGCCAGATGCGGTTCCAATACGAGATTTGCATCCGTCTGGTAGCAGGCAGCCATCTGTTCCCCAAGCGTAGACACCTGCACATATGGACCATATTCGTCGATCATCAAATCTCCTTCCTCTAGCGCAAACAATTCTGACAGGCGCCTCATCATCACTGATAGGAAATAGGAAGCAATTGCCGGCTTTCAACGTTCCCTTTTGAAGCTTTGAATTTTCCGTGTTCGTGAAGGATGTCGCCGATACTTCGGTCGAGGCAGAGACGTGTCAAATGGCCGGCGGCTGCGCCGGGTGAGGCTGCGCTCAATCTACATCGTTGTTTTTACTAGATTTTACAGGAAAAATGGTGTCCACGAGAGGATTCGAACCTCCGACCCCAGGATTCATACCGCTTCGGCTTTCGCCGCCGTCCCGCCGTTGTCGGGCAAGACGTTCGTGGTCTGGACTGTCCCTTCACCATGGGCCGTCAGGCCTTTAGGTGCTGCCCATCCAGTCTCTACACCTTCACCGGATTTCTCCGGAGCTTGGCTCGGGATTGGCATGCTGGAAGACCAGCGAAGCTTTCCCCGACTTTGAGCAGATCGATTGCGTCGTTTCCGGGCGCAACCCCCAATTTGTCTTAGGAATCCTGTGCTCTATCCTGCTGAGCTACGTGGACACTGAATTGCTCTTTAACCTGACGATGCCTGCGGATCAACCGCGATCTTTATCGCGGCTGATCTCCTCCTCGGCTTTCTTCACTTTCGCCGGCAGTCAGCTTGTCAGACGCTGTTCAGCCAGTTTCACCCAATAGGAAATGCCGTAGGCGATGGCCTCATCGTTGAAATCATAGCCGGGATTGTGAAGGCCTGCCGAATCGCCGTTGCCGATGAAGATGAAGCAGCCCGGTCTTTCCTTCAGCATGAAGGAGAAATCTTCACCCGCCATGGAAGGATCGACATCGGGGTCGACATTTGGTTCGCCCGCCACATCGCGGGCAACAAGGATGGCGTGGTCGGTCTCGGTGGCGTGGTTGAAGGTCACCGGGCAATAACGCTCGTAGACGACTTCCGCTTCCGCTCCGTTGGCAAGGGCAATGCCTTCCGCCATCTGCTTGATGCGATCCTGCGCCAGATCGCGCACCGTTTCATCCAGGCTGCGCACCGTACCGGCGATCAGCGCCTCGTTGGGGATGATGTTGTGGCTGGAGCCGGCGTGAAAGCGGGTGACGGAGACGACGACGGAACGGATCGGATCGGCGTTGCGCGAGGCGATCATCTGCAGGTTGCCGACGATCTGCGCGCCGATGGTAATCGGATCGATGGTGCGGTGCGGCTGTGCCGCGTGGCCGCCGCGGCCCTTGACGGTAATCGAGAACTTGTCGGGCGCGGCCATGATGCCGCCCTTGCGGATGGCGAAGGCGCCGAGCGGAATGCCCGGCATGTTGTGCATGCCATAGACCTCGTTGATGCCGAAACGCTCCATCAGGCCGTCCTCGACCATGGCAAGCGCGCCGGCGCCGCCTTCTTCCGCCGGCTGGAAGATGACGGCGATGGAGCCGGCGAAGTTGCGGGTCTCGGTGAGATATTTGGCCGCGCCGAGGAGCATGGCCGTGTGGCCGTCATGGCCGCAGGCATGCATGGCGCCTGCGGTTTTGGAGGCCCAGGGCTTGCCGGTTTCCTCCAGAATGGGGAGGGCGTCCATATCCGCGCGAAAGCCGATGGTGCGATTGCCCGGAAGATTGCCCCTGATGACGCCGACCACACCCGTGCGGCCGAGACCGGTCACGATTTCGTCAACACCGAAAGATTTCAGCTTCTCCGCAACGAAGGCTGCGGTGTTGTCGACATCATACAAAATCTCGGGATTTTCATGCAGGTGATGCCGCCATTCGCTGACTTCCTGCTGGAGTTCGGCGGCTCTGTTCAAAATCGGCATTCGTTCATTCCTGGGTTCATCGGTACGGCGTGTCGTAAAATCCTATCCTCCGTGGTGGATAGTGCGCCGCATAATTGACGTAATCAATGTACTTTGCCATTGCTAGGACATATATGGTGAATATTGCCATTCCCCGACCGAAGACGGGAATTCGAGGACTAGCCTTGCCACAGACTTTCAAATCGCCAAACGCCGCCCGGCGGCTCTCCGCAGCTATTGCCATCATGACCGCAGGCCTCGTTGCCGCGGCGCCCGTGGCGAATGCCAATCCGAAAATGGTGGTCGATGTCAAAACCGGCAAGGTGATTTCCCACCAGGAAGCCTTCCGCAAGTGGTACCCCGCCTCGCTGACCAAGCTGATGACAGCCTATATCGCCTTTTCGCAAATGAAGGCCGGCAAGATCAGTCCGCAGACGGAAGTGGTGATGAGCAAGAAGGCCGCCGACCAGCCGGCCTCGAAAATGTATTTCAAGCCGGGCCAGAAGCTGACGATGGACAGCGCCTTGAAGCTGCTGCTCATCAAATCCGCCAATGACATCGCCGTGGCGATCGCCGAGACCATCGGCGGCACCAGCGATAATTTCGTGGCGCAGATGAATGCGCAGGCGCAGCGGCTGGGCATGAGTTCCACCCGCTACATCAATGCCAATGGCCTGCCCGGCAAGGGGCAATATACCACCGCCCGGGATCTGGCGCTGCTGGCGCTGATCATCAAGCGGGAATTTCCGGAATATGCCCATTATTTCTCGCTGGAGGGCGTCAGCACCGGCAAGAAGAACTACGCCAATTTCAACATGCTGGTCGGCCGCTTCGATGGCGCTGACGGCATGAAGACCGGCTTCATCTGTGCCTCCGGCTTCAACCAGGTATCGTCCGCCGTGCGCAATGGCCGCTCGGTCATCACGGTCGTGCTGGGTGCGGACAGCCTTGCCGGGCGCACCGACCAGTCGGCCGATCTGCTGCAGATGGGCCTGACGGCCCCTTCTGGCCAGGGCGTTTCCCTCGCCTCGCTGGCGCCCTATGGCGATACGGCCGATGTCAACGATATCAGCGCCGAAATCTGCAATCCGAAGGCCGCCAAGGTGCGCAGCGAAAGCCGCGATGAGGCTGGCCGCATGGTCATCCATTCGCCCTATGTCCAGGAAATGACCCGCCCGCCGGAATATTCCTTCGCTGGTCTCATTCCGGGCAGCGAGACCGTGGCGGTGAATGCCACCAAGGGAGCCGGCAAGGGCGAACTTGCGAACGTGCCGATCCCGATCCCGCGCCCGACATTCTGATGATCGGTGACGATCTCGCGGGCAAACCTCGCGGTTGATATGCACTTTGTGTATTCGCAGGCCAATGATGTTATGATATTACAATGTCGCTCGTGGCTTCCAGCCTCGGGCGATTTCTTTTAGCTCCATGCGGCTCCGGGTTTCGCGTCGTCCAGTGACCTGCCGGAGCGGCCATCAACATACAGGCAAGTCATGTCTCGCGATCGCATCCCGGTTTCCATCATCACCGGATTTCTCGGCGCCGGAAAATCGACGCTGCTCAACCGGCTTCTCAAGGATCCCGAGATGAGCGATGCGGCGATCATCATCAATGAATTCGGCGATGTCAGTATCGATCACATGCTGGTCGAAAGCGCCGGCGAGGGCATCATCGAACTGGCGGAGGGTTGCCTCTGCTGCACGGTACGCGGCGAGCTGGTGGATACGCTGGCGGAACTGATGGATGGCATCCAGACAGGCAAGCTGAAGCCGGTAAAACGGGTGGTGATCGAGACCACAGGCCTTGCCGATCCCGCCCCCGTCATGCAGTCGGTCATGGGCAACCCCGTCATCGCACAGAATTTCGTGCTGAACGGCATGATTACGGTGGTGGATGCCGTGAACGGCCTTTCCACGCTCGACAATCATCAAGAGGCGGTGAAACAGGCGGCCGTGGCCGACCGTCTGGTGATGACCAAGCGCGCGCTTGCCAATGCCGCCACGATTTCCGCGCTGACAGCCCGCCTCCAGATTCTTAATCCGCGCGCGACAATTGAGGATGGTGACAAAACCGACTGGAGCGCTGCGGGTCTTCTCGATAACGGCCTTTACGATGCCGGCAGCAAGAATGCCGATGTCGGCCGCTGGCTGGGCGAAGAGGCGGCAGACGATCACCACCACCACGACCATGATCATCACCACAATCATGACGACCACGACGACCATCACCATCATCACGATGTGAACCGGCACGACGCCTCCATCCGGTCCTTCTCGATCATCCACGACCAGCCGGTCAGCCCGATGGCGATCGACATGTTCGTGGATTTGCTGCGCTCGGCGCATGGTGAAAAGCTCCTGCGCATGAAGGCGATCGTCAAGCTGTCGGATAATCCGGGCCGGCCGCTGGTGCTGCATGGGGTGCAGAATATTTTCCACACGCCCGAGCGTCTCGCGGCCTGGCCGGACCCGGCTGATCAGCGTACGCGCATGGTGCTGATTACGAAGGATTTGCCAGAGGCGTTTGTAAAGGACCTGTTTGCCGCCTTCACAAGCGCACCGGGTATTGACCGGCCGGACAGGCAGGCGATGACGGATAATCCGCTGGCGGTTTCGGGGTTGCGGTTTTAGGGCGTGTCGTGATGGTCTAGGTCGGCGGGTGTGGTTCACCCCCCTCTGTCCTGCCGGACATCTCCCCCTCAAGGGGGGAGATCGACTTGCGGCTAGGTCTCGCCCATCTTAACCGTTGCGAATGTAGTGGCGACGGCGCATCTTGCTGATCTCCCCCCTTGAGGGGGAGATGCCCGGCAGGGCAGAGGGGGGTAAAACACCGGCGACACCGTCAAATGTCGGTTTCCCCGCCCTTCACAATCCGAAACCGATGCCCCTTATCCAGCGCAGTGGTTTCCACCAGCCTATGCCCATCCTCATTGCACATATGCGCAATATCGATCACCGCCAGTGGATCGGTCGTCTCGACGGTCAGAACATCTCCTGCCTTCAGGCTTGCGAGTTTCTTGCGGCTTCTCAAAACCGGAAGGGGGCATTTAAGCCCCCTCAAATCATAAACGATGTCGGCCGTGTCGCTCATTCCTTGGCCCAGAACTTCCAGAACGGCTTCTTCTCCGGCGCTTCGGGTGCAGGCGCTGCGGAATAGGCAAGCGGGTTCATGGTCGGAACCGGAACGCTCTGGACGGCAGCGCCAGTCTGACCGGCTGCGGCGGGGGTGGCGGAGGCAACCATCGTCGGTGCTGCGGGCGCCGGGTTCGATTGCGGTGCGGTGGCGGGCTGGACAGCCGAAGGGCGTGGGCCGCGCAGCGCGGAGGCGGTTGCGGTCGTCGCCGGTGAGGACGACGTGACCTGCTGCGCCTTTTTCTCCATCAGCGCTGCATATTCCGTTTCCTTCATCAGCTTGCCGGCTTTCAGCGCCGAACCGGTCGGTGCATAAGCGGGCTCGCGGCCCTTGCGCTTTTCGGCAACCAGCGCCTTGCGCTCCGCCTCGCTCGGGTCGTACCAGGCCATGCCGTCATATTTCTTCATCGCCGTTGCATAGGCGAGATCATAGGTCTTCTCATAGCTCGAAAGCGCGCTTGCGAGTGCCGGCGGCGTGCTCATCGGCGGGCACTGAGCGGCGGCGTTGAAACTGCCGCCCTCGGTCTGCTGGTTGAAGACATATTTCTTCTCGCAGACATTCACTTCCGGCGGGCGCTTGGTGACTTCAAAATTGTCGTAACCGACCTTCAGCATCTTCCAGAATTCGAGGTGTTCGCTCTGGCGATGGCGAGCCATGTTTTCCGCCGTCATGCGGAAGGGGAAAGCCTGCAGCTGCACGGTTTTCTGGCCGCCCTTGAAGGCGTCACGCGCAAAACCGTAGATTTCAAGAATCTGCGCATCCGTCATCGAATAACAGCCTGACGATGAGCAGGCGCCATGGATCATCAGGTTGGTGCCGTTGCGGCCATTGGCGGCATCGTAACGGTTCGGAAAGCCGGTGTTGATGGCGAGGTAATATTTGGAATTCGGATTGAGATGCGCCGGCGTCAGGTTGTAGAAACCTTCCGGCGCCTGCCGGTCGCCTTCCTTCACCTTGGGGCCGAGTTTGCCGGACCATGCGCAAATCTCGTAGCCGGCGATCTTCTCGAAACGGTTGTCGCGTCTGGCCTTCCAGATTTCCAAGGCACCTTCTTCCTTGAAGATGCGGATCATGATCGGCGAGGTGCGGTCCATGCCCCTTTTGTCGATCTCGGCCAGGATGGACGGAGACAGCGGGTAATCGACCTTGTTCTTGACGTGGGAGACGTCGCGCTCAACGGTTTCGAGCGTATCGTTGCAGCCGGCAAGAACGAGCGCGGTGCAGGCAAGAAGTGCAAAATGTGTCAAACGCATGATCTGATCCGAAAGACGATGGCACGAAGCGGCGGCAGTTCTACACCGTCCCGTGTGTATTTTAAATACGGTATTAACCGTTTACATCTTCTTAACTCAAATCGGATCCGCCCCCGCGGCCGCCGATACATCTTTTGATGTGACCGGACTATGGCCGAGTTGGGGCGATATTCAAGGAAAATAAGGCCGGGCTTAAAGGTTCCGGCCAATATCCAGGAATTTCTGGCGGCGTTCAGCGCGCAACTGGGTGCCGGAGCGCTGGGAAAGATCGGCCAGAGCCTTGGCGATGACGTCACCGGTTGCACTGATGACCGTTTCCGGGGCGCGATGCGCGCCTCCGATCGGCTCCGGAATGATTCCGTCGATGACACCGAGCGATTTCAGGTCTTCCGAAGTGATCTTCATGTTGGTCGCGGCTTCCTTGGCGCGGGTCGAATCGCGCCAGAGAATGGAGGCGGCGCCTTCCGGTGAGATCACCGAATAGATCGCATGTTCGAGCATGTAGACGCGGTTGCCGGTGGCGATCGCGATTGCGCCGCCCGAGCCGCCTTCGCCGATGACGACGGAGACGATCGGCACCTTCACGTTGAGGCACATTTCCGTCGAGCGGGCGATGGCTTCGGCCTGTCCGCGCTCTTCCGCGCCAACACCGGGATAAGCGCCAGCCGTATCGATGAGGGTGATGACAGGCAGCGAGAAACGGTCGGCCAGTTCCAGCACGCGGATCGCCTTACGGTAACCCTCCGGGCGCGGGCTGCCGAAATTGTGCTTCAGGCGGCTTTTGGTGTCGTTACCCTTTTCCTGGCCAATGATGGCGACGGGCTGACCGTTGAAACGGGCAAGGCCCGCCTGAATGGCGGCGTCTTCGGAAAATTTGCGGTCACCGGCGAGCGGCGTGAAATCGGTGAACAGCGCCCTGGCGTAATCGACGAAATGCGGACGCTGCGGATGGCGCGCGACCTGTGTTTTCTGCCAGGCGTTCAGCTTGGAATAGATGTCCTGCATCGCGTCGTTGACGCGCGATTCCAGGCGGTTGATCTCCTCCGAGGTGTCTATGCTCTCGTCTTCATCGGCAAGCTTCTTCAGCTCGATGATCTTGCCCTCAAGGTCCGAGATAGGTTTTTCGAAGTCGAGATAATTGTGCATGAGATCCGTTTCCGATCGTTTTGCGCAAGGTTTGACCGGATTATCCGGCGGTTCCGGTCGCTCTAATCAAGGTTTTTGCCCTGTTTGGCAAGGGGGTGATGTGTTTGTACCAGCTCTTGCAGGCGTTCTTCCAGCACATGTGTATAGATTTGTGTCGTTGAAATGTCGGAATGGCCGAGCAGTTCCTGCACCGCGCGCAGATCAGCACCGTTCTGCAGAAGGTGGCTGGCAAAGGCGTGGCGCAGCACATGCGGCGATATCACGGACGGGGTCAGACCCGCGCGAATGGCGATGTCCTTGAGGTCGCGCGCGAAGACCTGGCGGGGCAGGTGCCCTTGTCTGCTGCTGGAAGGAAAGAGCCAAGGGCTCTCCGTGGCTTCGGCTTTTTTGGGCGCCTTGTCTTTTTCCTGCACGAGCGCCTTTCGGGCGGCTTCGTATTTTTCCATCGCTTCGATGGCGGCACGGGAAAGAAGCACCATGCGGTCCTTGTTGCCCTTACCGCGGATCATCAGGAAGCGGCCTTCCTGGCGCAGCACCTTTACGGGAAGTGACACGAGTTCGCTGACACGCATGCCGGTGGCATAAAGCAGCTCAAGCAGCAGATGCATGCGGATGCGGGCAAGCTGGCCGGGACCTGCGGTCGCCGCCTCTTGCGCCGCGAGCCCAAGTAGCCTGTTCACATCGGCGACACTCATCGTTTTCGGCAGGGCGAGGCCTTTCTTGGGCGCATCGATGATGCCGGTCGGGTCGTCACCGCGCAGCCCTTCCGAATAAAGAAAGCGATAAAACTGCCGCATGGAGGAAAGGCGTCTTGCCTGCGAAGTTGCGGCAAAGCCCTGAGCGGAAAGGTGGGTCAGGTAAGCGGAAAGGTCTGGTGTCGCGGCATCGGTCAATGACTGGCCGCGGCGGCTGAGAAATTCACTGAGATCGGCGAGGTCGCGCTCATAGGAAGAGAGCGTGTTGGCGGCGGCGCCGCGCTCGGCGCTCATCATTTCCAGAAAACTCTCGAGCCACGCGCCGTCGCGCCCTGTCGCCGGTTGCCGGCTCATGGGGTGCGCCTTGCCGGTTCTGTCGCCGGCGGATTCAGCCGCTCGGAGGGGATGCGCACCGTCACCTCGCGGTCGCGCGGCTTGACGACCATGACGAGCAGCACCATGCCGCCATAGATCAGCCCCGCGATGGTCGCCAGTATCATCGTGAAGCGGAAGAGGGTGGGCATGGCGGCTCCGTAAGGGTGGCGGTCGAAATCTATATGCGGTGCGGCGAAAGCGGCGACAAGATCAAAATGGCCGCTCCGCCCAGCGCCGCATGCGGCGATGATTGTGATTCACCGCAATTCAGTCAGCAATTTGGCTTGACGCTTCGTAAACATTTGCAGATATCCATGCCAAACGGGCTTTCAAATTTATGAATGAAACGAATTTATCCGTCCCGGCCACACTCGGGGAGCAAGCGCGGGCAAAGCTCGGACGGCGCAACATCGTCTTCGTCGGGCTGATGGGGGCTGGAAAGTCGGCGGTGGGCCGCATGGTCGCCCAGCAGCTCAAGGTTCCTTTCATTGATACGGATGTCGAAATCGAGCGCGTATCGCGCATGACGATATCGGAACTTTTCGCCACCTATGGCGAAGAGGAATTCCGGGCGCTGGAAACGCGGGTCATCAAGCGCCTGCTGCGCGGCGGGCCCAAAGTCATTTCCACCGGCGGCGGCGCCTTTATCAACGACAATACCCGCCGGCACATTACGCGCGGCGGCATTTCATTTTGGCTGAAGGCCGATCTCGAGGTGTTGTGGGAAAGGGTCAACAAGCGCGACCACCGTCCGCTTCTCAAGACCGAAAATCCCAAGGCCACCCTGGCGGCGCTGATGGAGAAGCGCTACCCGATCTATGCGGAGGCGGACATGACCATCGAGTCCCGTGATGTCCGCAAGGAAATCATCGTGACCGAAGTGCTGACCGCCATAGCCGGCATCGAACAGAAAGACTGACCACCATGACGCCTTCCGAAATCCACGCCGATGAACGTCTCGTCCATGTGCCGCTCGGCGAGCGCGCCTATGACATTCTGATCGGGCCTGGCCTGATCGGCCGGGCGGGCGGCGAGATTTCGGCACGGCTGAAGGGCAGGCGCGCGGCGATCATCACCGACGAGCATGTCGCGCCGCTTTATCTCGAAGGCCTGATGGATGGCCTGCAGACTGACGGCATCGAGGCCGTTTCGCTCACCCTGCCGGCTGGCGAAAAGACCAAGAGCTTCGAACACCTGGTTACCGTCTGCGATGCGGTTCTGGCAGCAAGGGTGGAGCGCAACGATGCGGTGATCGCACTCGGCGGTGGCGTTATCGGCGATCTCGCCGGTTTTGCGGCGGGCATCGTGCGCCGTGGCGTGCGCTTCGTGCAGATACCGACCTCGCTGCTGGCGCAGGTCGATTCCTCCGTCGGCGGCAAGACCGGCATCAACACCCGCCACGGCAAGAACCTTGTCGGCGTCTTCCACCAGCCCGATCTGGTGCTGGCGGATACGGCGGTGCTCGATACGCTGAGCCCGCGGGAGTTCCGCGCCGGTTATGCCGAAGTCGTCAAATATGGCCTGATCGACAAGCCGGATTTCTTCTTCTGGCTGGAAAAGAACTGGGATGAAATCCGTACCGGCGGCCCGGCCCGCATCCAGGCGATTGCGACCAGCTGCCAGGTCAAGGCCGATGTGGTGGTGGCCGATGAGAAAGAAAACGGCGTGCGTGCGCTTCTCAATCTCGGCCACACTTTCGGCCATGCGCTGGAAGCGGCGACCAATTACGACAGTAAACGGCTGGTGCACGGCGAAGGCGTCGCCATCGGCATGGTGCTGGCGCATCAGTTTTCCGCCCGCCTGAACCTCGCAAGCCCTGATGATGCGGCCCGCGTCGAGGCGCATCTGAAGGCAGTTGGCCTGCCGACCACGATGAAGGATATTCCCGGTGAGTTGCCGCCGGTCGAGACGCTGATGACGGCGATCGCGCAGGACAAGAAGGTCAAGGGCGGCAAGCTCACCTTCATCCTCACCCACGGCATCGGCCAGTCCTTCGTGGCCGACGATGTTGCGGCGTCCGAGGTGCAGTCCTTCCTGTCGGAAAAGCATCCGGGTTAAGGCCGCGAGACAAAGGAAGCCGTGCCTAGAACCGCACCGCTTCCCCCGGCGCCGCCGCCTCGATCGCCAGCGCATGCAGCCCGGCGTCGAGTTCCGGCTTTAAAAGTGCGTTGATCGCCCGGTGGCGTTCGACGCGAGACTTGCCGGAAAAGCTTTCAGACACTATCTGAACACGCATATGCGTCTCGCCTGTGCCGGTCATGTCCGGCTGGTGGCCCGCATGCATCTGGCTTTCATCTACGACCCTCAAGCGTTCGGGTGAAAAGCTCTCCCGGAGCTTGGTTTCTATGCGGTCTCGCAGGGACATGCGACGGGCTCCATTCTTGTTGGCTGGTCTTGAAGGGGGCTACCTAAAAGCCAGCAACATTCCGCTTTGTCAATTCTTGTTGTGCAGCTTTTAGCACCCCATAATCAGGGCATCATGAAACTGGATTCGAAATATTTCGATCGCATCCGCACGCGCCGGAAAAGGGAGCGGGAACCTGAGGTTCAGGCCCCAACCTGCCAGTGGGACGGATGCGACAAACCGGGTATTCACCGGGCACCCGTCGGCCGCAATGCCGAGGGGCAATTCTTCCTGTTCTGTTTTGAGCACGTGAAGGAATACAACAAGGGCTATAATTATTTTTCCGGCCTCTCCGACAGCGAGATCGCCCGTTACCAGAAGGAAGCGATCACCGGCCATCGCCCCACCTGGACGGTCGGCGTCAACAAAACGGCCCGCGATAGCCCGCTGCATTCCACGCTGCGTTCCGGCACGGCCAGCGGCAATGCCCGTATCCGCGATCCTTTCGGCTTTGCCGGCGGTTTTGCGGGCGGCGCAAAGGCAGGCGGCACCCGCCTGCAGCAGGACCGCAAATTGAAGACGCTTGAGGCAAAAGCCTTCGATACGCTTGGTCTTTCTTCCAGCGCAAAGCAGGAAGACATAAAAAGGCGCTACAAGGAGCTTGTCAAAAAGCATCATCCTGATGCTAATGGTGGCGATCGTGGTTCGGAAGAGCGTTTTCGGGCTGTTGTTCAAGCATATCAATTGTTAAAGCAGTCAGGTTTCTGCTAAGCCAACTTATGTGTTTACCGCCTGATTGATGATGTGGCCGGGTGGCTGCCGCCCGCCTTGGAGACGTGATGAGCAAAATCGACCTTGATATTTCCAACCTGCCCGACACGACGGTGTCCGTGCGGGAGGTTTTCGGCATTGATACGGATCTGCGGGTCCCCGCCTATTCGCAGGGCGACGCCTATGTGCCTGACCTTGATCCCGACTATCTTTTCGACCGCGATACGACACTCGCGATCCTTGCCGGTTTTGCTCACAACCGACGTGTCATGGTCTCCGGTTTCCATGGCACGGGTAAATCCACCCATATCGAGCAGGTCGCTGCGCGCCTCAACTGGCCCTGCGTGCGCGTCAACCTCGACAGTCATGTCAGCCGTATCGACCTCGTCGGCAAGGACGCCATCGTTCTGAAGGACGGCAAGCAGGTTACCGAATTCAAGGACGGCATTCTGCCCTGGGCCTACCAGCACAATGTCGCGCTCGTCTTCGACGAATATGATGCCGGTCGCCCGGACGTGATGTTCGTCATCCAGCGCGTGCTGGAATCTTCCGGCCGCCTGACGCTGCTCGACCAGAGCCGCGTCATCCGTCCTCACCCCGCCTTCCGCATTTTTGCGACCGCCAACACGGTCGGCCTTGGCGATACGACGGGCCTCTACCACGGCACGCAGCAGATCAACCAGGCGCAGATGGACCGCTGGTCCATCGTCACCACGTTGAACTACCTGCCGCATGAGCAGGAAGTGAATATCATCGCCGCCAAGGTGAAGAGCCTCGACAATCCGAAGGGACGCGAAACCGTTTCCAAGATGGTGCGTGTGGCCGATCTCACCCGTTCGGCCTTCGTCAATGGCGATCTTTCCACCGTCATGAGCCCGCGTACCGTCATCACCTGGGCGGAAAATGCGGAAATCTTCGGCGATCTCGCCTTTGCCTTCCGCGTGACCTTCCTCAACAAGTGCGACGAGCTTGAGCGCACGCTGGTTGCCGAACAGTATCAGCGGGCCTTTGGCGTCGAGCTGAAGGAAAGCGCCGCGAACATCGTTCTCAGCGCCTGATCGTCCCCGGCTTGTCCGGAGACGATTTCGATGACTTGAAGACGCCGGCAGACCGCGCACATATCGGTGGGCGGTCTCCACGCGTCGGCAAATGACAGGAAAGACAATGGCAGCGCGCGGCGACAATTCCAGAGCAAAACCGGGTACGGCTGTTGATACGGAGCCGTTGCGTCAGGCGATTGCCGGATGCGTGCGATCTGTCGCTGGCGATGCCGAAGTTGAGGTCGTCTTCGCCAATGAGCGGCCGGGCCTTGCAGGTGAGCGCATGCGCCTGCCGGAAATCTCCAAAAAACCGACCGCGCAGGAAATCGCCATTACCCGCGGCCTCGGTGATTCCATGGCGCTGCGCCTTGCCTGCCATGATGCCGACACGCATGCGGTGATGTCGCCGCAGGGCGCCGAAGCGCGATTGATCTTCGATGCGGTTGAACAGGCGCGCGTGGAATCGATCGGCGCGCTGCGCATGCCGGGCATGGCCTCCAACATCCAGGCCATGAACACGGAAAAATACGCCAAGGCCAACTTCGCCGGCATCACCAACAAGGACGACGCGCCGCTTGCCGAAGCCGTGGCGCTTCTGGTGCGCGAGAAGCTGACGGGTGAAAAGCCGCCGGAAAGCGCCGGCAAGGTTGTCGATCTGTGGCGCGATTTCATCGAGGACAAGGCCGCTGGCGATCTCAAGGATCTCTCCAGCGTCATCACCGACCAGAAGGCGTTTTCGCGGCTGGTGCGCAAGATGCTGACCTCCATGCAGATGGCGGAGGATTTCGGCGACGAGGATAACGAGCCTGACAGTCAGGAGGCGGAATCCAACGAGGACCAGCCGCGCACCAACGAGACGGAAGAAGAGCAGGTCGAGGAAGAGGCCGGCTCGGACGCGACGCCCGCCGATGAAAACGAGGCTTCGCAGGAGGAAATGGAAGAAGGCGAGATGGACGGCGCCGAGATGTCGGACGAAGAAATGTCCGATGATCTCGACGAGGATTCCGAAACGCCCGGCGAGACCCGCCGCCCCAATAGCCCCTTCGACGACTTTAATGAAAAGGTCGATTATCGCATCTTCACGCAGGAATTCGACGAGGAAATCCACGCGGAGGAACTGTGTGACGAGGCCGAACTGGACCGTCTGCGCGCCTTTCTCGACAAGCAGCTCGCCCATCTTCAGGGTGCGGTCGGGCGCTTAGCGAACCGGCTGCAGCGCCGCCTGATGGCGCAGCAGAACCGTTCGTGGGATTTCGATCTGGAAGAGGGTTATCTCGATCCGGCCCGCCTCGTCCGGCTCATCATCGATCCCATGCAGCCGCTTTCCTTCAAGAAGGAGCGCGACACCAAGTTCCGCGATACTGTCGTGTCGCTCGTGATCGACAATTCCGGTTCGATGCGCGGCCGTCCGATCACGGTTGCGGCCACCTGCGCGGATATTCTGGCGCGCACGCTGGAGCGCTCGGGCGTGAAGGTGGAAATTCTGGGCTTCACCACCAAGGCGTGGAAGGGCGGGCAATCGCGTGAGCAATGGCTGGCCAGCGGCAAGCCGGCTTCGCCAGGCCGTCTGAATGATCTGCGGCACATCATCTACAAATCGGCGGATGCCCCGTGGCGGCGCGCCCGGCGCAATCTTGGCCTGATGATGCGGGAAGGCCTGCTGAAGGAAAATATCGACGGCGAAGCGCTGATGTGGGCGCATAACCGCCTGATCGGCCGCCCCGAGCAACGCAAGATCATGATGATGATCTCCGACGGTGCGCCGGTGGACGATTCGACCCTGTCGGTCAATCCGGGCAATTATCTGGAGCGGCACCTGCGCGCCGTCATCGAGCAGATCGAGACACGGTCGCCGGTGGAACTGCTGGCGATCGGTATCGGCCACGACGTGACGCGTTATTATCGCCGCGCCGTGACCATCGTGGATGCGGATGAGCTGGCGGGCGCGATGACCGAGCAGCTCGCGGCGCTCTTTGAGGATACGAGCAGCGCCTCCGGTTCGTCCCGCAGGGTTCGCCGTGCGGGATAAGCGGGGCCGGGTTTCCTCCGCCTGCAAAACACTCTCAATGGCCGCCATTCTGGCGGCCGCATCGCTGTTCCCGGTTTCCATCGGCGCTTCGACCATCGATGTGCCGGTGAGCGCGCGTCTCCTCTCGTCTTTCGAAGTCGGCACCAGCGAGAAACGTTTTGGCAAGCTGGAATTTGTCGGCGGCATGGTGATGAGCGCGCCGGAAAAACTGTTCGGGGCCATATCCTCCATCCGCTTTCGCCCAAACGGTGAGGATTTTATTGCGGTGCTGGATACGGGCCATTGGCTGACGGGCAGAGTCACGCGTGATGCTGTCGGGGCGCTGTCTGGCCTTGCTGAAGTCCGTATCACCCCCATGCTGGACATGAGCGGACGCGAACCGCCGCGCAAGATGGAGATGGATGCGGAAGGACTGGCGCTGCGTGACGGCAAGGTTTTCGTCAGTTACGAGCAACGTCACAGGATCGATATCTATCCCGATCCGGGCTTCGAGACATCGAAACCGCTCGGCCGTCTGCCGCATCTCATTCCCAATAACGAGTTACGCCACAATGGCGGCATGGAGGCGCTGGCAGTATCACCGGCCGATTCGCCGCTCGCCGGCTCTCTCGTCGTGGTGGCTGAAAAAAGCATCGATGCTGACGGCAATCTTCTTGCCGCCATATTGGAAGGTCCGCTGAAGGGCACATTCGCCGTTACGCATCATCCGTCATTCGACGTGACGGACGGCGCTTTCCTGCCAAATGGTGATCTGCTGCTTCTGGAGCGCCGGTTCAATTTCGCCGAAGGCGTGGGCATGCGCATTCGACGCATCCGTGGCGCCGATATCCGGCCGGGTGCTGTGGTGGATGGCGAAATCCTCATGGAAGCGGGCATGGCCTACCAGATCGACAATATGGAAGGCATGGATGTGGTGAAGGGGCCGGACGGCTCGACGCGCCTCATCATCGTTTCCGATGACAATCATTCGTTCCTCCAGCGCAACCTGATGCTGGAATTCAAGCTGGTGGAGTAAAATCAGGCCTGCTGCTGCTGTGCCGCCTTGTAGGCTGCCATCAAGTCCTCGACGGGAATGCCGTCGATCTTCATGCCGGTCATTCGGCATGACGTTATCTGCGCACCCGACAGGTTTGAGTTGCTCAGTTTCAGACCGGAAAAATTGACGTCATCGATCGACCAGCCGGACATGTTGTTATCCGTGAACGACGCGCCTGACAAATTGATATTGTTAAAGCTCGCCCCGGAAAGATTGACATTGTCGAAGACCGTGCCGGATAGATTGACGTCGTTGAAGGTTGAGCCTGAAAGCGTGGCGCTGGCGGCCTCCACGATGTCGATAACGTCCTTGATCTGCATGTCGACCTGCCTCCGCGCTGTGCCACGGACCGCAGACTGCAATGCTGACTGCTGGTTTGCAAGCGCGATTTGATCCGCGCTTGCCCGGCCTCAAACGCGGCCCGTTTTGACGGCGCCCGGCATCGGCTTTAGCGTGTTCATCAGCGCGCCGTAAGGCAACAACATGATGAGGCCGACGAGAACCTTCACCGAGAGATCACCCAGCGCCCAGGAAATCCAACGGGGCGCTTCCACGGCGAAGGCACCGAGGATGGGAGCGCTTTCGATGGCGAAGGCATCGTTGGGACCGACGAAGGAGAAGCTCGCGGCAAAGGCGATGGAGAAGAACAGGGCCGTATCCAGCACCGAGCCCAGCATGGAGCCGGCCAGTGGCGCATGCCACCAGCGCTGGCGCCGCAGGCGGTTGAACACCGAAATATCCAGCAGCTGGCCGATCAGATAGGCGGTGCCGGACGCAACAGCGATGCGCGGAATGGATGTCCAGAAGGAAAGCGTGACACCGACGACAAAGCCGGCAAGCACGACGCGACGCGCGATGGACGGGCCGAACTGGCGGTTGGTCAGGTCTGTAACAAGGAACGCGATCGGATAGGTGAAGGCGCCCCAGGTCAGGAGGTCGCCGAGATTGACGCCGAACAGCGAGCCGGAGAGCGGGTATTGCACCAGAATATTGGAAGCGACGACGACGAGCGTCATCAGCAGAACATAGATAAGCGTATAGCGCAGATAGGGCATTTTTTTATCCTGGGTGATGCCACCAGTTGGAGCCAAGCATCGGAGCAAAACGTCTCAAACGGTTTTCGCAAAACCCGATGCAACGAAAATCTAAAACAAACAAAAGGCTTGAGCGGCAAAAGCCATTCAAGCCCTCTGAATATCAGATGATGTCGAAACCGCTATTAAGCAGCTTCGGCCGTCTTCTTGGCGATCTGGCGGCGCAGGAGACGAGCGCGCATGCTCAGTTCGTTTTCGCCGGACTTCAGAAGGAAGGCATCGAGGCCGCCACGGTGTTCAACGGAGCGCAGAGCGGCTGCGGAAACACGCAGGCGGAAGCGCTGGCCGAGAGCATCGGAGATCAACGTGACCTGGCAGAGGTTCGGAAGGAACCGGCGCTTGGTCTTGTTGTTGGCGTGGCTGACGTTGTTGCCCGTCTGGACGCCCTTGCCGGTCAATTCGCATACACGGGACATGGGTACACCTATTTCGTTTCGTCTGTTTCACCACTGGCTCGCCACCGGCAAAACCGGGGTGGCAATCCAACTGGCCATGATTGGAAAGTTGCGGTTCTATAGTCAGACGGGACTTAACAGTCAAGCCGCCCGCGAGCAAATCAAAGGAAATTCCGGCGTTTTCAACCGGCATCCGCTTTTTTATTGCCACAAGTCAGCGTATATGATCGCCCGATAAGGCCGCTTCCGCGCCTCTTTTAAGGTGATATCGAAATGATTGCCAGAGGAAAAAGCATTTTTATGGCCGCTACCATGGCGCTTGCGGGTGTCTCCTCCTCGCTCGCCGCCGAAGCGCGCCACACAAGCGAATACAGCATCAATCTCGGCATTTTGCCGATTGCGCGGGCAAGTTTTTCGACTCGCATGGATGGGCCGAATTATTCGATCTCCGGCTCCTTCAGCGCCGCCGGCCTCGCCAGCATCCTCAAGGATATTTCCGGCAAGACGACGGTTTCCGGCGCCAAGCGCGGCCACCGGCTGCAGGCCAATGAATATTCGCTGGTCTACAAGGACGGCAAGCGGGTGCGCACCTATGACGTCGTCTATCGCAACGGTAACGTCACATCGACGACGGTGAAACCCGAGCCCAAGGCGCGCCCGGACAACTGGGTTGACGTGAAGGACCGCGATCTGCGCTCGGTTCTCGATCCGATTTCCGGTCTCATCATTCCCGCCGGCGGCCGCATCTGCCCGACTCGCCTGCCGATCTATGACGGCGAATCGCGGCTCGATCTCGTTTTGAGCTCCAGCGGCACCAAGCCTTTCAAGACCAACGGTTTTAATGGCGACGCCATCGTCTGCAAGGCGCGTTATGTGCCGAAGTCGGGCTATCGGCAGGGACGCAAGGATATCGAATATCTGAAATCCATTTCGATGGAGATCTGGTTCGCCAAGTCGAACAACATGGATGTCTATGCGCCGGTCTATGCCATCATTCCGACGCGGGTGGGGCAGGTCTACATCACCGCCACTAAATACGGAGGCTGACCAAGATTGATGGCAGGGCAATTGAAAGCAGGCGTTGCCGCGTATTTCTTCTCCCCGTTCGGGGAGAAGGTGGCCCGAAGGGTCGGATGAGGGGGCACCCTCTCCGAATATCGCTACCGTTTCCCCCTCATCCCGCTGCCGCGGACTTCTCCCCGGCGGGGAGAAGAAACAAGCGGAGCACGACCGGGCTTTTGATTGCTCTCAGGGTTACGCCGCATCACCCGGCGACCAGCCGGGCTCTGCCATAACGAAGCTCGAAAAGGCAAAGCCCGGCGAGACGGTGCAGCCGACAAGGGTGAAATCGCCGAGGCTTTCGGCCGATTGCCAGCAATTGGCGGGAACGATCACCTGCGGGCGCTCGCCTTCCAGAATGGCGGGGCCGAGCGTGAAGGTCTGCACCTCCCGTCCGTCCTGCGAAAGATGCAGCGCAATCGGCGCGCCGGCATAATAGTGCCAGACCTCGACCGCATCGGTGACCCGATGCCAGTGCGAGCGGTCGCCTTTTTCCAAGAGATAATAGATCGCCGTGGAGTGGCCGCGCTCGCCGCCGGCCTTGTCACGGAAAGTCTGGTGGTAAAAACCGCCCTCGGGATGCGGCTCCAGCCCCAGTTCACGAATGATCGCCTGCGCGGATATATCCGTTCCCATCAGAAATTGTCCTTGCGCGTGCGGATTTCCGCGAAGACGTCGGCATCGGTGGCGCTTTCCAGGCCAAGATATTTGCGGATGCCGGGATCGGCCACCCGCATATAGGGATTGGTCTGTTTTTCGAGCCCGATACTGGTGGGAATGGTGAATTCATTCGCCTGCCGCGCCTTTTCCACCCGCTCCGCGCGCTCGCGCAGCACGGTATTGTCGGGATCGACGGTCAAGGCGAAACGGGCATTCGTCAGCGTATATTCATGGCCGAAATAGACCTTGGTCTCATCCGGCAGGGCAATGAGTTTCTGGAAGGAGTGCCACATATCCGCCGCCGGGCGTTCGAACAGGCGGCCGCAGCCCATGGCGAACAGCGTATCGGCGGCAAACAGCAGCCCGTCATCCGGCATATAATAACAGATATGTCCCGCCGTATGACCGGGCGTGGCGATGATCTGAACGCGGCGACCGGCGAATTCGAATTCGTCACCATCAGCCTGCGAGCGGTCGAGCCCCGGTATTGCAACAGCCTCATCATAGGGACCGTGAATTTCGCACTGAAACTTGTCTTTGAGCGCCAGATTGGCTTCCACATGGTCCTGATGGTGGTGAGTGGTGAAGATGTGCGTGAGCTTCCAGCCGTGGCCATCGAGAGCATGCAGTATAGGGCCTTCTTCCGGGGCGTCGATGGCGGCGGTCGCCCCGCTTTCGGGGTCGTGCAGGAGAACCCCGAAATTGTCGCTGCGGCAAAGAAAGACGTCTATTTCCAAAGGTTTCATCTTATCCTCTCCATTTGCCGGCCAAAACCGGCGCATTCGCCCGCCTGATCTTCTATGTAAGGGCAGACGCCTTGAAGTCCAACCGCCTGATGCTACATTCTCGCCATGAATACCGATATCGTCGATCTGCGCGAATTCTATCATTCTCCGCTTGGCCGCTCGGCCGAGCAGGCGATCACCATGGCGCTTTCGACGCTGTGGCCGCCTTTGCCGGAAGAGCGGCTGGTCGGGCTGGGTTATGCCGTGCCGTTTCTGGACCGGTTCCGCCGCGATACGGAGCGCACCTTCGCCTTCATGCCGGCGGGGCAGGGGGCGGTGAACTGGCCGGCGGGCGAGCTTTCCTCCACCGCGCTGGTGTTCGATGAAGAACTGCCGCTGCCTGATTCGTCGATAGACCGGGTCCTGATGGTGCATGCGCTGGAATTTGCCGAAAATCCGCGCGAAAGCCTCAAGGAACTGTGGCGGGTGCTGGCGCCGGGTGGCCGCCTCGTCATCGTGGTGCCGAACCGCCGCGGCGTCTGGGCGCGCATGGAACATACGCCCTTCGGTTCCGGAAGGCCCTATTCGCGCGGGCAGCTGACGGCGCTTTTGCGCGAAACCAATTTCACACCGGGCGCCTCCGCCGAAGCGCTGTTCTTCCCGCCGACCACAAGCCGGCCGGTGCTGAAATTCCGCCGTTATCTCGAGCATACCGGCCGCCGGCTGTGGCCGCTATTTTCCGGTGTCATTGTGGTGGAAGCGCAAAAACGCCTCTATCAGGGATTGCCCGTCACGCAGCGCGCCTCGCGCCGCGTTTTCGTGCCTGTACTCGCGCCGCAGGGGGTGCCCACCACCCGCACCGCTGCAAGCCAAGGAAAGCCGCGCTGACCCTCGACAAAGCGCCCATTCCGGTCTAATGCCTCCGGCATTGCTTTTGCCGGGTTCTCCGACATTTTTTAGAGGCCGATAAAAATGAGCGCAGAGCTAAGCCAACCTGTTCCGCGTCCGGGTATTCTCGATATCGCCGCTTATGTTCCCGGAAAGGAACATGTCGATGGTGTCGCCAAGGTTTATAAGCTTTCCGCCAACGAAACGCCGTTCGGGCCGAGCCCCAGGGCGATACAGGCTTTCGGCACGGCTTCCGCCAATTTGGAACTTTATCCGGACGGTCAGGCGGCGGCGCTGGATGTACGGCCCGGCGGACATCATCGATGCGCTTAACCGTGTGCGCGGCCCGTTCAACCTGAATGCACCCGCGATTGCCGCCGGCACTGCTGCCTTGCGCGATCAGGTTTTTGTGGAAACGACCATCGGGCATAATCTTTTCTGGCGCGATAAGCTGACCCATGCGTTCACCGCGCTCGGCCTGACCGTCACGCCGTCCGTCGCCAATTTCCTGCTAATCCATTTCCCCGACCGGGACGGCAAGCGTGCGGCGGATGCGGATGAGTTTCTAAGCCGCCGCGGTTATATTCTGCGTGCGGTGCGCAGCTACGGTTTCCCCAATGCTCTCAGAATGACCGTTGGTTCGGAAGAGGCTAATCTCGGCGTCGTGGCGGCCCTTGCGGAGTTCATGGGGCGGGTCTGACGAGTGGATCATGTGCGAGCGCATCGCACCGACCTGCACCGCCGCGAAACAGGGAAAGCCTCTGACCCTCGACAAAACGCCCATTCCGGTCTAATGCCTCCGGCATTGCTTTTGCCGGGTTCTCCGGCGTTTTTCCAAAGGTCGATCAAATGAGTGCAGAGCTTAGCCAACCTGTTCCGCGTCCGGGTATTCTGGATATCGCTGCTTATGTTCCCGGCAAGGAACATGTGGACGGCGTCGCGAAGGTTTATAAGCTCTCCTCGAATGAAACGCCGCTTGGGCCGAGCCCGAAGGCCATCGAAGCCTTCGGTGCTGCCGCCAGCCATCTGGAAATCTATCCGGACGGTCAGGCGATTGCGCTGCGTCAGGCGATTGCCGATGTGCATGGTCTCAACATCGCGAATATCATGTGCGGTAACGGTTCGGACGAGCTGCTTGGCCTGCTCTGCCACGTCTATCTGGGTGCGGGCGATGAGGCGATCATCACCGAACATGGTTTCCTCGTCTACAAGATCCAGATCATGGGCGCGGGCGCGACCCCGGTGACGGTGAAGGAAAAGGACTGCGCGGTCGATGTGGATGCCGTGCTTGCCGCCGTCACGCCGAAGACGAAGATGGTTTTCATCGCCAATCCCGGCAATCCCACCGGCACCTATGTCCCGGTCGCGGAAATCCGCCGCCTTCAGGCCAGCCTGCCGAAACATGTCGTGCTGGTGCTCGATGCGGCTTACGCCGAATATGTGCGCAAGAACGATTATGAGGCGGGGCTTGAGCTGGTGTCCGGCAACCGCAACGTGGTGATGACCCGCACCTTCTCCAAGGTTTACGGTCTGGCCGCACTGCGTGTCGGCTGGATGTATGCTCCGGCAGATATTATCGATGCGTTGAACCGTGTGCGCGGCCCCTTCAACATGAGCGCGCCGGCCATTGCGGCCGGTGCCGCTGCGATCCGCGATCAGGCCTTCGTTCAAAAAGCGGTGGCACATAATGCCCTGTGGATGGAAAAGCTGGTCACGACCTTTGCCGGCCTCGGCCTCGAAATCACGCCGTCGGTCACCAACTTCATCCTCATCCATTTCCCCGATCAGGATGGCAAGCGGGCTACGGATGCTGACGAGTTCCTGAGCCGCCGCGGTTACATTCTGCGTGCCGTGCGCGGTTACGGCTTCCCGAATGCGCTCAGAATGACCGTCGGTTCTGAAGAGGCCAATCTCGGCGTCATCGCTGCTCTCACCGAGTTTATGGGGCAGGCGTGATGGCTGAGATCATGTTTGAACGCATCGCGCTGATCGGCATCGGCCTCATCGGCTCGTCGATTGCCCGAGATATCAGGGAACTGGGTCTTGCCCGCAATGTGACGATTTCCACGCGCAGCGAAGACACGCTGAAAAGGGCAGAAGAACTGGCGCTCGGCACGGATTACACCGTGTCGGCGGCTGAGGCGGTGAAAGAAGCCGATCTCGTCATCGTTTCGGTGCCTGTTGGTGCATCGGAAAGCGTGGCGCAGCAGATCGCGCCGCATCTGAAACCGGGCGCCATCGTTACCGATGTCGGCTCCACCAAGGCTTCGGTCATCGCACAGATGGCGCCGCATATGCCTGACAATGTGCATTTTATTCCCGGCCATCCGCTGGCGGGTACAGAAAAATCCGGCCCGGATGCCGGTTTTGCCGGTCTCTTCCGTGACCGCTGGTGCATTTTCACGCCGCTGCCGGGAACGGATGCGGCGGCTCTTGAAAAGCTGAAGGATTTTTGGCGGGCGCTCGGCTCGCGGGTCGATGAAATGGATGCCGATCACCACGACAAGGTTCTGGCGATCGTTTCGCATCTGCCGCACATCATCGCTTACAATATCGTCGGCACGGCGGATGATCTGGAGACGGTGACCGAATCGGAAGTCATCAAATATTCCGCCTCCGGTTTCCGTGACTTCACCCGTCTGGCCGCCTCCGACCCCACCATGTGGCGCGATGTCTGCCTGCACAACAAGGATGCCATCCTTGAAATGCTGGCGCGGTTTTCGGAAGACCTCGCCTCCTTGCAAAGGGCGATCCGCTGGGGAGAGGGCGACAAGCTGTTCGAACTGTTCTCCCGCACCCGCGCCATCCGCCGCTCCATCGTTGAGGCCGGTCAGGATGTCGATGCGCCGGACTTCGGGCGTCACGCGCTGGATCAGAAGAAGTAGGGCGCATTTAGCTGAGGTCGTGTGGGATTTGATCCGGCCCATCACGCCTGCCGGCAAAGTGCCAAAGCCTCCTCGACGTCATCCTCGGGTCAAACCCGAGGATGACGTCGAGTATAAATCAATCCCTCAGATCGGCGGGATTTTCCCAAGCGGGATAAAGCCGCTGACCGTGGCGCGGCCGCGATCCACAACGAGATCGACGGATGCACGGTCACCGCCGCCGGCAAGCGCGCCGAGCAGTTTGCGGGCCGTATCGATGGTGGATTGCAGCTGCGGGAAGGCCTGCTTGGCATTATCGGACCATGCGCCGAGCTTTTCGATCTCAAGCTTGAACTGGCCGGAGAGATATCCCTCATTGTCGAAGGAGAAGGGGCCGCTGATGCGCATGGTGCGGCCCTCGCCAATATCGGCCACCAGCCGGCGAAGCTCGCCGCTTGTGCCATAAAGGCCCGACTTGTCGCTACCATCCACCATGCCCGCCTTGCCGGCGAGCGTGACGTCAACGATGGCGTCGAGGCGTGGAAGAACCTGCGGCCAGTCCTTGATGACGGTCGCCGAATCGGTGAGCGTGATTGCGCCGTCGAGATCGGCCCCGTTCTGGCGCAGATGCATTTCCGTCTTGACGGCGTCAAAATCGATGGTCTGTCCGGTGACCGAGGAAACCGCCTGCGCTTTTAGTCCGTCGATGACGAGCGAGCTGCGGTCAATGCCCTTCAGTTTGGTGACGATGCTGGACTGCATGTTCTTCCAGGCAGCCGAAATCGTCAGGCCGTGGGCGGAACGGATTTCCGCGGGCGAATCGAGTTCCCAGACGATATGGCCGGGATTATAGACCTGCGCCGCCGAGCGAAGTTCGCCGAAGGAAGCGGAAACGCCGTTCTGGCTGTCATCCACCGTCACCTTCGAGCAGAAGAGGCCGATGCGGAAGGGATAACCCTTGAAGGCGATATCGCCGCATTCCCCACTGACGCTGCGGGCCTGCGAAGGGGAAATGACGTTCAGGACCGTCTGTTTCAGCCTGTCGGCGGCATAAAACCACCCCGCCGTGTAAAGTCCGATGACCAGCACAACGGCGATACCAAGCCAGAGGAATTTTTTGGCCGTGCCGGATTGGCTTGACGCTGCCATATTGATCTCCGATGAACAGACTTCAGGGAATTTTGATTTGGCTTGGGATATGGACGATTTTTGGGTCTTTGGCTACGGTTCGTTGATGTGGAACCCCGGCTTTGCCTTCGAGGAGAGGCAGCAGGCGCGGCTGCACGGTTATCGGCGCTCGCTCTGCATCAGTTCCAACTTCTATAGAGGTACGGAAGAAAAGCCCGGTCTCGTTCTCGGTCTGGAGCGCGGCGGCTCCTGCCTCGGCGTCGCCTTCCGCGTGCGCGGACAGGACCGCGATCCCGTCATGGTCTATCTGCGCGAGCGCGAACTGGTGACCAATGTCTACAAGGAGCGGATGGTTTCCATCGCGCTGTCAGATGGCAGGCGCGGCAGCGCCGTGACCTATGTGGCCGACCCCGCGCATGAGCAATATATCGGCGGTCTCGGCGTGGCCGAATCGGCGACCATCGTCGCGGCTGCAGCGGGCCGGTCGGGGCCGAATACGGATTATGTCTTCAACACCGTGCAACACCTGCAGGAGATGGGCATTCGCGACTCCCTGCTGGAGAGCATCGCCAAGAATGTCGGCGCGCTCGCGGCTCAGCCGGCCGAGGTTTCCTTGCCCTGAAGTTCGGCGATCCGCTTCACGGCGGTCGGCGGCAGCGGCAGGTGGGGATTGTTGCGCACCGTTTCCAGCAGTAATTCGTCGCTCGCCTTTTCCGTCACCTCGATCAGACGCTTGAAGAACACGTCGGGGTCCAGCCCCGGCTCGATGGCCGGCAGGATACGTACCTTGAAATGGCCGGGATAGCGCATGGTGGAACGGCGCGGCCAGAACAGGCCCGGATGCATGGCGACGGGAATGACCGGAACCTGCAGATCGCGGTAAAGCCTTGCGATGCCGTAACGATATTCGGGCTCGGCGCCCGGCGGGCGGCGTGTGCCTTCGGGATAGATGATGAGTTCGCGGCCGGCGGCCATTTCCTCTTTCGCCCGCTCCATGACCTTCAGCATCACCTTGCCGCGTGCGGCGCGGTTAACCGGGATCATGCGCTGTTTCATGACATACCAGCCGAACAGCGGAATCCACATCAATTCCCGTTTCAGAATGTAAACGGGGTCTGGCAGATTGGGCAGCAGCGCATAGGTATCCCAGAAGGACTGATGCTTGGGGGCGAAGATGCAGCCGGTCTCGGGAATGTTTTCCAGCCCCTCGATCTCGAAGGTAGTGCCGACGATGGTTTTCATCAGCCAATGGTTGGACCGCGCCCAATTCTTGGGAATTTCGAATGCGATCTTGCGGGGCAGGATGAAATAGATCGGCGTCAGCACGATCATGCGGACAATCAGGTTGAGATAAAAAAGCGTATTGAAAAGAAAAGAGCGCAGCTTGAGCATCAACAGCCTTCCCTGGATCATGATGATTTCAGGTCCTGTCGACCTGAAATCATCATGATCCAAATTATATAATTAGAGCGGGATTTCAGACGAAAACCGCATACGCTTTTCGCCATCCCGCTCTATGCAGCCGTTCCGAAACTCTGAGCGCCTCGATGCCGGATGCCTATGCCAGACGCCTACACGAAAACAAGGGGCCGCAGCAAGGGTGTTCTCGCGGGTCAGGGCGAAGCGGTCGCCACCTTCGGGGCGGAGTAGTCGGCGGCTGCCTTGCGCAGCCCATCACCCTTGCCGAAGCCGGTGAGGTCTCGTCCGGCCGCGGCCACGAACTTCAGATATTCGTAGAGCATGGTTCTCACTACATCCGGCTCCACGAACCAGTTGGTGCGGGCGAGATCGGCGCTGATGACGGGATAGGCGATGAATTCCGTCTGCGGGCTGGCGCTGCGCAATTCATGCAGGCTGCGATGCATATGATAATTGTTGGTGACGACGACGATGGAGGAATAGTTGTGGTCACGTATCCAGCTTGCCGCCTCATTGGCGTTGCCGATCGTGTCGATGGCCTTGTAGCCCATATCCACGCAGCAGGAGAACATGTCGGATGACCCTTGAGTCATCTTGCGAATCTGCGAGCGGGTGGTGGCGGGGTTGACGCCTGATATCAAAAGCCGCTTGCCCACGCCGTCCCTGAGCAGGCCGACCGCCTGTTCGATACGCTGATAGCCGCCGGTGAGCACAATGATGGCGTCGCCTCTCGCCCCTTCCGGCGGGCGCATGGAGGCTACGGAATCGGCAAACCACAGGAAGCCGCCTGAAAAAACACCAAGAAGAACGACGCAGAGCAGGATGAAGCCGCGAATAAAACGGCGCAAAGGACCACGCCGCGACAACAGGCCCTTTCTGGCCGGCCGCGCCGTCGTCTGATCCTGGTCCATCCGACTCACAAACATTCCTCCTGAATACTCGCCGATTAAGGCAAGGAACAGGCATTTTTGTCCACCGTCTGCAGGTTACATCCGGCCTGTGACGGTTTCAGTTTTACCGCAGGATTCCGGTGGTATCCTCACGACGCGAGGCCGTCACTTTTCGATGGATCGGAGCGGACGCGGTCAATATCGTCGATGGTGCGGATGACGGTCATGCGCGCCGTGATGGTGGTGAGAAGCGCGATGATGATCATCGTCATGGCGATGCCGAGATAACCGCCGAGGCCGACCGAAAACGAGCCAAAAAGCGCGCTTGCCTGATCGCTTTGCGGTGTGGCGACCGTGCTCGATTGCCAGAAGCCGGCGACCAGGAACACGGCGGCCGCCAGTGCGCTGCCTGCCGCTGCCCCCTTGAGGCTGATCTTCAGGAAGTGCTTCTGGAATTCGCGCGCCACGAAGCTGCTTTCGGCACCGACGAAATGCAGCACCTCCACAATATGCCGGTTGCCGGAAAGCGCGCCGCGCGTGGCGAACACCACCGTCAGCACCATGGCTGTGAAAACGAGGATGAGGACGCCGACGCCGATCATGACTGTAGTTCTGGCCATGGAGACCAGCCTGTCGACCCAGGTGCGGTGATCGTCGAGAAATGCCTGCGGGATTTCCGCTTTCAGCATATCCCGCATGGCCTGGAAATCGGGCGGATTGCTTTCATCGATGGTGATGACGACGAGACGCGGAATGGGAAGTTCGGAAAGGTCGAGACCGCTGCCGAGCCATGGTTCCAGCAGGCGCGATGTCGCCGCATCGTCGAGGATCGTGCCATCCCGCGTGCCGACAAAGGTGAGCGCCAGATTACGCGCCTTGTTCAACGCCGCATTCATGTCCAGCCCGTCCTCGGGCTTGATCTGAATGGTGATCTCGCGGGAAATCTGGCTTTGCCAGGTTGCGGCGGTGGCGCGCACCATGGAGACGGCGCCGAGCGTCAGGCAGGCAAGGAAGGCCATGATGGCGATCACCACCATCAGCGCGTTGCCCTGAATGTTGGAGGGCGGCAGGATGGGCGCCATGGGGCGGATGCGCATGGGCGGGCGCTTCGGCTGCGCGGCTTCCGGTTTCAGCTGTTTGCGGTTGATCTCATTCATAGATATCGAGCCGCCCTTCGGTGAGGATCATCCGGCGCGCATCGATCTGGTCCATCAGGCCAAAATCATGGGTGGCAATGACGACGGCCGTGCCCAGCCGGTTGAGCTCCAGGAAGAGGTTGAGCAGACGTTTGGCCATGGGCGGATCGACGTTGCCGGTCGGTTCGTCGGCCAGCAATATTTCCGGCTGGTCCATCAGCGCGCGGGCAATGGCGGCGCGCTGCTTTTCCCCGCCGGAAAGAATGGCCGGCAGCACATTGATACGCTCGCCGAGCCCGACCCACTTCAGAAGCTCGATCACGTCGTTGCGATAGGCGCTCTCTTCCTTGCCGCGCACACGCAGCGGCAGGGCGACATTCTCATAGGTCGTCAGATGATCCAGCAGCCGGAAATCCTGAAACACGATGCCGACACGGCGACGCAGCATCGGCAGCTCGCTGCGCGGGATGCGTGATACATCGCGGTTGAACATGCGGATATTGCCGCGCGTCGGCTGCAGCGACATCAAAAGCAGGCGCAGAAGCGTCGTCTTGCCTGCGCCCGATGGGCCGGTCAGAAACTGGAATGACCCCTTGGGAATGTCGAAGGTCATATCCCTCAGGATCTCGGGTCCCATGCCGTAACGCAACCCGACATTTTCGAAATGGATCAACGGACTTCCAGTCTCTTCGTTTCGTGGTGGTTCGCAAGCCGCTGGCGCGTTGGGTTCGGTGTCGGGGGTTAACCCGGATCCGGTGACCCGTGCGAGCCGTTTTTGCGAAGCATTAACCAATTAAATTTAAAACTTGGCAGGATTCGTTGCAATGCCCAGTTTTGCGGGCCGGAAAACCTGACCGGGGAATTCTATGGCTATGTTCCATTCATCTCGCCGGCAAGCGGCATTCGATTTTGACCTCCTGATGCCGGAAACGCCGGTGCGCCGTTCGGCGCGGGCGGCAAATCCCGACCGCGACGTGGTAGACGCTGAATTTGTCACCATCAAGGAAAACCGTGCGCGCCAGCCCGGAAATGACAATCGTGGCGCAGCGCGCCGGCAGGCTGTAAAGCCGCCCGTTACCCTCCCCATGCTGGGCCTCGCCTTCATTGGCTGGGTGGATCGCAGATTGTCGCGCCTTTCGGCGGATGCCTATTCGGCACTGGTGGCTGGCCTCGCTATTTTTGTCTTCGTATGCTCGGGTGGTCTCTCGGTCGTAGTACCGGAAAAGACGGCCGCCCCGGCCCCGGTCAGCCCGCTCGCCATTTCCCATGTTACCGTGACCCCGCAGGAAGCGGGCGGCATGGATATTCTGCTCATCAACGGCATCGTGGAAAACAATGGCGGCAATCTGGAAGAGGTGCCGGCCCTTCGCGCCGATCTCTTCGCCGCCAAGGGGCAGCTGGTGGCCAGCATGGTCATCGAGCCGCCGGTGAAAGAGATGCAGCCCGGTTTCAGCCACGGTTTTTCGGCAAAACTGCGCCATCCCGGTGGAAAAACGCCAGAGATCAAGCTTTCCTTCGTCGAGGCGGGTGCGTCCGAACGCTGACTGTGCTAACGCCTGTCTTCTATTTTTACTGAAAGGTAAAATCGGCAAGGCGCAGCACAGGAGTAAGAATGCCCGTCGTCCGTGGAAAAAATATCGAGCCGCTTTATACCGCCGAGCAGATCGCCGAGCGTAATCGCGACATGGCCAAGCACATTGCCAGCGGCCCGACCAAGGATTTGCTGGTCATTGCCGTGCTCAAGGGATCGTTCATTTTCGCGGCCGATCTTATCCGCGCGCTGCATGACAGCGGCCTTGCGCCCGAAGTCGAATTCATCACGCTGTCGAGCTATGGCACCGGCACGGTTTCGCAAGGCGTCAGGATCGTCAAGGATATCGACAGCGATGTGAAGGATCGCGATGTGCTCCTGATCGACGATATTCTGGAATCCGGCCGCACGCTGCGTTTCGCCAAGGAACTGCTCTATGAGCGCGGCGCGCGCCACGTCACCATCGCCGTGCTGCTCGACAAGAAGGTGAAGCGCAAGGAAGATCTGGAGGCCGATTATGTCGGTTTCGAATGTCCAGATTATTTCGTCGTGGGTTACGGTATGGACGTGGCTTATGCCTTCCGCGAGCTGCCTTTCGTCGGCGTCGTGACCGGCGACGCCTGACTACTTCTCCCGTACCGGAACGGCACAGGGCAGAGACGCCTCATTAACCATTCACCCAGCCAAAGCCTGGGTGTTTACCTCTTGAAAAGAGGAGCCTGCGATGTTGCTCACGGCTGGAAATGATGCCCAGGAGCAATGATTGATGGCAAAAATTCTGATTACCGAAGACGAGGATGCGCTGCGTTCTTTCGTGGCGCGCGCCCTGCGTCTCGACGGTCACGAGACCTACGAGGCGGCGGATGGCGAGCAGGGGCTGGAGAAGCTCCAGGAAACCAGTTTCGATCTTCTTCTTTCGGATATCCGCATGCCGGTCATGGATGGCATCGAGCTGGCGCACCGCGCGGCCGAGAGCTTCCCGGCCATGCGCATTTTGTTGATGACCGGTTATGCCGAACAGCGCGAACGTGCAGATGATCTGGCGGAAAAGATCGTTGATGTGGTTTCCAAACCCTTCGCGCTTCCGGATATCCGCAAGGCGGTTGCGCGCGCGCTCGCGGCCTGAGTGATAAAGTTACACAGATTTAGAGGGCGGCCGTCGGGTCGCCTTTTTTATTGACGGATTGCCTGCTTCGCAGGTTCGTCATCCTCGGGCTTGAGCCGAGGATCCACAACTCGGTGAAAACAATGGATCCTCGGCTCAAGGCCGAGGATGACGTCGAGTGTTTGGCGAGCCCCGGGGCCAACTAGTGACGCGGCGCCCCGGTCTGGGCAAAAAGCGCCACGCTAGGCGAAAGGCCGGATCAGGGGCATGTCCTCCCCTATCCTCACCGAATATCCAGCAACCGCTCCAGATAACGCCGCTCGATTTCCCCCGGCGGGTTATTGCCGAGCTTTTCACGGATAGCCTCGAGGATTTCGCGGGCACGCTGAACGTCGATCTCGTCAGGCACCTTCACCTGATCGCCGAAATCCGGGCCGGTGGTGCTGCGCGGACGGCCGAGCGGGTCGCGGCCGTTCTGGCCGCCCTGACCCGCCATGCCTTCCTGACCCTGTCCGGGCTGCTGACCCTGCTGGCGCATGGCCTGCATGATCTGGCCCATCATGTCCTGCGCGCCCTGTCGCAGAGCGTTCAGCGCATTGCCCTGGCCTTCGACGGCCTGTTCGCCCTGGCCCTTGCCCAGCGCTTCACCGGCGCCCTGCATTTCCTGCTGCGCCTTGCCGAAGTTTTCGCCCGGTTCCATGCCGAGATCACGAAGACCCTGCTGCAATTCTCCGAGCTGCTTGCCGAGTGCATCCTGCTGGGCCCGCAGGTTTTTCAGCGCTTCGCGCAATTGCTCCGCAGTCATCTGGTCAGACTGCTGCTGCCCACCCTGCTGGCCATTTTCGCCCTGTTGGCCCTGCTGACCCTCTTGCGGCGGCTGGCCGTTTTCACCCATCTGCTGGTCTTCATTTTCGCCGCCCTGCTGCGGGTCGCCGCGCTGCATACGGTCGCGCAGCGCCTGATCGAGCTTGAAGGTCTCGTCCATCAGCTTCTGCTGCTGTTGCAGGATTTCGCCGAGCTTGTCGATCTGCTGGCGCATCTTGCTGCTCTGTTGCTGCCCCCGCTGGCCCTGACGTTGCGGCCTGCCTGCCTGCAGATTGTTCATCATGCGCTGCAGCTGCGACAGCATTTCCTGCGCTGCGTCACGGTTGCCGGAGCGGGCGAGGTTCTCGATCTGGTTCATCATGTTTTCCAGATCGCGCTGGCGCAGAACGTTTTGCGCCTGCTGGTTCATGTTGGCTTGCGGCGCGTTCTGCATGCGCTGCGCAAGCTCGCTCATGAATTGCTGCATCGCTTCCCGCAGTTCCTGCATCAGCTTGGCGACCTCTTCGTCAGAGGCATTTCGCTGCAACGCTTCCGAAAGCGCAGTCTGCGCATCGCGCAGGCGTTTTTCGGCCTGCGAAAGATCGCCATCCTCGATGCCAAGCGCAATTTCCCAGAGGTAATCAGCCGTATCCTTCAGCATCTCCTCATTATAGGCGAGCCGCATGCGGGTCTGCGCCGATTGCAGCAGGAGATAATGCGTGGTGTTGGGAATGGTCTCTTCCGGGCGCAGGCCCACCGCCTCGTTATAGGTGATGGCCTTCGGCATCTGGCGCGTATCCAGCGAGAAGATCTGCCGCTGCTCGGCAATGGAAGCAGCCAGCGGTTCGGAGAAATTGCGGCCGGGCAGCACCATTTCATGCGCGGGGCTGCGGCCGGTCTGGCCGGCACCGTCGGTCGCCACCAGCGTGATGCGCACGCGCTTGCCCGCCATCGGATGTTCGGTCAGGTTACGGCTGGTCAGACCCTTGATTTCGCGGTTATTCTGCCGGGGCAGATCGAGCTTGAATTCCGGCGCCGGGTAAAGCGCGGTTGCGCCTTCCGCCACGCCAAGCGGCTCGATGATCGCATGGGCTTCCTTCAGGCCGTAATCGTCTTTGGCCGTGAAGCCCACTTCGAGCGCGCCGTTGACAGCCCGGCGCGGCATGTTGTCGAAAGCGATGCTGGGCGGCTGGTCGGGGATGATGTTGAAGACCCATTGCTCGCCATTGGCGGTAATCATCCCGCTTTCGGTGACATCCATGGCGAAGGTGCGCGGCGCGACGGGCTGATCCGCCGAACGCACCGGCGCCTGAACGGCGACCTCACCGCTTGCACTGTCGGCGCGCGCCGCCTCCGGCGCAAGCTTCTGCAATGCGCCTGCCATTTCCGGTTCGAAGGTCACTTCCTCGCCGCCGTCGCCGCCGGTCATGCGGATCGTCAGCTTGGAGGATTGCGGCACGGAAACCGCGTCGCGGTTGGTCGCATCACGCCCGGTCAGGAAAATCGGTGCGCGGCCGGTATAAGCGGGCGGCGTGACCCAGGCATCGAGACGAATATCCGGATTGAGCGGGCCGGCTGCCGGCCGGCTGCGGAACGCATCGGCAACCGTGCCTGCGCCGTTGGAATAGGAAAAACCGAAGGCAGTGACCAGAAGCAGCGCCGGAACGGCGCGCAACGCCAGCCGGTCATAACGGGCGATATCGGGTTTCGGCAGGCCGGCATTGAGCGCGGCGATGCGCTCCGCCATGCGGATCTGGTGTTCTTTCCAGAGCGTGCGGGAAAATGGCGTGTCAAAGGCAGGTTCGTCTTCCTGCACGCCGACCGGCTGGTGCGCGAGACCGTTCCGATCCTCGAGGAGGCGCGACGCGTCATTATCCGTCGGCCATTTCAGCCTGAGGATCGGCAGAAGCGTGGCGATAAAACTGAAAACCAGCACAAAAACGATGCCAAGCCGCAAGAAATCAGGCATGTGCCGGTAAAGGCCGAACCAGGCAAACGCCAGAAATACGGCGGCGATGGAGAGCGGCCACAGGGTTTTCGGTGCGATTTTCTCGCAGAGCAGCACGATTTTCGCGAAGAAGCGCTTGGCGGCAACCAAGCGGGCAAGGTCTGGCCGCTGCGCGAATGCGCCGGTCGGGCGCTTTCTGCCTGTCCTGTCCTCTCCGGCTGTGGTCATCAATCCGTTCTCCCGGTTCTGGCCACGTCAAACGCCATTCCCGGAACGGCGAGCTGCTTGTATTCTGAGGGGCAAGGATAACATTCTTTGTGGCGAAGACGAGGGCAAGCACATGCTCACCCCCATTTTTTAGGCAGCTTCGCTCAATTGTGATCGGCTGGGCAGGATCAATCGAGCCAGGCGGGTACGGAATCGAGAGCGATCAGCTCTTCATAGGTGCCGCGCGGGCGGATGACGTGGAACTTGTCACCCTTCACCAGCACTTCCGGCACCAGCAGACGCGAATTATAGGTGCCTGCCTGCACTGCGCCATAAGCACCGGCGGAGCTGACGGCGATGAGATCACCCGGCTGCGGCGCGGCCATCTCGCGGTCCAGCGCCAGATAGTCACCGGTTTCGCAGACGGGGCCGACGATATCGGCCTTGATGCGCGGCGCGTCTACAGCGGGCTGCACGACCGGGCGAATGCCGTGATAGGCCTCGTAAAGCGTCGGGCGGATGAGGTCGTTCATCGCGCCGTCAACGATCACGAAGGTCTTCTCGCCGCCATCCTTCACATAAATCACCTCAGTCACCAGAATACCGGCATTGCCGACAATCAGGCGTCCCGGTTCGGTGATGATCTTGCAGTTGAGGCTTTTCAGTTCATTCTTGACGATATGCGCATAGGCATCGGGCAGCGGCGGCGGGTTGTTGTCGTCGCGGTAGGGAATGCCGAGACCGCCGCCGATGTCGACGTGGCTGATCGTGTGTCCGTCGGTGCGCAGCGCCTCGACCAGTTCACGCAGCAACCGGAAGGCATCCTCGAAAGGCTGCAATTCGGTGATCTGGCTGCCGATATGCATGTCGATGCCGGTGACTTCGATACCGGGCAAAGTGGCGGCATGGGCATAGACCGCGCGGGCGCGTTCATAGGAAATGCCGAACTTGTTTTCTTTCTTGCCGGTGGAAATCTTGGCGTGGGTGCGCGCATCCACGTCAGGATTGATGCGGAAGGAGACATGCGCCCGCTTGCCCACTTTCACGGCGCGCAGGTTGAGGACTTCCAGTTCCGGCTCGGATTCGATGTTGAAGCAATAGATACCGGCATCGAGCGCATAATCCATTTCCGCCACGGTCTTGCCGACGCCGGAGAACATGATGCGGCTTGCCGGTACGCCGGCTGCGAGCGCGCGGCGCAATTCGCCGCCGGAAACGACGTCGATGCCCGCGCCGAGCTTCGCCAGCGTCTTCAGCACCGCCTGGTTGGAATTGGCCTTCATGGCGTAACAGACCATGGCGTCCACATCGGCGAAGGCGCCTGAGAACACCTTGTAGTGGCGCTCCAGCGTCGCGGTCGAATAAACATAGAACGGCGTGCCCACTGCCTTGGCGATCTCAGGCACGGGCACGTTTTCGGCGTGCAGCACGCCGTCGATATAGCCAAAATGGTTCACGGCTTTTTACCCGTCAGAGGAGCTTGTCGAGAATGAACGGACGCTCAGCCGTTGCCGGCTTCGGCTCGCTTCCATCGGCGGCGCGTTTGTTGCGCATTTCGACCGGCGTGCTCGGTGGATCGATATCGCCCTTACGCCCGCAGGCGCTGAGAGCAAGGCTGACGGCGAGCGTCATGCCGATGGGAACGATGATTTTGCGCGCGGTTTTTGAAAGCATGAGCCTGTCCAAAGGAAATATGTGCCTCTCTGATAACGAAAAACAGGGCGCTTGTGCACCCTGTTTCTTGTGATCGCAGCGTAACGCAGATTTATCAGTTGCGTCCACGCCACCAGGCGATCTGCTTTCGCACTTCCGAAGGGGCCGTGCCGCCGAAGCTCACGCGGCTGGCAACCGATGCTTCTACCGAAAGAACGTCGAAAACGCCGCTGGTGATGGCAGGATGAATTGCCTGCAACTCCTCGAGCGAAAGATCGGCCAGATCGCAGCCCTTCTTTTCCGCCAGCGCCACGGCATTGCCGGTCACATGGTGGGCGTCGCGGAAGGGCAGGCCCGCCTCGCGCACCAGCCAGTCGGCGAGATCGGTGGCGGTGGAATATCCAGATCCCGCCGCTGCGCGCATGCGGTCCTTGCGCACTTCGAGGTCGCGGATCATGCCGGTCATGGCGGCAATGGCCAGTTCCAGGCTTTCGGCGGCGTCGAAAACCTGTTCCTTGTCCTCCTGCATGTCCTTGGAATAGGCGAGCGGCAGGCCCTTCATGACCGTCAGAAGGGCAACCAGCGAGCCGTTGATGCGGCCGGTCTTGGCGCGCACCAGTTCGGCGGCGTCAGGGTTCTTTTTCTGCGGCATGATTGAGGAGCCGGTGGAAAAAGCGTCCGACAGGCGGATGAAGCCGAATTGCGGCGTCGACCAGATGACAATTTCTTCGGCAAGACGCGACAGATGCGTGGCGCAGATAGAGGCGATCGACAGGAATTCCAGCGCGAAATCGCGGTCGGAGACGGTGTCGATGGAGTTGCGGGTCGGCTCGCGGAAGCCGAGCGCCTTCGCCGTCATGTGGCGGTCGATGGGGTAGCCGGTGCCGGCAAGGGCTGCGGCGCCGATCGGGCTTTCGTCCAGATGTTCGATGGCGTGGCGCACGCGGGCGCGGTCACGGCCGAACATTTCCACATAGGCCATGCAATGATGGCCGAAAGTGACGGGCTGGGCGGTTTGCAGATGGGTGAAACCAGGCATGACGGTATCGGCATTTTCTTCGGCGCGGTCGAGGAAGGCGGCGATGAGCGCGGTCAGCATGCCCTCGGTCTTCTGCAGTTCTTCCTTCACCCACAGGCGGAAATCGAGCGCCACCTGGTCGTTGCGCGAACGGGCGGTGTGCAGGCGGCCGGCGGCGGGGCCGATCAGCGTTGCAAGCCGCGCCTCGATATTCATGTGAATATCTTCGAGCTTGCGTGAGAATTCGAAGCTGCCGGCCTTAATCTCTGACAGGATCGTGTTCAGGCCGTGAGTGATCTTGTCTTTATCTTCCTGCGAAATAATGCCTTTTTCCGCCAGCATGGCGGCATGCGCCATAGAGCCGCGGATGTCCTGGGCGTAAAGCTTCTTGTCGAAGCCGATGGAGGCATTTATCTCTTCCATGATGGCAGATGGCCCGGAAGCGAAACGTCCGCCCCACATCTGGTTGGAGGATTTCTGATCTGTGCCGTCAGCCATGTTAAGTGCCCTGGAGTATTCGATGACAGAAAAAAGGCCGTTCAGGCTTCCTTCCGCCAAATTGGTTGCAATTGCTGCCGTGGCCGGTGTGCTCGCCGGTGCTGGCGCGGTCTGGTTCAGGCATATTGGGTCTGAGAGCCCGGTTCAAGGGGCAGCGGTGACTGACGCCGGTTTATGTGAGGGTGCGGCAAACCGCATCGCCTCGCTGAAGCCGTTTCTGAAAGGGCAGGTGGCGGCCATGTCGGCGGCGGACAAGCCGCGCATCATTCCGCTGTCCTTCAAGGGGCCGGAGGCCAAGGACATGACGCTTGCCGATCTCAAGGGCAAGGCGGTTCTTCTCAACCTCTGGGCCACATGGTGCGTGCCCTGCCGCGAAGAGATGCCGGCGCTGAACGCGCTGGAGAAGGAAAAGGGCGGCGAGAATTTCGAGGTCGTTGCCGTAAATATCGATGTCGGCGCGGATGAAAAACCGAAAGCTTTCATGGAAGAATACAAGATCGATGCTCTGAAGCACTATCGCGACAGTTCCATGGGCGTCTTCAACGTTCTGAAAAAGGAAGGCCTCGCTTTCGGCCTGCCGGCAACCCTGCTGCTGGATGAAAACGGCTGCCTGCTCGCGGCCATGAACGGCCCGGCGGCGTGGGATAGCGAGGATGCCAAGGCGCTGATATCGGCAGTCAAATGACTGCCGATACCTTCTTGTGAGATCAATATAACGGGTCGATCGACACGCCGTAATAAAGACCTCGACCAACACGGCCCTCATTCCCTTCGAGGGTGACGCCGAAGCCGGCTTCAATTTCCTTCAAGACCGCGGCCTTTATGGATGCGCTGGTCGACGCCTTGTAGGTAATTGAATAATCCAGATCTGCCTTGAAGGCAGAACGCACGATATGTGCATTCCCCTTTTTTCGCTGTTTATCGAGAATGTTTCGGCACTCGGGCCCGAGACCGTTTTCGATGGCTTCGAGTTTGTCGAGGCCATATTCAAGATATTCGATATTGTTGAACTTGATCGTCAGATTGCTCACGTATTTTGCGCTGGTTGAAAAGCCGAGTTTCTGGAGATTGTCTCCATTGAAGGAGAAATCTTTCTTGCGTCCGAAATCGGTTATTTCTCCCGCCCCTTTTTCAGGCGCTCCAGGAAGCTTTACGTATTCCGGAGAGCATATGTAACCAAGAGAGACATCATCCTTGTCGTTATACCGATTGACTTTTTTCCAGACGATGTTGCCTGGCCCATAGTTGGTGCTGGGCGGAACCGTCGTGAGATAGCCAGACTTTCTGACGATTTCCCGCGGATTCTCCGAAACACAACCTGTAGCGAGAATGGCAACAACAGACATCGCGATATAAATTTTCATGAAAAACCCCCAAGAATCACACTCTTGACATTGAGGTTTTCGCGCGCTGTGTGTCAACATTTTAAGTTGTATTTTAGTAAATACAACTGATTATTCTATCTGGCAGGCCGCAATCAAAGGCTCAGCGCGTGGGGACCGGCGTCTCGCCGCGATAGTCGTAGAATCCGCGGCCTGATTTGCGGCCGAGCCAGCCGGCCTCGACATATTTGACCAGCAGCGGGCAGGGGCGGTATTTGCTGTCGGAGAGACCGTCATGCAGCACCTGCATGATCGACAAACAGGTATCGAGACCGATGAAATCGGCAAGCTGCAACGGTCCCATCGGGTGGTTGGCGCCAAGCCGCATGGCGGTGTCGATGGCTTCCACCGAGCCGACGCCTTCATAAAGCGTATAGATCGCCTCGTTGATCATCGGCAGCAGGATGCGGTTGACGATGAAGGCCGGGAAATCCTCGGCGACGGTGATCGCCTTTTCCAGCGTCCGCACATAATCCTTGGCCGCGTCGAAGGTCTTTTCATTGGTGGCGATGCCACGCACCAGTTCCACCAGCTTCATGACCGGCACCGGGTTCATGAAGTGGATGCCCATGAACTGTTCGGGACGATCGGTAGCGGATGCAAGCCGGGTGATGGAGAGCGAAGACGTGTTGGTGGCGAGCAGCGCTTCGGGCTTCAGGACCGGGCAGACCTGTGCATAAATCTTGCGCTTGACCTCTTCATTTTCCGTCGCGGCCTCAATGACGAGATCCATGGCTGCGAGATCATTGATGTCGGTCGATCCGCTGATCAGCGCCAGCGCCTGCTTGCGGGCGTCGTCCGAAAGCTTGCCGTTGGTGACCTGGCGGGCGAGATTGCCGTTGATCGTGGCGAGACCGGCCTCGATGCCTTCCTTGGAAAGATCGTAGATATGAACCCTGTAGCCGGCAATGGCGGAGACATGCGCAATACCGCATCCCATCTGACCGGCTCCGATGACACCGATGTTTTTAAAGGGGGCGGTCATAGGCTGGTCTCCTCTCAGGGATTTTGTCTGCGTTATTGCCGGCGATGTTACGCATATCGCCGAAAAAGAGAAGGCGGCGCGTTTAAAAAACGCGCCGCCTCCAATTTATGCTTAAATTACAGCGATTTTTCGAGTTCCGGCAAGGCTTCGAACAGATCGGCGACGAGGCCGTAATCCGCAACCTGGAAGATCGGCGCTTCTTCATCCTTGTTGATGGCGACGATGACCTTGCTATCCTTCATGCCGGCCAGATGCTGGATGGCGCCCGAAATGCCGGCGGCGATGTAAAGCTGCGGGGCAACCACCTTGCCGGTCTGGCCCACCTGCCAGTCGTTCGGCGCATAACCGGCATCGACGGCCGCACGGCTGGCGCCAACGGCGGCGCCGAGCTTGTCGGCAACGGGAAGGATGACTTGCCTGAACTTTTCCGAAGAGCCGAGCGCGCGGCCACCCGAGATGATGATCTTGGCCGACGTCAGTTCCGGACGATCAGACGACGCCAGCGCATCGGAAACGAAGCTGGAGAGGCCGGGATTTTCTGCCGCGCCAATGGTCTCGACCGCTGCCGAACCGCCTTCGGCCGCTGCCGCAAAGGCGGTGGGGCGCACGGTGATGACCTTCTTCGCATCGGTTGCCTGCACGGTCTGGATGGCGTTGCCGGCATAGATCGGGCGCTTGAAGGTGTCAGCGCTGACGACCTCGATGATTTCCGAGATCTGGGCCACATCGAGAAGGGCCGCCACGCGCGGCGTCACGTTCTTGGCCGATGCGGTGGCCGGGGCGATGATGACGTCGTAGGAGGGTGCGAGCGAAACGATCAGCGCGGCCAGCGGCTCGGCGAGCGCGTTGGCATAGGAGGCGTCGTCGGCAAGCAGTACCTTGGCAACGCCGGAAAGTTTCGCCGCCGCGTCTGCGGCACCCTTTGCGCCAGAACCGGCGACCAGCACATGCACGTCGGAGCCGATCTGCGTTGCCGCCGTCAGCGTCTTGCCCGTCAGGTCGGAAAGGGTTGCGTTGTCGTGTTCTGCCAGAAGAAGAATGGCCATGAGAATATCTCCCTTTTCCGAAACCTTAGAGGACGCCGTCGGCTTTGAGCTTTTCGACCAGCTCGGCAACCGAGCCAACCTTGATGCCGGCCTTGCGGCCTGCCGGCTCTTCGGTCTTCAGCACCTTCAGGCGCGGCGAAACGTCGACGCCGAAATCGGCCGGCGACTTTTTGTCGAGCGGCTTCTTCTTCGCCTTCATGATGTTCGGCAGCGAGGCGTAACGCGGCTCGTTCAGACGAAGATCGGTGGTGACGACGGCGGGAAGCTTCAGCTCAACCGTCTGCAAACCGCCATCTACTTCACGGGTGACCGCGACCTTGCCGTCTGATGGTACGACCTTGGAGGCAAACGTGCCCTGGCCCCAGCCGAGAAGGGCGGCCAGCATCTGGCCGGTCTGGTTCGAATCGTCGTCGATCGCCTGCTTGCCGACGATGACGAGACCGGGCTGTTCAGCCTCGGCAACGCCCTTCAAAAGCTTGGCGACGGCGAGCGGCTCAACGGTTTCGTCGGTCTCGATCAGGATGGCGCGGTCAGCGCCCATGGCAAGCGCCGTGCGCAGCGTCTCTTCCGCCTTGGCCGGACCGATCGACACGACCACGACTTCTTCGGCCTTGCCGGCTTCCTTCAGGCGTAGCGCCTCTTCCACCGAGATTTCGTCGAACGGGTTCATCGACATCTTCACATTGGCGAGCTCAACGCCTGAACCATCCGATTTCACGCGGATCTTAACGTTGTAATCGACGACTCGTTTAACGGGGACAAGGATTTTCATCGGCGGCTTTCCTCAAACTCCTGTCCGCTTTGGCCAGTTGACCGCGCGGACCTCCAAAAACAGGTTGGCGACATGGATAAGCATTTTTCCCGCAAATACAACGGAGCAATCTTCATTATCACATGCACGTAAGGCATATCTTACGTTGACGTTAACGTAAATACTCTATCTCTGACGCAGGGTCTCATCTACCCCCGTCATAGCCCCGTTCGATTTGCGACAACCCTGTTGTTTGCGACGTATTCTTGAACTGCGCCGCCCTCGGCGCAACAATGGTTCGGTCAAACAGGGGCACGCCTCGCCTGCGCATGAAAACCACCAGGATCGCACCTGCAATTATGCCGCCGACATGGGCGCCCCAGGAGACGTTTTCTTCAAGCCCCAGCGCCAGCATCAGGAACTGCTGGCCAATCCACAGCGCCAGCGGAATGAAGGCGGGCAAAGGAAGCGGAATACGCATGAGAACCAGCACCCAGACACGCACCCTGGGATGCAGCAGGAAATAGGCCGCGACGACGCCGGAAACCGCACCCGAAGCGCCGATCAGCGGCCCTTCCGATGTGGGTGAGACGACGCCGTGAAACAGCGCGCCGACAATGGCGCAGGCAAGATAGAAAATCAGGAAACGGAAATGGCCAAGCGCGTCCTCGACATTGTCGCCGAAGACCCAGAGAAACAGCATGTTGCCGGCCAGATGCCAGAAATCGAGATGCAGGAATGCGTAAGTGACAACAGTCAGATCGTCAGGCACCACCTGCAGCGCCGGTTCCAGATAAGCATAATCGAACACGACGGCCGGAATGAAACCAAGGCCGAGCGCTGCGGCATTGGCCTCGGTATCGCTGGCAAGCACGCCGGTAAACAGCCAGACCAGCACATTGACCACGATCAGGCCGATGGTGACATATTGCAGCCGGATATGTTTGAGGGAATTCGCATCGTGCAGCGGTATGAACATCGAACGCCCTTCATTTGCGCAAGTGGTGCGATCTAGCGGTTCTTGCCGGGAACCCACAATATGTCTGCCTTGCCGGCATCATTGGCAAAACGGGCCGCGACGAACAGGAAATCGGACAGGCGGTTGGCATATTTCAACGCTGCCGGACTAACGATCTCATTCTCGGAAACGGAAAGTTCCACCATCAGCCTCTCCGCCCGGCGGCAGACGGTGCGCGCCAGGTGCAGATTGGCCGCCGCCGCGCTGCCGCCCGGCAGCACGAAAGAGGTCAGCGGTTCGAGGGCGGCATTGAGTTCGTCGATTTCATTTTCCAGCCGTGTGACCTGGCTTTCGACGATGCGCAGGGGCTCGTAAGAAAGCGGCTCGCCACTATCAGGTGTGGCGAGATCGGCGCCGAGATCGAAGAGATCGTTCTGGATGCGAAAGAGCATGGCATCCAGCCGTTCCAGCCCGCCCGTATGCAGTCGCGCGACGCCGATGGCCGAATTGGTCTCGTCCACCGTGCCATAGGCCTCGACGCGAAGATCGTGCTTCAGCCGGCGCGGGCCGGAAACCAGCGCGGTCGTGCCTTTGTCGCCGGTGCGGGTGTAGATCTTGTTCAGTTTCACCATGTCAGCGGCCACCGCCGGTGAGCCAGAGGGTGAGCATGATCAGCGCGATGGCGATGGCCTGCAGGAGAAGGCGAAGCTGCATCAGCTTGTTGGACCGGTTGGCATCCTGCCCCTTCAGCATGTTGAAGAGGCCGCGTATCAACACGATGACGACGAGGCCCATGACGATAAGGGCCAGAACGGTGGTGAAGCCGGACATGCGGTATTACTCCTCCTCAATCGAATCTGCGCAGCAGACGATAGAAAAGTCCGGCAGGCAAGAGCCGTTTCAGGATAAGCCCCTGTTTGGCTGGCACCGTGACGGGATAATGCGGCTTCGGTTTTGCCGCCGTCAGGGCGTGTTTCAGCACGGCATAAACCGCATCGGGGCCAAGCTTGTGACGGTTGACGGGACCGGAGCCATCCATGCGCGCCAGCTGGCGTTTATATTCCGCCGCATGGGCCGAATTTTCGAGATCGATATGCTCGTTGATATGGGCAAGCGCCGTCGCGGTGAATTTCGAGGTGATGGGACCGGGTTCGATCAGGCTCACATGGATGCCGCTGCCCTGAAGCTCCATGCGCAAGGTGACCCCCAGTCCCTCAAGCGCGAATTTCGAAGCGGTGTAAGCGCCGCGGTAACGATAGGGCACGAGGCCGAGTATCGAAGAGCAATGCACGATGCGGCCCGCGCCTCGGGCGCGCATGAAGGGAATGACCCGCCGTGTCAGATCGTGCCAGCCGAAGACATTGGTTTCGAACTGGGCTCTCAGCGCTTCGACAGGCAGGTCCTCCACCGCGCCCGGCTGGCCATAAGCGCCGTTGTTGAAAAGCGCATCGATGCGGCCGCCGGTTCGGGCGGCGACGGTATCCACCAGCGCGGCGATGGTTTCCGGCTTGGTGTAATCCATGATCAGGGTTTCGATGCCCTGATTTTCAAGTGCGGCCATGTCGGCGATGCGGCGCACGGTGGCGAAAACCCGCCAGCCGTCCCGGTGGAGCGCGCCGGCGCAATAAGCGCCGATGCCCGAGGAACATCCGGTGATGATGATGACGGGCTTTTCAGACATCTGCCGCTCCGGGAAACCGACTATCGCTCTGGCCCGTTCGACCGGCCCATGGAAAACGCATTGCGCAAAATCCTTTTCAGTGACGGAACCGAAAGCCGGGCTTGCGCGCTGTACAAAGCGAAGCTGATTTCCCATATTCGGGACGAAGTTACAAATGAAATGCCGATGAATGGAGGTGACATGGTTGCCGCAGTGCGCCTGGCAGGCAAGGTTGCCTTCGATGCCTATTCCCATTTCGCCGAGGATGACGGCTGGGCGATGGCGAGCCATATGGCGCTTTCCATCCTGCTGGCGCTGTTTCCCTTCCTGATCTTCGGCACGGCGCTTGCCGGTTTTCTCGGGGCCGACCAGTTTTCCGAAACGGCGGTGCATCTGATTTTCGACACCTGGCCGGAGGCGATTGCCGGGCCGCTGGCGGCGCAGGTGCAGCAGGTGCTGACCATTCCGCGCGGCGGGCTGCTGACGATTTCGGTGCTGGCCGCCGCCTATTTTGCCTCCAATGGCGTCGAGGCGCTCCGAATTTCACTCAACCGCGCCTATCGTGTCACCGAAACGCGATGGTGGTATATCACCCGCCTGCTCAGCCTGCTTTATGTGCTGATCGCCGTGGTCGTCTTTGCCGGCATCAGCATCGTGCTTGTTGCCGTGCCGGTTGCCACCTCTTTTGCCGAGCAGCGGTTCCCGTGGCTGACGGATGTGCTGAACACCATCTCCAGCCTTGGTCTTTACGGCACCATCGTGGTTCTGACGGCGGGGCTGGTGGCCGCGCATCTTTGGCTGCCCGCCGGCAAGCGCCGTATCTGGGATGTCTGGCCGGGCATTCTCTTGACGATGATCTTCTGGGTCATCGGCGCGGCGATCTTTGCCTACTATCTCTCCACCTTCGCCAATTATGCCGCCACCTATGCCGGTCTTGCCTCCGTCATGGTGGTTCTGGTGTTTCTTTATATGGTCGGCGTCATCTTCATGCTCGGTGCGGAGGTCAATGCCGCGCTCATGAAATACAAGGTGCGGCAGATCATCCGCCGCAATATCGGCGGCAGTGGCGCGCGCCGGGAGCGGGAGCTAGAGGAGGCCGACAAGCCGGCGGATATCTGACGGCGTCGCCCCTTCCGCCCGCAGGGCGGAAAGGCCGGTGCTGCCTTCGCTTTTCGAAAGCTTGCGCCCGTCTGCGCCCAAGATAAGCCGATGATGATGATAGTTGGGTTGCGGCAGGTCCAGCAGGTGCTGCAGCAGCCGGTGGATGGCGGTTGCGTGGAAGAGATCCATGCCGCGCACCACATGGGTGATGCCCTGCAGCGCATCATCAACCACAACGGAGAGATGATAACTTGAAGGCGCGTCGGAACGCGACAGCACCACATCGCCCCAGAGCGCGGGAAGGGCCTCGATCCGCCCGGGCCCGCCGTCGCCGCTCTCCTGCCAGAACAGAGGGATGCCGGCGGCGCGGATCCCCTTTTCCATATCGAGCCGCCAGGCGTGCGGACGGCCGGAGGCGAGCAGCGCCTCCCGCTCAGCCTTTGGCCTCTCCCGATCTAAGGCCGGGTAAAGCGGCGCACCATCAGGATCGCGTGGCCAGAGCCTTCCTTCTGCCTCAAAAGTGCGAACGATGGCCTTTGTTTCCCCACGGCTGAGAAAAGCCGGATAGGCGAGGCCCGCGTCGATCAGCCTGTGCAGCGCCGCGCGATACTCATCGAAATGTTCCGATTGCCGCCGCACCGGTTCTTCCCAGGAAAGTCCCAGCCAGCCGAGATCATCATGGATCGCCTGCTCCAGCTCCGGCGTGCAGCGCGTCTGGTCGATATCCTCGATGCGCAGCAGAAAGCGGCCGCCATTGTCCTGCGCCATGTCATGGTTCAGGAAGGCGGAAAGCGCGTGGCCGAGATGCAGCAGGCCGTTGGGGCTTGGCGCAAAACGGTAAACCGGTTTTTGACGGAAAGGCGAAGGCATGGTTTCTTCTGCCATGTTTTAAAGCGCCCCACCAGCCGGCTGGCGGCATATGGAATGACGGACATGAAAATCATTACCGGGATGGATGACATCAGCGAAGGGCTGGAGCATCTCGCCTACCTCGATCCGGCTCTCAGCCTCATTATCGAAAAAGCCGGTCCGCTGGAGCTGCGCATTCACGAGCCCGGCTTTGCCGGCCTTGCCCATATCGTCGTGTCGCAGATGGTGTCGCGCGCCAGCGCCAACGCCATATGGGCGCGTATCCTTACCGGCACCGGCGGCGTGGTCACGGCGGAAAATTATCTCGGCGCACCCAAGGAATTGCGCGCTGGCTTCGGCCTTTCCCGGGCCAAGGCGACGACGCTGGAAGGGCTGGCGCGCGCCGTCACGGAAGGGCAGATCGATCTTGACGGCGTGGTGCGCAAGGAAGCCGCTGCCGCCCTTTCCGAACTGGTTGCGCTTCGGGGTATCGGCCCGTGGACGGCGGAGGTCTATCTGATGTTCTGCGGCGGGCATCCGGATATTTTCCCGGTCGGCGATGTGGCGCTGAGATCGGCGGTGGCCCACGCGCTTGATCTGGAGGTGAGGCCGGAAGCGAAATGGCTGGCGGAGCGTGCGGCGCTCTGGTCGCCATGGCGCTCCGTGGCCGCGCGGCTTTTCTGGGGCTACTACGCCAATATCATGCGGCGCGCCATGGTGCCTTTACCCTGATACTCCCGCGGCGCTAGAAGTCGGCGATCCTGTAGGGCAGGGCTCCGCGCGAAAGATGATCGAAATGCAGCTTGCGTTTCAACGGCGGCACGGCGCGCTGCACGCAATCCACCCTTTCGCAGACCCGACAGGAAATGCCGATCGGCTTGAAGGAGGCCGCATTGCCGAGATCGAGCGTATCGGCATAAACGAAATTCTGTGCATGGGAAATTTCGCAACCGAGTGCGATGGCATAGCGCGGTCTCTCCGTATTGAAGCCGGCGCCAGCTTTCTCGATTTGCGTGGCAATGGAAAGATAGCGCACGCCGTCAGGCGTTTCCGCCAGTTGCCGCACGATGCTGTCGGAGCTTTCGAAAGCCTGATGGATATTCCAAAGCGGACAGGCCGCCCCGAAACGGGCAAATTGCAGCCGCGTGGCGCTGTGGCGTTTGGTGATGTTGCCGGCGCGGTCGATCTTGGCGAAAAAGATCGGCACGCCTTTCATGCCCGGCCGCTGCAAGGTGCTCAGCCGGTGGGCCACCTGCTCAAGGCTCGCGCCGAAGCGCACGGCCAGAAGCTCCAGATCGTGGCGCAGTTCCTGCGCCGCCCGATGAAATTGCCCATAGGGCAGGATGAGGGCTGCGGCAAAATAATTATGCAGTCCGATACGACAGATTTCCGCCGCTTCCGCATTGCGGAATCCGGCGCCGGCCAGCACCCTGGCCACCGTCGCGCCGGCGTGAAGCTGGGCGATCTGCAATGCAAGCTGAAAACAGCGGGTCGGCGCGGCCATGTAGGAGCTGAGAGCGAGCGTTTTGCCGGCGGGGTCGAAATGCCGGATCAGGCCGTCCGCCGCCGCGGTTCGGGTGATATGGATGCCGTAATGGGTACGAAGATGCGCGGCCAGAATGCCGTAGGTCTCGCCGCCTTCTATCTCCAGTTCTTCCGCCAGCTCTTCGGCCAGAAGGTCGATCTCGGCGACGTAGTTGTCGACGAAGTGGAAGAAATCGCGCACCTCCTCATAGGGGGTTCTTTCCACCTGCGCGGTTCCGCGGCCCAGACGATCATCCAGCTGCACCAGCTGCTCGCTGTTCTGCCGGTAAGCCTGATGGGCGCGCAGCAACGCATGGGCAAAACCCGGCGCGTTCTGGGCGATCAGTTTCAGTTCCTGAAGCCCCGGCTCGTAGTTCAGGAACAGCGGGTCTTTCAACGCCTCACGCACGGCGGAAACCAGCCGGTCGCTTTCGCCCGTCGCCAGCTCCGCCATATCAAGCTGGAATTTTTCCACCAGCGTCACCAGAACGCTGGCCGAAACCGGGCGTTGATTGTTCTCGATCTGGTTCAGGTAGCTCGCGGAGATGCCCAGCCGCTCGGCAAATTGCGCCTGCGTGGCGCGGGCGTTTTCGCGAAGGCCGCGCACCTTGCGGCCGATGAAGAGTTTTTCCGTCGCCATATTGCAACTTTGCAAAATTAAATATTGCAAATATTTATGGCACGCATACGCGCACGATCAAGGCTTCTGGCAGACTATTTTCTGCGCTATGGATCGTTTGACAACGCATGGAGGAAACATGCCCGGCATTCTGGAGCAGTTGGAAACGCGGCGGGAAGAGGCGCGGCTCGGCGGCGGCGTCAAGCGCATCGAGGCGCAGCACGCCAAGGGCAAGCTGACGGCGCGCGAGCGTATCGACGTGCTCCTGGATGAAGGTTCCTTCGAGGAATACGACATGTACGTCACCCACCGGGCTGTGGATTTCGGCATGGCGGGGCAGAAGATTGCCGGTGACGGCGTCGTTACCGGCTGGGGCACCATCAATGGCCGGCAGGTCTATGTTTTCTCGCAGGATTTCACCGTGCTCGGCGGTTCGCTGTCGGAAACCCATGCGCAGAAGATCTGCAAGATCATGGATATGGCGGTGCGCAATGGTGCGCCGGTGATCGGGCTGAACGATTCCGGCGGTGCGCGTATCCAGGAGGGCGTGGCCTCGCTCGGCGGTTATGCCGATGTGTTCAAGCGCAATGTCGTCGCCTCCGGCGTCGTGCCGCAGATATCGGTCATCATGGGGCCTTGTGCGGGCGGTGCGGTCTATTCGCCGGCCATGACCGATTTCATCTTCATGGTGCGCGATACCTCCTACATGTTCGTGACCGGGCCGGATGTGGTGAAGACCGTGACGAACGAGATCGTCACAGCGGAAGAGCTTGGCGGTGCCTCCACCCATACGAGAAAATCCTCCGTCGCTGACGGCGCCTATGAAAACGACATCGAGACGCTGGAACATGTGCGGCTGCTGTTCGATTTCCTGCCGCTCAACAATCGCGAAAAACCGCCTGTCCGGCCGTTTCATGACGATCCGGCGCGGCTGGAAGCACGTCTCGATACGCTGATCCCCGACAGCTCCAACAAACCCTACGACATGAAGGAACTGATCCACGCGCTGGCCGATGAGGGAGACTTCTTCGAGCTGCAGGAAGCCTTTGCCCGCAACATCATCACCGGCTTCATCCGCCTTGAAGGCCAGACGGTGGGGGTTGTCGCCAACCAGCCGATGGTGCTGGCCGGCTGCCTCGATATTGACGCCTCGCGCAAGGCCGCCCGTTTCGTTCGCTTCTGTGATGCCTTCAATATTCCGCTGCTGACGCTGGTGGATGTGCCGGGTTTCCTGCCCGGAACGGCACAGGAATATGGCGGTGTCATCAAGCACGGGGCTAAACTTCTCTTCGCCTATTCGGAAGCGACGGTGCCGATGGTAACGCTGATCACCCGCAAGGCCTATGGCGGCGCTTATGACGTGATGGCGTCCAAACATATCGGTGCGGATGTCAATTACGCCTGGCCGACGGCGGAAATCGCTGTCATGGGCGCAAAAGGAGCGGCCGAAATCCTCTATCGTTCCGAGCTTTCCGATCCCGAGAAGATCGCCGCGCGCACGAAAGAATATGAGGAGCGTTTCGCCAATCCCTTCGTGGCGGCGGAACGCGGTTTCATCGATGAGGTCATCATGCCGCATTCCTCACGCCGCCGCATCACCCGCGCCTTCGCGTCGCTGCGCAACAAGAGCGTCGAAACCCGCTGGAAGAAACACGACACCATTCCGCTCTGATTTGCTGCAGGGCTGGAAAAATGCTTCGGCCACCTTACTATATGGATGTTCAGGCGCCCGGATTTCCGGATGTCCTCCCGAAACGCACAAGGACACATTTTCATGGCCGAAAATTCCTCCGCAGATAATTTCCCCGCCGGATATGAAGTGCCCAGGGTCTGGACCTGGGACAAGGGCAATGGCGGCCAGTTCGCCAATATCAACCGTCCAATCGCCGGTCCCACCCATGAAAAGGAACTGCCCGTCGGCAAGCACCCGCTGCAGCTTTATTCGCTGGCGACGCCGAACGGCCAGAAGGTCACCATCATGCTGGAAGAATTGCTGGCTGCCGGCCACAAGGGCGCAGATTATGATGCGTGGCTGATCAAGATCGGCGAAGGCGACCAGTTCGGTTCCGGTTTCGTCGGCGTCAATCCGAATTCCAAGATCCCGGCGCTGATGGATCATTCGACCCCTGAGCCGACGCGTGTTTTCGAAAGCGGCTCTATCCTCGTTTATCTTGCGGAAAAATTCGGCGCCTTCCTGCCGAAAGAGGGTAATGCCCGCACGCAGGTGCTGAACTGGCTGTTCTGGCAGATGGGCTCCGCCCCCTTCCTCGGCGGCGGTTTCGGCCATTTTTACGCCTATGCGCCGGTGAAGATCAAATATGCGATCGACCGTTACGCGATGGAGGTCAAACGCCAGCTCGACGTGCTGGACCGGCACCTCGCCGACAACCGTTATCTCGCCGGTTCGGAATATACGATCGCCGATATGGCCGTCTGGCCGTGGTATGGCAAGATCGCGCTCGGTCAGGCCTATGGCGATGCCGGTGCGTTCCTTGAAGCGGACAGCTATAAGAACGTCATGCGCTGGACGCTCGAAATCGGCGAGCGCCCGGCGGTCAAGCGCGGTGTGATCGTCAACAAAACCTCGGGCGATCCGTCCGAACAATTGCATGAACGCCACGATGCCTCCGACTTCGAAACGAAGACTGAGGACAGGATCGGCAAGGCATAACGAAAAGATTAGAGCGCTAAAAGCGCTCTAACTATTTGAATTGACGCATTTCCGGACGTAAAAGCGATTCCGCTTTTACTGGAAATGTTCTGGAAGGACTAAAGATGGCGAACCTGCCCGAAATGACCAAACACAAGGGATTTCCCTCCGGCATGCCGAGCACGGGCGTCCAGTTCACCATCCGTCGCGCCAACCCCAAAGGGATAACACCGATCAAGATGATACCCCGCCGGGCACGCAACGATACCAAGGAGCATCGCATCGATGCCGCCTTCCTGCACTCACTCTGGCACCATTTTGGTGCCGAGCCCTTCGAGCGCGGCAATCTCGACGCCGCCCGCCTCAACCTGCTTTTCGGCCGTGAGGTCATACCTGCGGAAAAGAATTTCGATCCGCTTTCCTATCAGGCGATGCTGGTCATCGATGAGCGCGTTGCCCGGCAGAATTTCCCGGAATCATTCGAGAATTTTTTCGAGATCTGAGGGCAGGCGACGGCATTTTTCCTGAGGGGGAGGAGGAACATGATTGTCGACATACTCCATATGGACCTGCAATGGCTGCGACGCTGGGTGAGGCAACGTCGCGGCGGTAACGCGGGCAGAGCATCGGGCAGTCGTGATCCAAAGCCAAAGATGACGCCGGAAGCTGCCCGGCTCGATCACCGGCAGATGCTGCGTTTCATGGCGTTCAATGCGGCGGTCGGCGTGCTGATCGGCGTCTGCGTCGGTGCAGCGCTGATTTTTCTCGACATTGGCGGTTTGGGCGCGCGCATCGGCCGCGCCGCAAATCCGGTTGTGCCGGTATTGCTGGTCGTCGTGCCCATCGCGTCCCTGTTCGGCGCGGCGGCCACCGCCTCGGCGATCCTGATGATGCCCTATGAAAAGAAATTCCGCGACGATGATGACGATGCGAGGGGAGAATAACCGCATGATCAAGAAAATCCTCATCGCCAATCGCGGCGAGATTGCCTGCCGGGTTATCAAGACCGCGAAGAAGATGGGCATCGCCACTGTCGCGGTCTATTCGGATGCGGACGCCAATGCGCTGCATGTGAGACAAGCGGATGAAGCCGTTCATATCGGCCCGGCTCCCTCGTCGCAGTCCTATATCGTCATCGATAAAATTCTGGAGGCGATCGCGAAGACCGGGGCGGATGCGGTCCATCCCGGTTACGGCTTCCTGTCGGAAAACGCCGCCTTTGCTAAGGCGCTGGAAAAGGCGGGCGTCGCCTTCATCGGCCCGCCTGTCGGCGCGATTGAGGCGATGGGCGACAAGATCACCTCGAAGAAACTGGCCGCCAAAGCGGGTGTTTCCACCGTTCCCGGCCATATGGGGTTGATTGAGGATGCGGATGAGGCGGTGAGGATCGCATCGCAGATCGGTTATCCCGTCATGATCAAGGCGTCCGCCGGCGGCGGCGGCAAGGGCATGCGCATCGCCTTCAACGACACCGAGGCGCGTGAGGGGTTTCAGTCCTCGAAAAACGAGGCGAAATCCTCCTTTGGCGACGACCGCATCTTCATCGAGAAATTCGTTACCCAGCCTCGCCATATCGAAATTCAGGTGCTGGGCGACAAGCACGGCAATATTCTCTATCTCGGTGAGCGCGAATGCTCGATCCAGCGGCGTAACCAGAAGGTCATCGAAGAAGCGCCGTCGCCGTTTCTGGACGAAGCGACCCGTAAGGTCATGGGCGAACAGGCCGTGGCGCTGGCAAGGGCGGTCGGTTACCATTCGGCCGGCACGGTGGAATTCATCGTCGATGGCGAGAGGAATTTCTACTTTCTGGAAATGAACACCCGCCTGCAGGTGGAACATCCGGTGACCGAGCTTGTCACCGGCATCGACCTGGTCGAACAGATGATCCGTGTGGCGTCAGGTGAAAAGCTTTCCTTCGCACAGGCGGATGTGAAACTGAACGGCTGGGCGATTGAAAGCCGGCTTTATGCCGAAGACCCCTATCGCAACTTCCTGCCTTCCATTGGCCGGCTGACGCGCTATCGTCCACCACAGGAAGGTGCGCAGGAGAACGGAACGGTCATCCGCAACGATACCGGCGTCTTCGAAGGCGGCGAAATATCGATGTATTACGATCCGATGATCGCCAAGCTGTGCAGCTGGGGCCAGGATCGCGGGACGGCCATCGACGCCATGGGGCAGGCGCTGGACCGTTTCGAGGTGGAGGGCATCGGCCACAATCTGCCCTTCCTGTCGGCCGTCATGCAGCATGAGCGTTTCCGGGCCGGAAGGCTTACGACGGGCTTTATCGCGGAAGAGTTTCCGGAAGGGTTTTCCGGCGTCGAGCCGGATGAAGCCGCGGCGCGCAAGCTTTCCACCATTGCCGCCATCATCAACCAGCGCGTACAGAACCGCGCGGTCGAAATTTCCGGCACCATCGGCAATCACCGCCGCATCGTCGGCCATGACTGGGTGGTTTCATTTGGCGCATTGGACCAAAGGGTCAGCGTTGAAACCGGTGCGGACGGCACGGCGGTCCGTTTTGAAGACGGGGCGGCGCTCACCATCGATACCGGCTGGCTTCCGGGCCAGAGTCTGGGTCTGTTCACGGTGGCGGGCGAAGTCATCGCCGCCAAGGTCGATCTTGCCGGTGCGGCGGTTCGCCTGCGCTGGCGCGGCATGGATATTCTCGTCCGCGTCCGCAGCCCGCGCGTTGCGGAACTGGCGCTGCTGATGCCGGAAAAACTGCCGCCGGATACATCGAAACTGCTGCTCTGCCCCATGCCTGGTGTCATTACCGGTATCTCTGTGGGCGAAGGCGACGAGGTGGAGGCCGGGCAGGCGCTGGCGACGGTGGAGGCCATGAAGATGGAAAATATTCTGCGCGCGGAAAAACGCGGTCGCGTTGCCAGGGTGGCGGCAAAACCGGGCGACAGCCTTGCGGTGGACGAGGTCATCCTCGAATTCGAGTGACGACCTTTGGCCGTTTTTGCGGAACGGATGCGGATCGGAGTGGTTTAAGGGGTCTGGCCTGCAGGCGGCCGTTCGATTTTCGTCACGATCAACCGCCACAGTGCTAAAATGAAATGCAGAAGGGGAGAGATGCATGTCGGGTGAAAAAACGGTGCGGGATTGGCTGCAGCTTGCCGAAAGGGAGCTGAAGCGCTCACCGGACACACTCGTCTGGCACACGCCGGAGGGCATCGAGGTCAAGCCGCTCTATACGGCTGACGATCTGCAGAAGATTTCCCATCTCGACAGCCTGCCGGGCTTTGCGCCTTTCACGCGCGGCCCGCGCGCCACCATGTATGCCGGGCGGCCCTGGACTATTCGCCAATATGCCGGTTTTTCCACGGCCGAGGCCTCGAATGCCTTTTATCGCAAGGCGCTCGCCGCCGGCCAGCAGGGTGTTTCCGTGGCCTTCGACCTCGCCACCCATCGCGGTTATGACAGTGATCACCCGCGCGTGGAGGGTGACGTCGGCAAGGCTGGTGTGGCGATCGACAGCGTCGAGGACATGAAAATCCTGTTCGACGGCATCCCGCTTGAAAAAGTCTCGGTGTCCATGACCATGAACGGCGCGGTCATTCCGGTGCTCGCCAGTTTCATCGTGGCGGGCGAAGAACAGGGCGTTCCCCGCGCCGCCCTTTCCGGCACCATCCAGAACGACATTCTCAAGGAGTTCATGGTCCGCAACACCTATATCTATCCGCCGGAACCCTCGATGCGGATCATTGCCGATATCATCGAATATACGGCGAAGGAGATGCCGAAATTCAACTCCATCTCCATATCAGGCTATCACATGCAGGAGGCGGGCGCGACGCTGGTGCAGGAGCTTGCTTTCACGCTGGCGGATGGCCGCGAATATGTGCGCGCGGCGCTGGCCAAGGGGCTGAATGTCGATGATTTCGCCGGGCGCCTGTCGTTCTTTTTCGCCATCGGCATGAATTTCTTCATGGAGGCGGCGAAGCTGCGCGCCGCGCGCCTGCTCTGGTCACGCATCATGGAGGAATTCAGGCCGCAGAAGGCCTCGTCGCTGATGCTGCGCACCCATTGCCAGACTTCCGGCGTCTCGCTTCAGGAGCAGGACCCCTATAACAACATCGTCCGCACCGCGTTTGAGGCCATGTCCGCCGTGCTTGGCGGCACGCAGTCGCTGCACACCAATTCCTTTGATGAGGCGATTGCCCTGCCGACGGAGTTTTCCGCCCGCATCGCCCGCAATACCCAGCTTATCCTCCAGCATGAAACAGGTGTTACCAAGGTCGCCGATCCCCTTGCCGGTTCTTATTACGTCGAAAGCCTGACCGATGAACTGGCTGAGAAAGCCTGGGCATTGATCGAGGAGGTGGAGGCGCTTGGCGGCATGACCAGGGCCGTGGCGGAAGGCCTGCCGAAACGGCTGATCGAAGAGGCGGCAACACGCCGCCAGGCGGCGGTGGACAAGGGCGAAGAGGTCATCGTCGGCGTCAACCGTTACCGTCTCGAAAACGAGGAAGATATCGATGTTCTCGATATCGACAATGCCGCCGTTCGCGCCGCGCAGATCCGCCGCATTGAGGAGACGCGCCGCCGCCGCGATGGCGAGGACGTGACCTCCGCCTTGGCGGCACTTTCCGAGATTGCCCGCAGCGGCAAGGGCAATATTCTCGAAGCCGCCGTTGCCGCCGCCCGCGCCCGCGCCACAGTGGGAGAGATTTCCGATGCATTGCGTGCGGTCTTCGGAGACCATGCCGCCGTGCCGGAGGTGGTGAGTGATATCTACGGTGAGGCCTATAAGGATGAGCCGGAACTTGCCACGCTCGCCGCCCGCCTCTCCGGTGTTGCTGAACGGATCGGCACCAAGCCGCGCATCATGGTCGCCAAGCTCGGGCAGGACGGACATGATCGCGGCGCGAAGGTCATTGCTTCAGCCTTTGGCGATATCGGTTTTGATGTGCTGGCCGGCCCCTTGTTCCAGACTCCCGTTGAAGCGGCGGATATCGCCGTTCAGAACAGGGTTCATGTGGTCGGTATGTCATCGCTCGCCGCCGGTCATAAGACGCTTGCGCCGCAGCTGGTCGAAGCGCTGAAACAGAAGGGCGCGGAAGACATCATCGTCGTGGTCGGCGGCGTCATTCCGCGGCAGGATTATCAGTTCCTGCTCGATCACGGCGTTTCGGCAATTTTCGGACCCGGCACCAATGTCATGGACGCGGCCAACAAGGTTCTCGACCTGCTCGAAGGCGTCAGGCGGAACGTGTGAGGGGAAGAAGACCATGTTCGGAAGACTGAATCACGTCGCCATCGCGGTGCCCGATCTCGAAGCCGCCGTCACCCGCTACAGGGCGCTTGGCGCAGCGGTCTCGGAGCCGCAATCGCTGCCTGAACACGGGGTGACGGTGGTTTTCATTCAGGCTGAAAATACCAAGATCGAGCTTCTTTATCCGCTCGGCGAAAATTCGCCGATTGCCGCCTTTCTCGAAAGAAATCCGGGCGGCGGGACGCACCATCTCTGCTTCGAGGTGCCGGATATTGCCGCGGCCCGTGATGACCTCATCAAGAAGGGCGTTCGAATTCTGGGTGATGGCCAGCCGAAGATCGGCGCCCATGGCAATCCCGTTCTTTTCCTGCACCCGAAGGATATGGGCGGCGTGCTCTATGAGCTTGAGCAGGTTTCTCAGACACACGACTGAAACATAAATCTCCTAGAGCATTTCCAGGAAAAGTGGCCCCCGGTTTTCCGTCCGGAAATGCGGCAAGCACGAGTTCGAGCGTTTTCGCGATTCGAAGAAAAGCGAAAATGCTCCAGGAGGCTGACGTTGTGAAGCGCTGCTCATGGCGACGCTTTCATTTGCGTTCGTATGGTTCGTTTGTTTTCTTTTGACATTCGTTTTGTTTTCGTTTTTATGTAATTGTCTTTCCATAAGGGGTTTCTCCCCTGCATTGTCGCGGAGGCTTCATGTCCGGCGAAAACATTTTTGATCTTTTTGTCATCGGTGGCGGCGTCAATGGCTGCGGCATTGCCCGCGATGCTGTGGGCAGAGGTTATTCCGTGGCGCTTGCGGAAAAGGGCGATTTTGCCTCCGGCACATCTTCGGCGGCCACCAAGCTCATTCATGGCGGTTTGCGGTATCTCGAACATTACGAATTCCGCCTCGTGCGTGAAGCGCTGATGGAGCGGGAAATCCTCTGGGCCATGGCTCCGCATGTTATCTGGCCCATGCGTTTCGTTCTGCCCATTCAGAAGGGCGGAGTACGCCCGGCCTGGATGGTCCGGCTCGGCCTGTTTCTTTATGACAATCTCGGCGGCCGCAAACTTTTGCCGGCGACCCGTACGCTCGATCTTCGCAAGGACCCGGCGGGCAAGCCTCTGAAACCGGCTTTTGCCAGGGCTTTCGAATATTCCGACGGCTGGGTGGATGATGCCCGCTTTGTGGTCCTCAACGCACGCGATGCGGCGGATCGCGGCGCGACCATCATGAACCGCACGCGGGTCGTTTCCGCACGGCGCGAAGGCGGGCTGTGGCTCGTCGAGACGCTGGACGAAAAAACCGGTCGTTCAGCCACGCATAAAGCACGCATGCTGGTCAACGCTGCCGGTCCCTGGGTGGATACCGTGCTTTCCGGCGTCTGCGGGCGCAAGGATGTTCACAACGTCCGGCTCGTGCAGGGCAGCCACATCATCGTGCGCAGGAAGTTTTCCGATCCGCGCGCCTATTTCTTCCAGAACCCGGATAACCGCATCATCTTCGCCATTCCCTATGAGCGGGATTTCACGCTGATCGGCACCACCGACCGCGACTACAAGGGTGACCCGGCCAAGGTTCGCATTTCCGAGGAGGAGATTTCCTATCTCTGCAACGCGGCGAGCGACTATTTCAGCGAACCCGTTCGGCCGGAAGACATCGTCTGGACTTATTCCGGCGTGCGGCCGCTCTTTGATGACGGCGCTTCGAAAGCGCAGGAAGCTACACGCGATTACGTGCTGAAGGTTGAAGAGACCGAGGGTGAGGCTCCACTCCTCAATATTTTCGGCGGCAAGCTCACCACCTATCGGCGGTTGGCGGAACACGCGCTGGAAAAGATCGGCGCGGCGATCGGCGAAAAGGGCAAGCCGTGGACGGCGGGCTCTCACCTGCCGGGCGGCGATTTCGGCGCGCAGAGATATGAGGCGCAGGTTCGGGCGCTCGTCTCCCAATACCCTTTCCTTGATGGACGCCATGCCGAGCGGCTGGTCAGAAACTACGGCACAAAGGCTGTGGAACTGTTGGGCAGGGCCACCGATATGTCCGGTCTCGGCCGGCATTTTGGCGGCACGCTTTACGAATGCGAAGTGCGCTGGCTGGTGGAACACGAATGGGCGTTTGCGGCCGAGGATATTCTCTGGCGACGCACGAAGCAGGGCCTGCGCCTGAGCAAGGACGAGGCCGCGGCTCTGGATGACTTCGTGGTCATGCTGACAGGCGGTAGGCAAAAGACCGAAGCCGTGGCGGAACGGGCCTGAGCTTCCGCCAGGTTTTACGTCAATTCCCCGAGTTCCTCAGCGGTCTCTCGGGGCCGTCGGCGCTCAAGATGTAGTCGTCGGCAGCGGAAAGGGCGTGTTCCATATGTCCTTCGAACACCAGTTCCGGCTCGTGGGGAGCGATTGCGATTTTTGGCATTCCGCCGAAGCGCACGGCCTGCGATTGGGCAAGGCCGTCGTGAAGGCCGCTTTCCAGAAGGTCGAAATAACGGGTGCCGGGGCCGGTGATGAAAACCGGCATATGGCCGTGCAAGCTGAAGAGGCGTGAAAGGCCGTTGCCGAGCGCCAGCCCGGCGGTGCGGAAGGCAAACCGCGCCATGCGGCCCCCGGCGCGGGCCGAAGCGGCGATCTTGTCGACCTCGGCGATCGGTACGAACTTTGCTGGTTCCGCCTGTGGCGGGGCCTCGAAAGCCGAGCGCAGGATGGCGTAAAATCCGGAATAGGCCTCAATGCAGCCCCTGGTGCCGCAACGGCAGAGCGCACCATCGGCCAGATGCAGCATATGACCGAAATTGGGGGCGCTGACTTCGATTGCGCCGCCCGTTGCGCGGGCAATGCCAAGGCCGATGCTGTGGCCGAGCGACAGGGTGACCAGCGCTTCCGGCGCCGGGGTTTCCCTTGCGTGCTCCCGCATCCAGATGGCTTTTGCGGCCAGCAGCGTCTCGTTGTTCAGCGTCACGCGGGTGCGGCCGTCTTGCGAAATAAGCTGCTGGAAATCTATCTTTTCGTTACCGAGGACTGGCGACCACACGAGTACAGCCGTTGCCGCATCCACGAGGCCCTTGCTGCTGATCGAGACCTGAAGAATGTCGTGGCGGTTGATGCGGGAACGGTCCGCAAGTCTCGCAAGGCCCGCCAATATCCAACCTCCGAACGAGCCTTTTTCAGCCGTGATCCTCTGCTCGGTAAAGCGGTCCACCAGCTTGCCGGCATAATCGACGAGCGAATATTGCACGCTGTCGGAGGAGATGATGACGATCGCAACGTAGCAGAAGTCGCCGCTTGGCGCGAAGAGGATACGCGGTCGCCCGCGGCCGGCAGTGGCAAGCTGCTCTTTCCTGAGAATGAGCCCCGCACGTTCGAGTTCCATGGTGATGGCGGAAACGGTTGCGGAGGCAAGCCCGGTGAAAGTCGACATGTCGGTATGGGAAAGACTGCCGTGCAGACGCAGTGCCGCCATCACCGACAGGCTGTTTTTCTGGCGCACCAGTTCCGTGCTTGCAATGGCGGACATGGGCTGGGGCATGCTCCCTGAACGGCTTTTTTCCTGTCGTGCTGATCCCTCTGATGGCGCATGCCGAAAGCAAGATCAAGGCACCCGGATGCTGCCCGCAGCCGTTGTTGACAGCATGGGGAATCTCTGACATTAATTTTCTCGACTGTCGAGAAAATTGTGAAATCACAGAGACCGGCAGCTTTTTCCGGGCGTTTTTCCTGCATGGAGGTGCAGGCTTCGCCCTTACCGGGAGGACATCATGAATTCTTTTGCCAAGCTTTTGGCGGGTACAGCCGTACTCGTTTCCCTGCATACTGCCGCTATTGCGGCTGATCTCGTCGTTGGCGTTTCCTGGTCGAATTTCCAGGAAGAACGCTGGAAGACGGATGAGGCGGCCATCAAGTCCGCTCTCGACAAGGCTGGCGCGAAGTACATTTCCGCCGATGCGCAATCGTCCGCCGCAAAGCAGCTGACCGACGTGGAATCGCTGATTTCCCAGGGCGCCAACGCGCTGATCATCCTGGCGCAGGACAGCGACGCGATTGGCCCGGCCGTTGAAAAGGCTGTTGCCGAGGGTATTCCGGTCGTTGGTTATGACCGCCTGATCGAAAACAAGAACGCCTTCTACATTACCTTCGACAACAAGGAAGTCGGTCGCCTTCAGGCAGCCGAAGTCTTCAAGGTGAAGCCGGAAGGCAACTATGTCTTCATCAAGGGCTCGTCTTCCGATCCGAACGCGGACTTCCTTTTTGCCGGCCAGCAGGAAGTGCTGAAGGCCGCCATCGACGGGGGCAAGATCAAGAATGTCGGCGAAGCCTATACCGATGGCTGGAAGCCGGAAAATGCCCAGAAGAACATGGAACAGTTTCTGACCAAGAATAACAACAAGGTCGATGCTGTTGTCGCCTCGAATGACGGCACGGCCGGTGGCGCAATCGCCGCTCTCGCCGCGCAGGGCATGGCGGGTTCGGTGCCCGTTTCCGGTCAGGATGCAGACTTCGCCGCGCTTAACCGCGTCGCACTCGGCACGCAGACGGTATCCGTCTGGAAGGACAGCCGCGAACTCGGCAAAGAAGCGGCCGGTATTGCGCTCGCGCTTGCTGGCGGCAAGAAGATGACGGAAATCAAGGGCGTCACCGCCTTTGACGGCGGCCCGAAGAAGGTCACGATGCAGTCGGTCTTCCTCAAGCCGATCGCCATCACCAAGGACAATCTGAACGTCGTCATCGACGCCGGCTGGATCAAGAAGGAAACGGCCTGCCAGGGTGTGAAGGCCGGAACCGTCAAAGCCTGCGATTGATCGAATACGTCCCGGTTTGGGCGCTGCGTCATGGTTCATGGCGCGGCGCCTTTAGAGCATTTCCAGGAAAAGTGGAGCCCGGTTTTCCGTCCGGAAATGCGCCAGAACAAAGAGTTAGAGCGTTTTCGCGATTCGAGGAAAAGCGAAAACGCTCTAAGATGTAAGGAGCACCGGCAGTTCATGGCCGATATGACCCAATCCAATTCCACGACGTCGCAAAAGACGGAAAAAACAGGCTCGATTGCGCGCTTCATCAACGCCACCGAGCTGGATACCAGACTGCTCGGCATGGTCGGCGCGCTTCTTCTGATCTGGATCGGTTTCCACATTCTTTCGGGTGGGCTGTTCCTGACGCCGCGAAACCTCTGGAACCTCTCCGTGCAGACCGCTTCCGTGGCTGTCATGGCGACCGGCATGGTGCTCGTCATCGTCACCCGCAACATCGACCTTTCGGTCGGATCGATCCTTGGTTTTTCCGGCATGATCATGGGTGTCATGCAGGCGGAAATCCTGCCGCAGCTTCTCGGCTTCGAACATTGGGCGACATGGATCGTCACGCTTCTGGTCGGCATTCTCGTCGGCGGCGCCATCGGCATGCTGCAGGGCTCGATCATCGCCTTCCTCAACGTGCCGTCCTTCATCGTCACGCTCGGCGGTCTGCTGGTCTGGCGCGGCGGCACCTGGTTCGTCACAAGCGGCCGCACCGTGGCGCCGATGGATTCCACCTTCCGCCTGATGGGCGGCGGCACCAGCGGCTCGATCGGCGCGACATGGAGCTGGATCGCTGCCATTGTCGCCTGTGTCGCCATCGTCGCGGCAATCCTCAATTCCCGTCACCAGCGCCGCCGTTTCGGCTTTCCGCTGCGGCCGGTCTGGGCGGAATATTTTCTGGTGGCGCTCGGCTGCTTTGTCGTCATCGGTTTCGTGGCTGTCGTCAACAGCTACCCCTGGCCGATCAACATCGCCCGCAATTATGCCGATGCCAATGGCATCACCTGGCCGGATGGTGGCCTGTTCATTCCGCACGGCATTGCCATTCCGGTGCTGATGGCGCTCGCCGTTGGTGCAGTGATGACCTTCATCGCCACGCGGCTGCGCTTCGGACGTTATGTCTTCGCCATCGGCGGCAACCCGGAAGCGGCCGAACTCGCCGGCATCAAGACCCGCTGGGTCACGGTGAAGATATTCACGCTGATGGGCGTTCTCTGCGCCATCGCCGCGGCAATCTCCACTGCCCGCCTCAACGCGGCAACCAACGCCCAGGGTGAACTGGACGAACTTTATACGATCGCGGCGGCGGTCATCGGCGGCACCTCGCTTGCCGGCGGTGTCGGAACCATAGCCGGCGCGATGCTCGGCGCGCTCGTCATGCAGTCGCTGCAATCCGGCATGGTGCTGGTGGGCATCGACACGCCCTTCCAGCGCATCGTCGTCGGTGTGGTTCTGGTCGTCGCCGTCTGGCTCGACACCATCTACCGCGCCCGCGCCAAGTAAGAACCGAGGAGAACTCCTATGACGGAACAAGTCACGCCCCTCGTGGAAATGCGCAATATTTCCATTTCCTTCGGCGGTATCCATGCGGTGGAAAACGCCTCTGTCGACCTTTTCCCCGGTGAGGTGGTGGCCCTTCTCGGCCACAACGGCGCGGGCAAATCGACGCTCATCAAGATATTGTCCGGCGCCTACCGGCGCGATGGCGGCGATATCCTCATCAATGGCGAGGATGCGGATATCCGCAATCCCCGCGACGCCAAGAAATATGGCATTGAAACCATCTACCAGACGCTGGCGGTGGCGGATAATGTCGATGCGGCGGCCAATCTCTATCTCGGCCGCGAGCTGAAAACGAAATGGGGCACGTTGGATGATGTCGCCATGGAGGCCTCGGCCCGGGAGGTCATGGGGCGTCTCAACCCCAATTTCCGGCGTTTCAAGGAGCCGGTAAAGGCATTGTCGGGCGGCCAGCGGCAGTCCGTCGCCATCGCCCGCGCCATCCTTTTCGACGCCCGCATCCTCATCATGGACGAACCGACAGCGGCGCTCGGGCCGCAGGAAACCGCGCAGGTAGGCGATCTCGTCAAGGAGCTGAAACGGCAGGGCATCGGCATCTTCCTCATCAGCCACGATATCCATGACGTCTTCGACCTGGCGGACAGGGTATTCGTGATGAAGAACGGCAAGGTGGTCGGCCATGCCCGCACGGAAGATGTGACGAAGGACGAGGTTCTCGGCATGATCATTCTGGGCAAGGTGCCGTCTGGCGCTGTGGCGGGCCCGGGCGCGGTCGTCTCCTGACACCTGCCTTTAAATGAAATAAAGATATAAAGATTTCTTTATATCTATTGACATTGTGACACCCGTAGTGAGAAATGCGGGTGTCATGGTTCTCCGGGCCTGATTATTTCAATCCCGGAGCTAAGAGGGAATCCGGTGCGCCGACGATCGGCAAGACCGGAGCTGCCCCCGCAACTGTAAGCGGCGAGCCTTTGTCCAGGATGTCACTGGGGCTAAAAGCCCCGGGAAGACGGGCAGGGGCGGCGACCCGTAAGCCAGGAGACCTGCCAGGACAAAATAACGTCCACGGGCGGGGTGTCCCGGTGGTTGCTGCAATGGTTCGGCAAGCCGGACCTGCACGCGTCCGCTTTACCCATGCCCCCACAACCAAATGGGGTATGACAATGTCAGACAAGACCATTCCAGTCGCATCGCTCGGTTTCCCGAGGATCGGCCGTCATCGCGAACTGAAGTTCGCGCTTGAAGGCTTCTGGTCCGGAAAGATTTCCGAAACGGAACTTCTCGAAACCGCCGCCAGGCTGCGCGCCGAAAACTGGGTGCTTCAGCAGGAGAAGGGGATTAGCCACATCCCCTCCAATGATTTTTCCCTCTACGATCATGTCCTCGATACGGCCGTGATGGTGGGCGCCGTTCCATTCCTCTATGGATGGGCGGGTGGAGATGTTTCCCTCTCGACCTATTTCGCCATGGCGCGCGGCAGCCAGAGCGAGGGGCATGCAGGCTGCGGCCATGCGCATGAAGGGCATTCGCATCATGGTCATGGCGTTCCGGCGCTGGAAATGACCAAATGGTTCGACACCAACTATCATTACATGGTGCCGGAGGTCTCCGAGGATCAGCATTTCGAACTGACCTCGCAAAAGCCGGTCGACCACTTCCTTGAGGCGAAGGCGCTCGGCATCCATACGCGTCCGGTCATTCTCGGTCCGGTCACGTTCCTGAAGCTTGCCAAGGCGCGTGAAGCTGCTTTCAAGCCGCTTGATCTGCTGGCGAGGCTGCTGCCTGTCTATGAAGAGCTGCTGCGCCGCCTGCACGCGGTAGGCGCAGACTGGGTGCAGATCGACGAACCCGTGGCCGTATTGGACCTTTCCGAGGGGGAGCGTCATGCACTGGCTGTGGCCTATCAGGCTTTGTCCAGGGCCGCGCCGGATCTGAAGATCCTGCTCGCCACCTATTTCGGTGGGCTTGAGGACAATCTCGAAACCGTCACCGCGCTGCCGGTTGCCGGCCTTCATGTGGATCTGCTGCGAGCACCCGCTGCGTTGGAGGCGGTGTTGAAGGTGCTGCCGGAAAATCGCGTTCTGTCGCTGGGCGTCATCGATGGCCGCAACATCTGGCGTGCTGATCTCGCCGCGATCGTCACCCGATTGGAACCCATCATCGCGTCACGCGGTGCGGCGGCGTTTCAGATTGCGCCGTCCTGCTCGCTGCTGCATGTTCCGGTCGATTTGGAACTGGAAACCGGCCTCGATGCCGATCTGAAGGGCTGGCTTTCCTTTGCCAGCCAGAAGCTCGACGAGATTGCCACGCTTGGCAAGGCTCTCGGTGAGGGCAAGGCCGCTGTAACCCCGGAACTGGAGGCTGCCTCGAAGGCGGTTGCCGCACGCGCATCCTCGCCTAAGGTAACGGATGCCGCCGTGCAAAAGCGTATCGCGACGATCGGCGATGCCGACAGGAAACGGCTAAGCCCGTTTGCCGAGCGGCAGAAGCTGCAGTCGCAGGCCATTACGCTTCCGCTTTTCCCGACGACGACCATCGGCTCCTTCCCGCAGACGCCGGAGGTGCGCAAGGCCCGATCAGCGCATTCGAAGGGCGCCCTGAGCGATGCGCAGTATGAAACATTCCTGCAGAAAGAAACGGAAGCGGCCATCCGCTGGCAGGAGGATATCGGTCTCGATGTGCTTGTTCACGGCGAGTTCGAGCGCAACGACATGGTGCAATATTTTGGCGAGCAGCTGTCCGGCTTCGCCTTTACCCAGCATGCGTGGGTGCAGAGTTACGGCTCGCGTTACGTGCGTCCGCCCATCATCTTCGGCGATGTGTCGCGTCCGAAGCCGATGACGGTCCGCTGGTGGGAATATTCCCAGTCGCTCACCGACAAGCCCGTCAAGGGCATGCTGACCGGACCGGTGACGATCCTTAACTGGTCCTTTGTCCGCGATGATATCGCCAGAAGTCTGACATGCCGGCAGATCGCGCTCGCCATCCGCGACGAGGTCAACGATCTCGAGGCGGCCGGGGCGCAGATGATCCAGATCGATGAGGCGGCTCTTCGCGAAGGCCTGCCGCTTCGGCACCGGGACTGGCAGGATTATCTCGGCTGGGCGGTGGAGTGCTTTCGTATTTGCTCCGGCGGCGTGGATGATCGCACACAGGTGCACACCCATATGTGCTACTCCGAATTCAACCAGATCATCGATGCCATTGCGGCGATGGATGCCGACGTGATCTCCATAGAGACGTCGCGCTCGAAGATGGAATTGCTGGATGCGTTTCGGACTTACAAATATCCGAACCAGATCGGTCCCGGCGTTTACGACATCCATTCGCCGCGTGTGCCTGATGTTGGAGAAATGGTCGATCTTCTGGCGCTGGCGCGGGAGCGTCTTGACGACCGGCAGCTCTGGATCAACCCCGATTGCGGCCTGAAGACCCGCAAGTGGGAGGAGGTCAGGCCGGCCCTCGTCAACATGGTTGCCGCCGCCGTCGAGCTTCGCCGCGCGGCGCCCTGATATGAAGTGAGGCCCGGCAAAACCGGGCCTCACTCATGGCTTGCGCCAATAAAATGTGGAGGAAGATATGTGAATGACTCTCCTGCTGGATGGAGCCAGCCGGACAGACAAGACGTTCCCAGGCTCTCACGACTGGAGGCCGGCGCGGAAACGCTCACGCCTGCGGGTTCATGCCGTTGCGAAAGCGTTCAATGCAGGTCGGCCTGTGCCAAGGCGCTGACATTGATTTCTGCGTTTACCAGCGGCAGACCCTGCTGATTGATGTCCTGGGCCAGCGACAGCAATGCCATTTCCAGGAAATAGGTCGACATGCCCAGTTCCAGAGATTTCGAGCGCTGGCAAAGATAGGAAACCATCCGCCCGAGCGCCAGAATCTCGTCTGCATTGTCCTGTTCAAGTATAGCTGTGGTAGACGCCACCATGATTCCCTCTCGACAGTCGACAGTATGAAAACGCTTTGATGTTGCGTTGTTCATTTTTGACCACATCGAGCGTCACGCGAGCGTCACACCTGCGTCAATTGTCGTTTTTGTCTGCCGGCGCGCTGGCATTTTCCGCCGCTTCAGTCGCCGCAAGCGATGTCACGAGGGCGACGATGCTTCTGCGCACGGCGGCGCTCTTGATGCGCGAAAAGGCCTGGTTGAGCGAAAAGCCTTCATTCGAAGCCACGAAGGTCTGCATGGCGTTGATCGTGCCAAGAGCCGGATTTGACGGGTCGCCATCGGGCGTGGCATTGGCGAACAGGGAGCTGACCTCCACGCCGAGGATCGACGCAATGGCCTGCAGGCGGGACGCGCCGACTCGGTTGGCGCCCTTTTCATATTTCTGGACCTGCTGGAAGGTGATGCCCAATCGCCCGGCCAGCGCACTCTGACTCATGCCGAGCGACTTGCGGCGCATTCTGATTTGTGCGCCGACATGGACGTCGATCGGGCTGGGTAGTTTGGCCTGCATTACAAATTCCTCCGGTTGAGGTTCTTAAATCCGATGATTATCAATTAATATTGTTGAAGGTATACATTCAACACAATTTCCACGGGTATTATGAAGCTTTATTGACAAAATTGCACGGTTTTTCGTTCATAATCGCGTGTCCACGCCGCGATTTATTATTTTTGTGGCGCAACGCAACGCACCGTTGCGGCTTGAAAGATGGCTCCATCCGGCCACACCGATGGCTTGAAAGCCGAATCTGTCCCAAATTTTCCGATTCATCGCGTCGAATTCCCCAAGCGCTTCCCTATCGCCGAAATGCGGAATCCAGACGAATGGTCGTTTCTGACCGGAACGTGTGACATTTTCAAGAAGGACATTGTTGTAAAGCCTTGGCAGGCATTTGTTGGTATCGATGGCCGGTGAAACCGGGATGGGATTTCGTTCAATCGCAAAGCCTTGCCGCGCAAGCGAAAGGACCGAGGCGTCCAGCTTTTGTTTCAGATCGGTTGCTGCGCGGGCATTGCATCCGCCTTGCGCGACGGGATCGGCAACGAGCAATAACGGCCGCCCCCCGCTCCTCAGACCGGTAACGGAAACGAACTGGTCAACGTGGAAGCCGCATTGGTGCATTCTTTCGCCGGCAATCTTTGCTCCGCAAGTCTCTGCCGCGGAAAGATCTAAAGAAACCGGGATATTGCCGAGATCCTCCGGCCGATATCCGAAACTGAACACGCTTCGGCCGTCGAGAGCCTCAACCTTTCGCCACCGTTGTGACGGGATGGAAGCATTCTTTTGGATGCCACTGTCATCCTGCAGGCTGGAATGGCCCACCAGCCGAAAATCCGGGCCGACGAGTTGATTGCCTCCTGCCAAAGCGACATCGGAATGCGTGGTCGTCGCTCCCATATATTCGGCCAGAGTGACGCCGACGGCCTTTTCCGCCCCCAAAACAAATTCCGTCACGACATCTCCGTCGTGATCATCTCTCCGTACATGGAACATATCCTGTAGCCATGGATGCGAAACGCTGCCGTTTCCGGCAAGGGGTATCAGCTCGGTGGGGCAGGAGATTGGCAGGCTATCGAGCCAGCTTTGCGCCGGCGCAAGACAGGCGAGATCGACCACGATAGCGGCAACGATATCCGCTGGCAGGGCCGAAAGCAGGTTTCCGATGGGAATGAGCGGAGAAACGGTGTCAGCAGGCCCGTTCTCTGCAAAAAAGGCGGCAGGCAATGCGAGTGCGATCGTGCGGATCAGCCCACCGCAATCGGACACCAAAGGCAGGGGCTGGACGGCGTTCAAGACGTCTTGTCTCCTGCCGTCTGCCGTGCGGCCAATTGCTGGAAAAACATCGTGTTCTGCAGTTTCCATGCTGGCGGCGGCGAGGATGGCAGCGTCGCGCCCGAGAGTACCGCCACAAGCCTCGTCGCATCGTTTCTCTTGACGGAAACCGCATTGGACGCGAGCAAATCTGCCGTTGCGGAGCCGAGGCCGGCTTCGGCAGCGATGGAGCGCCATGTCCTGCGGGTAAAATGCAGGTTGCTGGCGGCACGCGCGAGCGCGTCCTGTTGCTCTGGGGTGAGGGCGTCGCGGCAGGCCGCAAGCGTCGCCTCGGCGTCGACCAGCGCAACTGTCAGCGAACGGTAGGCGAGTTCGCCGGGTGCATGGCTCACCGCCACATCGGCATCGGAAAAACGTTGCCCGTCCCGATAGGCCTCGAAAATCTCACCGATGCCGATCATGCCGAAGGAGGTGCATTCCGCAGCGCGGAGCGCCCCCATGCTGGCGGCGCCGAAAACGCTGACGCCGCTCGACAGCGCATAGAGGATTTCCTTGTGCCAGACGGCGGCGCAATCGCCGTAAAGTCCGTCGATCAGTCCGATCGCTCCGATGCCTTGCCGGACCGCGTCGAAAATATCGCCGCAAGCCGCCGGACCGCGAAGATCGAGGCCGGACAAATCTTCGCCAGCGATGCCATGGATGGACGGGCCTGCAAAAACCACCGGCTTCATCCGAGGCCTCCGACAGTCAGCAAGTGATCGAGGGTGCGCTGCGAGATACGTTGCAGGCCGCCGCCGGCCGGGGAAAGGCCGCTTGCCAGAACCCGTACGACATGCAGGCCGGATACGTCCGTTTCCAAGGGAAAGACATAGATATCCTCGATGCCGCCGGCGAAAAGGTGCGTCGCAAGCGGGCGCCATGGCGGCGAAGACACGGCACTATCTGCAAAATCGAGATTGACCGGCACCCTCTCCACCGGCCGCGCGCCCGAGGCCGAAGGTCCTGCGGCGACCCTATCCCGCTGGTAGCGGAGAGGGGAGAGATCGTCCCTCGCACCGCTGATATCGGTCAATCGCGACTGGATCGCCTCCAGCAGCGCGGCAATCGCAGCGCCATGCATATCAAGCCGGCAGGCCGCACCCGCGGCGCTGCGGGTGGCCGGCCCGTCCTTGGCCTGAAGAGAGCGGGGCAGGCTTGCCATCACCACCGGCACACCAAGCCCATTCGTCATGTCGAAGAAGGACGGCGGCAGCCCGATATCCGACAGGCGTCGAACAAGAGCGTCAAGGGAAGGATCGACGCCCGCCGGAATGAGGATCGGTTGAGGTGCGATGGCGCGTGTTTCGAAAGTGTCGACGAGGAAGCAGGCGTCATTTTCAATGAGTTCGAGCAGGGCATGCAGAACCGCATGGTCATGGTCGAACCCGGCTGCGAGCCCTTGGGAACTCATGCGGAAGGCCCGCCGGTCCCAGGGGAAATCCACGCGGAAATCCATGCCGACGAGCTCGTAAGGGGCAAAAACCTCCCGCCGCCGGCGAATGGATGTTCCCTTCACCCAGGCGCGTTCTTTTTGCGGATCGAGAGCATCCGGATCCACCCTGCCGACGGTTTCGAGGGGAATGAGAGGAACCCCTTTGTCCCGCATCTCCTTGATGGAGCTGAAAGCAGCGATATGTTTGCGGGTTTCTTCGGCAACCGCGCCTTCGATTGCCTCCATGATCGCCGATAGTCGGGCCTGTTCCGTGACAAGCCCCTTGCCCTGCGATACCGATAGCCCGCGTGAATTGGGCCGGGTCGCGAACCAGACGGGAATGCCGATAATATCGAGACCGGTTACATCGCCGATGCGGGTAATCCCGAACCGCCGAAGCAGTCCGGGATCGAAGAACGAAGCGTCGGCATGCCTTGAAGCCGCTGTCGCTGACATGGGAGCATCGGCGCCGGTCAAGGCTGCGCGACCACGATCAGGGCGCCGTGTTGCCGTCGTCGGCAAGGATGGCGTCGAACAGTTCGCCGGTGACGGAGCCGGCCGGACCGACAGCCTTCAGGGCGGCTTCGATCGGCGCCTGTACCATGCGGTTGAAATCCCAGCCGGCGTCGCTCACTTCGCCAATAAAGGCGAAATCGGCTTCGGAAACCACGGCGCCACCGGCGACGAGGGCTTCGATGCCCTGAATCTGAACCTGGTCCAGTTCGGCTTCAGGCTGGCCGTTCTGGCGAACGAGCATGGATTTTGCAGCGGCTGCCACGCGGGCATAACCATCCACGCCGGGATGGCTGGCTTCATAGGCGGCAATCGTCTCATGCGATACGGACGCAACCCTGAGCGGCGCCGTGCGAATGAAGAGAACGCCGAAACCCTTTTTTCCGACAATGAAGAAATGCGAGGACATAATATCTCCTATTTGATCCCAGCTAATCGAAGTGCGTGATAGAATTTTTCATTCGCTACCGGGTCTCGGTCTGGAGACAGGCTACTGATCTCCCTCGCCGTCATACCCGGATAGTTTTCCTGAAGCCTGCCGCCGGTTTCCCGGGCGGCGGCCAAATCTCCATGCAATGCGTGGCTTGCGGTCAGAACACGCAACGCCGGCTCGTCATTTTCCATTCGCCCGCACAGTTCAACCGCCGTGCCATAATCCTCGCGCTTGAACGCAATGCTGGCGCCGGCCCACCAATAGATGTCGGGGGCGAGCGGATTGAGGTCGATGGCCTGCTGAAACTTCTCCCAGGCGATTTCCGCATCGCCGAAATGGGCGAGCGCATCGGCATGCTGAAGCAGGAGGTCGGCGGAGTTGGGCGCCAGCGCCTCCGCCTCGAAGAATTTTTCAGCGGAGATGTCGAAATCCCGCTGGTAGAGCGCCACCACCGCGCACATCCAGTGACCGACACCAAGAGCGGGGTCGATCTCGACGGAGGAATCCGCTTCCGCCTTGGCGCGATGCAGGAGATGGGGGTCGTTGCCGCCAAGCATCAGCCATTCCAGCTGCAGGCTCTGCGCGACGCGGGCGCGGGCAACCGCCAGGCTCTGGTCGAGATCGACCGCCTTGCGGAACATCGAACGGGCTCTTCGAAGAAGCGGCAGGTCGCATTTGCCGCGCAGAAGCTGTTGGCCTTCCAGCAATTGCCGGTAGGCCTCACCGCTATGGTTGCGGTCGGGTTCCACCTGCAGCCGCTCGATTTCGCGGGCGAGCGCTGCGGCCACCTGTTTTGAGAGCAGGCGGAAGGCGGCGTGGATCTGCCGCTCGGTCAGGACCGCTTCCAGCGACCAGACGATTTCACCGCTTGCATCCTCGATCAAGGCAACCGACATGCGGGTTTCGTCGAATACGGTCGAAATGATGCGGTAATCCGCCCGCAGCATGGCGTAGCTGTCATCGGCCCGCTGATGCGCCAGTGCAAAGGTGCTGTGCGGCGAAAGCACGGTGAAGGTCCGGTATCGGACAAGGCTGTTGGCGACATCCTCGACGAAGGCCTGCATGACCGGCGAGACCGGCTGTCCGTCGACCCTTGCCGGGCGAACGAATGCGACGCGCGGTTTAGTCTGGGATTTTCGGCGGTTGCCGTCTTCCGGTTCGGCGGGGGCCGCTATCGTGGCGGTCAGACTTTGTATTCGCCGCCTCAGCGCCACGGTTTCCGCTTCCGGCGAACGACCTTCCTGGCGGAGCTGCTCCATCAGAAGCTGGTGCATGCCGTCGCAGGCGCTGATATTTCCGATCCGCGCATAGGCCGCCATGGCGGCGCGGTAGGTTTCTTCGCGCTCCGGCTCGATCTTGCAGGCGCATTCGGCAAGCCTGGCGATATCGTTCGAACTGGCGCGACCAAAACGTGTCAGTTCCTCCAGAAGCTGGGTGTAGGAGGAAAAGAACAGATCCCTGAGACGACGGCGCTCCGAAAGCAGCCAGAGATAAAGATGATCCTGCCCGGCCTCCAGCCCCTCCAGCAATTCGCCGCCGAATTCGAGCAGCGCATTGAGCCGCCGCATCGGGTCTTCGGCCCTTGCGCCGGCAAGGAAGATGGCAAGGTCGGTTCGCTGCGCCAGCTTGCCGGCCTTCAGATCGTTTCCTTCGGTCAGAAGGATCGCCTCATCCTCGTTGGGAAGCTTCTGCAGGCGCAGGATCAGCTGCCGCAGGTTGCCGAGAGCCCTTTTCTGCTCGACATTTTCCCACAGCAGCGATGCGGCGTGCTGGCGGGAAAGGGACTGGTTCGGCGCAAGGATGAGGGCGGCGGTGAGGGCGAAACCCTTGGACGGAAAAAATGCCTCCCGCACCGCATCACAGCGCGGGGTGCCAAAAAGCCGGATCGGTATCAGTTCAGCGTTCCCAGCCACTTTCGTCCCCTCATGAATCATCATCTAACAACGTGCCCGGGAAATTGAAAGTCATCATAGCGTTCCATTTGACGCTGGTGTGACGCGGCCTGCCTATTGTCGCAGACAGAAGCATGAATGACGGGTGGAAAACAGCGGACATGCGGCGGGCAGGCATCGGGATTTTTCGAAAGTGATAGCGTTTAACGGAAGCTACATGGCCTTCGAGCCGCGCATCGAACCTTATCAGCGTGCCGACGATGTCGGATATGCGGTGAGTGAATTCATGTGGTTCAAGGGTCGTCCGTTCTATCCGGTCTCGGCGCTGGTCCATGCGAAGGTCGCGCATGCCAGGCTGTCGGCGAAGAAAGGCGATGAGGAGGACGAGGATAATCTCGATATCCTCTTTCGTATGCCGTTGGTGGCGGGCGGACACTTTTTCGAGATCGTGCTGCGGTCGAATGAAGGGACGTCCTACGGCGGCTGGGTGTGGGGAGAAGAGCTGGAAATCCTGAATGAATTCGTCAACGGCTATCGCGTTCTGGCGGGGAAGTTCGACGACAGGTTCATCCGGTTCGAATACTCAAAGCGGTTTCAGCGTTACCGGACGATCGAGCCGCTGCCGGTGGAAAAATCCGTCTTCCTGATCCAGCGGGAAGCAAAGCCCTATGCGGGCGGGCGTGGACTACCCGGAGCGCTGGTGCCCTGATAGGGGGACGTCTTTGGGCGTGAGGGCGTGGACGGCACGGATTGCGGCATCCCGGTAAAGCGCGGCTTTATCGGAGGTCGTCAGGGAATATTTTTATTTTTATTGTGTGGAAAATTATGATGCTCAATAGAGGTAAAGTGCGTAACAGGGGGATGTCACCGCAACTTGCGGCGGTGAATTGCGCTTCCAGCGACGATATGCTTTCCGATGCGGAGAGCGTTGATGATGGGTCGCGCCCGCCTCCGCGCAATGACAGGCTTTACGTCGTCAGCGAACCGATTTCCCGGACATTGCCCCCGTTCACCCTCGAAGATGATCGAGCCGGGGAGGAGACGCCGGCCAGGATCGAGATCCGCAACAGCGTCGTGGATTCCGATATCAGGGCGGCAAAATGGGCCTGGGCGATATTGGCGATCGCGCATTGCTGGCTGATTTATTTCATGGTGCACAATCTCGGGGGGTGAGACGTCCGCCGCCACCCTCTGCATGCTCTCAGTCCGTTTCGCCGATGCCGTGCAGGATCATTGCCGCCGCGCCGAAGGCCACGGGGTCCGTTGCGGCGACCCCGGGCAGCAGGATTTGCGGCTGGATGACCTTTGCGCCGCTGAACGGATCCGAAACCTCATAATCCAGCCATTTCGCCAGTTTTTCGCGCACCATTCTCGGTAAGGTGCCGCCGACATAGATGGCGTCGGGCGCCAATACGGCGCTGACGGCAAAGCCAAGGCGGGCAACCTGTGGCCCGGCCCGGTCCAGCCACGCGTCGAGCACGGCGGTGTTGCGGGACAGGTAGTCCGTCCAGATGTCAGGAGCCCGTCCGGAGGGTTTTTCGCCGACATGCTCGAGGCACCAGGCCGCCAAATCTTCGAAAGAGGGCCGTGAGTTTCCGCGACCACGCAGGGCGCCGATCTCGCCGGCATTGCCGAGAAAACCGCGATAAAGTTCGTTCCTGATGATGATGCCGCCGCCGATACCTTCGGACAAATAGAGATAGGCGAAATTTTCGTGCCCCGCCGTATTGCCGAGCGTGAGTTCGCCCATGGCCGCCGCATTGGCGTCGTTTTCGATAATCACCGGGCAGCGCAGCGCCTCGCGCAGCATGGCGGAAAGGTCGGAACCCGCCCAGGAAATGACCTCGTCAGCAAGATCGAGCGACATCGCCTCGTTGCGAAAGCGGGTGGGCATGGCAATCGCCGCACCGATCAGGTCGTTGCGGCTAATCGCGTTTTTTGAAAGCAGCGCTTCGGATCCTTCCTCAAGTGCCCGCTGGACATCGGAAAACGCGTCATAGGAACCGCGCATCTGCAATTCGCCAACGATCTCTCCGCCGAAATTCAACAGCGTCAGCATCACCGAATAACGATTGGCATGGGCGCCGAGAGCATAACCGACGGTTCTCTTGAGCATGAGGTCGATATGGGGAGCGCCCCGGCCTTCCTGCCGGCGCGCGCCTTCCTCGATAATGCCGCGTTCGAGCAGGTTGCGAGTCATCATGCTCACGGCAGCCGGTGTGACGTTGCAATATTCCGCAAGTTCGACCCGCGATGCCGAGCCCTTGCGCCTGATGTAACCCAGAAGCGCGCCCTGTGTCGCGCCGATACCCGCAAATCCGCCGTTTCGTTTCTCAGCCAAAGTCCTGCTCTCCCAGCTTTAGCGCCGGAAATGTCATAAAGCTGTAAATTAAGCAACTTAATTAAATAATCAGTTTCAACGGGAATGCACCTCATGTTTAAATCTCTTTCCCTGGCGGCCACGGTCGCCCTCGGCGCACTTTTGCCGACCATTGCCTTTGCCGAAGACATCAACGTCAAACTCTGGACGCTCGCCGACAAGAACGCGCCCGCCCGCGTCACCAACATTGAAGCGGCGGCCGGCATCATGAACGCGCAGTTCAAGGCCGCCGGCGTCGACAAGCGCATCGTCATCGACACGAACAATAGCAGCGTGCAGGGCTGGGACGGTTTCGCTCTCGATACGCTGAAGGCATTTTCGGTGGGGCAGGGCCCGGATATCTACATTCTGCCGCATGAATGGATTGGCCAGTTCGCGCAGGACGGTTATGCCATGCCGATGGAAGACAGGATCGCCGCCGCCCCGTGGGTCTATGGCGATATTCTTCCGGTCCTCTGGAATTCGGCCAAGGGCGCCGACGGCAAGATTTACGGTATTCCACAGGACGCGGAAATCCGCATGTTCTTCTACAACAAGGACATGCTGCGCAAGATCGGCAAGGACGAGGCCTTTATCGAAAGCCTGCCGGCCAAGGTCGATGCCGGTGAATTCACGCTCGATGATCTGACCGCGCTGTCGAAGGAAGTGGTCGACGGCAAGGCCGCTCAATATGGCATGCTGCATCGCCCGAATGTCGGTATCGACTATCTGATGGTGTTTCAGTCCTATGGCGTGAAGTTCATGGACGAAAAGACCGGCAAGCTTGTCTTCCCCAAGGCGGAAATGGTGAAGGCGCTCGGCTGGTATGAGCGCAACGCCAAGCAGGGCGTCACGCCGGTCGACAATACCGCCATGAGCTGGGAAGCCATCCAGACCGCCTTCAAACAGGAAAAGGCCTTCATCTTCCATCAGGGCGTGTGGGCCGTTGCCTGGCAGGTGGGCGACAAGAACGGCGCAACCTGGCCGACCGATCGCGAAGGATATTTCAACAAGATCGGCTGGATTTCCGCACCGGCAGCCGAAAAGGGCGGCAAACCGGCCAACCTGTCGCATCCGTTGCTCTATACCGTCAACCCGAAGAGCGCCAATGCCGATATTGCCGCCGATCTCGTGGCGCTGGCGACCTTGCCCTATTTCAACAACGAGCACGCCGTCACTTCCTATCACACGGCCATCAGCAACGCGCAGACGGCCATGCCGAAATACCGGGACAACTGGGTTCTTTCCGCCGCTTCGCCGATGATGAAGGACGCACGGTTCGTGCCTAACCACACCAAGTTCGGCAGCTACAACAAGGTGCTGTTCAGCGGCCTGCAGGCGGTCGAGACCGGCAAGATGACGGCCGAACAGGCGGTCGATTTCATCGCCGACGAACTCGAACTGCAATTCGGCGCGGATATCGAAATCCGCGAAGCCGCAAGCAACTGAGTTTTATCAGACACCACGCCGCCCGGTTACGCCGGGCGGCTTTCCCGTGTTCCCACCGGTATATCGTAATGTCTCAGTTCCAGCTCAGGGCGCGTCGTCCGGCCCGGCCGATTTTTTATCTGGCGCCGGCTCTTGCCCTGCTCGGCGTCTTTTTCCTGGCGCCCATCGTCGTCAATCTGGTGATCGCCTTTACCGACATGGGCGCAAATCTGAGGGTCGGCAAATTCACGGTCGAGAATTTCCAGCGCATGGTGCAGCGTGATGTCCGCCTGCCGATCGTGCTTTTGACGACATTCATCTATGTCGGCGCAACGCTGTTTTTCTTCAATATTGGCCTCGGCGCGCTCCTGGCGGTTACGACGACGGCGATACCCGACAGGCTTGGCAATTTTTTCCGTGGCCTGTGGCTGCTGCCGCGCATGAGCCCGGCCGTACTTTACGGCGTGCTCTGGATATGGATTGCCGATCCGACCTCCTCCGGCCTGCTCAACCAGTTCCTCGGTATACTCGGCGCACCGGTGCTCAACCTGCGCAACGACTTTCCGCTGTTCCTGGTGGTGGTGGCGAACGGCGTCGTCGGCGCATCCTTCGCCATGGTCATCCTGACATCGTCGATCCGCTCGATACCCTCGCATCTCGCCAATGCGGCGCGTGTCGATGGCGCCAGCGAATGGGGCGTGCTCCGCCACGTTATCGCCCCGGCGCTTTCAGCTCCGATCCGTTTCATCACGCTCTATCAGGCGCTGTCGCTGATGACGACCTATGAATATATCCTGCTGATCACCGGCGGCGGCCCTGTCTATGACAGCACCACCTATGCGCTTTATATCTACCGGCGCGCCTTCGAAAACGGTGCTTACGCCTATGGCGCGGCGCTGGCGCTCGGCCTGATGGCCATCGGCGTCGCCGTGACCCTCGTTCAATGGCGCGTCAGCAACATGCGCGCGACTTTTGCCCCCGCCAAGATCGAGGTGCTGTGATGACGCTTGTCCAAAGCCACGCCCGGCGCGCCTCCGATCTGAAACCGGACTGGGCGCATCTTGAAAGACGCAGCCGCGCCCATCGTGCCGGCTTCCTTCCCGTCATCCTCGTGTTTCTCACGGTCGTTTCCGTCCCGGTTCTCCTGCCCTATCTCTGGCTCTTGGTGAAATCGCTGACCAGTTCCGACGACAATCTCAGCCGGCTGGTGCTGTGGCGCAGCGGCGCGATTGCTGCGCTCGCCTATTTCGGGGCGATTGCGATCGCGCTGTTTTCAGCACGCCTGCGCAACCCCGCACTGCTCTGGCTCGCGCTCGGCGTCGTGGTGGCGGCGTTGGTCTTCGTGCTTGTGCTGCCGCATCTGACCATCGAGAATTACAGCTTCCTGTGGAGCCGTGACATCGAGAAAACCGGCAATACCCGCATCGCGTTGATGCCGTCCGTCTGGACAGCCATGCGAAGCTCGCTGCTGTTTGCCGCTTCCCAGACCCTGATCGTTGCGCTGGTCGCCACGCCGGCCGCCTATGCGCTGTCGCGCTTTGCCTTTGCCGGGCGTGAAAACATCCTGCGCGGGCTTCTGCTGCTGCATGCATTTCCCGCACTGGCGCTGACTGTCGCGATCTTCGTGCAGCTGCATTACATGGGGCTGCTCAACAATCTCTTCGGTGTCGTGCTGGTCATGAGCGCGCTGGAATTGCCCTTTGCGATCTTCGTTCTCAAGGGCTTTTTCGACAATGTCCCCTGGGACATCGAGATGAGTGCCGTCACCGATGGCGCGACCCGTTTCCAGGCCTTCCGCATGGTGGTTCTGCCGCAGGTCAGAAGCGGGCTGATAGCTGTCGCCACCTTCACCTTTCTGCGTGGCTGGGAAGAATATGTCTTCGTCCAGACCCTGCTCATCGAAAAAAGCCAGATGACGATGAGCCTCTACCTCTTCTTCGTGGCACAGGACAGCGTGGGCGTGAATTACGGCATGATCGCCGCTGTCGGCATCATCTATCTGCTGCCTGTGCTGATCATTTACATCTTCACACAGAAATACATCACCCAGATGAGTTTCGGCGGGATCAAAGGATAATCGCCATGGCCAGGATCACCCTCGACAAAGTCACCAAAAGCTGGGGCGACACCCGGGTTCTGCAACCCATGACGCTGACGATCGAAAACGGCGAATTCGTCGCCGTTCTCGGCCCGTCGGGATGCGGAAAATCGACCACGCTTTTCCTGCTCGCCGGGCTTTACGCGCCGACCGGCGGAGAGATCGCCTTCGACGGCCACAACGTCAACCGCATCGATGCGCGCGATCGCAATGTCGGCATCGTCTTCCAGTCCTATGCGCTTTATCCCAATCTGACGGTGCGGCAGAACATCGCCTTTCCGCTGCGTTTCAAGGATGTGCCGCGTGAGGAGGCGGCGCGGCGGGTGGAGGAGGCGGCAAGCCTCGTGCAGATCAGCGCGTTGCTCGACCGTCGGCCCTCGCAGCTTTCCGGCGGTCAGCAGCAGCGCGTTGCGCTGGCTAGAGCGTTGGTCAAGGAACCGAATATCCTGCTTCTGGACGAGCCGCTCTCCAATCTCGATGCGACCCTGCGCATCACCATGCGGGCCGAGCTGAAAAACCTGCAGAAGCGCCTGAAGATCACCACGCTGATCGTCACCCATGACCAGATCGAGGCGATCACCATGGCCGACAGGATCATCTGCATGAATAATGGAGCCATCGCCCAGATCGGCACGCCTGACGATCTTTATCGCCGGCCCAACAACCTGTTCGTCGCCGGGTTCATCGGCACGCCGCCGATGAACCTTCTGAAGGGGCAGGCGCAGGGCGAGCAGCTGTGGATCGGTGATGCCCGGCTCCACATCAATGCCCGTTGCGACGGTGAGATCACCCTCGGTCTGCGCCCTGAGGACATCACCCTCACCAAGCCAGGAGAAGCGCGGCTGGAGGGGCCGGTTACCACTGTCGAGCCTATGGGGCGCGAGGTTTTCTACAGTATCGACACACCGGCAGGCGTCATCCATGCGCTGGAATATGGCGAGACGATAAGGCATGCACCCGGCCAGCGGGTTGGCATCAGCTGCAAATCCGGCCTGACTCTTGTTTTTGACGCCGCCGGTGACCGCATTGCCGGACTGCACGCTGATCTTTCGCACAATTCGACCATGCCGGCGCGTCAGCCGGAACCCGTAAACTGACAGGACATTCCATGCCCAAAATCGTCTCTCATCGCGGCGCCAACCATTTTGCGCCCGAAAACACCTTTGCCGCCGCCGATCTCGCCCTGCAGCAGGGTGCGGACTATATCGAGCTTGATGTGCGCGAGAGCGCGGATGGCGTGCTGTATGTCTTTCACGACGAAACGTTTGACCGCACGACCGACGGTGCCGGGCCTATCGGCCATGCCCTGTCGAGCGAGATCGATGCGCTGGATGCGGGCAGCTGGTTCGGGGAGAGCTTCAAGGGCGCTGTTGTGCCGCGTCTTGATGCCTATCTCCGCCATTTGCGCGGCCGCTGCGGCGTTTATGTCGAGCTGAAATATTGCGATCCCGTCAAGGTCGCCGCCCTGGTGCGCGATCTCGGCATGTTGCGCGATACTTTCTTTTTCTCCTTTTCCGAGGAAATGTGCCGCGGTCTGCAGGCCATCGCGCCCGAATTCCGCAAGATGATGACGCTCGACATCGCAAAATCGCCCTCGCTGGCGACGGCCGTGCACCATGCCTCGATCATAGAGATCACGCCGGCGCAGATGCGGCGGCCCGGTCTTGTCGCGGCATGCCGCAAGGCCGGTCTCGAAATCATGGTCTATTACGGCGGTGATGACATCGACCTTCATAAAGAGATCGCATTGGCCGGGGTAGACTACGTCAACATCGACCGCCCGGACCTGTTCGATACGGTGCGCCGTACCGCGCGGCTCCCTGAATTCGCATAACCTTCCTTCCCCTTGGAGATCATGACATGAGCAATATTATAGGTACCGGCTTCAACGCCGGCTCGGACGATGGCGAACTGGCCACCCTTGAAAGCGATCTTCGCGCGCTTGCCGAAATTGGCTGCGATACCGTGGAAATCGCCGCAACAAGCCTCGATATGATCGCTGGCGGCCGGATCATAGAGGAGCGCGCCGACCGTTTCGTGTCGCTCGCAAAGCAGTTCGACTTCCGCTACACCGTGCACGGTCTCGTTTCTTCGAATTTCATGGACCCGGTGACATGCCGTTACCAGATCGATGCGGCCAAGGCGCTTGCCGTTCTTTGTGACCGTATCGGCGCAGGCATTCTCGTCCAGCACAGCGGCGCCCTGCGCGCCGACCAGATCGCCGAACGGGCCGATGCCGACAGCCGCGAGCGGGAAGCGCTTTTCGAACTGGCGCAGTTCTGCAGTCCCTATGGCGTGCGTATCGCCCTCGAGAATATCTTCTCCACCGAGCCCGGCCAATATCGCCAGACGCCGGCCGAAGTGGCTGCGACCGTGAAGGCTGTCGGTCACGACAATGTCGTGGCGCTAATCGACTTCAGCCATGCCTATCTCGAATCCACCTATCGTGGCCTCGATTTCCGCGATGAGCTTCGCGCCATGGCGCCGGTCGCCGGCCATCTGCATGTGCACGATTCCTTCGGTCGCCCGCAGGGCTTTTATCAGCCTTATTTTGCCCAGGAGAACACGGCGCTCGGCATCGGCGATCTGCACATGCCACTCGGCTGGGGCGACATTGACTGGCAGGACATCTTCTCGGAACTTTCCTTCCTGCCCGACACCGTGCTGATGATGGAAATCGGCCGCCGTTATCGCGCCGAACAGCCGGCAAGCCTCGAAACGGCGCGGCATCTGATGTCGCTGAATGCCGCCCGCACACAGCTCGCAGCCGAGTGATGGCCTGAACACGGTGTAGTCCGACAGGCTGATGTTTGAAACACCGGCAGTCCCGATGCGACTGCCGGTGTTTTTGGTTTACGCTGCCCAGTCGGAGAGCGAATAGGCCCTGATATAATCGATCATCATCTGCGAGCCGTCGCTGAAATCAGTATCCGATGGTGTTCCCGCGGTTCCGCCGACGGCAAGGTTGACGACCATATACATGGAGTCATGCATATCATCAGGCGTGTCCGTCTGCGCCACGGCGACATCGTCGAAATACCAGGTTATGTGTTCCGCATCCCACAAAACGCCATAAGTGTGAAACCCTTCCGTGCTCGGCACGCTGACATTGTTGATGACCGATGTCTGTTCACCGGTGGTGTTGGAATGGGCGGACATGATGAGCGTATTGGGATTCTGGCCGCGCATTTCGATGACATCGAGTTCCGGCGGCCAGGAGCCGTCTTCGGGCAGGAGCCAGAAGGCAGGCCAGGCGCCCCGGTCGGTCGGCATATCGGCGCGAATTTCGAAATAACCATAGGTCTGGCTGAAGGAGGAATAGGTGTTCAGCATGCCGGAGGTGTAATCGTAACCCTCGACTTCGTCGGCAATCGATTGCGCGGTTTTTTCGGCAGATATCGTCAGGACGCCGTTTGCAACGTTGAACGGATTGACCTCCGACGTGCCGGCATAAGAGGGATTGATGTACCATTGCGCCTCGCCATTCGTCGTCAGCGAGCTTCCCTTTTCGGGTGCCCACCAATATTTGGCGTCCCAGGTGCCCTGATCGCCGTTGCGCAGGGACAGCGCGTCGAATTCATCGGCAAAGGTCTGGATGAGAGACGATCGATCGAGGCTGAGTTCGAACTGGTCGGCCTGAAGATCGTCTATGGTTGTTCCCGCAAGAACGATGGCCTCGCCATTCGAAAAATTGAGCCACAGGTCGCTGCCCTGTTGCGTGGCGTTGCCGGCCAGCTGATCGAAGGATGTGATGCCGTAACCATTCAGCCGGATCGTGTCATTGGCGCTGAAATCCATGATGAGATCAGTGCCGTTGCCGCTCGTAAAAACGAAAGTGTCGGCCCCGCCGCCACCGATCAGCACGTCGTTGCCGGCCCCGCCATCGATCGTCTGGCTGCCTGATCCGCCGGTGATGATATTGTCGAGTGAATTGCCGAAGGCATAACGACCGTCACCCGTTACCCTGAGATTCTCGAAATTGTCGGGCAGGGTGTAGCTCATCCAGGTATCGATGGTGTCTATGCCCTCCCCGGCATTTTCGACGGCGCGATTGATACCGGAATAGAGATAATAGATATCGTCGCCCGTGCCGCCCGCCATCGTCACGTTGACGGAGCTGTCACCCCACATGGAATCATTACCGGCGGTGCCGGCGAGCTGCGGGCCGGAGCCCGTGGCGGAGAAAAATCCGGTGGAACTGCCGCTGTAATAGAGTGTGTCTCCAAGCGCATTCACTACTGTCCGGGCCATGAACCATCTCCTGTCCGTTAGCGTTGGTATCCTCACTCCTCCTGCTGCACACCCTAACAGGGCAAAAAGCCTCCTGTTAGGCCGAAATATGAGGGGTATGTTCCCTTGCGGTTGCATTCTGCTGTTGGCCGGGCGCGTTGTCATCGGCCGGTTCCGCCTGTTATATGCCGGGTTTTGAACCATCGGCGCGCTCTTGCTGCACCCCTGCGGGTGATGGCAAGATTGGGGCGGATTGCAGATGTCCGGGCGGCATCTGAGGAATGGAGTATCAGGATTGAGCGTAGCCTTTACCAAGGAAGACAGCGCGGAAACCGCAGCCGAAACCGTTCTGCCGGATCGGGTAATCTCGCCTCATCCCAATCTGGTAACGCAGTCCGGACTTAAGGCGCTGGAAGAGCAGTTGCGGCTGGCGCGGGAGGCCTGTGAGGCGGCCAATGCCATTGAAGACATCAATGAAAGACGGCGTATTTCCGCCAACCCGCTACGGGATCTGCGATATTTCTCCGAGCGGGTCCGCACCGCGCAACTGATGCCTGATCCGCCAGCGGACGGCGTCGTCGCCTTCGGCAGTCTGGTGACGTTCAGCCGCGATGACGGACGAACGCAACGGTTCCGGATCGTCGGCGAAGATGAGGCCGATCCTGCTGCCGGAACGATGTCCTATGTCTCCCCGGTTGCAAGGGTGCTGATGGGAAAAATGGCTGGTGATCTGGTCAGCTTGGCCGGCAGGGAGATCGAAATCATCGAAGTCGCCTGATACCCAGGCCGGACTGGGTAAACCAGGCCCTCAAAAATAAGAGCCTCTTTATTGCTATCAGCCGTTAGACAATAAGGAGTTCAGGCCCGGATTGCCGATGACGCGTCCTTCTTCTCGGTGGCGAGCGCCATCTGCGGTTCCAAGCATCCGCATCACTGTGTTCTTCAGGAAGAGCCTGAAGTCCAGATCTATGGCGGCGTAGGCGAGGGCAAGCCCCACATGGGCCATGAAGACAGGATTGAAATTCAGCTCTTCGAACTGATAGCCGATTATGATCCCGATCGCCGAATAGACGAAAAAGCCGATCTTGCGTTTTCGGAAAACTGCATAAAACAGCGCAAAGGCGCTCATCATGCAAAATCCCAGGCCGGAAGCGTAGGCAGTGGCCATAAAGCCGTTATGGGGCGTGCCGATCTTTGCGATACGCGCAAGCTCTTCGTATCGAGCGGTAAATCCGATGCCCAACGGATGCAGGAACATGACCTGAAAACCGCCGGTGATCGTCTCCCACCGCTCATGCAAGTTGTTGCTGCTATTGCTGTCTTCGAGAAAACGTTTTGAAAATACCTCCCCCGCAAAGTCGAAAGCGCCGAGCGGCAGAACCGCGGCAATGACAAGGGCGCATAAAGCAAAGCCGAAATAGGTGCTGAGCAGCATTTTGACCGAAAAATTCCGGACGTAGAAATAAAGCCCGATGGCGAGTACGGCAAACACACCCGAGCGGTTGAGTGTGAGCGTAAAGCTCGCCAGATATATCAGCAGAAACACGGCAAACAGCGCGGGCCGTCTTTGGCGTTCGGCGAGATAGGCAGCGGCGGCTCCGGCAAGCGCGAAGGCTGGTCCAGCCGTGTTTCCCACAGGCCAGATACCGCCTGCCTTCTCGACGCGCAAAAGCAGCGGCGTTATTTCACCTTTTGCCGCGAGTTCCAGAACGCCCGCTTCATCGAACATGAAGGACAATCCGACGGAGGCAAGCTGGTCATGAATGACGATGTCAAGGAAAAGCAGGATTGTCACGGCTATGAAGCCCGCAAACATGCCCCAGCAGAACAGCTCGAGAAGGTTCTCCTTGAACAGCATATAGGCAAAGAACAGAAAATAGACCGCATAAAAATAGGTCATCGCCGTCGTATAAAATTCGCCATCGCCACGCGCATCTGCAAACAGCGCCGTGAGGGCAAACAGGACCGTCAGCGGCAGGAGGTAAAACAGGACGATCGACGGCGTCAGACAGCGAATGTAAAGCAGCGCAATGACGGGCAGCGTCATCAGCACCAGCATGTCGGTAATGTTGAGGAAACGCAGGCCGATATTGCTGGTCACCACATTGCACTGAATGAAGAAACCGATGGAAAAAACGAATATCGCGAGAAAGACGCCGGGAATATTGATTGTTTTCGAGGGATAAAGCGGCATTGCCAAAACAAAACCCGGTAGAGCGGGCAGGCGCGATGCCGCATGATTTTTTCGTCTCTTCATTCGCGGCCTTTATCTTTTGTAGGCGGATTTCGATGGTCCCAAGGGGAGAGCGTTACCGCGCGGCAATAAATATAATATGGCGTGCATTAGTGGGCTCGATGACGCCGCCACGCAAGATAATTTTATATTAGACAAGATTGCCTTTCGGCAAATCCCCCTCGACCGCGATAATGCGCTGAATGTGAACTGGCTCATTCGAGGCGGGCGCGCTGGCGCCGAATGCGGGAAGGATGCGCAGATAAAAATTATATCCTGCCGGGCTGATATCTGGGTCTATGGCGATCCCGTTGGCGATCGCCCACATCCAGCCGCTGTTCCCGGAGATGTTGGCTCCTCCGAATTGCAATGCAGAGCAGGTGATTGTTCTGGTTGCGCCGCCGCTTTTAACAACCAAAGTGACGTAGGGGAGACGTTGCTTCTCGCTGTTTCTGTAAAGGACGGCGAATGAGATCGTCCTGCCGATCATCGCTGCGGCCTCCGCATTGCGGAAATAGCGTGAGAGCCCGCCGATCTGGCTGCCACTTGCATAGAGCGCGACGCTGCTCGCAAAGGACGGGGAGAAGATGATTTCGGTGGATTTGATGGCGGAACCCGGCGCAATCAGGCCCCAGCCCGTCGGAGCGGAGCCCGACCAGTCGGTAAAATCACCATTCCCTATGAGATTGGCGGCAGGCAGCTTCGGCCAGCAGGGTGTCTGAAAACCGCTGTCGGATGCCGAAGCGCGGTAGGAATCGAACAGGGTTCGGGCAATGAGCCGCGAACCCGCATCGTTCGGATGGATATTGTCCCGATAAAGGGCGGCATCCTTGCCCTTCGCCAGAAATGCCGCGTGCGTATCCACCAGTGTAAGGTTCGGATGTGCTCGGGCCAAATCGAGGATTGCCTGATAGACCTTGTCGTAACCCGTCCCATCACGCCACGGGTTCTGCGTGGTGATGAGCTGTGGTGCGCCCGGCCATTGCCATTCGGTCATGCCAAGGGGGCCGAGCAGGCTGGAGCGTCCGGAGCTCAAAATGCCGCCGGGCACCTCGAAGGTCTGCATATTATGGCCCTGGTGCAGGATGCAGATATCCGGACGGGGGATATCGAGCGCCGCGGAGCGTTGTTCCGCGAGCATGTAACCCGCCATGCCGCCCGGCAGCGTCGCGAGATAGAGCCTCAGCGTCGCTCTCTTGCCGGCACGTAGCGTGACTGGTTCCGCATAGGCTTTTGGGCCGGTGGCGGCGTTCGTTTCCCATTCCGCCCAGCGGTGTAACACCACCGTCGTGTTGTGCAGTTCGCCGAGCATCATCGCAAATTGCTGAAATGGTCCGGCTTCGGCATGAGCGGTGCTGTCGCCGTTCACGAACAGCGTGGCATTCTGACCCGCTGTCAGCCGGGCGCGCAGGACAGAGAACGCCGTCAAGGAAAGACCGATGGCGCCCATGGTGGGAGGATGGATGCCGAGCGTCACGCCGATCATGCTGCCACCTCTTCCGTTCGTGCCATATATATGCATATGTTGTATCCGAGCGCGGTCATCGTTCGTTCTCCTGGTCTGGCCTCATGATAATTCCGCCATGAGGCACGGGGAAAAATGCCGGGAGAGAAATGGCGATCAGCGCATAAAAACAAACGTCATGAATTTTTCTTGCATTTCGTTTGAAGTCTAAAAATAGAATATTTGTATTTTACTTTTGCTTTTTTTGAATTTTATTACGAATAAAGGTTCTGATGCTGGTATTTTTATCTAGCAACGTGCATTTCTCTGCAATCTCCAACGAAGATATCCCTGTCGCTATCTGGCAGGATGGTTCTTTTCGCAGGGGTGCTGTTCATGCCCGCAATCGAGGCCAGGCGCATCGTGGCTTCTCTCACCCGGCAGGGGGGACGCCATGACGTCCGCTCTTTTTGTCAGCCATACCGGAGAGAAGGGCGGCGCCGAACTTTTTCTGGCTGATCTCGTCAAGGCTGGGCCGCATTCCTGGCGCGCTTGTTTTCTCAGTGGTGGTGCGGCTGCAGATGATCTGGCTGACGCCGGGCGGCCTCCGGTCATGTTGTCCGCCGGAGAAAAAATGCTGTCGATCCGCCGCAACGCATCTTTCGGTGCCCTGTTGCGCGGAGCGGCTGATGTGGTGGCGGTCGCCTGGCAGTTGAGCCGGGAGGCGAGGCATTATGATGTGATCTGTGCCAACTCGCAAAAGGCGCTTTTTGTCTGTGCGCTGGCCGCGAAGCTCAGTCGTCGCCCGCTCGTCTGGATTTTGCACGATATCGTCACCGATCCGGCTTTCAGCGCCACCAACCGCCGGGCTTCGCTGGCATTTGCGCGCCTTTTCGCCAGGCTGGTGGCTGTCAATTCCGAAGAGACGGGCCGGGCTTTCATCGAGGCCGGCGGTGAGGCGGATAAGGTTCGTATCGTTTACAACGGCTTCGATCCCGTCAAGGCAAGGGTTTACGAACCGGGCGAGGCCGCGCGGCTGCGAGCGGAACTGGGCCTTGGTCCGCAACCGCTTGTCGGCCTTTTTGGCCGGCTGAGCGAATGGAAGGGACAACATGTATTCCTGGAGGCGATTGCCGCGATGGAGGGCGTGCAGGCGGTGATCGTTGGTGGCGCACTTTTCGGGCAGGAGGCTTATGAGGCCCGCATCCGCGAACAGGCGTCCCGTCTTGGTCTCGATGGCCGTGTCCGCTTCCTCGGTTTCCGCTCGGATGTGCCGGAACTGATGGCGGCGATGGATGCGGTTGCTCATACCTCGATTGTTGCCGAGCCCTTCGGCCGGGTGGTTGTCGAGGCCATGATGTGCGGCCGTCCGGTTGTCGCCACGCGCGGCGGCGGGGTTACCGAAATCATCAGGGACGGCGAAACGGGTCTTCTCGTGCCGCCGGGAGAGCCATCGGCGCTGGCCGCGGCGCTCGGCCGCATCCTGTCCGATCCGGCTCTGGCGGAAGGGCTGGCGCAAAAGGGGCGGGAGGATGTGAGCCAGCGTTTCTCGCTGGAAGAAACCTGCCGGTCCGTTTCCGCGCTGCTGACGGAGGCGGCGCGAGGTTTCGCCCGGTGATCGACAGGAAAAGGCAATGCCGGCAGGCGGAAGGGTCAGGATGCGCATTCTCGTAAACATGCCGAGCCAATATGGCGGCAAGGCTTCCGGTGTCGCCCGCGTCACCTTCAGCCTGCTGGAGCGGCTGCTGGAGCAGACAGGCGACGATTATATTCTGCGCTCTCCGTGGACGCGGGCGCAACTGCCGGAAAGCCTGCAGGGTAGCCGATTGCAGCTTATCGAGACTCCGCGGCCCCGCATCATGGTTTTTGACGTGGTGCGTCAGGCTACAATGCTGCCCGCGCTTTGCCGCCGGCATGGCATTGATGTGCTCTTTAATGCCGATCCTTTCGGAAGTCCCCTCGGCGGCAAACGGCGTCTCACCCTTGTTCACGATCTTTATTTTAAAACCATTCCCGAACAGATCGGCTGGCGCGCGACCCTGACGACCGATTTCATCTTCAAGCTGATGATGGCCGGTTCGGATCAGGTCATCTGCGTATCCGACGCGACGCGGAAGGATCTGGTGCGTTTTTATCCTGCCGCTGCCAATAAGAGCCTTACCATTCATTCCGACAGCACGCTGAATGTCGATCCCGAGACTTTTGGCGCAGTGTCGCCTGTTGACGGACGCTACATATTGGCGGTCGGAAACGCGACTTCCAATAAGAACTTTTCCCTCCTTGGCAAAGCCTTCGCCATACTCGGTAAAAAATGGCCGGATCTGCGTGTCGTGCATGTCGGCCACGACGAGGCGGAGGAAATCACCGGCGCGCTGGATGATCCGGAATTGAAAACCCGGCTGATCCGGCTTTCCGGGATAGATGACCGACAGCTGGCCGAACTTTACCGCCATGCCGCCTGCCTTTGTGTACCCTCTACCTATGAAGGGTTCTGCCTGCCGGTGCTGGAGGCGCAGCAGCTGGGATGCCCGGTCGTCTGCTCCAACCGTTCCGCAACGCCAGAGATCGCCGGCCGTGGCGCCCTGACTTTTGATCCGGCGGACACTCAAAGCCTTGTCGATGCGCTTGAGCGGCTTCTGGGGAATCCGGAACTGGCGGGCAGTCTTCGACAGGCAGGTTATGAAAACCGTAAATTATATTCATGGCAGAAGGCGGCGGAAAGCTACGCGCAGCTTTTTCAAGCGCGGCGTTGAAGCCGGGGGACGCATAAGCGCCTTGTTCCGACAGTGACGGTTCATGCATCGTCGGTTTTACGCACATCCGAATAGAGTTTTTCATAGGCCGCAACGACCCCTTCGGGCGCGACTCCTTGCCGAATTCGCTCCCGGGTTTCAGGGGTTTCCTCGAGCATGGCGGGATTGCGCATGGCCTCCGCCATGCGCGCGGCCAGTTCGGCGGCATTGCCCGGCGTAAACAGGCGTTCTGGCCTGTCCGCACCGATCTGCTCGCCAATGCCCGCAAGATTTGCGCCGATGACCGGCACGCCGCGCAGAATGGCTTCGGCGACGGTACGTCCGAATGCCTCCGGCCACAAAGGCGGGACGATGAGGCAGTCTATGCCGGCGAAGAAATGATCGGCCTCCACATAGCCCGGAAATTCAACTGGAAGGCCGGTTGCCTTTTGCCGGTAGGCCTCGATACCATCAGGCGCGCGGCCGGCGATAACCAGTCGCCAGCCTTGCGAAGGCAGGAGTCGCAGGGCTTCGATCAGCAGGTCCGCGCCCTTTGCCGCTTCGATACGACCAAGATAGCCGAAGACGAGCGGCTCTCCGGGCGCGCGGGGGAGGCGCGGTTGCGGCGAAGCCGGTGGTGAAATCGCATTCCAGATCACCGTGCGGCGGTTTTCGGGCACCTGGGTAAAAAAGCCTGCCCGCACATGGCGCTCGACGATATCGCGACCAACGCCGGCAACCGCATCAACCGCGCATTGGCAACGCCGATGGAGGTAAGAAAAGGCGCGGCATTTTTTGCTGCTGCCATCGCAGATATGCCCGTCATGAAACAGGGAGCCATTGGTGCACATGCTCGTGAAATCATGCAGCGAATGAACGAGCGGAATGCCGCGTTTGCGGATCATCGGCCATATCAGCGGAGTCAGTTCCGAGAGCGAGTGGGTATTGACCACGTCCGGCCGGAAATCATCGATGACACGCGCAAGCCGGCGAACGAGGCGCGGATCCAGCTGCACGGCGATCTTGTAGTATTTCCGCTTCCATTCCGGTTGTTGCCCCCAGTCGCCGATGAAGAACGGCGTGGTGTGGCCGAGGCGGTGAATGGCAAAACCGTCGCGCTGTTCCGCTGCCTGCTCTTTACGGGAGATGGCGGCCACCGCGATCGTGTGTCCGTTATCGGCAAGTCCACGCGCGAGGTCCTCCACGAATATTTCCGCACCGCCCACCCGATCGGGGGCAAATAGCGAGGTTATCTGCAATATCCGCATGCTCAAATTCCTGCGCCCATGGTGTTAAGATCACGACAACTATTTTGCATCCGCGAGCCCAGGCCAAACTCCTGTCATGGCAGACGAAGCGGTGTTTGCGCCGTCTGGCTTGAATGGATCGTTGCGGGCATTGCGGCTTCAGCTGGTGATTGCCTCTGCCTTTTGCGGCCGTCTCGTTCCATTCCGGGTGGGTTCAGGCAAAGCGTGACGACCGGGGCGAGGAAGACGGCATAGGCCATGGCGAAGCCGGGAATCTGCAGCGAAAAATCAAGCGTCGAATGCAGCAGGACAAGCAGCAGCGCGGCAAGGCCGAGATGAGAGGCGTAACGATAATTTCTGCGTTTGCGTGCCCCGCGAATAAAAATTACCAGCTGGATGAGCACAAAAAAAGCGAGGTAAAACGGGAAGGCCGCGCCGAGTGTCAGCAGCCCCTCGGCATAGACATTGTGGGCATGGGTGACGACGGCGTCCACCCCGCATCGCGCCGCATGATAGGGCGCATAGATTTCCGTAAAGCTTGCAAGGCCCGATCCCAGCGGCCAATTGTCGGCGATGGCGCGCGCGATGCCCGGCATGTAGCAGAAGCGCATGTCGTCTTCCAAACGTGTTTCCATACGAAGCGCCACCCGGTTGGCGAAAAGCGCAAACAAGGCGATGGCGACTGCAATCAGGAGCGCGGCGCGACGTCTCGTCCCCCGCCGCCTGCGCCGGCCGGAGACCCCGTTGCGGCCGGTTCTGGCGGGCGAATTGAACACGATCAGAAGGATCAGGAAAATCAGCGCTGCGAGGCTTGATCCGATCCCGGCACGCGATCCCGTCAGCATCAATGCGATGAAGCAAAAGCCCGAGAGTACCCCGAGAAAAGCGGCCTTGCGGATGAGTTTTTTCTGCTCAGTCGGCACGGTCAGGCGGTTTGCCACGAGCGCCTTTACCCTTTCCCAATCCGGAGCGAGGAGGCTTTTGTGTAATAATACGGCGAGCGTGAGAAGAATGAGACCGAAGAAGGTTGCGGCGGTATTGCGGTTGACAAAAACACCGGTGAGGCTGCCGAGATAAAAGCGCTTCTGGATGAAGCCGAGAACTTCTGGAAAAAGCACGAATTGCACGATTGAAAACAGCGCGAGCCAGCCCCCGGCGATTGCAAACCATCGCAGCGTCTTTGCCGCACGCTCGTCGGTATCGAAAATCACAAGGCCGGTCATGAAGACGCCGAAAGGCAGGGCGGCGCTCATGAGGCCGAGCCGGTCATCCGCAGGTGTGAGTGAGATCGTTGCGGCTGGCGCATTCTGCATGAACATGGCGGCGATGGACCAGGCCGGGTTGGCGCGCGCGATGCCGGGCAGGGGGGATGCCTGCAGCAGCATCTGCACGATAAGCGCTCCCAACAAAAGGCAGACCGCCGCAAGTACCTTGCCTGCACCGGCCTTGGGAGGTCCGAACAGGAGGATTGATGGCACCAGCAGGAGATAGATGCCGGCCGTGACAACGATGCGGCTTTCGATTTCCGTTGCGCCCCGATTGAGAAGCGCCAGCAGGAAGATTGCCCAGAACGCGATTGCTACGACCGGCCGTACACGGTCCCGAACTGCTGCTGATGGGAGCTGCGGGGAGGAGAGCGGTTCTGATCGGGCTTCGGTAAGCGACATGTTTTTGGGCTTTGTCGGAATTGTTTGTGGTGGTTATGCCCGAATGACGGACAGGGTTTCGTTCTCTCGCCGTTTCAGATCATGGGTGGCGTGTCGCGCCTCCCGATGGTGGCTTTGGGCAGACTTCCGCCAGGGTCCATCGCAGGATTTCTCCTTGTCTGCCGCAGACGACGGCCGTGTCCGCCTCGCGGGCCGCCTCGGCCCCGGGCAAGGTGTTTTTCGGAAATTGTTGCCACATCACGAAACGACCACGGATCACATTGGCATCGGCGGGCCCGTAGAGCTGGGAGAAATTCATCAGCACGGCAACTTCCATGGGCGAGGCGTTGCGCAGTGAACGAACCATGGCAAGACGCAGCCAGACATCGCCATTTGCGGGAAAACAGGAGAGCGAGTGGCGAATAAAGGTCTCGGCAAAACCAAGACGCGCCGCGCCGGAAGCGGACGCCGGATCGGCGCCATTTGCATCGAGATCGGCCAGAACGAGCCTCATTCCGGCTTTGACGATATCCGAACGGCAGATTTTCTCGGTGACGACGGGGTGAAGTTCAGCGACGGTTTTTGCAAGCAATTCAGGTGCAAGACCGTTATTTTCATCGGCGATCCTCGCCAATGCGACGATATCGGAAAAACGCCGGCTTTGCGAAAATGCCTGCCCCGCGACAGACAGGACAAAGACGGAAATGACGAGGACCGGCACGACCGCGAGGATTTTCCGCAGGCGCATCACGCCGTCACGCCTAGTCATGGTAATATCGTGTATAGCGCGAATGATAATATTCGCTTGAACCATAGGCGCGATAAAGCTTCAGCTTTTCGGTGTCCACCTTGTTGAGGATGACGCCGAGGCACTTCTTGCGGATATGGACCTCATTTTCCACCGTGTTCCGCACCGCCCTGCGAGCGGTCTTGCCCCATTCCGTGACGAAGATGAAACCATCGATCCGTCCCGCCATGGCGCGTGCATCGACCACCGGCCCGAGCGGCGGCAGGTCGACGATGATGTAGTCGAAAGCGTTGCTGGCTTCAGCCAGCAGCTTGTGCATTTGCGCCGAGGTCAGCAACTCAGAGGAATGAGGGACACGCTGCTTGACCACCGTGGGCAGGAAAGCGAGCTTTGTCTTTTCGTCACGAAGCACCACATCCTGCACGCTGCGGCCTTCCAGCAAGACCTCCAGCAGACCTTCGCTGGCGTGGCGCGCCATGGCGCGCGTAGCGCCGGGATTGCGAATGTCGGCATCCAGCAGCAGGACCCGCGAACCCTGCCCGGCGAGCAGCTGCGCCAGATTGATGGAGATCGTGGATTTGCCTTCGCTCGGCAAGGCCGAGACAACGCCGACAATCCGCGCCCCGCTTTTGGCGGGAATGCCAAGATCGATGGCGAGCCTGGTGCTGCGCAGGGTTTCGGCGAAGGAGGAGAGCGGGTGGTCGACCGCGTAACGCGCAACACTGGTGGGAAGCGTCAGGCCGGGCTGGCCATTTTCCTGCGCCTCTGTCGCCGGCTTGTTCGGGATGAGCGGGGTATTGCCGAGGAATTCCAGCCCGAGAACATCGCGAACCTGTTCACCAGTACGGAAAAACCGGTCGCGGAATTCGCGGAACATGGCAATACCGCCGCCGGCTGCCGCGCCCATGATCATGAACAGCGCCAGAATGATGGGCTTGTTCGGTTTGCTCGGAATCTTGGGCGGCATCGCCTTGGAAATCACGCGTGCTTCCGTCACGGGGAAGGACTGCTGTTGCATCGCTTCCTGATAACGCTGAAGGAACGTCTGATACATGTTCTTGTAAGTTTCGGCTTCGCGCTGCAATTCGCGCAGCTGAACCTGTGTTTCGCCGGCCGAGTTGCTGATGTCGGTTGCTTTGGCGACGCTTTCGGCAAGCGATTTTTCCTTCGCTTCCGAAACCTCCAGATCACTTTTGTAACTCTGTGCGATGCGGCTGATTTCCTGGAACATCAACCGCCGGTATTCCTGCATTTCATTGCGCAGACGCACGGCCTGAATATGGTTGCTGCCGAGGCGTCTGGTGATTTCCGCCTCGATCTTCGAGGACTCAAGATATTTCTTGCGCAGATCGTTTGCGACGGAGCTGTCGAGAATATCGGTGACGACCCCGTCAACATCGTCGGTGGCGAGAATGTGCTCGATGCGCTGCACGCGCGCCCGCGCCTTTGCCGTTTCCGATTGCGCCAGAATAAGGGCGCTGTTGGATTCGGCCAGCTGCTGATCGGAAAGCAGACTGTTATTGCCGGTCGAGATCAGATTATGTTCGGCCCGGAATTTCTGCACAGCAAGATCGGTATCGAGCGCGCGCTGGCGCAGTTCCGCAATACGGTCGGACAGCCAGTCGCTGGCCCGCCGCGTCGCTTCGTATTTGGAGTTCAGCTTGTCCAGCAGATAGGCCGAGGCCACGGCATTGACGATCTGCGCGGCGAGAACCGGCGAGGTCGAATTATAGGTGAGTTCCAGCGCATAGGTGCGGCCGATGCGCTTGACGCTGAGGCCGTTGAGCAGCTGGTCCGACAGCGATCTCTTCAGGGTTCCATCGTCAACAACAGACTCTTTTTTTGCCGGCGAGAACCATTGCGAAACGTTGACGAGCGAGCGGATGGTGCCGAATATCGAGCTCAGAAGCGACGCGCGTGTTGCCCTGAATTCCTGATTCTCCGTCAGTTTGAGACTATCGACAACGGCAAGCCCGATGGTTTCCGATTGCAGGACCTCGACCTGGCTCAGAATGGAGGCCTCATCCTCTATGACGCCGCCGATCGTCGAAAGCTGTTCGACAATCTGGCTGTTGTTGCGGTCGATCAGCAGGGTCGCCGTGGCTGAATAGACCGGCACGGCCGTCGCGGCAAAGGCAAGGCCGATCGCCCCGGCAACCGCGATGGCGGCAAGGACGATGCGCCATTGCCGGCGGATTATCGCAAGAGCGGCATCGATATCGATAAACTCGGCCGTCAGCCCGCTTTTATCGTAATCGGCCATCGTCAGGGGATCGTGCCTTTGCAACAACTGTCAGCCTCGCTCTTTTCGGCGGGCGCAAGGCCGGCCAAGTCACGGTTGCATCACAGAACTGGCGGCAGCCTTCCCTTTTGGGAAGTCAGATAAGCCAAACTCAAACGGGACTTGTGCTGACAGGCGTGGTGGTGCTGCCGGTCGAGAAGAAGTTATTGATCGTGGTGAAGAATGACGTGCCCGTGCCGCCTGTTGTTCCGCCGCCACTGCTGCCACCACCGCTGCCGCCACCGCCGACGGGTGCGCTCCCGCCACCTGCCTGTGCGGTGCCGCCTGCGGCGCCTGCGGTTCCCGAGCCGCCGATGCTGTTGGCGCTGGCCGGCGAGGAGCCGGCGCCGCCGATCGGCGATGCAGCCGCTGCGGCAGCCGCAGGAGCAGCCGGGCCGGCAGCCGTTCCCTCGATATTCTCGCTAAAGGCAATGAGAAGATCGGCGGGCACGTTGGCGCCTTTTGTCTGCAACTGGATGGCGGCCGCGAGTATCGTATTGCCGTTGCGCATCGCGGTGGCATGGGCAAGTGCCAGGCCTTCGCCGACAACTTCGGAAAAATCCTTGTTGCCGACCTTCTGGGCCAGTGCGACGATGGTTGGCAATTGGCCGGAGTCGCTCAGGATCAGGGCGGAAAGCTGTTCGGAGAACTGTGCCGCGCTGGTGGAAACTGCGATGATCGGAAAGCCGCTCGTCACTTTTCCGGTCACGTCGGCCGTCGCCGCATCCGTGCTGGAAGCGATGGTGACCAGATCCTTGATCATTCCCTGCGTCGGAGACTGCTTGAACAGTTCAGCCGCGGTAATGGAAACCGTGTCCGGATTGGTGGTGTTGACGCGGGCGAGAAATGCAGCGGTGGTTTCATCGGCGGCCTTGACGGGTGCGCCTGTTGCGGCGCTTTCGACCGAAGGCGTCTGCTGCGGGGCGGCCGGCGGCACGGTATTCAGGTTCTGTGCGTTGGCGACAGTGGAAAAGAGACCCATGCTGGCAACAAACAGCGCACCAACGAGCATCGAGCCGTTACGAATGCGGGGCATCCAACTCTCCAAATCTTTAAAATACGACTTTAAATACATCCAACGTTGGGGATTATTACCCAACATCTAAAATTTCTTCTTAAATCGCACAGCACAAGCAAAGGATCAAGCGCTAAAATAAATCCGCGGCGGAAACCCTCGGCTATTGTTAACGGCCGCGCTTGCCTTTCTCCGGGTTGTTCAGGACACGGCGACTTTCCGGGGGGATGTTATCAGCCGGTCACGCAGCCAGATATTGGCCGGTGTTTCGACAAAGACGTGGAAGGCGTGGGCGATGGCGACGGTGCTGACGACGATGACGATATAAACGACGTTGCTCCACTCCGGCGGGTAAGTGACGCCGCCGAGCGCGATCTTGAAGCCCCGGAAGATGAAGGGGTGCAGCAGATAAAGCGCATAGGATGAATCGCCGAGTTTTGCCAGCGGCTGCGCGAAACGGGGCAGGGAGATGTTTCTGGTCAGGGTCGCCGCTGCCATCAGCAGAATTGCGCCGCCGCCGAAAACGAACAGCCGCGAAAACGAGTAACAGCCCGGATCGCACTGGAACCCGATGCTGCTCAGATCGGTCAGCATCCAGATCGCCAGCCCGCACAGCGCTGTTGCAAGCCCGATCAGGGGCGGCAGGCGGAAACCGCGCATGAAAAGGACCGCAATGAACATGCCTGCGACGAATTCGAGAATGATCGGCTGAAACCAGAAGCTGAACGGCAGGCCGAGATCGAAGGCGGAGCCGATCATGACCGCGGTAAACAGCACGGCGGCTGTCGTGAATACCGCACGCTGCAGCGGCAGGAAGATGAACGCCGCAAAAACGATGTAAAAGAACATCTCGTAATTCAGCGTCCAGCCGAGATCGATCAGCGGAAACGGATAGGCGTCGCCATAACCCATGCTGTCATAGGGAATAAACAGATAGGAGGTCAGGATCGACTGTAGCGGCGGAAAGGCCTTGGCGCTGATTAGGGTCACGCTGGCGGCCATGGCAAGCCGCAGGGTCAGCACAAACCAGTAAAGCGGAACGATGCGGAGAAACCGGCGCAGCAGAAAGGCGGAACGGCCGCCTGGCGCTGCAAAATAGGGCCGCGACGCGTAAACGATGACGAAGCCGGAAATGACGAAAAACAGGTCGACACCACCCCCCAGCCTCAGCAGGTAGAGTGGGAAAAGCGTGAATTGCCAGTTCACATCAGCGTGCAGCGCAACAATCATGGTCGCCGCGACAGCACGCATTACCTGAAGAATATCGAGACGCTGCGCCCCCGCAGCAGGCGCTTCTTTAAAGTTTTTCATCATCGTCAATCTATAAAAAATAAAGATATATTTAGTAATATATTGCGCCCGCCGCTGCGGGGCAGAAGTCCATTATTCAAGCAGGCTAGCATGCAATAACACGACGCGATACACACAATTTTGCGATGCGGCATTTCCTCCGCGCCACTCAGAAAACTTCCAGAACGGTAAGCTGGTCGCTGACCGAAAGCCGGTATTGCCCGCTTTCCTGCGTCATTGTCTGCTGGCTCACGGAGCCGTCATCGCGGAAACGGTGTGCAACAACGTGACTATGCCCGCCCGCCACCGTAAAAGTCGCGACCCGTTCTGCGGGCGGATTTTCGATCCGGGCAGGCCATTGCCAGCCGGAAATTCCAAGCCAGACCGGCACGAGCAAAGCACCGTCCGGTCTTGCGAGATGCAGGGACAACCTTTGCGAATCGGCCGTGACGAAGTCGATCTGTCGTTCCTCCTGCCCGGTTTGCCGTTCTGCCTTGCAGAGGGAAAGAAGGGCGCGAACAGCCTCGTAAGCCGGGGTGCGGCTCAGATCGTGGCGCAGGAGGCCGAAGGAGGATTCCGGGTTTGTCTCATCGGCAGCAAAGCTTGAAACCATTTCATAGATATAGGACCGGCGAATACCGCTGATGAAACACCAGAGCAGCATACGCGGCATATAGCGTGCCTTGATGCCATCGGTGACGGGGAAATGAAAGGTCTTGGTTTGCAGCGAGGTGTGGTAGCCCATTTCCGTGGCGAGCACCGGCCGGCCCGCTGCTATATGCGCCGAAGCGGCGACGGATTTTGAGAGCGCCCCCGGACCGGTCGTTTCGGGGTGCTCCATGCCCGCGTAAGGGTGGATATTGCCGTAGTCGCAGACATCCTTCAGGTCAAATGCCAGCGCCCTGTTCTCAAGGACATAGCTTGGCGCCGCGACGCGCACCGCGCTCAGTTGCGGAACAGAGCGGACGGCGGCGTGCAGGGCAGCCTGATGCTCCGCCGAAATGCGCTGGGCGTTCTGCGGATCTTTCGTCAGGTTCGGCTCATTGCTGCCTTCGAAAATATCGATACTCGCGTCGGACCAGTCGTAGAAATCCTTGAGCCTGTCGAGCGGCGTGAAAACATAAGGGTTGAGATTGTCGTAACATATGATGGTAAGGCGAAAGCCGGCCGCTACGATCTGGCGCAGCCGCTGAAAGACGGGGCTGTTTCTGGCGGCGATGAGCCCCTCATCGCGCAGATGCCGCACGCCCAGCGCTTCCATCTCGGGCATGATCCGGTCGAACTGTTCCGGATAGACGCCCGTGGTGCGGGTGAAGTGGCCACACACGCCTACACTGTCCATAAAGGCTTCGGTACTGGCGGAAGCAGCCGTCTGTGCCCGTGCGGGAATGGCCTGCAAACCGGAGGCGGCGACCAATGCAAGGGGTGCGGCCGAAAGCAGGTTGCGGCGCGTCAGGCCACTCATGGCGATCGGCTGTTTTCCATTCATCTGCGCCTCCTGATACGTCCGGAGAGAATATAAGCAACACGCCATCCGATCGATGTCGCCGTTTAAATGACGATTACGGCTGTCCGCATATCGAGATCAGAATGTCCTGGAAGTTTTTGGCATGTACGGCCGTTCAAAAATCCATGTCTCTGAAATAAAACAGATATTATCAAATTTAATATAGTTATCAGCCGCAACGGAACCGATTGCTCCCGCTCGCCTGCACTTTAAAGTGGCCAAACCGTAACACGAGAGCGGTTCTTTTCGCAACACCGCATGGCTTTTGCCGCGCCGCGAAAAAAATCACTTGAAATGCCGCCAATTCCCGTGCTTTTTGAAAAGTAGATTTTCGTAATTCATATTTTCAAACATTAGTTCCGCTCCGGCTCTTTATATTTTGCAGATGTCTCACTGGTCTCCGGGAATTTACGGAGACGACCGAGCCCGGGATGGACGCCATAGATTTTCGATGAAGGAAAATAGAGCGTATCCGCATGAGAATTCTCCATCTTAGCAGCCTTTATCCGCCGCATATCGTTGGTGGATGCGAACGCTCGGTCGAACATCTCGCCGAGGAACTCGTCTCCATGGGACATACTGTCGGCGCCGCCTGCATAGAGCGGCAGGCCGAACCGAAAACGGTGCGCAACGGCGTCTCCGTTTACCGCATGTTCCACAACAACGATTTCTGGCTTGAGGACTGGCCGCAATATTCGCCGCAGCAGCGGCGTATGCAGAAGCTCAAGCAGCAGTGGAATTTCGATGTCGAAAAGCAGTTCGAGGCCGTTCTCGACGATTTCAAACCCGATGTTCTCAACACCCACTCGCTGCTGGATGTGACGACGCTGGTGTGGCGGGCGGCGCATAAGCGCGGCATTCCGATCGTTCACACGATCTGCGAATATGATCTCCTGTGCGGCAACGCCGCCATGTTCAAGGGCGGCAAGCCCTGCGAGCATATTCATCTCGGCTGTCAGGTGGTGAATTTCACCAAGAAGTTCACGCAGCGTTATATCGGCGCTGTCGCAAGCGTCGGCACCGAAATCCTCAAGACGCACGTCAATCACGGGCTTTTCCACCACATTCCGGAGAGCCTGCGCCGCGTCATCTTTTATTCCTGCACGGTTCCTGAGGGCGATCCCGTCGCCCGCCGGCGAATTGACCGCACTGGCCGGCCACTGACCTTCGGTTATATCGGCCGTATCAATACGGAAAAAGGCGTCGGCAACATGGTCGATGCCTTCAAGGAGATCGGTCACGGCAACTGGCGCTGTCTGGTCGCCGGTCACGCGATGGATGATTCCATCGAGCGTTTCACGGCCCAGGCAGGCGATCTGCCGATCGAGTTCGTCGGCTGGGCAAGGCCGAAGGAGTTTTTCGAAGAGATCGATGTGCTCATCGTTCCGTCCTTCTGGGCGGAACCTTCGCCGCGCACGATCTACGAGGCTTACGCCATGGGCGTGCCTGTCATCGGCGCAGCCTCCGGCGGCATTCCGGAGCTGATTGGCGAGACCAACCACGACTGGCTGTTCGAACCGGGCAACGCCAAGGATCTTGCCGCCCGTATTCGTCGCGTGCTGACGCTGTCGCGCGAAGAATTGCCGACGGAGGCCGATTTCGGAAACATCGTCGAGGAATCCACCTCACGCCGGGTCGGCGAAAACTATGTAAAACTTTATGAGGACGTCCTGACGAGCCACCGGCAAAGCCGAACCCTGCGTGCATCTTAGACCGGCAACGGACCCCGTCCGTTGCAGCGGTTTTCTTTGAAGGAGAGAGCATATGGTGGGAAGCGATAACGGCAGCCTCCGCCTTCCTGGCATGGGCGTCGACTGTTTTGCGGTCGCTGCGCCCGGTGCGTTGATGCGGCCGGTTTTGCAGGTGGTGGATTGATGTCCGAGGCAACGTCGATAGGCAATGCCGCCCTGAAAGGCGTGTTCTGGTCCATCGTCCAGAATTGGGGCGGCAAGCTTTTCACCTCCATTCTCTTCATCGTCCTCGCCCGTTTCCTCAGCCCCACCGATTACGGCATGGTCGCCACCGCCGGGCTGGTGCTGATGCTGATCCAGATGCTGTCGGAATTCGGATTCGCGGATGCAATCGTGCAGAAACGCGATCTGGAGCCCAGCGACGTCAATCTGCCGTTTTATGCCTCGGTTGCGGTGGCGACATTGCTGGCCATTGCCGTCTGCGTGTTCTCTCCGGAGCTGGAGCGCTGGTTTGAGGTCGAAGGGCTGGCGCCGGTCATCGTGGCGATCTGCATATTGCTGCCGCTGAACACGGCATCGATGTTTCAGGAGGTGAATTATCGCCGCGCGCTGGCTTTCAAGCCGCTGGCGATCAGAACCTTCATATCGAACATCATCGGTGGCGGCGTGGCGATTGTTTTCGCAATCATGGGCCTCGGTGTCTGGAGCCTCGTCGTTCAGACCTATGTCGCCACCATCGTCACGCTGATCTGGCTCTGGCGAAAGCCGCACTGGCTGCCGGGCGCCACTCTCAACCCCGGCACCTTCGTTGAACTGCTTCGCTTCGGTTCGTCGGCGCTTGGCCTTCGTATTGTCGATTTCGCGGCCACACGCCTGATCGATTTCATGATCCTCGGACATTACGGGGTCGCGCTCTTCGGCCTCTACACCGTTGGCAGCAGGCTCTATCAACTTCTGATGCAATTGCTTCAGGCGGCGCTTTATGACGTTTCACTGACGGTGCTTTCGCGCATATCGTATGAACGGGAACGCATGGCGGCGCTCTACAAGCAGTCGATCACCATGTCGGCGATCTTCTCGACACCGGTCTTCGTGCTGGCCGCGGCATTGGCGCCGGAAATCTGCAACGTGCTCTTTGGGGTGCGCTGGCAGGGCGCCGAAGGGGTGGCGCAACCGCTACTTCTGCTGGGCGCGCTGCAATGTGTTCAGTTTCAAAACGCGCCTTTCCTCTCCGCGCGCGGCAAACCGAACAAGGTGCTTATTGCCGGAAGCATCAAGGCGGTTTCGACGATCCTGCTGATCCTGCTGGTTCCGACTGATAGCATCAGGGAAATCGTCATCGTTTATGCTGTCGGGCAGCTGACCTCCACGCCCTTCACATTTTTCTTCATCGCCCGCGAGCTTGGCATCGGGCTGTGGCGAATATTCCTCCTGCTTCTGCCGAGCTTCGCCTCCAGCGGTTTCTGCTTCCTGCTCGTTCAATGGATGCGTCCCGAGGTCAAGCTGCTGGGCGCCGGCGATTTCATCTCCGGCATCCTGCTCGGCTCCATTTTCGGCGCGGCCTATCTTCTGCTTCTGGTGCTGACCGCGCGGAACGAGGCCCGGTCCGCCATCGCGCTCGTCATGGGCAAAATCATTTCCCGAAAGGAAAGCAAATGCGCAAGCTGATAAAAAAAATACTGCCAGCACCGCTGCGCCAGAGAGCCGTGAAGTATATCGAGCGGCGAAGAAGGGATATCGCGTTTCGGCAACTCTTTGACGATCTGCAGGAATTGAAGGCAGGCATGAAACCCGCCGCTACCGGCGACCGGTTAAGCCGGCTTTTGATCGTGGCCGGCGACCCCATCACCCTTTTCGGCTCGTTGGGCGATGATGCGATGATCACCGCGACGCTGCAACATGCCCGTGCGAGCAACCCCGATGTCGAGATAGACATTCTTGTTGACGGGATGGACTATGCCGATTCCGCTTACCAGAGGGGTTTTGTCCCCGTCGATATCTTTGGCAAGCCCGACTTCATAAAAGCCCTGGCACAGCAATACGCGACAAGAAAATACGACAGTGTCGTCGTTGTCGGCGCCGATGTCATGGATGGGTACTACCACCCCCTGGTCAGCGCAAAACTTCTTGCGAGTGCGGATCTCGCCGCCGCTGCCGGAATAAGGAACGTCATTCTCGGCTTCAGCTTCAATGAAACGCCGCATGCCCCCCTGGCGATGTTCTATCGTTCCCTTCATCCGGAATGCTCGCTCAAGGTGCGTGACACTATCTCGCTCGAGCGCCTGCAAACCTTCGCGAAGACCAATGCGGCGCTCGTTTCCGATTCCGCGTTCAGTCTCGTTCCATCGGAACCTGATGAGGGCACGCGTTCATGGATCGCGCGAAAGCGAGCCGAGGGATACCGGGTCATGGGTTTCAACCTGCATCCGATGCTGTTCAAAAACGCCGACCGCGCGCAGACCGAGGCGGTCATCAGGCACGCGGCGGAAGCGTTGCAATTTGCCGTCGATGCCCGGCCGGTGTGCTGGCTGCTCATCCCGCATGACTATCGCGACAATGTGGGCGATCAGGCCTATCTCAAGGCTATCGCCGAGCGTGTGCCTGCGTCCAGAACTGACAGGGTCCGTTATCTCGACGGAAAATGGTCAGCGCCCGTCTTGAAAGGCGTCGCCGGCCAGCTTGACGGCCTCGTCAGCGGGCGCATGCATCTCGCTATTGCGGCGCTCGGCAAAGGCGTTCCAGCGATATGCATCGCCTATCAGGGAAAGTTCGAAGGGCTCTATCAGCATTTTGGTCTGTCCGCTGCCGATCTGCTTTCTCCGTCTTCCTTCCTTACGCAGGATGGTATCAAGAGCGCACTGATCGAATTTATCGACCAATCCGACGAAATCCGTGAAAACGTCGGGAAAAAACTGCCGGAAATTCTGGCGATGTCGAAGAGGAATTTTCAGCTGTTCGAGACTTTCCCGGCGCGTGCTTCAGTCCTTTCATGAAAGTCGCTTTCGTCTCGGCATTTCCGGTCGTTCCCGCCAATGAAGGCGCGCGGAGCAGGATTCTCCAGCTGACGCGCGCCGTGCGCAGCCTCGGGCACGAGGTGCATTTCATCTATGTCGACGGCACGATCGCCACCGATTTCGATGCGGCGGGTCACGAGGCTGAATTCGGGCCGCATCACCTGCACCGTGTTTCCCGGCAGGGGGGCAGCCTCAGCACCCGACTTCCCGTCGATTTTGGTTTCGAGGTTGGCTTGACGTCGTTTCGGGCCCTTCGCAAGCTCCACCGGCTGCTTGGCCGCGAGCGTGGTTTTTATAACCAGATGGATGAATTCTATTATCCGGAAATGGGCAGGCAGCTTCGCGATATTCAGCAGCGGCTGGGGATCGATGCCGTCATTGTGGAATATGCGTTTCACTCAAGGGCGTTTCTGGGTTTGCCGAAGGGCGTGTTGCGTATTCTCGATACTCATGATTCCTTTGCCGACCGGCACAAGGCGTTCATCCATACCGCCAACAAATATGGATACTGGTTTTCGGTGCCGCCGGCAGTGGAATGCCGGGCATTGCGCCGTGCGGATGTGGTTGTCGCCATTCAGGAGGAAGAGGAACATGCGTTCCGGCAGCGGCTGGGGGAAGAGCCGCCGGTTCTCGCAACCGTCAGTCATATTCTCGATCTCAATGGAAAAGTGGAAGATTTTACGCCGAGCGACTTTTTGTTTCTCGGTTCCGCTAATGACGCCAACATCATTTCCCTGAAGGGGTTTCTGCGGAACATCATGCCGCTGGTAAGGGCCGCCCGGCCGGATGTTCGTCTGGTGCTGGCGGGCGGAATATGTGGCAAGATTGAAGATGAAGAGGGTATTCTCAAGCTCGGCCGCGTGGATGATGTGAAGGACGCCTTTATGCGTGCGCCGCTTTCCATCAACCCCATCACGCTTGGAACAGGCATCAATATAAAATTGCTCGATGCCCTGGCTGCCGGTGTTCCCACAATCAGCACCCGCACGGGCGCGAGGGGGCTTTCGGAACGATACCGGCGCGGCGTGGTCATTGTGGACGATGATGACCACAGGGGTTTCGCCGACGCTGTCCTGCAGCTCACTTCCAGCCACGATCAGCGGCGGGAACTGGGAAACAGGGCGTTTGAGGACGCCATTGAATGGAATCGCCAGCAAATGACGACCCTTGATAATATTCTGAGCGGCAGGCGAATTGGTTGAAACCGCTAGTCTTGAGGTCGCGGCAACGCGCTTAACCAATCAGATGTAAGCCCGCATCCGAAAGTCTGAGAACGGTAAGCCTGCCCGTGGTGAATGCACCCGTGTCGATGCCGATCCGCTGCGGGCCGGTTTCCGGCTCGGTTACCGGGGTGTGGCCGTGGATGACGACGAGGTCCAGCCCTGCCCCTTGTGAAAGGAACGGCTCCCTGATCCAGAGCATGTCCTCATCGGTCTGCGCCTCCAACGGCAATCCCGGTCTCAAGCCTGCATGCACGAAGATATAAGACCCTAGCCGGGCGTAGATCGGCAGGCTGGATAAAAGCTGGCGGTGGGTCTGCGGAATTGCGCCGAGCAGGGCATCCCTGAACGGCTGCAGTCTGAGGCGACCCTTTTGCAGGAAATAGTCGACGTCGACCCCGTAGGACAGAAGCGTCTGGCGGCCGCCAAAGTCCAGCCAGTGCATGTTCTCCTGCGGATTTTCGAGAAAATCATGGAAGAGCTGCTCATGGTTGCCGCAAAGCGCAATACGGCGCAACGGCGCTGGCGGCGGCTGCAGCAAATGGTCTAGAACGCCACGGGAATCGCGCCCGCGATCGACATAATCGCCGAGGAGAACGACCAGCGCGGGAGAGGGGTCGGGTCCGAGATCGGCAAGGATTTTCCGCTCCGCCTGCAAAAGCAGGTCGAGGCTGCCATGCACGTCGCCAATGGCATAGATCGGAAAGGAGGCTGGCTTGTCGCCAAGGTCGATTCTGCGTCGCCTCCGGTCGTCGCGGGAGGCTGGTTGTTTACGACCGCGAATCCAGTTGAGCACCTTGGGCATAGCTGCCGATACTGTCTCTCCTGCACAAGGTCAAGAGTGTTGAAAGCGGCTGCCGTATCACCCGCCAAAGCTGCGTTGACGCGATGCTGGGTCACCCGTCAAAACCCGCCGGACGAAGCAGCGAGAGGCGGCTCTTGTAAAGCGGGACGCGTCAATTCTGCGAGGAGAGAATACCCTCTTTGATGACCGAAAGATACGTTGCCTTAACCGGCGGTCGAATGCCTGTCGTCCGAAAGAGCGGTTTCAGCCTAAAGACATGTTCTAGAGTTTCAGCCAGACACGCGGGTCCTCGTGCGACTGGATCTTGATCCATTTCAGATCCACCGCTTTCCATGGCTTGACGACGTTGGTGCGGTTATCCAGCACCAGATCGCCCTGGCTGGTGCTGACGACCAGAACCGCGTGACCTATGCCGTCCGTTGTGCGGGCAGTGGCAATGCGCAAGGCGCCCGAAGGCCAGCCGGCGCGCAGGAGGCGTTGCCGCTTGGTCACCGCATAATCGTCACAGTCGCCGCTTGCCGGGTTCAGTTTCCAGTCGTCTTCGCCGTCCCCTTCACTGGCATAGATTATCGAGGTGTTGATCTCGGCGTTGATGCGCTGGAGTTCCGCACGCTTCTGCTTGCTCAGTTCCACCGTATCGCGGTCGCCAATCCGGATGCACTGGTCGGCGGCGCTTTCGCAGAATTTCGCAAAGGCAATGGGTGCGATGGTCGGACGGCTCGTGGTCATGAAGAGGCCGGGCCGCGATGCGCCGGGCTTTTGGGCAAGGCCACCAAGCTGCACGGCCGATGCGGTGGTCGCAATGCTCGCCGCCATGCCGGCAGCGACGGCAAAAAACGTTGCCAGACGGATTGTTCTCTTCGCCATGTCCTTGCCCCTGCACAGTTGCCTTCTCTTGTGCTGGCACCATAGCGACCCATTCTTGCGGGCCGTTTAAGTCGATAGATTGCATTTTAATGAAATCTAATTTTGTTACAGCGCTGAAAAATGGGGTTCGCGCTCACTTGCAGCGGGTTCGACCCTCCGTATCGACAATACAGGTCTCTTGCGGGACGGCTCGTCGGAGTTCCCGCCGTGTATCGGGTGAGGCTCTGCTTGCCGGCGGCCGGTCGTAATTCCGGTAAACTTCGAAATTGCGTCCGCCGATCGTTCCCTGCGCCCCGCCGCGACCGTCCGGCGTCACTTCGAAATTCTGATATTGCTGCGCATGGGCGCTCGCTGAGAAGCCGATTACGACGGTGAGAACGCCGGCCGCCAAGCTTCCCCACAACGGCGCCGCCCGCCATCTGCCTAACATCATGGCCGTTCCTCCATGGATGAAATAATGGATGACGCCGCCGCACATTTGCCATGCCCGGCGCGCATTGATTTTCCAGCGTCCGTCGGGGGTAATCATATCACCGATATTGCATCCGGTGTGAGAAGGATTTGTGTCTGGCAAGGGCCGAATCGCCTCCCTGCCGCATCAGCCAGTGGTGTCACGTCGCCAAGAGGCGTCACCGTGCCGCTTGATCGTCAGGAGCGCGAAAAACGCCATTCCGGGGCTCAAAAATTAAGCTCTTCGCCGCTGCATTTATAGGCTTCACAATCCTGTAACAACGGACCTAATATACAAGTGCAGATGCCGAATCGCTCAGGAGAAGCCCTTGACGATTGCAGTTTCACCACAGGCCCTGCCGGCGCTCGTTCTGAACGCAGACTACAGGCCACTGAGTTATTATCCCTTGTCGTTATGGTCCTGGCAGGACGCGATCAAGGCTGTCTTTCTAGACCGTGTGAACATCATTGCAGAATATGATCACGCGGTGTCGTCCCCCAGCTTTTCCATGCGGCTGCCGAGCGTCGTCAGCCTCAAGACTTACGTGCAGCCCACCCGCAACCCCGCCTTTACACGCTTCAACGTTTTCCTTCGGGACAAGTTCGAATGCCAGTATTGCGGCACGCGGGATGAATTGACCTTCGACCATGTGATTCCCCGCGCGCATGGCGGTGAAACCACCTGGCACAACGTCGTTGCGGCGTGCTCTCCCTGCAACCTTAAAAAAGGCAGCAAGCTTCCCAAGCAGGCGGGCATGTTCCCGGCGCAGAAGCCCTTCCAGCCAACGGTTCAGGATCTGCACAATAATGGGCGGTTGTTCCCGCCCAATTATCTGCACGAAAGCTGGATGGACTATCTTTACTGGGATACCGAACTGCAGCCCTGATCTTTTCAGGACTGCAATGCGGTTTTCCCGCTTACCGGCTTTTACGGCTCGCGCCAAAAAAGGCGACTGCCGCAAGTGCAACGCTTGCGATGACATTCCAGCCCGCGAAGGAAAGGCCGAGCACCCGCAAGGCAGCGTCATTGCAGGAGGGCGCCTTGATGGCGTTCAGATTACCCAGGAGATCACCGGCATTGGTGGTGATGGAAGGCGCGCCGGTGGCGCAGGTAATCGGCCCTGCCCAGAAGCCCCATTCCACGCCGGCGTGATAAACGCCAAGCCCGGCGCCGATCAGCATCGCCACGCCGATAAGGGCAAGAAGCACCCGTGTGATCTGAACGGGCAATTTGAAAATGCTGGTCGCAACGGCCAATATGCCCAGCGGAATGGCGTAATAATAGGGATCGCGCTGCAGCAGGCACAGCGCGCAGGGCGTATAACCGCCAATATGCTGGAAACCGAGGGCGGAGCCGACGGTGAAGATCATTCCCGCCGTGACGCCGAGAGCGGCGAGCGTGCGGCTATTGTCGGCGGTGGTCGCATTGGCCATGTTGTTTTCCTCAAACTTCGCGAAGAAGCAGATATCCCGGACGGGCTTTCAAAAAGGCGGGCGTGATGGCGAAATTAAGTCGCCGGTCCTCACGGGGTGTAACGGGATTCGTCTAATCCAGTCCGCCGCATCTGGCAAATGAAAGCCTGGCAATATTCGGGGGGTGCGCAAGCAAAGTTTCGTGAGCTTGCCGGCCGGCGTGAGACCGTTAAAGGGTTCACTTGGAGGCGCTGGACAAAGTGAAGGAAATCAATGCGGTTTTGGAAATGGTACCCCAAGCCGGGATCGAACCAGCACTCCTTTCGGAACCGCATTTTGAGTGCGGCGCGTCTACCAATTCCGCCATTGGGGCAACGGTGGTAATGCCACGGCGTCTATCATGGTGAGGGCCATGCGTGCAACCCCAAAGCTGACTTATCCTTTTGAATTGCGCGTGTTTGCGCGCGCGCTTTTCCGCCTTTGCCGGGCCGCCGATCAAACTGGTGCGGCCGGTGGCTGTGCCGGATCGCGACACCTGCAGTTGCGGCATTAAGGTAATATTAGGCACCTCTAATAAATTAGAATATACGCAATTACTAATTGAATTATGATGTCCGGGTGGAGCTTCCACGCGGGGCGGGAATGGCCAAACTCATAGGGAGGAAATTATGAGGGCTTTTTCTCGCAATTTATTACTGTCCGCCTGCCTGATCCTGCCGGTCCATGCCCATGCGCTGGATATCGGGATCGGCGGTGAGAATGGGGTTAATGCCAGTGTGGGTGGCAATGGCAGCGGCGGGCTCGGGGTCGATGCCTCCGTTGGCGGCAGCGGTGGTGTCAACGCCAGTGCGGATGTCGGCGGCAGGAGCGGCGGCGGATTGGGCGCGGATGTCAACGCTTCGGTCGGCGGCAGCAATGGGGTCAATGCGGATGTGAATGCATCCGTCGGCGGTTCCAGCGGCGTCAATGCGGGCGTGAACGCCTCCGTTGGCGGGTCGAACGGTGTCAATGCCAATGTCGGAGCCAATGTCGGCGGCTCGAGCGGGGTGGGCGTTGATGTCGGGCTGGGCATTGGCGGCTCAAGTTCGCCGGGTAACCCCGGCAATCCGGGAAATCCTGGGAACCCGGGAAGCCCTAACAATCCCGGCACATCGGGACCAATGACGCCTGGCGCCATGCGTCAGGTCATTCAGGCCTATAACGACATGTCGCGGACCGAGCAGATCAAGCTCGCCCGCCGTTGTGTCGATATTCTGGGCGGCGGATACGATGCGGCTCTGACGCAATTGTGCAAGATGATCCGGACGGCTTCGCGCTGAAGCGGGCTTTACCCGCATCATAAACTCCGAAGGGCGCCGATGGCGTCCTTCGGATCAATTGCCCTTGCGTCCGAAGGACAGGATCTTCTGCCGCAGGCTGCGGGCGAGGTTGCGGGTGTTGCGGTACATGTCCACCTGCGTGGAAACCTGCCGCACGTCGCGGTCGCTGTTCTGGGCAAGCCCCACCACCAGCGTGCCCATTTCCTGGCGCTCCTGCCAGAAGCGGCTCATGATCGGATGATCGGGCACGGCGCAGCTGTCGCTGCGCAGGATATTGGCGTCATCCAGATGCCAGTCGGTCAGTTTCTGCACCAGCAGCTTGCCGGGAGAAAATTGCGCATAGCTCTCGTCGAAAGCGGTTTTCCACGTATAGGCCTCGCCCGCCGTGATGAAGACGACCATGGAGGCGATGGCGCTGCCATTGAGATCGATGGTGTGGATACGCACCGCATCGGCCTCGGCCAGATTGGTGATCGCCTCGCGGGCAAAGGCGGCGCGATAACGGTCGTTGACCAGCGCGGTGCGTTTACGCCCTTTCCAGCCGCTCGCCTCCAGCGCCAGAAATTCCTCCATGCGATAGCGCACGTCCTTCGGCTGCCGGGTAACGGTATAGGCGAGGGGCCCAATTTTTTCGAGCTGGCGCCACTGCCTGTTCATTTCACGCAGATGGTGCGGTGCAAGGGCGTTTTGCAGGTAGGCCCTGCCATCAAGCAGGCTTTCCAGCATCGGCCGGTGATAATTGCCTGTCGTCGTCACCGGCAGGTTGCGGCTGAGCGCGATGGCTTTGAACATGCGGGCAAAAGGCCCTTCCAGCCTAACATCCGGCAACACCAGAACGTTGGGCAGACGCATGTTGCGGTCGGAAAGGGCGTCGAAAAGATTGTCGAGGGTTTCGGCGGCCCCTTCGGTATCAACCAGCGGCGTACCAAGCGGCCCGAACGGATTGGCCCAGACGCGAATAATGGAAGGGCCGATGGAAAAGCCGGGCTTTTCCACGGTGAAAGGCATCAGGAAGCGCATGCGGCTTCTGGCGCCGTTCTCATCGCGAATAAGCGCAAAGCGCACGGATTTGTCCTCGATCCGCGGCATGGCGGGTGCGAGAAGCCGTCCGGTGAAGAAGACATTCGCCTCCATCACGCGGTTGGACAGAAAGTCGAGTTCTTCCTGCATGTCGTAACCGAGCTGACCCGGATAGATGCAGAATTCCCGGCCATCGCGCCCCACGCGTCGGCTGCTGTCGGCTACGGGACGGTCACGCTCCGCAGACGCCATCAGTGCGGCGATGCGCGGGTCCTGAAAATCCGGATTCTTTGGATCGCTGGACATGCTTATCGTTACACCGCCTTCCCAGTGTTTTGGCCCGCCCGGGGATCGTTGAAGGCAAAAAGGACGATCCCGAGTGTGCGGCGAATGGCAATATGCAATAGCACAGCTTCTATGCACATGGCTATCGCCACCGCTGCCGCGGCCCCTGCCAGACCATAGACCGGAATGAGCGCCATGTTGAGTGCAATGTTGCAACCGAAGATAATAATATAAAGCACGACGCACAATTTTTGTTTGCCGGCCATATTCAGCAAGGTTTCTCCCGGGCCTATCAGCGCTTTGGCGAGAAAACCGGCGAAAAGGAAAAACATCAGCTCGTAGCCCTGAACGAAGCCGGGACCGAAAAGCGATAGCAGGAACGGGCCGGCCAGAAGCACCACGCTGCCGACGGCAAGCGACGGCCAGAAGGCCCAGCGCGCGGCCTGGCTGGCGAAACCGGCGAGCCCCTGCCTGTCATTGGCAGACATCAGGGCGGCCAGACGCGGGGCGGCTGCCGCCTGCACGGAGAAAAACACGAATTGCATCAGCACGATGGTCTTTGCCGCGGCGAAATAAATGCCCACCTGATCCGGCGGCAGATAAAGCCCGACAATCACCACATCGGAATTGGTCATCAAAAACCCGATGCCGTCGATCAGGAACATCGGAAAGGCGAACCTTATCCAGTGGCGAAAATGAACCCTTCGGGCCGTGCTGCGGAAATGCCGGTTGAGCCGGCGGTCCATGAAGACGAAATGGAAAAGCGTGGTGACATAGGTGGCAAGAAGGGCCGTGAGCATGGCCGTCGTCGCGGTTTTTTCCGCTCCGAAACCGATTGCCACCAGCATGAACAGCAGGATCAGCACCGGGCGGATAATATAGGTGGGGCTGAGAGCGGAAACCGCCCAGCCATTGGCGCGCGCGGTGCCGTTCAGCACATCGCCCAGCGCCACCATCGGCAGGGTGAAAAGCGCCAGCGAAACGGGAATGAGATAATAGGAGGCGATGCGCTCGCCGAAGAAATACAGAAAAACGAAACCGAAAATCGCAAGCGCGCTGGCCGAAAACATGGCGAAGACACGCGCCGTCGAGGTCAGTCCCATGATCTTGTCATGGGCATCCTCCATACGGTAGCCGGGTAAAAACCTGATGACGGTCGTGTGAAAACCGAGACAGGAGAGGTTGCCGAACAGGATCACCAGAACCCAGACAAAGGCGAACAGGCCATATTCGAACTCCCCCATCAGGCGGGCAAGAATGATCTGCGAAATGAAGGCGATGCCGGCGCTGACGATGCGCACCGCAAATGCAACCAGCGCCATGCGCTGCGCACGGGAAACCTCATCTCCGCCGGAAAGAAGGACGGCGACCTTCGCTACCAGCGGCGAAAGCTTCGCGCGCAGGCCTGCGGGTAAGGCTTTTTCCGCCGTGTTGAGGATAGCCATGATCCACACGCCATCATTTCCAGTTGAATAGGCAAGCCGATTATACGCGCTTCATCCTTAACGAAGGGTTTGGGAGGCGCCGGCCTGTGTGCCAATATCCTCCACCTTCTTCGGCCCGCGGATGCCATTGAACAGGAAAAGGGCGAGTGGGCTGAGGCGTATCGCCTGATGCAGCATATAGGCCACCAAGGTGGTGGCCACGACGATGATGGCGAATTCCACGATTGGCGGCAGCGCAATCAGGATGAAGAGCGTTCCGAAGGCGTAAATCAATGGATGGTGAAACAGGTAGATGGTGAAGGATGCATCCGTCATGCGTCTGGCAAAGCGGTTTGGCCCGTCGAAATATCGGCAGGCGAGGTCAATCAGCAGACGGCTCGTGGCCACCGCCGCAATTGTCGACACCAGCACCAGCAGGGCCGAATTCGAAAGGGGATTTTGCAGGCGCAGGGTTACCGCGGTTGCGATGGCGCTCGCTGCGACGATGCCGGTGAGAAGACCCGTCTGGCGAAAGCGGTGAAAGAGGGCGCGATCACGGTGTAGCACGGCCCCGACAAGGAAAAATGGCAGGTAGCGCGCATAGGGGTCGGAAGCGCGTTCATAGAGAAGAAAGAAACCGCTTGCGGTCCTTGCCGCAAGCAGGCCGGATCCGTAGATCATCAATTCCCACAAAACCGGAAGGGTGCAGAGCGCTGCGAAAAACAGTGTGACATGTCGCTGCCGCAGGCTGTCGAACCAATCTTTCGCATATGCCAATGGCTTATGTTCCGTAAGAAACAGCAGGCCGGCAAGCAGAATGGAATAGACGATAAGGGCCGGCAGGAACCACAGATGCATGATCCACTGTTCGCTCGGATGCAGCAGGCCTGGTAGGCTCTCCAGCAGCCGGTCGGCCGGGATGTCGCCCTTGGCGACACCGGCCAGTTGCAGCAGGAAAAGCTGCAATGGCCCGAGCAGAAGGACTGCCACAATAAAGGGCACGCCGAGGCGCAGGAAACGCTGCCTGAGCCAGCGCATCTTGCCTTTCTTGCCGATAACCATGATGGAGAAATATCCGGCCACTACAAAAAAAGCCGGCATGCGGAAGGTGGAGAGCGCGGCGCCAAGCGCGCTCAGGAGCGGGCTGGTTTCAAAATCCTTGATGTCCCATGGCAAGGCATGGCTGTAGATGAGGGAGGCGTGATAGGGAATGCCGAGCAGCATGAGGAGAGCCCTGAGCGGGTCCCAGTAATGCTCGTAGTCTGATTTGCCCGGTTGCATTTTTCCCCCGCGCCGCAAACGCGATCAGCAGCGACCAGCACGACTATTGGTGGAAAACGCTAATAAATTCTTCACGCGCCGGAAGGGGTGGGCGGAGCCTTTTTCTTGGGCATAAGGTCAAGGACCAGCGCACAGCCCAAAATGATGATGCCGGCGCCGAAAAGCTGGGGAAGCGAAAGCGGCTCATCCAGCACCAAAGCACCGACGAGAACCGCCACGACGGTGACGGCGAATTCAACGCTGATCGCTTTGGTTGCGCCGATCGAAGAGACCAGCTTGAAATAGGTGATGTAGGTAAGGCCGCTCATGACCACCGCCTGTATCAAAAGATAACCGTAATCGATGAGATCAGGTGTTTTCGGCAATGGGACCACGAAGAGAAGCGGCAGGGTCATCAGGCCGCCTGTCAGGAATGAGCCTATGGTGATTTCCCAGGAACCTACGCCCTTCAGGTGGCGGCTGGCGAAATTGCTGCCATAGGCCGCGCAGATGCAGGCGGCGACAGCAGCGGCGCAGCCGATGATGAAGGTGGTTGTAACGGGAACGGCGGGAAAGCCGACAAGCAGAACGATGCCGGCAAAGCCGATAACGAGACCGGCAATGCCCTGACGCGTCAGACGCTCAATACCCCATAGCTGAGAGATGAGCATGGAAAAAAGCGGAATGGTCGCCACCAATATGGCGGCCATGGCGGTGCCGATCTGCGGTGTGGCGTAGGACAGGCCGATCAGTTGCCCCGCGACCGTTGTCGCACCAACGATCGTAAAGGCGCGCCAGCCGGCCGAGAATGTCAGTTTTCGGCGCACCGTCCGCGCAATGAGAAAGAGGGCGGCAGCGGTCATGAGCGAACGAAGCGTGACGGCGCCGATCCAGCCGAAGGCAGCTACGACTTGTAAAAGCAGCAGAAAAGAGACTCCCCACGCGAGCGCGAGAAAAATATAGGCGGCGAGATCGCGAGGGGCCATGGAAGCAGTTTCCAGAAAATGATCAGGCTCCCTTATGGAAAGCGCCGAGACCAGTCAACAGTCGGCTCACCGGCAATGACCCGGCCCAAACAAAATCGCCCGTAACGCGGGTTACGGGCGATTGATTTCAGGCTGACAACAAGCGCCTTACGCCTGTTCGTAAACGCCGTGGCAGTGCTTGTATTTTTTGCCGGAGCCGCAGGGGCACATTTCGTTGCGGCCGATACGGCCCCAGGTGGTGGGGTTGTTCGGATCGCGTTCCTCGGCCGGCACGAAATTGACGGGCGTGGGCTGCATGCCCTGCGCCATTTCATCTTCGCCCGTATTGGGGTCGAGGTGATGCGCGGTCATTTCCGGCAGTTCCGGCTGCTGCGGTTCCTGCTGCACCAGTTCCACACGCATCAGCTGGGCGGTAACGGCCTCGCGCAGATTGGCGAGCAGGGCCTGGAACAGTTCAAAGGCTTCCGCCTTGTATTCCTGCAGCGGATCGCGCTGGGCATAACCGCGGAAACCGACGACGGAACGAAGGTGATCGAGATTGACGATATGTTCGCGCCACAGATGGTCGATCGTCTGGAGAATGACCGAGCGTTCGACATAGGTCATGATCTCGGGGCCGAAACGTTCCGCGCGCTCGGCGGCGTATTTGTCGGCGGCCTCGGTGACGCGCTGGAGAATATCGTCCTCGGCGATGCCCTCTTCCTTGGCCCAGTCCTCTACCGGCAGGTCGAGGTTCAGGAACTGGGCGATGCCGGCCTTGAGGCCCGCAATATCCCACTGTTCGGCATAGGCATTTTCCGGAACATGCTTGGTGACGAGCATCTCGATGACTTCGTGGCGCATGTCTGCTGCGGTTTCGCCGATATTGTCGGCTTCCATCAGCTCGAGACGCTGGTCGAAGATCACCTTGCGCTGGTCGTTCAGCACGTCGTCATATTTCAGAAGGTTCTTGCGGGTCTCGAAGTTGCGGGCTTCGACCTTCTTCTGGGCGCGTTCCAGCGCCTTGTTGATCCACGGATGGACGATCGCTTCGCCTTCCTTCAGGCCGAGCTTCTGCAACATGCTGTCCATGCGCTCGGAACCGAAGATGCGCATCAGGTCATCCTGAAGCGAAAGGTAGAATTTCGAACGGCCGGGGTCACCCTGGCGGCCGGAACGACCACGCAGCTGGTTGTCGATACGGCGGCTTTCATGGCGTTCGGTGGCGATGACGTAAAGACCGCCGGCGGCGAGCGCCTTTTCCTTCAGCACCTTGATCTCGGCGCGGATGGCCTCTTCCTTGGCGTCAAGCTCCGGACCCGGTTCCATGCCTTCCAGCTCGCGCTCGAGACGCATCTCGACGTTGCCGCCGAGCTGGATGTCGGTACCGCGGCCGGCCATGTTGGTGGCGATGGTGACGGCGCCGGGAACACCGGCCTGCGAAACGATATAGGCTTCCTGCTCGTGGTAACGGGCGTTCAGAACCTGGAAGTCGGAGAAACCGGACTGGCGCAGCATATGCGCAAGAAGCTCGGATTTCTCGATGGAGGTCGTGCCCACCAGAACCGGCTGGCCGCGTTCATGCGCCGCCTTGATCTCGGTGATGATCGCCTGGAACTTCTCCTCGCCGGTGCGGTAAACCTCGTCATCCTCGTCGATACGCTGGATCGGCAGGTTGGTCGGCACCTCGATGACGTCGAGGCCGTAGATGTTGCCGAATTCTTCCGCTTCCGTCGAGGCCGTACCGGTCATGCCGGCCAGCTTTTCATACATGCGGAAGTAGTTCTGGAAGGTGACGGAGGACAGCGTCTGGTTTTCCGGCTGGATCTGCACCTTTTCCTTGGCTTCGAGAGCCTGATGCTGACCTTCGGAATAACGGCGGCCGGGCATCATGCGGCCGGTGAATTCGTCGATGATGACGATCTCGTCGTTGCGGACGATGTAGTCCTTGTCGCGGGTGAAGAGCTTGTGGGCCTTCAGCGCATTGTTGATGTGATGGACGATGGCGACGTTTTCGACGTCGTAAAGCGATTCGCCCTTCAGGAGGCCCGCCTGCCGCAGCAGGTTTTCGAGCTTTTCGGTGCCTTCTTCGGAGAAGTTGGCCGAGCGCTGTTTCTCATCGATTTCGTAATCTTCTGGTGCCAGCAGCGGAATGAAGGCGTCGATGGTGTTGTAGAGATCGGAACGGTCGTCCAGCGGGCCGGAAATGATGAGCGGCGTGCGCGCCTCGTCGACCAGGATCGAGTCGACTTCATCGACGATCGCGTAGTTGTGGCCGCGCTGCACCATCTGCGCGCGGTCATATTTCATGTTGTCGCGCAGATAATCGAAGCCGAGTTCGTTGTTCGTCGCGTAGGTGATGTCGCAGGCATAGGCCTCGCGGCGCTGGTCGTCGTCCAGCCCGTGAACAATGACGCCGGTGGTGAGGCCGAGGAAGCGGTAAAGCCTGCTCATGGTGGCGGCGTCGCGCTGGGCAAGATAGTCGTTGACGGTAACGACATGCACACCCTTGCCGGCGAGCGCGTTGAGGTAGACCGCAAGCGTTGCCACCAGCGTCTTGCCTTCACCCGTCTTCATTTCGGCGATGGCGCCGCCGTGCAGGATCATACCACCCGTCAGCTGCACGTCGAAGGGACGCATGTGAAGAACGCGGCGCGATGCTTCGCGGGCCACGGCAAAAGCCGGGATCAGCAGGTCGTCCAGCGACTTGCCGTCTGCCAGCTGCTGGCGGAACTCGGCGGTCTTGGCTGCCAGCGCCTCGTCGGAGAGCGCCTTGGTGGCCTCTTCCAGCGCATTGATGGCTGCGATCTTGCTTTTATAGGAGCGGACGCGGCGATCATTTGCCGAACCGAACAACTTGCGGGCTATACCGCCGAGACTGACCATCTTACTGGCCCTTTCTGAAATTCCGTTTTGCCGGGCGCTTTTCTCCGTCACGCTGTTTTCAGCACAAATGACGGACTTCGCCCTTCAACGTATCTGGACGCGAGGTTGCGTGACAGATAAGAGGGGGGGCAAATGATGTCAACGGTTCTGCCCGTTACAGAATGGCCACAATCCGGTGTTTGGAAGTTTTTTCAGAGCCGGAAACCATGTCTGGAGCCGGCATTGTCCCCGAAAGGTTCAAAATGTTGCGCTATAATAAAATTGCGGCTGCGGTGATTGTGGCCACGCTCGGCCTCCAGCTTCCGGCTTTCGCACAGGAAGACAAGGTTGTCGCCAAGGTTGGCGATCTGGAAATCCACCAGTCCGAACTCGACCTCGCCATGAGCAACCTCGATCCGCAGCTCGCGCAGCTTCCCGACGAGCAGAAGAAGGTCGCAGCTCTTTCCGGCGCGATCGACGTCAAGCTTCTGGTAAAGAACGCCAGCGCCGAAGGTCTGGAAAAGACTGAAGATTTCAAGAAGCGCATGGAATTCATCCAGGACCGTGAGCTGCACAACGCCTATTTCCGCAAGCACGTGGTCGAAGCTGTCACCAATGATGAGGTGAAGGCGCGCTACGACAAGGAAGTCGCAGCCCTGCCGCAGGAAGAAGAAATCAAGGCCGCGCACATTCTCGTCGCCAGCGAGGACGAAGCGAAAGACATCATCAAGCAGCTTGATTCGGGCAAGGATTTCGCAGCCCTCGCCAAGGAAAAGTCGACCGATTCCAACAAGGATGACGGCGGCGACCTCGGTTGGTTCGGCAAGGGCCGCATGGTGCCGGAATTCGAAGAAGCCGCTTTCGGCCTCGAAAAGGGCGCTTACACCAAGACCCCGGTGAAGACGCAGTTCGGCTTCCACGTCATCAAGCTGGAAGACAAGCGCATCGCCCCGCCGCCGGCTTTCGAGCAGGTCGAGCCGCAGGTTCGTCAGCTTGTCATGCGTGACAAGTACGTTGCCCTCATCGAGAAGGCAAAGGCTGACCAGAAGATCGAAATCATGGATGAGACGCTGAAGAAGGGCTACGACGAAGCCTCGAAGGAACAGCAGGCTCAGCCGCAGCAGTAAAACTTTCAGGTTACGGGGCGGCTATGGGCCGCCCCGTTTCATCTCAGGCATTCCCAGATCCTCCTTTCCAGAATTTCAGGCGCTTCCCATGTCCGTTGCCGTTTCCCCGCTCGCTCCGAAATCCTATCCCGACATGCCCGCGCTGCGCGGTGTTCGCATGGCGACGGCCGCCGCCGGTATCAAGTACAAGAACCGCACGGATGTTCTCCTGATGGTGTTCGACGCGCCGGCAAGCGTTGCAGGCGTCTTCACCAAATCGAAGTGCCCCTCGGCCCCCGTCGATTTCTGCCGCGCCAATCTCGGTGGCGGTGTGGCGCGTGCCGTGGTGGTCAATTCCGGCAATGCCAATGCTTTCACCGGCCTCAAGGGCAAGGCCGCAACCGAGTTGACGGCGAAGTCCGCCGCCGCCGCCGTCGGCTGCTCCGAAGGTGAGGTTTTCCTCGCATCGACTGGCGTGATTGGCGAGCCGCTGGACGCCACCAAATTCGCCGGTGTTCTGGGCGATATGAACGGCATGGCCGAAGCCGATTTCTGGCAGGAAGCCGCCAAGGCGATCATGACGACCGATACCTATCCGAAGGTCGCGACCCGCACTGCCGAAATCGGCGGCGTCATCGTTACCATCAACGGTATCGCCAAGGGCGCCGGCATGATCGCGCCTGATATGGCGACGATGCTCTCCTTCGTGGTGACGGATGCGGATATCGAGCCCGTCGCCCTGCAATCCCTGCTTTCCGCCGGTGTCGGCCCTACCTTCAATTCCGTGACGGTCGACAGCGACACCTCCACCTCCGACACGCTGATGCTGTTTGCCACGGGTGCTGCGGCTGAAGACGGCCAGGTGAAGGTGACGAGCGCCGATGACGAGCGCCTTGCCGGCTTCCGCGCTAGCCTCAACGATCTTCTGAAGGACCTTGCCTTGCAGGTGGTTCGCGACGGCGAAGGCGCGCGCAAGATGGTGGAAGTTACTGTCACTGGCGCGGAAAATGATGCTGCCGCCAAGAAGATCGCCCTTTCCATCGCCAATTCGCCGCTGGTGAAAACCGCGGTTGCGGGCGAAGACGCCAATTGGGGCCGCGTCGTCATGGCCGTCGGCAAATCCGGAGAAATGGCCGACCGCGACCGTCTCGCGATCTGGTTCGGCGGCGTGCGCGTGGCCGTGAATGGCGAGCGCGATCCCGACTATTCGGAAACGGAGACGACCGCGGTGATGCGTCTCGAAGACATTCCCGTGAAGGTGGATATTGGTCTCGGTCAGGGCACGGCCACTGTCTGGACCTGCGATCTCACGAAGGAATATGTTGCGATCAACGGCGACTACCGGAGCTGACCGTTGGAGCCGAAGAGAATGCAGGACAACAAGGCCGTCAATCTGCCGCTGGTTCGCCGTCTGGAAGCCGTCAGCTTCCGGGCATGGCCTGCATCGTCGGTGATTTATGACGGCAGCTGGCAAATCCGCCTGACGGGTTCGCATCCCTCCAAGCGGATCAACTGCGTGGTGCCGCTGGACCCTTCCGACTACGGAAACAGTGCAGTACGGCTGGAAAAGGCGCGCAAGCGTTTCGAAGATTTCGGCAGACCGCTGGTGGTGCGCGAAACGACGCTGATGCCGCCACAGCTCAGGGATTTTCTGGTGAATGACGGCTGGTCCGTGTTCGAAGAGATAATGGTCATGACGGCCGATCTTTCCAGCATGGAACTGCCGGAAACGCTGGTCAGCCTGCCAAGCCACGATATCGGCCGTTTTGTCGAGGCGAGTATCAAGGTGAGCGACGGCGACCCGGCGCTGCGCCCGGCGATTGCGGAAATCGTGAGCTCGATCAAGCCGACGCTTGGCCTCTTTATCAATGAGGAAGTGGAAGGCAATCCGCTCGCGACCGTGATCTGTGTTCAGGATAATGATCTCGCCGGCATTCTCTCGCTCGATGTTGTGAAATCGCAGCGCAAAAAGGGTCTCGGCACGCAGATTCTGTCCTCCGCGCTGCGCTGGGCCAGAATAAGCGGTGCAAAAAGCGCCTGGCTGCAGGTTGATACCGCCAATGCGCCGGCAATCGCCCTTTATGAGAAGTTTGGCTTCTCCGAGGCTTATCGTTATCGCTACTGGCGCAAGGGGGCAGGCGAATGAGCGAAGCGGGCAAAAAAATTCTGCTGGTCGCCGCCTGCGCGCTCCTCGATCAGGATGGCCGCATTCTTCTGGCGCAGCGTCCTGAAGGCAAATCGCTTGCGGGCCTGTGGGAGTTTCCGGGCGGCAAGGTGGAGCATGGCGAGACGCCCGAGGAAACCCTTGTGCGCGAACTGGACGAGGAACTGGGTATCAAAACCAAGGTCGCCTGTCTTGCGCCGCTGACATTTGCAAGCCACACCTATGAGACCTTTCACCTCCTGATGCCGCTTTACGTGTGCCGCCGTTATGAGGGCATCGCGCATGGCCGGGAAGGGCAGGCGCTGAAATGGGTAAAGCCGCAGGCTCTGCGTGATTACCCCATGCCGCCGGCCGATGAGCCGCTCATCCCCTTCCTGCAGGATCTGCTATAAGCTGGCGGCGTGCCGTTTGCGCGCAATTCGGTAGGGATATCAGCCTGTCGAGTACCACTCGTCGAGTGCGAGGCTGCTCGCCTCAGCATGACGTCATCCTCGGGCCTTTCCCAGCGATCTATCCACCCTTGTAAGATCATTCCGTCACAGCTTCGTGAAAATGCCCTGTTGCCAGCGCTTTGCCGTACCAAAACGGGGCTGTGTTAAGAGATCGTTCAGCACCCTCTGGCAGATTGTTAAGCTAAAGAAGCGGTAAACTGCGCGAGACGAGGTTGGTCATGAACGAGGATTTCTGGAAGACGGTGGAAGGTCGTCATTTATATTCCAACAAATCCCGTCGCACCGGCGTACTCAATGTGGCGCTGTTGTTCGGCACGGCGGTTATCGCCCTTTCCCTGATCATCACCCCCATGCTTGCCGGAAAATCCACCACGCGCGTGGCGCAGTTTCCCGAAAATTACGACATGATCAGCACGGGCTCCATCAAGAAGACCGATATCGGCAAGACCTATTCCATCCGTCGCAGCATCACCCAGCCGATGCCGGAGATGCCCTGCGTGGTCACGGGTTACAGCAACGAGAGCGGTTGCTGATCGTTTACCATCAACGGTAACGGATTCCTCACGTCATCGACCTAGGATGGTGTTGATTTCAACAGGGCAGATGCCGGTTGTCGAAACGCACCGGATGGTGGATGGGGAATATCCTGTGCCGCATTTTTTTATCAATTTCTGCAAAAACGAAGACGGTGCGACAGCGATTGAATATGGCCTGATCGCGGGGCTGCTTTCCGCCGCCCTCATCGCTGGGGCAGGTGACATCAGCACCAATATCAATGCCGTGTTTCAGTTCATCGTAGACACTTTTGCTAAGTCGAACCCGTAGGGCTGATCGCTCAGGACAGCTTCACCTCTGTTGTCTTCAAGGCATCGGCAAGCCGCACCTTGGCGGAACCTGGCTTTAGCGGTTTCTGCTGGCTTTCGTGCGGCGCCCAGCCTGATACGTAAATAATCGAAAATGTCGCCCTTATCCGCCCGTCAGCATCTGAGTACCGCTCGGCGTAAAGCTCCGCTGCGCGCAGGAAAAAGGCGCGGTTGAGCGGTTTTCTGCTGCGGCTTGCCAGCGGGTTGGCCATGCCCATGGCGCGCAGGTCGCGCATCAGCGGGAAAATCGAATCGTAGCGCACCGTGTAGCTTTCCGCATCGGTAACCGGGAGCGCAAACCCGGCGCGCTGCAAAAGCGCGCCAACATCGCGTACATCGGCGAAAGGAATGACACGCGGGCTGGCGCCCCCGGTCAGTTCGGCCTCTGCCGTCAGCAGCACATCGCGCAGTTCCTGCAGGGTGCCGCTGCCGGGAATGGCGCCGAGAAACAGGCCATCCGGTTTTAATGCCCGCCGGATCTGGATCAGCGCGCCGGGAGTGTCGTTGGTCAGATGCAGGGCAAGCGGTGAAACGATGAGATTGGCGGAGGCCTCTTCAAGCGGCAGATGCTCCATGGAAGCAACCTCGGGAACATTCGCATCCGTTGCAAAAGAGCTTTCGGTTTCGATACGGCGAATGGTGTCCACCTTGCCGGTCTCCGCCAGGCGTCGCGCCGTGACGCCGGTTCCGCCATGAAGTTCGATCGCGGTCTCGAACTGGCGCTCGACGATGGCGAGCCTGTCGGCCAGCTCTTCGGCCGCCATATCGAGAAGAAACAGGGCCTTGTCATCGCGTCTGGCCCACGCCCGGTGACGGTTTTGTTCGATCAGGGCCTGGTCAAAGAGAATATCCATCATCTTGCCTGCTCGGCCTCAAGCGCCTTTGGAATCGGCGGGCCGTATCGTTGGTCTCATGCCGCTGCGGGCATCATCTTCCCCGTGTCGGGATAGAACTATCGCTCTCGCAAAGGCACCCGTTCGGCGGTAAAGTCAACCTCATGGGCGCTGGTGAAAGTCTGTTTTCGGGGTTGTTGTCGAGGTCCGCGGCCGTGCCGGCGGCAGTGGGAGACATGTGGCGCGCGGCCTTCCGTATGGTTTACCCGCCAACCTGCGCGGGGTGCACCCGCATGACCGGTGGCGAGGCTGCCTTATGTGCGGATTGCTGGCGGGAGGTGGCCTTTATAGATCGCCCTTTTTGCGAGGTTCTGGGCATGCCCTTCGCACGGGATCACGGAGACGGTTTTGTGAGCGCGCGGGCCATTGCCGAACCGCCGCCCTTTGACCGGCTGCGTGCCGTCGCAAGCCATGAGGGAACCGCCCGCAAGCTCGTGCACCGGCTGAAATATCAGGACCGGACTGATCTCGCCCGCCTGATGGCGCTGTGGATGCTGAGGGCAAGTGACGGGACGGTGGATGCCTGTGATTGCATCGTGCCCGTTCCATTGCATCGTCACCGTTTCCTGCGCCGCCGTTTCAATCAATCCGCCGAGCTTGCGCGGCATCTGGCCAAGGCCGCCGGCAAGCCCTTGCTCGCCGGCGCGTTGCTGCGCGTGAAGCCGACGGAGCGGCAGGTGGGGCTTTCGGCCCTTGCCCGGCGGGACAATATGCGCGGCGCTTTCTCGCTTGCGCCCGGCCGTGAAGGTGATGTCCATGGCAAGCGCGTGGTGCTGGTGGACGACGTCTATACCACCGGCGCAACGGTGGGTGCGGCAAGCCGCGCCCTGCGCAAGGCCGGTGCCGCGGATGTGACGGTTTTGACCTTTGCAATGGCCATTTCCGGCCCTATATGAAACCTGAATGACATGACTTTATCGTGCGTTTTACCGCACGTTTGCGAGGGCTTTGAAAACATGGCACCGGTAACGATCTATACGCGGGATTTTTGTGGTTATTGCGCGCGCGCCAAGGCGCTGCTGGACAGCAAGGGCGTGGATTACGCGGAATATAACGCCACGACGACACCGGAATACCGGCAGGAAATGATCGAGAAATCCGGCGGCACAACGTTCCCGCAAATCTTCATCAACGGCGAGCATGTGGGCGGTTGTGATGATCTGCACGCGCTGGAGCGCGCCGGTAAGCTGGACGCGCTGCTGGCCGCCTGATCGGCCGCGATTTGCGGGCATGGAGGATGTGATGAGTTTCAAGGCTGCCGCCATTCAGATGCGTTCCGGCGTCGATCCGGCAAAAAACGCCGCCGATATGGAACGGCTGGTGCGTGCGGCTGCAGCTGAGGGCGCCGTTTATGTGCAGACCCCGGAAATGACGGGCGCCATCCAGAAGGACAGGCAGGCGCTGCGCGCGCAATTGCGGGATGACGATGGCGATGTCATCGTTGCGACGGCCGCGCGTCTCGCCCGTGAACTCGGTATTCATGTCCATGTCGGCTCGACCGCGATTGCCCGGCCGGATGGGAAGATTGCCAATCGCGGTTTTCTCTTCGCGCCGGATGGTTCGCGCATCTGCAGCTATGACAAGATCCATATGTTCGATGTCGATCTCGACAATGGTGAAAGCTGGCGCGAAAGCGCTGCTTATCAACCCGGCGAAGTCGCGCGTATCGCCGAACTTCCGCTGGCGAAATTCGGCTTTGCAATTTGTTACGACGTCCGTTTTCCGCAGCTTTTTCGCGCTGAAGCGCTGGCCGGTGCAGAGGTTCTGACGGTCCCGGCGGCTTTCACCCGGCAGACGGGGGAGGCGCATTGGGAGATCCTGCTGCGCGCCCGCGCCATCGAAAATGGCGCTTTCGTCATTGCCGCCGCGCAGGCCGGCGTGCATGAGGACGGGCGCGAGACCTTTGGCCATTCCATCATCATCGATCCCTGGGGCAAGGTTCTGGCCATTGCCGGCGGCGCCGGAGAAGAGATCATCTTCGCCGAGATCGACACGTCGATGGTGGCTGCCGCGCGTGGCAAAATTCCCAATCTGCGCAATGCCCGCGAGTTCGGGCTGGACACTGTCATTCCCCTGAAACCTGCCGGAGGTGAAGCGGCGTGATCCGTTATGCGCTGGCCTGTGAAAAGGGCCATGAGTTCGAAGGCTGGTTTGCCGGTAGCGACGATTTCGACAATCAGTTGCAGCGCGGTTTCCTGTCCTGCCCGGTCTGCAATTCCGTGCAGGTATCAAAGCTATTGATGGCGCCTTCGGTCTCTACCGCCCGCAAGAAAGACGAACGCCAGACGCTCGCCATGGATACTGCCAGAAAAGAGGCGATGGCGCAAATCCGCGAGGCTGTCGCCAATATCCGCGCCAGTGCCGAGGATGTCGGCGATAAATTTCCCGAAGAGGCGCGCAAAATCCATTATGGCGAAGCGGATGAGCGCGGCATCATCGGCAATGCCTCTGCGCAGGAAGCCAGGGCCCTGCTGGATGAGGGTATAGAGATCGCGCCGCTGCCGGTCTTGCCTGATGACGTCAACTGAATTTCTTTAGAATGACATCACTCAGATCGCGCCCGGCGTTAGCCTTGCGCCGGTCGTTTCGCCAGCATCATGTAGTTGACCTCCATGTCAGGTGAAAGATTCCAGCGGTCCTGCAGCACGTTGTAAAAGACGCCGGTGCGGTGGATGATATCCATGCCGCTTGCCACCAGCGGCCTCTCGAGTTCTTCCGGACGAACGAGCTTTTCATATTGATGAGTGCCGCGCGGCAGCCAGCGCAGCACGTTTTCGGCGGCGAAGATCGCCAGTGCCCGGGCTTTGAGCGTGCGGTTGATGGTGGCCGCGAACATCAATCCGCCGGGCCGCACCATCTTCGCGCAGGTGGTGACGAAGAGATCGACATTGGCCACATGCTCGACCACCTCCATGTTGAGGATGACGTCGAAGGTTTCGCCGGCTTCCTGCAACTGTTCGGCGGTCACGGCGCGGTAGTCAACGCTTACCCCGCTTTCGCGGGCGTGGGTGGAAGCGATGCCGATATTCTTTTCCGAGGGATCGGCGCCCACCACATCAGCGCCCATGCGCGCAACGGGTTCGGAGAGAAGGCCGCCGCCGCAGCCAATATCCAATATGCGCAGCCCTTCCAGCGGGCGGTGCGCCTTCGGGTCGCGGCCGAAATTGTCGCAGATGCGGTTGCGGATATATTCGAGCCGCACCGGATTGAACTTGTGCAATGGGCGGAACTTGCCGGTCGGGCTCCACCATTCCGCAGCCATCGCGGAGAAGCGATCCACTTCGCTCTGGTCGACGGTCGTCTGTGCGGTTTCGCTCATGGTTCTGCTCCATATTGCTGTTGCATTGAAGTCGGATGATTGCCCCCCGAAGTCAAGACCGGCCGTCCATTCCGGCGGCAATTTGTCGGGCGCTCATTGCCGCAGGTGGAACTGATACGCCCCCTCATTTGTTTCATGCTGCGTTCATGCAGCAGCGCGTATTTTCCGATCGTGGCAGTATGCGGAACGCATACTCGTCCATCGAAAATGGTGGATGCCGACAAGGGCAAAGCGGGCCTTTGCTTGAGGAGAAAGAAGTGAAGAAAAAACTGTTTGGCGCAATTGCGCTGGTGGCCATGCTCGCCGCGCCGGCACTTGCCGAGGCTGCGACGCGCGGTTTCGCCACCGCGAATGTGAATATGCGCTCCGGCCCGAGCACGGCCTATCCGGCTGTTGTGGTGATCCCGAATGGCGCGCCGCTCACCGTCCACGGCTGCCTTTCCGATACGCCGTGGTGTGACGTCTCGTTTGTGGGCGGTCGCGGCTGGGTGGCCGGGCGTTACATTGCCACGACCTACCGGCAGAACCGGGTCTATGTCGAGCCGCGTTATTACCGCGATCTTGGTGTGCCGGTGATCACCTTCGAGGTCGGCCGTTATTGGGACCGCTATTATCGCGACCGCGACTTCTACCGCGAGCGCGACCGCTGGCGTCGTCCGCCGCCATCAGGCGGTTACTGGAACGCCCCGCCGCCGAGCGCCGGATGGGATCGCCCACGTCCGCGTGACGAGTGGCGTGACGGACGCCGGGACGACTGGCGCGATGGTCGTCGTGACGAGTGGCGCGATCCCCGTCAGGGCGGCGGTCCGAATGACGGACGCTGGGAACGTCGTTATGGCGACTGGAACCAGGGCGACAGAAATCAGGACAGGCCCCGTCGCGATGACGATCGCCGGCGCTTCGAAGATGAGAACCGGGATCGTAATCGCGATCGCCAGCCAAATCAGAATGAGGGCCGGCTTCCTGCCGAGCGTCGCCAGTGGGATGACCCGCGCCGTGCGCCTGCGTCGGAAAACCTCCGGGATGGCTGCCGGGTCGGCGATCCGGGTTGTGACCCGCGCTAAACAGACAAAGCCCGGCGAATTTCGTCGGGCTTTTTCATTGGTGGCTTCAGCTTAACGGCACGAGCCCTTATTTCGTGGCGGCAGCCTTGCGGGCACGGCTCTTGGGTTTTGCCGGGGCTTCCGCTTCCGATGCGTTTTCGACAGTGGCGGCTTTGGGAGCGGCCTTCTTGCGCGTTGCGGGTTTTGTCGCTTCCGATGTCTTCAGCAGCGAAAATTCATGTTTTGCCTGTTCCCAGTGGTGCGCGTCACGACCTTGGGGATGGCCTTCCTTTTCCCAGAGTGTATATGCCCGTTTGCTGATCCATTCGTGTTCCGAAACCTGCATGCTCGTCTCCCGTTGCTGTTTACAGCGCCTTTGAGAAGGCGACATTTCGCTTGGTCCGGCACACGCTCGACAGGAATCAATGCCGGCATTTCCAGACCCATTACATGCCATGATTTTCCGGGCGTCAAGCAAACATGCTGCATTGCGAAATCGGATTTTTGGCATTTTCTGCCCGTTAAAGCGGTTTGAGCGAAAGACGTTCCTGCAAGAGAAGATCAACGTTGCGTGATCGGCCCGAGGCCGCCAAGATGGCCGCATAAATGGGCAGTGGAGGAGGCGGTCTTGGAACAGACAACGGAAGCGGATGCGCAGGTCATCGTTAAGAAGCGGGGAGGGACTGGCATCATTCGCCTCAACCGCCCGAAGGCGATCAACAGCCTGACGTTGCCGATGGTGCGCGACCTGTTTCAGGCGCTTCAGCGTTTCGAGGAGGATCCGGATGTTTCCTGTGTGGTGTTGAGCGGAGAAGGCGACAGGGGGCTCTGCGCCGGTGGCGATGTCCGTATCATTCACGATCTCGGTAAGGCGGGCGACCCGCAGGTGCTTGATTTCTGGCGGGAAGAATTTCCGCTCAACTATCGCATCGCCCGCTTCAGCAAGCCCTATATTGCCCTGATGGACGGTATCGTCATGGGCGGCGGTGTCGGCATTTCAGCCCATGGCAGCCACCGCATCGTCACCGAACGCACAAAACTCGCCATGCCGGAAACCGGCATCGGTTACTTTCCTGACGTCGGCGGCTCCTGGCTGCTGCCACGAGCGCCGGGCGAATGCGGCACCTGGCTGGGGCTGACGGGCAACGCCGTTACTGCCGCCGACGCCGTCTATGCCGGCTTTGCCGATCATATTGTTCCTTCGGACCGTCTCGACGGTCTGGTCCAAGACCTGTCGAAGGCCGCGGATATGGACAGCATCGAGACGGCGATCACGGCGCAGGCAGTTGAGGCCGATGAAGGCGTTTTATCCATAAATCGGGATATCATCGACGCGACATTCCGTTTCGACACGGTTGAGGAGATTTTCGCCGCGCTTTCGGCGCGACAGGATGCGTTTTCGCGCGAGACCCTAGAGGTCCTGCAAAAGCGCTCTCCCACCAGTCTGAAACTGACCCTGAAGCTGCTGCGCCTCGGCCGCGAAAGCGCGAGCCTTATCGAATGCCTGGAGCGGGAATTTGCCGCCGGCACGGAGATATTGCGCCAGCACGATTTTTACGAGGGAGTGCGTGCGGCTCTGGTCGACAAGGACCGTAATCCCCGCTGGCAGCCGGCACGGCTAAAAGAGGTGCGGGAGGAGGACCTTGCGCCCTATTTTGCCGGGCATTCCGGCAATCTGTTTCCCGATCATCGCCTTTAGGATGGCGCAAAAGAAATCCGGCTTCTTGCCGTATATGAAATCATCACCTTTGAAATCGGTTCTCTTTGGGCGAAATTTCCAATCCGCGCGCCTGTAAAGCATGTCTGTTTCTCGCAGCTGTTGCCGCCGCCCGCTATGTTGAGCACCATTCGAATTGCCGGGGGTATTCATGAAACGTCTTCTCATTATCGGTACTGCTGTTGCCGCTCTTTTTGCAGGTGCGGCGCAGGCGCAGTCTCCGACCACCATCCTCAACGCATCCTACGATGTCGCCCGCGAAGTTTTTGCGGCCGAGAACGAGGCGTTCATCAAGCAGCATCCGGGCGTAACCGTCGACCAGTCGCATGCCGGCACCTCCAAGCAGGCGCGCGCCATTGTCGAGGGTCTTGAAGCCGATGTTGTCACCTTCAACCAGGTGACCGATGTCGATTTTCTGGTGAAGCAGGGCTTTGTTTCCGCCGACTGGAAGAAGGATTTTGCAAACGACGCATCGCCGTTCTATTCCTTCCCGTCCTTCCTCGTGCGCGCCGGCAATCCCAAGGGTATCAAGGACTGGGACGATCTCGCCCGTGACGATGTGAAGATCGTTTTCCCCAATCCCAAGACCTCGGGTAACGCCCGTTACACCTATCTCGCCGCTACGGCTTACGCCAAGGAGAAGTTCAATGGCGACGAGAAAAAGGTCCAGGAATTCGTCAAGAAAATCTTCGACAACACGCCTGTTTTCGACACCGGAGGCCGCGCCGCCACCACCACTTTCGTGGAACGCGAAATCGGTGACGTGCTGATCACCTTCGAAGCCGAGACCCGCGGCATCGCCAAGCAATATGGCGCCGACAAGGTGGAAGGCGTTGTGCCCTCCGTCAGCCTGCTCGCCGAATTCCCGGTGGCCGTGGTGGATAAGGTGGTCGACAAGCGCGGCTCGCGCGATCTGGCGAAGAGCTATCTCGACTTCCTCTATACCGAGGAAGGCCAGCGCATCGCCGCCGAATTCGGCCACCGCGTTCACAATGAAAAGGTCGTTGGCGAATTCAAGGATAAGTTCCCCGCCATTCGCCTCGTCAATGTCGATGACGTCTTCGGCGGCTGGGACAAAATCCAGAAAGAGCATTTTGCATCCGGCGCGACGCTTGATACGCTTTACGGCAGCCGTTAATCACAACGACAAAGGACAGATAAAGGACCCGGCGGGAAACTGCCGGGTCGCTTTTTGATTGATGGGGGCGGGTTTGAAACGGAATGTTCTGCCGGGGCTGAAATTGTCCCTTGGCGTTACCCTGACTTATGTCGCCATCATCGTGCTTCTGCCGCTCTCGGCGCTGGTGTTCAAGGCGGCAAGCCTTGGCCCTGCCGAATATTGGTCGATCATCTCTTCGCCGCGCGCCGTCGCCAGTTATCGTGTTACGGTGCTCTGTGCGCTGGCCGCCACGCTGTTCAACGTCATTTTCGGGGTGGCGCTTGCCTGGGTGCTGACACGTTACCGCTTTCCGGGCTGGCGCATTGTGGACGCCATCGTCGATCTGCCGTTTGCGCTTCCCACCGCCGTTGCCGGCATTGCGCTGACGACGCTTTTTGCGGGCAACGGCTGGTTCGGCTCGGTGCTTTCCCAGTTCGGCATCAAGGTGGCCTATACGCCGCTTGGCATCATGGTGGCGATGGCCTTCACCAGCCTGCCCTTCATCGTGCGCACCGTGCAGCCGGTGCTGGAAGACCTTGATCCGGCGCTGGAAGAGGCGGCGCAATCGCTCGGCGGTTCCGATCTCGAGATTTTCCGCAAGATCATCCTGCCGCTCCTGACGCCGGCGTTGCTCGCCGGTCTGTCGCTGTCCTTCGCCCGCAGCCTCGGCGAATTCGGGGCGATCATCTTCATCGCCGGCAACCAGCCGTTTTCGACGGAGATCACCGCGCTGCTGATCTTCATCCGGCTGGAGGAATATGATTATCAGGCGGCCGCCGCCATCGCCTCCGTGCTGCTCATCACCGCCTTCGTGATGCTGGCGGTGACCAATTACCTGCAGGCGCGTGCGCTTCGTTACACGGTGAGGGGCTGAAACATGAGCGCCGTTTCTTCACATCGCAAGCCGCCGCGTGTTGGTGATGCGCCTCTTGTTCGCCGCAGTCTCATCGCCTTCGTGCTCGTCATAGGCGCCCTGCTGGTCGTCGCACCGCTTGTCATCATCGGCGTCGAGGCCTTTTCGCAGGGCTGGAAGGTCTATTCCGCTACCATCACCCATCCCGATACCCGCCACGCCATCATGCTGACGGTATTGACGGCGCTGATCGCCGTGCCTGTTAATACCGCCTTTGGGGTCGCGGCCGCATGGGCGATCACCAAGTTCGATTTCCCGGGCCGGCGCTTCCTGCTGGTGCTGATCGAAATACCCTTTTCCATTTCACCGATCGTCGCCGGCGTCGCCTATCTCTTCGTTTACGGCCTTCAGGGTTTGTTCGGCCCGTTCCTCGATGCGCATGACATCAAGATACTCTTTGCGCTGCCCGGCATCGTCATCGCCTCGATGTTCGTGACCGCGCCTTTCGTGGCGCGCGAACTGATCCCGCTGATGCAGGCGCAGGGCCGTGATCTTGAGGAGGCGGCGACCTCTCTTGGCGCATCCGGCTGGCGCACCTTCTTTTCGGTGACCTTGCCGAATATCAAATGGGCGCTGCTTTATGGCGTCGTGCTCTGCAACGCCCGCGTGATGGGTGAATTCGGCGCGGTATCGGTCGTATCGGGCAATATTCGCGGCCAGACTAATACGCTGCCGCTGCACATCGAGCTGCTTTACCATGATTACCAGACGGCCGGCGCCTTCGCGTCAGCCTCCATCCTGGCCTTGCTCGCCGTCGTCACCATCATCGCCAAGGTGGCGCTGGAACGACGCGGCGCCGGGCGCGGGGCCAAGAAGACCAACGGCGACGCCGCCATCGCCACGGAGACCTGATTCCCATGAAAATCCGCCTCGAAAATGTGGTGAAGACCTTCGATACCTTCCGCGCCGTGCGCGATGTTTCGCTGGATATCGAAAGCGGTGAGCTTCTGGCACTGCTCGGTCCCTCAGGCTCCGGCAAGACCACGATTTTGCGCATGGTTGCCGGTCTCGAATATAGCGATGGCGGCCGCATCTTTTTTGGAGACGAGGACGCCACCAATATTCCGGTGCGTGACCGCGGTGTCGGTTTCGTGTTCCAGCATTATGCGCTTTTCCCGCATATGACCCTGCATCAGAATATCGCTTTCGGCATGAAGGTCTCGAAGGTGAAGCGCGACAAGGCGGCGATAGACGCTCGCGTCGAGGAACTTTTGCGGCTGGTGAAGCTCGATGGCCTCGGCGACCGCTTCCCGGCGCAGATTTCCGGCGGGCAGCGGCAGCGCGTGGCGCTGGCGCGTGCGCTTTCGGTCGATCCAAAGGTGCTGCTGCTCGATGAGCCTTTCGGGGCGCTGGATGCCAATGTGCGTCGTGATCTTCGCCGCTGGCTGCGCGAGATTCACGATTCGCTCGGCATCACCACGATTTTCGTGACGCATGACCAGGAAGAAGCGCTCGATCTTGCCGATCGTGTCGTCATCCTCAATCAGGGTGAGATCGTGCAGGAGGGTACGCCGAAGGAGGTCTGCCGCCAGCCGAACAGCGCCTTCGTCATGCGTTTTCTGGGCGATGCCAACCGGGTCTCCGGCGTGGCGCGCGGCGGCAAGGTCTATGTCGGCGACAATGAACTGCCTTTCTCCTATGCGCAGGGCGATGGCGCCGTCGATATCTATGCCCGCCCCGGCGATCTGGAGTGGGAAGATCTGCATGAGGGCATTCCGGCCTCGGTGGCGCGGGTTCTCGACCGCGCGGGTGAGCGCCGGGTCATCGCCAGCACTGATGGCGGCGATATCCTGGAATTCGACGTGCCGCCGGAAAACGATGTCGCCGCCGGTGACCGCGGCTCCGTCATTATCCGCCGGGCGAAGATTTTCCCGGCGGCGTGAGCCGTTCTCAACCCAGAAGTTCGAAGGCGCTTTCTGCCACAAGCTTGCCATTGATCATGAGATCAACCCTGTGAAGGCCGGGATAGTGTTTGCGGGTGGTGAAATCACGTATGGCGCGGCTGATCGACAGCGCGCATGTCTCGCCGGGCTGAAGCTCGATTTCTTTCCACTTGAAGACCTTCGCCGAGGCATCGCCGCTCTTCTTCACGTAGTGCACGGCGTAGTCGATCACCAGTTTCTGCGAGCGTTTCGCCGTCGACGTGAAAGAGGCTGAAATCCGCACAGGGTTGCCGAGAGCCACCTTGTCCGGCGTAACCTGAAATGCCGCAAGTGCTATTTCCGCTTCCTCATGCGCGCCGAGATGGGCAAGAGCGGCTGCATCGCCCTTCTTGATCAAGGTGCGCAGGGCCTGGCGTGTAATCCAGCGCGTATGCGGATTTTCCTTCGGCCATGCATCGATGAGCGCCAGCACGAAAGCGGGATTGTCCTTGGTGATGTCGTTCAGATGATTGGCGACGGATTTGCGCACATAAAGCGCCTCATCGGCTTTCATGGCCTCGAGGATACCAGTGACAGGGGATGGATCGTCGATCAGGGGTTTGAGCTGGAACGACCATGGCAGGCGCGGCCGGCAGCCCTCGCTCGCCAGCCGCCGCACATGCTCATTCTCGTGCCGTGACCACGTTTCCATCACGGCAAGGGTGCGGGCCATATCCTTCTGCAGGAAATGACGGATGGCGAATTCCGAGGAGCCGAAACGGGTGAAATAATGCAGCGCTTCCATGGAAAGGTCGAAATCATCGAGGCCGTAAAGCGCCACATATTCCGGCAGCGAAATGGAGGCGAAGCCGTTGCCGATACCCGGCGCTGCGGCGGTCAGGATTTCGATGTTGCGGGCATAGTCGCCGGGAAGCGTCGCATGCAGGCTCGTCGCCACCTGCCGCATACGCTGCATGATCCCCAAGGCCTCGAGGTTTTCGGTGGCGAGCGCCATGAAGGCTGAAACGTCAAACTGCGGATGGACGGCCCTGGTCTGATCGGCGATGTGCCGCAGTTTCTCTTGGTTGAATATTTCCTTCAGTGCCGGTGCCGCCGTGTCGCCCATATCGCCCTCAAGTTCACTTTTTGTTCTTTTAGGGCATGATGGGGCTGGAGGCAAGATAGTGCTGAGCAACTTTCAGGGAGTGACAATGGATCAAGCGATTGCGGCTTCGCCTTCTCCCCGTCGGGGAGAAGGTCGCGGCAGCGGGATGAGGGGGTGCGCGCAGAGATATGCGGAGAGCTTGCCCCCCCTCATCTGACCCTTCGGGCCATCTTCTCCCCGGCGGGGAGAAGAAATTTCGGAAAACTCAGCTCATCTGGCTGACGAATTTGGTCTCCAGATAGGCCTGAACCGCTTCCGAGCCGCCTTCCGTACCGTAACCGGAATCCTTGATGCCGCCGAAGGGGACTTCCGGAAGCGCGAGGCCATTATGGTTGATGGTCAGCATGCCGGCTTCAACCTGCTGGCCAAGTGCATGCGCGGTCTTGACCGAACCGGTGAAGGCGTAGGATGCAAGGCCAAAGGGCAGGCGATTAGCCTCTGTGATGGCGTCATCGAAGCTCGAGAAGCGGTTGATGATCGCGACCGGGCCGAAGGGCTCGTCATTCATGATCTTGGCTGACGCCGGCACATTGGCGAGAACCGTCGGCTCGAAGAAATTGCCCTTGTTGCCGATGCGGCGTCCGCCGGTCTTCAATTCTGCGCCATGGGAAACGGCGTCGTTGATGAGGCCTTCCAGTGCCGGAATGCGGCGCTCATTGGCGAGCGGGCCCATGATGACCCCATCTTCGAGACCATTGCCGACCTTGATGGCCTTTGTCGCTTCCACGAAACCTTCAAGGAAACGATCGGCCACGCCGTCCTGCACGAGGAAGCGGGTGGGGGCGACGCAGACCTGACCGGCATTGCGGAACTTGGCAAGCGAGGTCACTTCGATCGCCTTGTCGATATCGGCATCGTTAAAGATCATGACAGGCGCGTGGCCGCCCAGTTCCATCGTGGCGCGCTTCATGTGCTTGCCCGCAAGTGCGGCCAGATGTTTTCCGATGGGCGTGGAGCCGGTGAAGGATATCTTGCGGATGACCGGATGCGGGATCAGATATTCCGAAATCTCGGATGGAACACCGTAAACGAGGCCGATAACGCCGGCCGGTACGCCCGCATCCACGAAGGCGCGGATGAGTTCGGCCGGCGATGCCGGTGTTTCCTCGGGCGCCTTGACGATGATGGAGCAGCCGGTGGCGAGCGCTGCGGAAAGCTTGCGGACGATCTGGTTGATCGGGAAGTTCCACGGCGTGAACGCCGCCACAGGGCCGACCGGCAGCTTGATGGCAAGCTGTGAAACACCGCTCGCGCGGGCCGGGATGACCTGGCCGTAGGTGCGGCGCGCTTCTTCGGCGAACCAGTCGATGGTGTCGGCGGCGCCCATGATTTCGGTGCCCGACTGCGCCAGCGGCTTACCCTGCTCGCGCGTCATGATATAGGCGATCTTGTCCTTGCGCTCGCGCAGAATGTCGGCAGCCTTGCGCATGATCTTCGAGCGCTCGTAGGGGGAGGTGTCGCGCCACAGCTTGAAACCGCGCTCAGCGGCGGCAAGCGCCAGATCGAGGTCTTCCTTCTCGGCGTGCGCAATCGCGCCGATGATCTCGTCGGTCGCCGGATCGGACACGGCGATCGTCTTGCCGGAAACGGCGTCTCGCCATTCGCCATCAATGAGAAGTTTGATGTCGGGATAGGTGTGCATAGGGGCTACCTTCATGATGCGGCCGATACGGCGGAAGCCGTCCGGCCCGGAGACGTGAACAGAATTGTCCTGGCCGGACGAACCGGCATCGCGGCTTTCGCTGCGCGGAACATGTGTCTGGATATTTCCGACAAGAGGCTTCTGGAATTGCCGGAAACGGAAACGACAGCCTTTATATTAAGTTGCGGGCGGTATGTTTCAACCGTGTGCTCCGGCAATCGTCATGATTTTTCTGTGACGCGGGATTTGTCATTCGTCATTTCAATCCGGCGCGGAGATGGGGCGTCGCATGCCTGGCCGCCTCAAGCGAATCAGATGAACCTGTGCGACGGCGAAGAGGCTCTCGCCACAATTCGGCCTTTGTCGAACCTGACGAATTATCGCGAGGGGTCTCAGGGGCTTGTCGCCTGCGTCATAACAGGGCGTCGAGTGTAAAAAAATACAATAAGACGGAAAAATTATCCAAAGGGTTTACTCAAAACCTAGAGAAAATACGGATAAAATCTCAGTGAGGATATAACATCAGTTCCTGATATATATTGCTAACGTCGGTTCCTTTGACCTTCAAAGGTTGGCGAAAACCCTCGACCTGAACGTTATCGATGGAGAAAAAGTATGAGTTTCGCCCGGGTACTTCTCAGTGCGTTCTTGTCGCTTGCGTGGCTTTCCTGTGCCGAAGCCGGGGAAATTGCCAAACCGCAAGGAAAGCCGATATTAACCATATCCGGAAACGTCAGTAATACGAATGCCGATGGCGCCGCGGTATTTGATCGTGACATGCTGGAAGCGCTCGGCATGGAGACGGTGGAGACGACGACGCCCTGGCATGACGGCCGCGTCCGTTTCGATGGTGTCTCGCTGGCGAAATTGATGGATGTCGTCGGAGCAAAGGGCACCAGCGTCACTGCGGTCGCTCTCAACGATTATGTCAGCACGATACCTATTGAAGATTTTAAGAAATTTAACGTTATCCTGGCGATCAAGCTGGATGGCAATTACATGACAGTTCGCGAAAAAGGCCCGTTGTTCGTCATCTATCCCTATGACAGCGACCCGGAGCTGCAGAAGCAGACCTATTATTCGCGGTCCGCATGGCAAGTTGCCAAACTGATAGTGGAATAAAGGTGCCGTTTGCGAAAACTTGTGGCGGTGATCATCTGTTGCTTCGTTCTGGCAACGGGCTATATCGCTTTCGTCATTGCCGAGCGGCAGACCGCTCTGCAGAAATTCGCCCGCTACAATGATTCCTGGGCCGTAAGCCAGACCGTAGCCGAATATCTGCGCCTCCAGAACAAGCTGGCCGTCTTTGCGCTCAATCCCGGCAAGATCGACCGGGACGAGTTGCAGCTGCGTCTGGACATCATGCTGAGCCGCCTTGAGCTTCTGAAGCAGGGCAATCTGGGCGCTTTCATCGACGAAAAGCAGCAGTGGCGGGATCTTGTGACCCGTCTTGATGCCGTTTTGGCCCGTCTGGAGCAGCAGGTGAACAACCTTAATCCGGCCGATGTGCCGGATCTGCTTTCGGCAATGAGCGCGCTTGACGCACCGATGACGACGCTGGCCTCGTCTTCCGTCGCTTATGACGTCAATCTCATCGATACGGCCCATGAGGATGTGCGAAAGCTGCATATCGTTTACACCGCGCTGGCGGGCGGCCTCATCCTGTGCGGTATAGCACTTGTCATATTGCTGCTTCGCCAGAACGATCTCCTGAACCGGGCGCAGAAAAGCATGCGCGGCCTGACGGACGATCTGCGTGCCGCCACGCTGGAATTGCAGGCGAAGAATGTCCGGCTCGAGCATGATGCCTATCACGATGCGCTGACGGGCCTGCCGAACCGTGCGTTGTTCCGGCAGGAATTGATCGAGAGGTTGCGCCGATCCTTCGGCGGTACGGGAACGACGGCCATCCTTCTCCTCGATCTCGACGGGTTCAAGGACGTGAACGACACGCTCGGCCACGATGCGGGCGATGCGCTGCTTCAGGCCGTGGCGCAGCGCCTTTCGGCCATTGGCGGCGATTATGACATGGTCTGCCGTCTGGGCGGCGACGAGTTCGCCGTCGTCTCCGACGATCTGAACGAAGATGCCGCCCGCCGCCTTGCCACCAAGCTCATCGACCAGATCAGCCGCACCTACCAGCTGGGTGAGCAGGAGGTCAAAATCGGCACCTGCATCGGCATCGCCATATCGCACGGCGCCGTCGATGCCGATGAATTGTTCAAGCGTGCCGACTTGGCGCTTTATGAGGCCAAGGCTATCGGTCCCGGCCGGGCGAGCGTTTTCAAGGTCCGCATGCAGAAACAGCTGACCGAGAAGAAATCCTTCGAGGCCGATCTGCAGACCGCGCTGCAGAACGACGAGATGGAAGTCTATTACCAGCCGCAGGTGGCGACGCAGACCCGCAAGCTCTGCGGCTTCGAGGCGCTGCTGCGCTGGAAACATCCGGTGCGGGGCGATGTGCCGCCCAGCGTGTTCATTCCCGTGGCGGAAAGAACCGGTCTCATCCATTCGCTCGGAAAATGGGTGATGGAGACCGCCTGCCGCGAGGCGATGGGCTGGGACGAGGACATGAAGGTGGCGGTCAATCTGTCGCCGGTTCAGTTCCACAGCACCAACCTCATCCAGAACGTCATGGGCGCGCTTGAGAAAAGCGGGCTGGAGCCGAGCCGGCTCGAGCTTGAAATCACCGAATCGATCCTGCTCAACAAAAGCGACCAGACGATCAACACGCTGTCGCGGCTGAAGGCCGTCGGCATCAAGATCGCGATGGATGATTTCGGCACCGGCTATTCATCGCTCGCCAACTTGCGCGGCGTACCCTTCGACAAGATCAAGATCGACCGCTCGTTCCTGCGCGATATCACCAGCGATCGCGATGCGCTGGCGATCGTGGAATTCGTGGTCGGTGTCGGTCGCAGTCTGCGGATGACGACGATTGCCGAAGGTATCGAGACGGAAGAGCAATATGAATGTGTCAGGCGTTTGGGTTGCGATCAGGTTCAGGGATATCTGATCAGCAGGCCATTGCCGGCCAAGGAGCTGGTGGCCTGGAGTTCCGTCTGAGACGGGGTCTGTTTGACGGCGGCCGTATCTTGAATTTTTACCAAGTCATATTGTTGCTTGCGAAAACCGATACCGGTTGCCGCAACGATGCTGTAGAGCATTCCCGGTCGATATGGGATCATTCCGACAAAGCGGCCGGGTTTTGCGAAAAGGCTTGAGACATGGAAATACTGGACGTGCATGGAGTTGCCCTGCCTCTTTCTTCCGATGAGGTGTCGCCCGTCATCTGGCAGGCGCTGACCGACGGCAGCTACGAGGCGAAAGAGGCCCGCAGCGTCCTGAAAGCCATCAAGCCCGGCGATCGTGTGCTGGAGTTGGGATCCGGTATCGGCATCATCACGTCGATCATTGCCGGCATTGAGGATGTTTCCGTCTGGGCTTTCGAGGCCAACCCCTCCACGGCGGCGCTGGCAGAGCGGGTAATCAAGGCCAATTGCCGCGGCAATGTCGTGTTTTCGCAGGGACTTCTTACCGCCGACGAGCCGAGCTCCTATCCTTTTTACGTCCGCAGGGATCTCTGGATGTCGTCCATGGACGAAAACCAGGGGCCCTATGAAAAGCGCATCGAAATCTCCTCCGCCAATATCGATGAATTTATCGCCAGCCGGGGCATTACCGCGCTTGTCATGGATATCGAGGGCGCGGAACGCGACCTGCTCGGCAGGGCCGACCTGACCGGCGTGGAGCGGATATTCGTGGAGCTGCATGACCATCTTTACGGTCTCGCCGGGGTTCGCGATATCATGCAGGCGCTGACCGCCAAGGGATATGCCTATGATCCGCGCGGTTCACGCGGGCCCTGCGTCCTGTTCTCAAAGGACGAGAGCCCGAGGGAATACGATCCCGAGGTAGACTGAGGCCGCGTCGAATTCACGGAACCGTCTGCCCTCCATCCCCGTTCTCACACTTGCATGAGGGCGCGGAGCGGGTCGACACGTGTGCCGCGATGGTATGCGGGTCGAGAAGATAATTTCATAAACGGCAATTCATTCCCAATTATTGTTGCAATTGTTGCAACCGTTATCCTGCGTCATCATCCCTCCATCAAACCGGCGCACAACAGGCTGCGCCGGAGATGCCAACGCAACCGAAGGAGTAACGATCATGGGCTTTGTTAAGACGACAGACGGAACCGAAATCTTCTACAAGGACTGGGGCCCGAAGGATGCCCAGCCGATCATGTTCCACCATGGCTGGCCGCTCTCGTCCGATGACTGGGATGCGCAGATGCTGTTCTTCGTTTCCAAGGGTTTTCGCGTCGTCGCCCATGATCGCCGTGGCCACGGCCGTTCCGCCCAGGTCGCCGACGGTCATGACATGGATCACTACGCCGCCGACGCCTTTGCCGTCGTTGAGGCCCTCGATCTGAAGAATGCCGTCCATATCGGCCATTCCACCGGTGGCGGCGAAGTCGCCCGTTATGTCGCAAAACATGGCGAACCCGCCGGCCGTGTCGCCAAGGCGGTTCTCGTTTCCGCCGTGCCGCCGCTGATGCTCAAGACTGCGGCCAATCCGGAAGGCCTGCCGATGGAGGTTTTTGACGGCTTCCGCTCGTCGCTCGCCGCAAACCGCGCGCAGTTCTTCCGCGATGTGCCGGCCGGTCCCTTCTATGGCTTCAACCGCGATGGCGTGACCGTTCATGAAGGCGTTATCCAGAACTGGTGGCGTCAGGGCATGATGGGTAGCGCCAAGGCCCATTATGACGGTGTAAAAGCCTTCTCGGAAACCGACCAGACCGAAGACCTGAAGAATATCAGCGTTCCGACGCTGGTGCTGCATGGCGAAGACGACCAGATCGTGCCTATTGCCGACTCCGCCCTGAAATCGGTGAAGCTGTTGAAAAACGGCACGCTGAAGACCTATCCCGGCTTCTCGCACGGTATGTTGACGGTGAATGCCGATGTGCTGAACGCCGATCTTCTGGCCTTCATCAAGGGCTGATCCTTCCGCAAAAGCAAAATGCGGCCGACCATTCGGCCGCATTTTGCGTTTCGCATCAGGCTATGTGGCCTCGCCAGGCATTGCGGTAAGAGGCGAGACCGGGAATGTCGTGCGGCGTGAAATGGCGCTCGCGACCGGCAAGCGGCTTGATGCCGGTGAGTAGGGCCGCACCGGCGCTGGTGCCCGTGGACCCTTCGACCGCCGTTACTTCGGTGTCTGCAAAGCCGGCCAGCGCCTTCAGATAAAGGGCGTTGCTGGCGAAGGGGCCCTCCACAAGGATCGGACCTTTCCGCCCGATGAGCGAGAGGCTGCATTCCGTCATCAGGGCAAGATAAAGCGACGCCGCTGCGTGCCGTTCCGCAGCCGTGGAATTTTCATCGCCAATCCAGCGCGCGGCCTTATCGGGAAAGGGGCCGGAGCCGCTGACGACGCTCGGCAGCAGCATCATGCCCCCGGCAATCACGTCAGCGAGAGCCGCGTCTATCGCTTCGTCTTCCGCTGCCCCGAATTGCTGCGCCAGCATTTCATATTCCCTGCCGCCCATGAAGCGGGAGGAGGGAACGGGACGGCCGAAAGCATCGACATTCAGGAGTGTGTCACGGGTGGGATCGAGCGAACCCGCCGCGCCGCCGATGGCGAAATTCACCACCCAGGTGCCGGTGGAGACGACCGAAAAATCACCGTCCCGGCGCAGAAGATGCGGCAGGAGCGATGCGTTGGAATCGTGGATGCCACAATAGACCGGCATATGCGGTGAAAGACCGGTTTCCAGTGCTAGCGACGGGCGGATTGTTCCCAGCACATCGAAAGCGGAGCGGATCGGCGCCATCAAATGCTCGATACCGAGACGCGCGACGAGCGAGGAGAAACTTTTCCGGCGTGGGTTCCATAGATCCGTATGGCAGCCGAGCGAGGTCGTTTCCGTGGCCTGAATGCCCGTCAGTCGCGCCGCCCAATATTGCGCATAGGTGACGATGCTGCGCACTCTTGAGAAGTGGTCCGGAAAGGCCGCTTTCTGGAAATGGATTTGCGCGCCAAGGTTCAGCCCGACGGGAAGCTGCGGCGAGCCGGTTTCTGAAAAATCGGGCCTCAGGCCAAGATAGGCTTCTTCAATGGCTGCGGGATAGCCGTGTTCATAATCGAGCACCGGCATGGCGAGATCGCCGTTCCCATCGAGAAGTGCTGCCGAAGCGCCATGGGTGGTGATGGAAATCGCATCGAAACCGGGCTTCTGGCCGAAACGCTGAAGCGCGGAGAGAATGAAGCGCCAGAGCATTTCCACATCGTAATGCGGATAAATTCCATCACGAAGGACGGGGTTCGCCTGTTTTTCGCCGACAATCTCTTCGCCGCTGCCGGTGTCGATGACGACGACCTTGGCATTGGTCTTGCCGATATCGATGACCGCGACGCGGCCCGGTTTGATGCTCTCGCTCATGGCAGATGGAACACCGTTACCAGATCTTTTGCGACCGGCGAATTATCGGGATTGCTCTCCATGATATCGGCCATGTGCGCCCACCACTTCTTCATCACGGGGTGATCGGGCAAGGCCGCCATGCCGTGGTTCTTCGGGCGCGTCAGTACGCCGAACAGGATGTTGGTTTCCGGGTCGAGATGGATGGAGTAATCGCTCACACCCGCCTCGTGCAGCAGTGTCACCAGTTCGGGCCATATCTCGTCATGGCGCTTTTTATATTCGGCCTCTTTTCCGGCAAAGAGTTTCATCTTGAAGGCGTGTTTTTCAAGTTCCGGCATGGCTCAACCTCTCATGGCCCGAAGGCGACGGACAACGATGGGGATGGCGATGGTGACGATGAGCAGCAGACCGACGAAGATCGACATGACGATACCAGGCACATTCAGAAGACCGAGCCCGAAGGTGACGAGGCCCATGACGAAAGCCGCAATGACAACGCCTGCGATGGTGCCGGAGCCGCCGAGAATGGAGACACCGCCCAGCACCACCATGGTCACCACCTCAAGCTCCCACCCTTGGGCGATGGACGGGCGTGTGGAGCCCAACCGCGACGTGAGGCAGACGGCGGCGATGCCGCTCATCAGGCCGGTGAGCAGGAACAGGATGAACTTCACCCGCTCGACCGGAATGCCAGAGAAACGGGCGGCGAAGGGGTTGTTGCCGATCACATAGACCTGCCGGCCGAAATTGGTGGCGTGCAGCAGAATGGCGAAGAGGACGGCCATGGCGATGAACAGCACGAATTCGAAAGAAATCACCCAGAAAACGTAACCCTGACCGAAATAGGCAAAATCGGCGGGATATTTGCCATAGGCCTGATCGCCCAGCACCATATAGGAAATGCCGCGAAACAGGCTCATCGTGCCGATGGTGACGACGATGGACGGCAGCTTCAGCCCTGCGACCAGAAATCCGTTGAAGGCCCCGCACAAAAGCCCGGTGCCGATGCCGATGGCGACGAGGCCGGGCGTGCCGACCCCCATCTGCACTGCCGCACCCATGGCGGTGGAGGCGAGCGCGATGATGGCGGCGACGGAAAGATCAATTTCACCGGCGATGATCAGCAGCGCCATGGCGAAGGCGATGATCGCCTTTTCCGTGAAATTGAAGGTCGCATCCGACAGGTTCCACGCATTGAGGAAATAGGGCGAGGCCAGCGAATTGGCGATGAAGATGAGGATCGCAACGCCGAGCAGCAGCACTTCCCAGCTGGCCATGATGCGGCGCAGCGGCGTGCCGAGCTTGTCTGGAATGATGCGCGGGTTCTGTGCTGGTTGAGGCGTCGTGCTCATGCTGCGGCCTCCCTGGCCTGATCGCTTGCTGCGCGGTCACGCAGGATGATACGGCCTTTTCGAGCTTCGGCGCGGGCGTTGAAGACGACGGCGAGCACGATCACCACGCCGGAAATCGCCATCTGTGCAAAGGGCGAAATGCCGATGACGGGCAGGGCGTTCTTGATGACGCCGAGGAACAGCGCGCCGAGCACCGCACCAGCCACCGAGCCGATGCCGCCGGCAATCGAGATGCCGCCGATCACATTCGCCGCCACGCTGTCCAGCTCGAAACCGGCGGCGATATCGACATAGGCAACCGCATAACGCGAGACCCAGAGATAGCTGGCGAGGCCGGCAAGCGCGCCTGACAGCACGAAGGCGAAGAAGCGCGTGCGGCCGACATCGATGCCCGCATAGACGGCGGCACTCGGATTACCGCCCGACGCATAGGCGGAGCGGCCGAAGGAGGTGCGGCTGAGCACCAGCCATGCGCCGGCGATGATGAGGACCGCCACCCAGGAAAGCACCGGCATACCGAGGATCGTGGTGCGCGGCACGTTGAGGAAGGTGGGGGAAAGCTGGTGCGCATTCACCCAGCCGCCGCCGGACAGAACGAAAGCCATGCCGCGATAGATGGTGAGCGTGCCAAGCGTGACGACGATCGGCGGAATGCCGAGCCACCAGACGAGCACGCCGTTGAGCGAACCGAGAAATGCGCCGATGCCGACCGCCATGACGATGAGAAGCGGCAACGGAATGCCCGGAAAGGCGGCATTGGTCATCGCCACCGCCATGCCGGTGAAGGCGAGATTGGCGGCAACCGAAAGATCGATGGATTTGGTGAGAATGACCGCCATCTGGCCAAGCGCCAGAATGATGAGGATGGAGGTATCGTTGAAGATGTTGACGAGATTGGCCGGTCGGCCGAAGCCGGGGGCACGCAGCGCAAAACCAGCGATCATGATGATAATGATGCCCGCCAGCAGCCATTCGCGATTTTTGAGTAGACGTTGCATGGTTTTGCCCCTCTCAGGCATTGCCGGTGGCGGCGCGCACCAGCTTTTCCGGAGAAAAATCGGCGCGTTCGAACTGGCCCGCCATCAGGCCTTCGCGCATGACGATGGCGCGGTCGGACATGCCGAGGATTTCGGGAAGTTCGGATGAAATCATGATGATGGAGAGCCCCTCGGCCGCAAGCTCACTGATGAAGCCGTGCACGGCGGCCTTGGAGCCGATATCGATGCCCTTGGTCGGTTCATCGAGAATGATGACCTTGGGCTGTGTAGCGAGCCATTTTCCAATCACCACCTTCTGCTGGTTGCCGCCCGAAAGCGTGCCGACGGGCACCGAGAGGGCGGCGGCGCGCAGATCGAGCCGCGAGGCATATTTGCGTGCCAGCGCGAATTCATTGGCGGCGGCCAGAAACCCCTTGCGCGAAGTGCGCGCAAGAGAGGGTAGCGACATGTTCTGGTAAATCGGCATTTCGAGCGCGAGACCGTGGCGGCCGCGCTCTTCAGGCACATAAACGATGCCGGCGCGGATCGCATCTTCCGGCGAGCGGATGGTGAGCGGCTGGCCCTCCAGTGTTACCTGACCTGAAGCGGGGCGGGTAATGCCGAAAAGCGACTGGCACAGTTCCGAACGCCCGGCGCCGATCAGCCCGTAAAGGCCGAGTATCTCGCCCTTGCGCAGCTCGAGCGAAATATCGCGGAATTCCGTCTGATGGGAATAATCGCGCACCGAAAGAACCGTCGGACCAAGGGTGACGGCCTGCTTGGGAAAGGCGTTCGTCACGTCGCGGCCTACCATCAGCCGCACGATCTCGTCCTGCGGTGTGGCCGCAAGATTGCCCGCGCCGACCATCCTGCCGTCCCGGAACACCGCGTAATTTTCGGCGATCTCATAGACTTCATCAAACTTGTGGCTGATGAAGAGGATCGCCTTGCCCTGCCGCTTCAGGTTTTCAACGATTCGGAAGAGATCGTCGATCTCCTTGCGCGAAAGGGCGGCCGTCGGTTCGTCCATGATGACGATGCGCGCCTCGACGGACAACGCTCTGGCGATTGCCACGAGGTGGCGCTGCGCGATGGAAAGGTCCTTCAACCGGATCGTCGGATCGATGGTGCTTTCGAGCTGTTCCAGCAGTACCTTTGCGCGGGCATTGATGGTCTTCCAGTCGATCAGGCCGAAACGGCCTTTTGGCGCATGACCGAGGAAGATGTTCTCCCCCACGGAAAGCTCATCAAAAAGCACGGTTTCCTGATGAATGGCGGTTACGCCGGCATCGATGGCGTCCTGCGCGCTATGAAAATGGACGGGCTGGCCGTCGAGAAGGATTTCGCCCTCGTTAGGACGGTAAATGCCGGTGAGGATTTTGACGAGCGTGGATTTTCCCGCCCCGTTCTCGCCGATCAGCGCGGTGACCTTGCCGGGGTAAAGCGCGATATCGACGCCATCCAGCGCTTTGACGCCGGGAAATATCTGGCTGATGCCGCGCATTTCGAGAATGGGCGTGGCGCTGGAAGCCTCGGTAACGTCTAAGATTTTGGTTTCAGCACGCATCATCCGTCTTACCGGTCAGTTTTGAGTGGAGCGGCAAGGGGCACCCCCCTCTGCCCTGCCGGGCATCTCCCCCTCAAGGGGGGAGATCGGCAAGCGGATAACACCCTGCCTATGGAACGAGCGGGTGCGGCATATCGATCTCCCCCCTTGAGGGGGAGATGCCCGGCAGGGCAGAGGGGGGTGCCCTCCGCACACTGCCGTCACTTCTCAAGATCAAAAAATCTTCGAAAACTGATCGATATTCTTCGCATCATAAACAAACGGATCGGCCATCGCCGCTTCGCTGTTTTCGCCAACCTTGATCTTGCCCATGCGGCCGGCTTCGATTTCCGAGCCCGGCTTGCCATCGGTTTCGCCCTTCACCAAGCGATAGGCGATCTGGGTGGCGGAATAACCGAGGTCGATCGGGTTCCAGATGGCGAATTCCTTGGTGGCACCTGATTTGATGGCGCCGGCCATTTCAGACGGCAGGCCAAGGCCGGTCACATAGACCTGACCGATCTTGCCCGCATCCTTCACGGCCTGCGAGGCGGCGAGAACGCCAACCGTCGTCGGCGCAACGATGACCTTCACATTCGGCTGCGAGGAGAGCAGGCCCTGTGCTTCGCGATAGCTCTTGTCGGCGAGGTCGTCACCGTAAACCGTGGTGACGAGGTTGAGGCCGGGGAAGTCCTTCAGCTGCTTTTTCATCTCATCGATCCAGATATTCTGGTTCGTGGAGGTGGTGGTGGCCGAAAGAATGGCGAAATCGCCCTTGCCGCCTTCCAGATGCGACGCGGCAAGCTGCAGGCACATCTTGCCGATCAGTGCGTTGGACGAGGGGTTGAGCTGGAGAATGCGGCCTTCCGGCGCCACGCCCGAATCCCAGGAAATGACCTTGATGCCGCGCTGGGCAGCCTTTTTCAGCGCCGGAACGACGGCGTCGGGGTCATTGGCGGAAATGGCGATAGCGTCGACGCCCTGCGCGATCAGCGAATTGATGACTTCGATCTGGCCTTCCGCCGTGGTGCTGGTCGGACCCGTATAGATGATCTCTACGCCGCCGAGGTCCTTTGCGGCCTCCTGTGCGCCCTTGTTGGCGGCTTCGAAAAAGCCGTTGCCGAGTGATTTGACCACCAGTGCGATCTTCACATCGGCGGCCTGGGCAACGCCGCCCAGTCCTGCGACGGAGAGCGCCGCGCTGAGCGCCAGAGCGCTCGTCAATGTTCTGCGTGTGAGTTTCATGTCCCTTTTCCTCCCGTTTTGAACCTTTTTCCTCCCTTCGGTGCTCCTCAGGCGACCGAAGAAGAATCCTCTTCATCCGGTGGGGTGGCTGTCTTGCCATCCCTCACCGCGCCGACGACCAGCAATTCGACGCCAGCGTCTTCCACCATTCTCGCCGCCTCATCGGAAATCCCGTCATCGGTAATGATGGTCGAGACATTTTCGAGCGGGCATAAAATCAGGCTGGATCGCTTTCTGAATTTCGAAGAATCGACCATCACGATCAGCTCTTCCGCCTGTCGCATCAGCTTCTGCTCGCTCTGGATAACCAGCGCGTCTGACTCCATGATGCCGAGAGCGCCTACGCCCTGCGCACCGAGAAAAATCCGCCGTGCATAAAAATTGCGGATCGCATCGTTCTCGAAAGGCGACAGGATAAGGCTCTGATCGCGATAAATCGCGCCACCCGGCACGCTGACATTGCATTTGGAATGTTTGACCAGATGCTCGGCGATGGCAAAGGAATTGGTCATCACCTGCAGGCGGCGCGCCGCCATGTAATGTACCATCTGGAATGTGGTGGTGCCGCCATTCAGGATGATCGCATCGCCATCATTGCAGAGATCAACCGCCTTGCGCGCAATTGCGCGTTTCTTATCGATATTGACCGATTCGGACACCCGGAACGGCCGAGCGGCCAGGTTGCCGAGCTGCGGCGGATGCACCGCTTCCGCCCCGCCGCGCACGCGGCGCAACTTGCCCTGAACATGGAGCGACGCGATATCCCTGCGGATCGTCGCTTCCGACGCATCCGTCAGTTCGGCAATATCCTGCACCGTCACGACAGCTTTTTCCTGCGTGGCGCTCAAGATGATGCGATGGCGTTCGCGTTCGTGCATGGGGTCCTCCTGATTGTGATTATTCGCAATCTCTTTACGTTGTCAATCAAGAACGATCAAATTAATCAATATCGCGCTGCAACATGAAAATTTATGATCGTTTTTGATTGACATTGTGCTTTTGGATGCGCGATATCTGCCATCAAAGGAGGCGGGCCGGTATCGGCTCCGCGAATGCAGACAGATATTGGGAGGAAGACATGACGGGAAAATCCCGCCTTCTCGAGAGCCGTTGGGACGATGCCTATGCCAGAACGCTCGATGAGCCGGGCAAGCTGCTTTATCGCTCCAATCTGCTGGGCGCGGACAAGCGCATCACCAATTACGGCGGCGGCAATACATCCGCAAAGGTGCTTGAGGCCGATCCGCTGACGGGCGAGAAGGTCCGTGTCATGTGGGTGAAGGGTTCCGGCGGCGATGTCGGCACCATCAAGCTCGATGGCTTTGCGACGCTTTATCTCGACAAGCTGGAAGCGCTGAAGGGCATTTACAAGGGTGTCGCGGATGAAGACCGCATGGTCGGCTTCCTGCCCCATTGCACATTCAACCTTAATCCGCGCGCCGCCTCCATCGATACGCCGCTGCACGGTTTCGTGCCTTACGATCATGTCGACCACATGCATCCGGATGCGATCATCGCCATCGCCGCTTCGAAGAATTCGAAAGAATTGACGCAGCAGATATTCGGCGAGGAGATCGGCTGGTTGCCCTGGCGTCGTCCGGGTTTTCAGCTCGGTCTCGATCTGGAGGCTTTCGTCAAGGCCAACCCCAGAGCCAAGGGCGTTGTGCTGGAAAGCCACGGCCTGTTCACCTGGGATAATGACGCCAAGGCGTGTTACGAGCTGACGCTCGCCATCATCAACAAGGCGATTGAATGGTTTGCCGCCAAGACCGAAGGCAAGACGATTTTTGGCGGTGCTGTTTCTAAAAGTCTGCCCGTTGCCGAACGCCGCGCAATCGCTGCCCGACTGATGCCGGAAATCCGTGGCCGCATCGGCCGCGAGGAGCGCAAGCTCGGCCATTTCGACGATCAGGACGCGGTTCTGGAATTCGTCAATTCCAAGGATTTGAAGCCGCTCGGTGCGCTCGGCACCTCCTGCCCTGACCATTTCCTGCGCACGAAAATCCGCCCGCTGATCCTTGATCTTGATACCGCACATCCTGATGTGGACGCGTTGATGGCGGGTCTCGACGAGGCGCTGGAGGCTTACCGCGCCGATTATACGCGCTACTACGAAGCCTGCCGCCACGACAATTCACCTGATATGCGCGATCCGAATCCGGTGATTTTCCTGATCCCCGGTGTCGGCATGCTGTCCTTCGCCAAGGACAAGGCGACGGCCCGCATCGCCGGCGAGTTCTACGTCAACGCCATCAATGTCATGCGCGGCGCTTCCACCGTGTCCGACTATCAGGGTCTTCCCGAGCAGGAAGCCTTCGATATCGAATATTGGCTGCTGGAAGAGGCAAAGCTGCAGCGCATGCCGAAACCGAAGAGCCTTGCCGGTCGCGTGGCTTTTGTTACTGGCGGCGCTGGCGGCATCGGCCGTGCAACCGCCGAACGCCTTGCGGGCGAGGGCGCCTGCGTGGTGCTCGCAGATATTGACGAGACGGCGCTGGAAGCCGCCAAGGGCGATTTCGTCAAGCGTTACAGCACTGACGCGGTGCGTACGGTCAAGCTTGACGTGACGCAGGAAGATGCCGTTATTTCCGCTTTTGCGGAAGCGAGCGTGGAATTCGGCGGCGTGGATATTCTTGTTTCCAATGCCGGCATTGCCTCTTCCGCTCCGGTGGAAGACACGACGCTTGCCATGTGGAACAAGAATATCGACATTCTCGCCACGGGCTATTTCCTCGTTTCTCGCGAAGCGTTCCGGCTGCTGCGGCGTCAGAATCTCGGCGGTAACGTCGTGTTCGTCGCCTCTAAAAACGGCCTTGCCTCTTCGCCCAATGCATCTGCCTATTGCACGGCGAAGGCTGCGGAAATTCATCTGGCCCGTTGCCTTGCTCTGGAAGGGGCGGAAGCGGGTATTCGCGTCAACACCGTCAATCCCGACGCCGTGTTGCGTGGCTCGAAAATCTGGAACGGCGAGTGGCGCGAGCAGCGCGCGGCCTCGTCCAAGATCGAGGTGACCGATCTGGAGGAGCATTACCGCAAGCGCTCGATGCTGAAGCTCAACGTGTTCCCGGAAGACATCGCAGAAGCGATCTACTTCCTGGCGTCCGACGCCTCCGCCAAGTCAACCGGCAACATCATCAATGTCGATGCCGGAAACGCGCAGAGCTTCACACGATAGGATGGGACGGTAACAGGCGGCGGCATCGCCGTCATTACCGGGGGAGGAAGAGATGACCGACACGAAAATCGCCGTTGATGTGATAGCGGCCGAAAATGACAAGCGCGCCGCTGCGCTGAAAGACGACTACGAGGCGCTTGGCAATCAGCTGGCCCGTCGCAATATCGATATCGACGCAGTCACGGCCAAGGTGGCGGAGTTTTTCGTCGCTGTCCCATCCTGGGGCGTCGGCACCGGCGGCACCCGCTTTGCCCGTTTTCCGGGTGCGGGCGAGCCGCGCGGTATTTTCGACAAGCTGGATGATTGCGCCGTCATCAACCAGCTGACGCGGGCGACGCCGAATGTTTCTCTGCATATTCCGTGGGACAAGCAGGACCCGAAGCGCTTGAAGGCCCATGCCGATGCACTCGGCCTCGGCTTCGACGCCATGAATTCCAACACTTTCTCGGATGCGCCGGGCCAGAGCCATTCCTACAAATACGGTTCGCTCAGCCACACGGATGCCGCGACGCGCCGGCAGGCTGTTGAACACAACATCGAATGTATCGAGATCGGTAAAGCCATCGGTTCCAAGGCGCTGACGGTTTGGGTGGGCGACGGCTCCAATTTCCCGGGCCAGAGCAACTTCACCAGAAGTTTCGAGCGTTATCTTGCGGCCATGGCCGATATCTACAAGGCGTTGCCAGATGACTGGCGCATCTTTTCCGAACACAAGATGTATGAGCCGGCCTTCTATTCCACCGTCGTGCAGGACTGGGGCACCAATTACCTTATCGCCAATACGCTCGGCGAAAAGGCCTTCTGCCTCGTCGATCTCGGCCACCATGCGCCGAACACCAATATTGAGATGATCGTCGCGCGGCTCATCCAGTTCGGCAAGCTCGGTGGTTTCCACTTCAACGATAGCAAATATGGCGATGACGATCTGGATGCCGGCTCAATTGAGCCATATCGCCTGTTCCTCGTCTTCAACGAGCTGGTGGATGCCGAACATCGCGGCGTGAAGGGTTTCCATCCCGCCCACATGATCGACCAGTCGCACAATGTGACGGACCCGATCGAAAGCCTGATCTCTAGCGCCAACGAAATCCGCCGGGCTTACGCGCAGGCTCTGCTGGTGGATCGCGCGGCTCTGGACGGCTACCAGCGGGATAATGATGCGCTGATGGCCTCCGATACGCTGAAACGGGCCTATCGCACGGATGTCGAGCCTGTTCTCGCCAAGGCAAGGCAACTGGCGGGTGGTGCGATTGATCCGATTGCGGCCTACCGTGCGAGCGGCTATCGCAGCCATGTTGCGGCGGAACGCCCGGCGTCGGTCGGCGGCAGCGGCGGTATCGTATAGTCTTCGCTTTGCTGAAGGTGAGAACAAGCCTCGAAGTCACGCCGAGTATGCGCTGAGAGCTGACAGCCTTGCATCAATCCCTCTTCCGTCATCCTCGGGTCAAGCCCGAGGATGACGCCGCGGTGGGGTGTGATCGGCGCTCAGCCCGGCTTTATCACTCCCGCGAAGGCGCTTGCCTGCGAACCTGAAACGTATGCTCAGGCCCCGGAAATGCCCCGGAGCGCACCTCATCTGCATAACTTGCCGCCGCTTCCGAAACCGTCGAACCCAGATCGGCGAACCGCTTGACGAATTTCGGTTTGAAGTCGGTGAAGAGGCCGAGCATGTCGTCGGAGACGAGCACCTGCCCGTCGCAGGCCGGCGATGCGCCGATGCCGACCGTAGGTGCGGCGAGTTTTTCGGTCAGTTCGCGGGCCAGCGGCTCGACGGTGCCTTCCACGACGATGGCGAAGGCGCCCGCCTGATCGACTGAAATTGCGTCACGCCAGATCTTCTGCGTTTCCGCATCCGAATGTCCGAGCGAGCGGAAACCGCCGGCGGTGTGCACCAACTGCGGCATCAGACCGACATGCCCGAACACCGGAATGCCGCGGGCGACCAGAAAGGCGATGGTCTCCGCCATCTCCTCGCCGCCCTCCAGCTTCACGCCATCGCAGCCGGTTTCCTGCATCAGCCGCACGGCGTTGCGGAACGCCTGTTCCTTGGATTCCTGATAGGTACCGAAGGGAAGATCGACGATGACGCAGGCATGTTCGACGCCGCGCATGACGGCACGGCCATGGGCGATCATCATGTCCAGTGTGACGCCGACCGTCGTGTCCATGCCGTAAAGCACCATGCCGAGGGAATCGCCGACCAGGAGCAGATCACAATGCGGATCGAGCAGGCGGGCAATCGGCGTCGTATAGGCGGTCAGGCAGACGATGCGCGCGCCGCCTTTCATCTGCCTGATGGAGGCTGTTGTCAGCCGCTTGGGTTTTCCATGGGCGCTCATTGGGCAGCCTCCGGTTGATCTATCTTGACGCGCCCGATGACGCGCCCGATGACGCGGTTGTCGAGGAGCCTCGTGCTGCCGACCCTGACGAACAGCGCCACCAGCACCGGTCCCGCCTGCAATGAGGAAACGGGGGCGAGCGTATCGGGATCGCGCACCGCGACGACTTCCGGCGACGCCAGCGGCTCGGCGGCGATGAATTTTTCTATGGCAGCCTCGAATGCGGCGGGGTCGTCGAAGCCTTCACCATAAAGGCGTGCCGCTTCATCCAGCGCGCGCGGCAAGATCACGGCGGCGGCACGTTCTTTGGGGTTTAGATAAACGTTACGAGAGGAACAGGCGAGCCCGTCGGCCTCGCGCACGGTGGCGACGGGCACGACCCTGACCGGCTGGGCGAGGTCCTCTACCATGCGACGGATCAGTGTTACCTGCTGATAGTCCTTCTCACCGAAATAGGCGGCATCCGGCTGGACGAGGTTAAAAAGCTTGGTCACGACGGTCGTGACACCGGCGAAATGCCCCGGCCGCACCGCGCCTTCCAGTTGGCTGCCTAGTTCGGGCACGTCCACGACGGTCTGCATCGGGCGCGGATACATCTCGGAAACGTCGGGCGCGAAAAGAATGTCGACGCCTGCCTCTTCCAGCAATGCGCTGTCGCGGGCGAGATCGCGCGGGTAACGGGCCAGATCCTCATTCGCGCCGAATTGCAGCGGGTTGACGAAGATCGAAACCACTGTCACGTCGTTTTCCGCTTTTGCTTGGGCAACAAGCGTCAGATGGCCGATATGGAGAAAGCCCATGGTCGGCACGAAGCCGATGGTTTTGCCCGCACGGCGAAAAGCTGCGGTGGCCTCCCGCAATTCGGCGACGGTTTTTACAAGCTGCATGGGTCTCCTCCGGCTCCCCCAATCGCGGTCCGGCGAAAGGTGCTGGATAGAACGCGATTTGCCCAACGGGGTCAACGCACGCATCGGGATTATATCGATTGACCCAGGACGACTTTCGAAAAAATCGGTGTTCGGGCAGGAGTGGTCGCGATCACTCCACCCAGAGCGGCTTCCTTTTTTCGGCAAAGGCCAATCGCCCCTCCCGCGCCTCGTTGCTGCCGCTGATTGTGGCGATCACGCTTTCGGCAAAGGCGAGCCGCTCAGCGGACGGCATATCGCGCATCGTCAGCAACGCCGCTTTTCCGGCCGCGATCGCGCCCGGCGCATTTTGCCGCAGCCGGGTGAGAATATCCTCGACCACGCCGTCGAGTTCGTCCGACGGGACTGCCCTGTTGACGAGGCCAAGGCGCTCCGCGTCGGAAGCGTTGATCGGGGCGCCGAGATAGGCCATTTGCTGAAGCTGGCCCAGTGGCATCTTCGCCAGAAGCTTCGCCGCCACCATGGCCGGAAAAAGCCCGACGCGCACTTCCGGCAAACCGAATTCGGCATGAGCGGCGGCATAGGCAAGATCACAGGCGGCGACGATGCCAAGCCCGCCGGCCAGAACCCGGCCATTGATGCGTGCCATGACGATCTTGTCGCAGCCCTCGATGGCGCGCATCACATCGGCAATGGGGTTCGTTCCATCAGGCGAGAGGAACATACCCCCGGCGCTTTCCTTGAGGTCTGCCCCGGAGCAGAAACTGCGGTCTCCCGCGGCCGTTATCACCACGGCGCGCAGGCCACCATCACTCGATGCCGCGCGGATGGCCTTCGCCAGGGCGTCCGTTATCGCAGCATTCAACGCGTTGTGTACCTCCGGCCGGTTGAGCGTCAGCCAGAGAATGTCCTTGCGCCTTTCGCTCAGCAGTTCATCCGCCATGCGTGTCACCCCTCCTGTCTTGCCGCAAGCAGCGCCTTGCCGGCGCGGGCCGCATTCGGTCTGCCGAGATGCAGGCTGATCCAGTCGCCGGTTTTCGCCACTGCCATAAGGTCGATACCGGTTTTAATGCCAAGCCCCTGCAGCAGATAAACGACGTCTTCGGTGGCGACATTGCCGCTGGCGCCCGGCGCAAAGGGGCAGCCGCCCAGTCCGGCGACGGAACTGTCGAAGACGGAGATACCTTCATCCAGCGAGGCCAGCACATTGGCGACGCCCTGCCCATAGGTATCGTGAAAATGCATGGCGATTTTTTCGCGCGGAATGTTGGTCGACACCCGTTCGATGACGTTGCGAATATGCGCGGCCGTGCCGATGCCGATCGTATCGCCGAGCGAGATTTCGTAACAGCCAAGCCCGATAAGCGCCTCGGCCATTGCCGCTACCTCATCGGGCGCCACCGCGCCGTCATAGGGGCAGCCCGCAATGCAGGAAACGTAACCGCGCATGAGGATGTTCCGCCCGCCCGCCGCCTGCGCAACATCGCGCAGGCGCTCGAGGCTTTCGGCGCGCGAGCAGCCGATATTGTGCTGGCTAAAGCCTTCGGAGGCGGACACGAAAACGGCTATTTCCGTCACGCCGGCATCAATGGCGGCTTCGAAACCTTTCATATTGGGAACGAGCGCCGGATAGGCGGCGCCGGATCGTCGTTCGAGGCCCTGAAATACCTCCTTCGAGTCAGCCATTTGCGGCACTTTTTTAGGTGAGACGAAAGCGCCTGCTTCCACCGCAGTCAATCCGGCTGCGGCCAGCTGTTCGATCAGCTCGATCTTTATGGCGGTTGGAACCTCGGCGCTTTCGTTCTGCAGGCCGTCGCGCGCGCCCACTTCGACGATTTTTACCGTTTGGGGCCAGTTCATCTCATGCCGCCTCCGGTTCAAAATCCACCAGCACCGCACCGGCCGCGACCATATCGCCCTCGACGCAATTGATGGCCGTGACCGTGCCTTTCGCCGGTGCGCGGATCGTGTGCTCCATTTTCATCGCTTCCATCACCACAAGCGCCTCGCCGGCCTCAACCGCAGCACCGTTCCGGCTCAGCAAAGCGCGGATAACGCCGGGCATGGGTGCTTCCAGACCATCGGTATGGGTGGAGGAATCCTCGATATCGACGGGATCAGGCTGGGCGATGCGATAATGCTCGCCATCCAGAAAAAGCGCGTAACTGCCGCCTTCTGCAAAAAAATGGCCCTGCCTTTTCCTGTCTTCCACGGTTGCACGGAGTTTGCCGTCGTCCGAGAGGCTGCCGTGGGCGCTGATCGTCCGTCCGTCGATGGAAAGCGAAAAGCCGTCCGCCTCATGCGTGACGCCGACGTTAAGCGGCTGGTTCTCAAAGGTGAAATACAGCGTTTCCCGCGACGGCGCGTTGAGGCGGAAGGCGGCTGCCGTGTTCCACGGGCTATAGGGATCGGCCTCTGAACCTGACTTTCCGTTTTTCTGCCGCGAGAGTAGCAGGCCAAGCGCGGCCGCGGCTATCTCGTTCCCGTCCTTCGGGGCCGGGGCAAAAAGCACGGCTTCATTGCGGGCTATGAAGCCGGTGTCGAGATCGGCGTTGGCGAAGGCCTCAATTCCCGCAAGCCGGGTCAGAAAGGCGGCATTGCTGGTGACGCCGCAGATTGCCAGATTTTCCAACGCCAACCGCAGACGCCGCACCGCCGATGGGCGGTCACGATCCCAGACGATCAGCTTGGCGATCATCGGATCGTAATGCACGGTAATGGCGTCCCCGGCGCGGATGCCGCTGTCTATCCTGACGTGAGGGCCTTGATCGAGAAAAACGAGATGGCTGACCGTGCCGATCGACGGCAAAAAATCATGCGCGGGGTCTTCGGCATAAATCCGGGCCTCGATGGCGTGGCCGTTTATGCCGAGATCCGCCCAGCCTTCCGGCAGAGCCTCACCATCCGCAACACGGAGCTGCCATTCGACCAGATCGAGCCCGGTAATATATTCCGTCACCGGATGTTCGACCTGAAGCCTCGTGTTCATTTCCATGAAGTAGAACTCGCCTGATGGGTCGAGCAGGAATTCCACGGTTCCCGCGCCGCGATAATCAATGGCGCGGGCAGCGGCGACGGCCGCCTGATACATGCGTTGCCTGAGCGCATCGGGCAGGCCGGGGGCGGGGGCTTCCTCTATGACTTTCTGGTGGCGGCGCTGGATCGAGCAATCGCGCTCGAAAAGTGAGAAACAATTGCCGTGGCCATCGGCAAAGACCTGCACTTCCACATGGCGCGGCCGCTCCAGATATTTTTCGATCAGCATACGGTCATTGCCGAAGGCGGCGAGCGCTTCGCGTTTTGCGCCGGCAAGTTCCGCCGCAAATTCACGTTTCTTCCGCACGATGCGCATGCCCTTGCCGCCGCCGCCGGCTGAGGCCTTGAGCAGAACGGGATAACCTATGGCGTCCGCTTCACTGCGCAGCCGCTCTTCCGCCTGATCCTCTCCGTGAAAGCCGGGAACGACGGGAACGCCCGCCTTCGCCATCAGCGCTTTCGCCTCGCTTTTTCCACCCATGGCGCGGATCGCTGCCGCCGGCGGGCCAATGAAAACAAGACCGGCGGCGGCACAGGCTTCGGCGAAACCGGCATTTTCCGAGAGGAAACCATAACCCGGATGGACCGCTTCCGCGCCGGTCGCTTTTGCGGCGGCGATGATTTTTTCGCCGTCGAGATAGGAAGCACGCGCGGGTGCGAGGCCAATGGCGATTGCCTCGTCGGCCAGGGCCACATGCATGGCGTCACGGTCGGCATCCGAATAGACCGCGACGGTGCGGATGCCCATCTTGGCGGCGGTGCGGATGATCCGGCAGGCGATTTCGCCCCTGTTGGCGATCAGTATTTTCGAGAACATCGTCGCCTCACATCCTGAATATGCCGAAACGGGTGGGTTCTATCGGTGCGTTGAGCGCAGCGGAGAGACCGAGGCCAAGCACGAGGCGGGTATCTCTGGGGTCGATGATGCCGTCATCCCACAGCCTCGCGCTGGCATAATAGGGATGGCCTTCCCGCTCGTATTTTTCCCGGATCGGCTGCTTGAACGCCTCTTCGCCTTCCTTCGACCAGTGGCGGCCATCGGCCTCGATACCATCGCGGCGGATTTGTGCCAGAACAGAGGCCGCCTGTTCGCCGCCCATGACCGAAATGCGGGCGTTGGGCCACATCCACAGGAAGCGCGGCGAATAGGCTCGCCCGCACATGCCGTAATTGCCGGCACCGAAGGAGCCGCCGATAATGACGGTGAATTTCGGCACTTTGGCGGATGCGACGGCGGTGACGAGCTTGGCGCCATCCTTGGCGATGCCGCCGGCCTCATAGGCCTTGCCGACCATGAAGCCGGTGATGTTCTGCAGGAAGACCAGCGGAATACCGCGCTGGCAGCAGAGCTCGATGAAATGTGCACCCTTCAGCGCCGATTCCGAAAACAGGATGCCGTTATTGGCGATGATGCCGACGGGATAGCCATGGATATGGGCGAAACCGCAGACTAGCGTCGTGCCGTAAAGCGCCTTGAACTCGTCGAATTCGGAACCATCCACCAGGCGCGCGATGATCTCGCGCACCTCGAAAGGCTTGCGTGTATCGGCGGGAACGATGCCGTAAAGTTCTTCCGCCGGATAAAGCGGCTCCGCTGGCTCGCGAATATCCAGTTCCACCTGTTTGCGGCGGTTAAGGGTGGAGACGATCCTCCGGGTCAGCGAAAGCGCGTGGCGGTCGTCGTGGGCGTAGTGATCGGTGACGCCGGATTGTCGCGAATGCACATCTGCGCCGCCGAGTTCTTCCGCGCTCACCACTTCGCCAGTTGCAGCCTTCACCAGCGGCGGGCCGCCGAGAAAGATCGTGCCCTGATTTTTGACGATGACGGACTGGTCGCTCATGGCAGGCACATAGGCCCCGCCCGCCGTGCAGCTGCCCATCACCACGGCAATCTGGGCGATGCCTTCCGCCGACATATTGGCCTGATTGTAGAAGATGCGGCCGAAATGATCGCGGTCGGGAAACACCTCGTCCTGATTGGGAAGGTTCGCACCGCCGGAATCCACCAGATAAATGCAGGGCAGGCGGTTCTCAGTGGCGATTTCCTGCGCGCGCAGGTGTTTCTTGACGGTCAGCGGATAATAGGTGCCGCCTTTTACCGTCGCATCATTGGCGACGATGACGCATTCACGACCCGAGACCCGGCCGATGCCGGTGACGATGCCGGCGGCGGGAACGGGTTCGTCATAGACCTCAAAGGCCGCAAATTGCGAAAATTCGAGAAACGGGCTGCCGGGATCGAGAAGCGCCTCGATCCGGTCCCGCGCCAGCAATTTTCCACGCGAAAGATGCCGTTCGCGCGCCTTGTCGCCGCCGCCCCTCGAGATTTTTTCGACGTGCTGCCGCAGGTCGTCCACCAAACCGGACATGAAGGTGGTGTTGGCGGTGAAGGCGGGGTCGCGGTTCAGACTGGATGTAAGCTTCATCGCATTTCTCACCCGTTGCCTTTGACCAGTTCGCGGCCGATCAGCATCCGGCGGATTTCGCTGGTGCCTGCGCCGATTTCATAAAGCTTGGCATCTCTCAGCAGTCGCCCGGCCGGGCTTTCATTGACATAACCGGAACCACCGAGAAGCTGGATCGCATCCAGCGCCACCTGTGTTGCCCGCTCGGCGGCAAAGAGGATCGCGCCCGCCGCATCCTGTCGTGTGATGCGGCCGTTGTCGCAGGCCCGCGCCACGGCATAGACATAGGCGCGCGACGCATTCATGGCCGAATAGATATCGGCAAGCTTTCCCTGCACCAGCTGGAATTCGCCAATCGGCTTGCCGAATTGCTTGCGCTCACGCGCATAGGGCAACACCAGATCGATTGCCGCCTGCATGATGCCAACAGGGCCGGCGGCCAGCACGGCGCGCTCGTAATCCAGCCCGCTCATCAGCACCGTCACGCCGTCGTTCAAGCGCCCGAGAATGTTCTCCTCCGGCACCTCGCAATCCTCAAACACCAGCTCCGAGGTTGGCGAGCCGCGCATGCCGAGCTTGTCGAGTTTCTGCGCGGGGCGAAAACCCTTGAAGCCTTTTTCGATCAGGAAGGCCGTGATGCCGCGTGGGCCGGCAGACATATCCGTCTTGGCATAGACAACCAGCGTATCCGCCTCGTGGCCGTTGGTGATCCACATCTTCGTGCCGTTCAACACATAAACGTCACCCTTGCGTTCCGCCTTCAGCTTCATCGAGACAACATCCGATCCGGCTTCCGTCTCGCTCATGGCGAGCGAACCGACATATTCGCCGGAGACGAGTTTCGGCAGATATCTGTGCTTCTGCTCTTGCGTTCCCCAGCGGTGAATCTGGTTGATGCACAGGTTGGAATGGGCGCCATAGGAAAGGCCGATGGAAGCCGATGCCCGGCTTATCTCCTCCATTGCCACGCAATGGGCGAGATAGCCCATGTCAGCACCGCCGTACTCTTCCGAAACGGTGATGCCGTGCAGGCCGAGTTCGCCCATCTGCGGCCAGAGCTTGCGCGGAAACCGGTCGTCGCGATCGATTTCGGCGGCGAGTGGTGCTATTTCATCGTCGGCGAATGCACTTGCGCTGTCGCGCAGCGCTGCAATTTCCGGGCCGAGATCGGCGTCGAAAATGGCGGCGAGGTTCAAACTCATCGCGTCTCCTCCTCCGGACGGCAGTTTGTCTCCGTCCCTCTCGTCAGCGGCCAGCACCTCCTCCGTGCTGGCAACTCTCATTTACGGCGCGTCACCTCCGGTGAAGGCGGCGGAACGGCGCACGAATGTCTTGATGGCGAAATTGGACTGGATGCGCGACACGCCGGGAACCGTGGTCAGGAAATCCAGAAGCTGCTGGTAATGCGGCAAATCCCGCACCATGGCATGAATGAGATAATCGGAACTGCCGCTGGTCTGGTAGCCACCCACCACTTCCGGAATGGAAGCGACATGGTGCTCGAAGGTCGTCAGCGCTTCCTTGATCTGCCGTTCCAGCGTGACGGAAATGAAGACGCCCATATTGCCGAGCAGCCGGTTCTCATCAAACACGGCCGTGTAACCACGAATGATGCCTTCCTCTTCCAGCTTGCGCACGCGGCGCAGCGTCGGCGTGAAGGAGAGGCCGATTCTCGCCGCCAGATCGCGCCAGCTCACCCGCCCGTCATCGCCGAGCACATGAAGAATCTTCTGGTCGAAACTGTCGAGCTCAATCATGGATCATTTGCTCTATGATATGACTAATTGTTGGATCAAAGATATCGTCAATCAAAAAACTGTCAATCAAAATAGCTTTGAAATGAATTCAAGATAGTGATAGCGTTCACATCAGTCGCGGTCTGGAGGAGATTGCGGTGGGTCGTTTTCCTAAGGGGGGAAATGGCCAAGGGAGGTGAATTTGGCTGTGCATGACCCTGTCGTTATCGTCGGGGCCGCCCGTACCGCTATGGGTGGGTTTCAGGGCGAATTCAAATCGGTGGCCGCACCCGATCTCGGGGCGGCGGCGATCCGCGCGGCCGTCGAGCGGGCCGCAATTTCACCTGCTGATATTGACGATGTGCTGATGGGCTGCGTGCTTACGGCCGGGCAGGGGCAGGCCCCGGCCAGACAGGCGGCCATTGCCGCCGGCATTCCCAACTCGGTTGGCGCGACGACCATCAACAAGATGTGCGGCTCTGGCATGAAAGCAATCATGCTGGGCCATGACCAGCTTGCCGCGGGAAGCTCTTCCATCGTGCTTGCGGGCGGTATGGAAAGCATGAGCAACGCGCCCTATCTGCTGGATCGCGCCCGCAATGGCTATCGTCTCGGCCACGGCAAGCTCACCGACCACATGTTTCTCGATGGCCTTGAAGACGCTTATGACAAGGGTCGGCTGATGGGCACTTTCGCGGAAGATTGCGCGCAAGACTATCAGTTCACGCGCGCCATGCAGGATGATTACGCGTTGGCCTCACTGGAACGGGCGCGACGCGCTATCGCGGACGGTGCTTTCGAGGCGGAAATCACGCCCGTTGGTGATGTTGCCGTCGATGAGCAGCCGGGAAAGGCCCGCCCGGAAAAAATCCCGCAACTGAAGCCCGCCTTTCGCGAAGGCGGAACGGTGACGGCGGCGAATTCCAGCTCCATTTCGGATGGCGCGGCCGCTCTTGTTCTCATGCGCAGGTCGGAAGCGGAAAGGCGGGGTCTTTCGCCTCTGGCAACGATCATCGGCCAGACCTCCCATGCCGATGCGCCTGCAAAATTTCCGACTGCTCCCATCGGCGCGATGAAAAAGCTGTTCGGAAAAACCGGCTGGTCGGCGAAGGATGTCGATCTGTTCGAAATCAACGAGGCCTTTGCCGTGGTCGCGATGGCGGCGATGTGCGATCTCGATCTGCCGCATGAAAAGGTGAATGTGCATGGCGGCGCCTGCGCGCTCGGCCATCCGATCGGGGCTTCGGGTGCACGCATCGTCGTCACCTTGCTGTCCGCCTTGCAGCGTCACGGGCTGAAGCGCGGCGTGGCCGCCGTCTGCATCGGCGGCGGCGAAGCGACGGCGCTCGCGTTTGAACTGCACTGAGGGGGCGGCGATGATCCTGAATGAAGCCCAGCAGCAGATCAGGGACATGGCCCGCGATTTCGCCCGTGAGCGGCTCGCCCCCGGTGCTAGCGCGCGCGACCGGGAAAGCCGGTTCCCGAAAGACGAGCTGAAAGAAATGGGCGAACTCGGTTTCCTCGGCATGCTGGTCTCCGAGGACTATGGCGGCTCTGAAACCGGTGCCGTCGCCTATGCTTTGGCGCTGGAGGAGATCGCCGCCGGTGACGGCGCCTGTTCCACCATCATGAGCGTTCACAATTCGGTCGGCTGCGTGCCGATCCTGAAATTCGGCACGGAAGACCAGAAGCAGCGTTTCCTGCCGAAGCTCGCCGCCGGCGAATGGATAGGTGGTTTTGCGCTCACTGAACCGCAGGCCGGTTCCGACGCCTCCAATCTCAAGACCCGCGCCCGGCGCGACGGCGACCGTTATATTCTCGACGGCGCGAAACAGTTCATCACATCAGGCAAGAATGGCGACGTCGTCATCGTTTTTGCCGTCACCGATCCGGCGGCGGGCAAGAAGGGCATCAGCGCCTTCATCGTACCGACCGATACGCCGGGTTACGAGGTGATCAGGGTCGAGGAGAAACTCGGCCTGCATTCGTCCGATACCTGCCAGATCGCCTTTACCGACATGGCGGTCCCGGCGGAATTGCGGCTTGGTGAAGAAGGGCAGGGGTATCGCATCGCGCTCGCCAATCTGGAAGGCGGCCGCATCGGCATTGCCGCGCAGGCGGTTGGCATGGCGCAGGCAGCCTTTGAAGTGGCGCGGGATTATGCCCGTGAGCGCAAGGCCTTTGGCCAAGCAATCATCGAGCATCAGGCGGTGGCGTTTCGGCTTGCGGATATGGCCACGCGGATTACGGCGGCGCGGCAGCTGGTGCTGCATGCGGCGGCGCTGAAGGAAGCTGGTGAGCCCTGTCTTTCGGAGGCCTCTATGGCGAAGCTCTTCGCATCCGAAATGGCCGAGCGCGTCTGCTCGGACGCCATCCAGATTCACGGCGGTTACGGCTACATGGCGGATTATCCGGTGGAGCGGATCTATCGCGATGTGCGCATCTGCCAGATTTACGAGGGAACCAGCGATGTCCAGCGGATGGTGATCGCGCGCAACCTCTGAGAATTGTTTCGTCGTCTGGAGGAGATGGCGATGGGAGGAGTAGAATGGATATAACCGAAACACCACATCTCAGCCTGCATGTTCCAGAGCCTGCCGTGCGGCCCGGCGACCAGCCGGATTTCTCCAATGTGAAGATACCCAAGGCCGGCTCCGTGCCGCGCCCGGAGGTGGATGCCGCGCCCGAAAGCATGCGCGATCTCGCCTATTCGATTATCCGTGTCCTCAATCATCAGGGCGAGGCCGTTGGGCCGTGGGCGGGGCTGCTTTCGGATGACGACCTGCTGGTGGGCCTCAAAAACATGATGCGGCTTCGGGCTTTCGATGCCCGCATGCTGATGGCGCAACGGCAGGGCAAGACCTCCTTCTATATGCAGCATCTGGGCGAGGAAGCGGTCAGCTGCGCCTTCCGCAAGGCGCTTTCCAAGGGTGACATGAATTTCCCGACCTACCGGCAGGCGGGACTGCTCATCGCTGATGACTATCCGCTCGTCACCATGATGAACCAAATCTATTCCAACGAGCTGGACCCGCTGCACGGGCGGCAATTGCCGGTTCTCTATTCCTCGAAGGAACATGGCTTCTTCACCATTTCCGGCAATCTCGCCACGCAATATGTGCAGGCGGTCGGCTGGGCGATGGCCTCGGCCATCAAAGGCGATACGAAAATCGCGGCCGCCTGGATCGGCGACGGCTCGACGGCGGAGTCGGATTTTCACTCGGCAATGGTTTTTGCCTCCACCTACAAAGCTCCGGTCATCCTTAATATCGTCAATAACCAATGGGCCATTTCCACCTTTCAGGGCATTGCGCGCGGCGGTTCCGGCACCTTTGCGGCGCGCGGGCTGGGTTTCGGCATTCCGGCGCTTCGGGTCGATGGCAATGATTATCTCGCCGTTTATGCCGTGGCGCGCTGGGCGGTGGAGCGGGCGCGGCGCAACCTCGGCCCGACGCTGATCGAATATGTGACCTATCGTGTCGGCGCGCATTCCACTTCGGATGATCCAAGCGCCTATCGCCCCAAGACGGAGTCGGAGGCATGGCCTCTGGGCGACCCGGTTCTGCGGCTTAAAAAACATCTCGTCCTGCGCGGCGTCTGGTCGGATGAACGGCACCGGCAGGCGGAGGCGGAAATCGCCGACGAGGTGCTGGAAGCCCAGCGCGAGGCGGAAAGCCACGGCACGCTGCATGAGGGCGGCAAACCGCCGAAAAAGGATATTTTCGAGGGCGTCTACGCCGAGATGCCGCCGCATCTCGCCCGCCAGCGCCAGAAGGCAGGGTGGTGAGACATGACAAGAATGACGATGATCGAAGCCGTCCGCAGCGCCATGGATGTGTCCATGGAGCGCAGCGACGATGTCGTGGTTTTCGGTGAGGATGTGGGCTATTTCGGCGGGGTCTTCCGCGCCACGCAGGGGCTGCAGGGAAAATACGGCAAGACCCGCTGTTTCGATGCGCCGATCAGCGAATCCGGCATTGTCGGCACGGCGATCGGCATGGCTGCTTATGGTCTGCGCCCTTGCGTCGAAATTCAGTTCGCCGATTACATGTACCCCGCCTATGACCAGATCACCCAGGAAGCGGCGCGTATCCGGTATCGCTCCAACGGCGATTTCACCTGCCCGATTGTTCTCAGAATGCCGACGGGCGGCGGTATTTTTGGCGGGCAGACGCACAGCCAAAGCCCCGAGGCGCTCTTCACCCATGTCTGCGGGCTGAAGGTGGTGGTCCCTTCCAATCCCTATGACGCCAAGGGGCTGCTGATCGCATCCATCGAAGACCCCGACCCCGTGATGTTTCTGGAGCCGAAGCGGCTTTATAACGGTCCCTTCGACGGCCATCACGACCGGCCGGTAACGCCCTGGTCCAAGCATGATATGGGGGAGGTGCCGGAAGGGCACTACACCATTCCCATCGGCAAGGCCGAAATCCGCCGCCCCGGAAACGATGTCACCGTCATCGCTTATGGCACGATGGTGCATGTGGCGCTGGCGGCGGCGGAAGAGACCGGGGTGGATGCCGAGATCATCGATCTGCGCAGCCTCTTGCCGCTCGACCTCGATACCATCGTGAAGTCGGTTTCGAAGACCGGCCGCTGCGTCATGGTGCATGAGGCGACACTCACTTCCGGCTTCGGTGCGGAAGTCGTGTCGCTGGTGCAGGAACATTGTTTTTATCATCTGGAGGCCCCTGTCGTCCGCGTCGCCGGCTGGGATACGCCTTATCCCCATGCGCAGGAGTGGGACTATTTTCCGGGACCTGCCCGCGTCGGGCGCGCCCTTGTCGAAGTCATGGAGGCCTGATTATGGCGGAATTTATTCTCACTATGCCTGATGTTGGTGAAGGTGTGGCGGAAGCCGAACTGGTGGAATGGAACGTCAAACCGGGCGATCTCGTCCATGAGGACATGGTGCTGGCCGCGGTGATGACGGACAAGGCGACGGTTGAAATCCCCTCACCCGTGGCGGGTGTGGTCACCTGGCTTGCCGTGACGGTTGGAAACACCGTGCCGGTGAAGGCGCCGCTCCTGCGCATTGAAACCGATGTCGCTGCCGTCGCGCCCAATGGCAGCATGCCGGAAGCGGAGGCACCCACCCAGATGACGGAAGCGCCTGCCGACATGACGGACACGCCGCCACCCATTGAAACACAGCCGACGGCGCGAGAGCCCGAGGAGGCGCCACCGGCGCCCGCAGCCGAACTGCACCATAAACCGCTGGCATCCCCCGCCGTCCGCCAGCGCGCGGACGATCTCGATATCGATCTGGCACAGGTCAAGGGAACGGGCCCAGACGGGCATATTACCCATGCCGATCTCGACGGTTTTTTAACCGTGCGGGGGCGGCCTGAACGCCCCGAGCCGATAGAGCTCCACGATAGCGCCGTCGAGGAGGTGAAGGTGGCCGGGCTCAGGCGCAAGATTGCCGAGAAGATGGTGCTTTCCGCCTCCCGAATTCCCCACATCACCTATGTCGAGGAAGTCGACGTGACCGATCTGGAAGATCTGCGGGCGACCATGAACGGCAACCGCCGTTCCGGGCAACCGAAACTGACGATCCTGCCGTTTCTGATGCGCGCGCTGGTGAAAGCCGTTGCGGATCATCCCGGCATGAATGCCACCTTTGATGACGAAAAAGGGGTCGTCAGCCACTACGAGGCGGTTCATATCGGCATCGCCACGCAGACGCCGTCGGGCCTGACGGTCCCGGTCGTGCGTCACACGGAAACGCTCGGCCTCTGGGAATGCGCAGAGGAAGTCGCGCGCGTTGCAGAAGCCGCCCGCACCGGCACGGCGCATCGGGAAGAACTGATGGGCTCCACCATCACCATCAGTTCGTTGGGAGCCCTGGGCGGCGTCGTTTCGACGCCCCTCATCAATCACCCCGAAGTGGCGATCATCGGCGTCAACAAGATCATGACGCGGCCGGTCTGGGATGGAATTCGCTTTGTGCCGCGCAAGATGATGAACCTGTCTTCCAGCTTCGATCACCGTGTCGTCGACGGCTGGGACGCGGCGGTCTTCATCCAGGCAGTCAAGGCACTGCTGGAGAAGCCCGCGCTGATTTTCATCGAGTGAAGGAGACCGGCGACCACTCCGTCACGCGCTTCTCATCCCTGTGCTCGTCACAGGGATCCTTTCAGCCCAAGCCCTTGGGTTGAAAGGGGTCTCTCCGCCGCGCAGACACGCGTCGGCTGGATTTCTGTGACGAGCAGAGGAATGAGGGGGTGAGTTTTTAAGCCGCCGTTTTCGACCTTCACGGAACTGTTTCGCTGTCGGTATAGGCTTGCGTTCGTCATCTTCGGGTATAGAAGAGAAGAACGAGAAGCATGTTTTCTCACCATGATCATAGTGGCGGAAGAGGGCGCTCCGGTGCCCGGCGGTCCGCCCTCCGCCGGCAACCGAACGAAGAAGGTCCTCCCATGCAAACTCCCAAACCCGTTGTCCTGACTATTCTCGATGGCTGGGGGCTGAGTGAGGACAAATCCAGCAACGCGCCTGTTCTGGCGAACACGCCCACCATGGACCGGCTTTTCGCCACCTGCCCGAATGCGACGCTGACCACCTTCGGCCCGAATGTCGGCCTGCCGACCGGGCAGATGGGTAATTCCGAAGTCGGCCACACCAATATCGGCGCCGGCCGCATCGTTGCCATGGATCTCGGCCAGATCGATCTGGCGATCGAGGATGGCAGCTTTTTCCGCAATGCGGCGATGCTTGATTTTGCCGCCAAGGTAAAGGCCGCGGGCGGCGTGGCGCATCTGATGTGCGTGGTTTCCGATGGCGGCGTCCATGGCCATATCCTCCACGGCCAGGCGGCGGTGAGGCTGATGATCAGCCATGGGCTGAAGGTTGTGGTGCATGCAATCACCGATGGCCGCGACGTGGCGCCGCAATCGGCTGAAGATTTTGTGGCGGCGCTGGTAGCGAGCCTGCCGCAGGGGGCAAGCATCGGCACGGTAATCGGCCGTTATTATGCGATGGATCGCGACAATCGCTGGGAGCGCGTCGAGAAAGCCTATGACGCCATGGTTCTGGCGAAAGGCGAACACGCGCGGGATGCGGTGAGCGCCGTTGCCCAGAGCTACAAAAACAATGTCACCGACGAATTCATCCTGCCGACAGTGATCGATGGTTATGAAGGTTTCAAGGCTGGCGACGGCCTGTTCTGCCTGAACTTCCGCGCCGACCGTGCCCGTGAAATCCTGCTTGCCATTGGCGCCAATGACTTCGACGGTTTTCCGCGCGAAAAGCCCGTGCTTTCAGCGCTGCTCGGTATGGTGGAATATTCCACCCGCCACAGCCATTTCATGACGACGGCCTATCCCAAGCGCGATATCGTCAATACGCTCGGCGCCTGGGTGGCAAAGCAGGGGCTCACGCAGTTTCGCCTTGCCGAGACGGAAAAATATCCGCATGTCACCTTCTTCCTGAATGGCGGCAAGGAAGAGCCGGAAGTCGGGGAAGACCGCTTCATGCCGAAATCCCCGAAAGTCGCGACCTACGACCTGCAGCCGGAAATGAGCGCGCCCGAGGTGACGGAGAAATTCGTCGAGGCGATCGGCAAGGGTTACGATCTGATCGTCACCAATTACGCCAACCCTGACATGGTCGGCCATACCGGCGATCTGCAGGCCGCAATCAAGGCCTGCGAAGCCGTGGATCGCGGGCTTGGTGCGGTCGTTGCCGCGCTCGAAAAAGTGGGTGGCGCGATGCTTGTCATTGCCGACCACGGCAATTGTGAAACCATGGTCGACCCGGTGACAGGCGGCCCGCACACGGCCCACACCACCAATCCGGTGCCGGTGATCCTTTTCGGTGGACCGGAAGGTGCAAAGCTGCATGCTGGTATTCTCGCCGATGTCGCGCCCACCCTGCTGCAACTGATGAACGTGCCGCTGCCGCCGGAAATGACGGGCAAGAGCCTGATCGACCTCTAATCAAACGCAGTCGCGCGGCAGCATTCCAGCCCCGCGCGACTGCCCGTTTCCCGCGTTCGGGACGAGCGTCTGTGCTATGGTTGTTTTGCGTAGAGACGGTCGTGGACCAGCATCCCGGCAATCATGGCGCAGACGAAAAGAACGACCGGCGTCAGCCCGAGGGCGAAAGCCGATAGTGCCGGGCCGGGACAGAAACCGGCAAGCCCCCAACCGATGCCGAAAATGGCCGAGCCTGTTATGAGCGGCCGGTCTATGCGGGTTTTGGCGGGAAGGCTGAAATCCTCAGCGAGGATGGGCTTGGCAAGACGTCGGCTGAGCAGCACACCCGGCACGGCGACCATCACTGCACCGCCGAGAACGAATACCAGGCTCGGATCCCAATGGCCGCTCGCCACGTCGAGAAAGCCGGAAACGCGGGCGGGATCGACCATGCCTGACAGCGAGAGGCCGAAGCCGAACAGCGCCCCTGCGGCCAATGCCAGGGCAACACGGGCCACGACCGGATTTTTCATGACAGGGCTCCTGCTATCGTCGCGGCACAGATGCCTGATATCAGGAAGGTTACGGTCGCGGCGATGGAGCGCCGGGAAAATCGCGCCAGTCCCATGATGCCATGGCCGGACGTGCAGCCGGAGCCCATGCGCGTGCCAAAACCCACCAGCACGCCCGCAATAAGGATGAGCGGCCATGGTGCAGCGATGGTGATGTCAGGCAGCCGGCCGAATGCCGCGGCGTAGGTATAAGGTCCGGCCAGCAAGCCGGCGACGAAGGCGAGATCGGCAAGACGCCGCTCCCTGCCGAGCATTTTGCCCATGATCCCGCTGACGCCGGCAATACGGCCGTTGAAAAGAAACAGCAGAATGCAGGCAAGACCGAGCAGCATGCCGCCAAAAAGAGAGGGCCAATAGGGGCTCACGGGTTCTCCTCCTCCGGCGCGCAGAATATGGTGTAAAGGGCCTCGATCAGTTGCGCCGCTTTCGCTTCGCTCAGTTGGTAGAAGATCTGCTTGGCGTCGCGCCGGGTTTCGACCACGCCGGCTTCCCGCAGCACGCCCAGCTGCTGGGAGAGCGTCGGCTGGCGAATATCCAGCTTGGCCTCCAGCTCGCCGACGGAGAATTCCCCCTGCGCCAGCGTGCAGGCGAGCATCAGCCGCGCCGGGTGGGCAAGCGTTTTCAGAAGCAGTGCGACCTCGACGGCCCGCTCCTCCATGGCGGGAAGGGGAATTGCAGCAATGTGCGGGCGCTTTTCCCGCGTGTTTTCCTTTACCATATGCTGCCCTCCAGCACGTCGAGCGGGAATTTCAGGTAACGTTTGCCATTCTCTTCCGGCTCCGGCAGACGGCCGCCGCGAATATTGACCTGCAGCGCATGGAGAATGAGCTTAGGCATCGGCAATGTGCGATCCCGTGTTTCCCTGAGACGGATGAAGCCCTCCTCCGTCATGCCGGCCAGATGCGGATTGCTGCGTTTCTGTTCGCCAACGGTGCTTTCCCATTTCGGAGCGCGGCCGCCGGGCTGATAATCATGGCCGGTGAAAAGCCGTGTTTCGTCGGGGAGGGCGAGAATGTCCTGAATGGACGCCCAGAGTTCTCTGGCGCTGCCGCCCGGAAAATCAGCGCGCGCAGTGCCGGAATCGGGCATGAAAAGCGTATCGTGCACAAAGGCGGCATCTCCCACCACATAAGTCAGGGAGGCTAGCGTATGCCCGGGCGAAAACAGCACGCGCGCTTCCAGGGAGCCGATATTGAACCTGTCGCCCGCCTCGAACAGCCGGTCCCATTGCGAGCCGTCGGTTTCGAGATCCGGCCAGTTATATTTCTCCTGCCAGAGCCTCTGTACGCCGGTGACTTTCGCCCCGATCGCCGTCTGTGCACCGGTCTTCTGCTTCAGGTAGTGGGCGGCGGAAAAATGGTCGGCATGGGGATGGGTATCGAGAATCCATTCCACTGACAGGCCCTGGCTCGCCACATAATCCAGAATGGCATCGGCATTCATCGTTCCGGTTGCACCGGACTTCTCATCGAAATCATAGACCGGATCGATGATGGCGCAACGCTTGGTCGCGGGATCGGAGACGACATATTGCACGCTCCATGTGCGCGGATCGAAGAAGGCCTTGACGTGTGGAACCGCCACTTCGCGTCGCTCCAGCCAGCGGGTGGCGCCGGAAAGGTCAAAGCCATGCGCCTTGCCGAAAGCCTCGATGTCGCCCCGCTCGATGCGTCCATCCAGCGCTTCGCCGAGAACATGAAGGGTGAGTGCGCGCGTGCCGCCCTTGCAATGGGCGAAAACGGGGCCGTCCGCTTCCGCCATCTTCTGCTGGAAGGCGCGGATATCGGCTTCGGAGATGGTGGGGCCGCTAACCGGGATGAAAGCATAGGCCATGCCTGCCGCGCCGGCGGCGCTTTTTTCCTGCGCATTGCCCGGCTGACCGGGTTCTTCCCCATCAGGCCGGGCGTTGATGATGCTTTTATAGCCCTGGGCGGAGAGCGACTGGAAATCGGCGATCATCGGCTGGCCCGCAACGGTCAGACGCTCGTTGATCTTCACGGCATTCATCGGCATCTCCTGTTGTAATAAATTAATATATATTATTATATAATGTATATTGTTTGTTTGCAAGGGGCAGCGAGCGTCTTCGTTCCGGATGTCTCCCGCTGGATTTCAGTCGGAAGGAAACCCTAGAGACGGGATTTCTTCGTTTTGTGACGGTTGAGCGGAGATTGCCTGTGTTCGCCATGCAAAAACGTGCCTTGTGCCTGAAAAGCATTCAGGCACAAGGCATTTCCCCGGAAGCCGGTTCGAACTTCGGCTCGTTTCAGACGGCGAGCCTGCGGCGTGTCGCTTTCCAGCCGAGACAGATGGCTGCAACAAGCAGAACCGTCTGGGCGACCACAAAGGGCGGTTCATTGCCGTTCGGCGCCAGGTTGTTGAGTGTTTCGACCTTGAGAAATGCCTGAACGATCAACACGAACATATTGAGATAAAGGCTGATCGTGGCGGTTATCGTATAAATAATGCGCGCCCTGCCATTCAGACCGTATCCGTAAAGCGCAACCAGTGCGATTGCCAGAACGATGGTCGAGATGATGCCGACGCCGAGTGCCGGCGTGAAATTTCCGATTGGAAACAGAAAGCCAGTGAGTGTGGTGGCGAGCGTGGTGACGAGGAAAAGCGCCATCATGCGCGGCATCCACCGCCCTGCCGCATAAGTGGGCAGGGCGATCAGTCCGGTTACGATACCAATGAGGCTCAGGGCAACGTGCAATGTCGTGAATTGGGGAATGGTCAGTCCGAGGATCATGATGCGTCTCCCTCTATTCGGTTTTGGCTGCACGATACCGGCTGGCGGCAAGTGCATGCGACAGATTGGGCCTCAATGCCGCGCGGGCTGCAAGGAAATTTTCGAGATCGGCCGCATCCGGCAGGGAAGGAATGGTCAGGGTCTCGCCAAGATCGAGGCCGGCGAGGGCCGCATCCACCATCTCGTAAACATCCATGACCATGGCGGCCGGAATGGCGTCGAGCCGCTCCTCTTCCCAGATCGCCGTGCGGGTAATGCCCGGCAGGACACCCTGAACCCGCACGCCGGACGGGGAAAGCTGCGCCTGCAGCGCTTCGGTGAAGGCGAGCACAAAGGCCTTGGTTGCCGGATAGACGGCGGTAAATGCCGCCGGCATCAGGGCCGTTACCGAGGTGATGTTGATAATCGTGCCTTTGCCATCGGCTGCAAGACGTGGCGCGATCGCCGCTGCAAGCCGGGTGACGGCAAGGATGTTGAGGTTGATCATCGTCGTGACGTAGGCCGGGTCCAGCGCCGTGATCGAGCCTTCCCCGGCAATACCGGCATTGTTGACGAGGCCCATGATCCGCCGATCGTCGCACAGCCGCACTTCCACCTTTTCGAGGTCTTCCGCCCTTGAAAGATCGGCGGAGAGAACCTCGACCGCGATATGGTGATCCTTCTCCAGCTGGGTTGCCAGCGCCTTCAGCTTTTCGGCGCGCCGCGCCACGAGGATGAGGTCATGGCCGCGTTTTGCCAGACGTTCGGCATAAACCGCACCGATGCCATCGGATGCGCCGGTGATGAGAAATGTATTCTGTGTCATGTCCCGTGTCTCCTGTGTCCGGTGGTTTCAGGTGTTGATGAAGGCGAGAAGGTCGGCGTTGAACCGGTCCTGATGGGTCTGCGTCAGGCCATGGTCGGCGCCCTCGTAGATTTTGAGGACCGCGTGTTTGATGATTTTGACCGTGGAGAGCGCCGAAGCGCCGACCGGTACGATCTGGTCGTCATCGCCGTGCAGAACCAGCGTGGGTTTGTCGAAGGCCTTCAGGTCCTGGTGGAAATCGCTTTCCGAGAAAGCGCGAATGCTGTCGAGCTGGCCCTTGAGCCCGCCCATCATGCCCTGCCGCCAGAATTCGTCGCGGATGCCTTGCGAAATCACGGCGCCCTCGCGGTTGTAGCCGTAGAAGGGAATGGTCAAATCCTTGAAGAACTGGCTGCGATTGTCATAGGTGCCCTTGCGGATGCCATCGAAAACATCGATCGGCAGGCCGATGGCATTGCTTTCCGTCTTCAGCATCAGCGGCGGCACCGCGCCGATGAGGGCGATCCTGGCGACGCGGGCCGTACCATGACGACCGATATAGCGGGTCACCTCGCCGCCGCCGGTGGAATGGCCGACCAGAATGATGTCGTGAAGATCGAGCTGTTCGATCAGTTCGGCCAGATCGTCGGCATATTGATCCATGTTATTGTTATCCCAGACTTGGTCGGAGCGGCCGTGGCTGCGGCGGTCATGGGCGATGGTGCGGAAACCCTGATTGGCAAAGAATACCATCTGCGCATCCCACGTATCGGCGCTGAGCGGCCAGCCGTGGGAGAAGATGATGGGCTGGCCGTCTTTGCGACCCCAGTCCTTGTAGAAGATGTGCGTTCCGTCTCTGGTGGTGATCGTTGTCATGGCTCTCTCTCCTGTTGCAGGGAGCTTGCTTGCGTCCCGTGGGAATAGAGATACTCTGGAGACAGCCGGGGCCGGATTGGCGCTTTTGACAGAAAGCGAGCCGAAACTGACAAAACGGGGGTGTGGGCGCATGGCGGGTGTAACGGGAAGCGCGCTGGAAGTCGGTCTCGTCCTCTATCGGGACTGTCAGATCGCCATGGTACACGGTATCACCGATCTTTTTGCCATCGCATCGGTATTTTCCCAGGATCGCGGCGGACCGAAATTGCGGGTCAGCCACTGGAGCATGGGTGAGGGCGGTGAATTTTCCCGCTGTCACGACACTCATTCCGGGCACTCAGGACATCCCGACATTTTCGTTGTACCCGGCCGGTTGACGGGGCCTGCTGAAATCGAGGAAGCCGAGCCTTACGCCCGCTGGCTGCTGGATCGGCATGCGCAGGGGGCGACGCTCGCCGCCAGTTGCGGCGGCTCCTTCATGATTGCAGCCACGGGCCTCCTGTCCGGCCGCCCGGCCACCACTCACTGGCTGTTTGCCGAGCGTTTCCGCGAGCGTTTTCCCGATATCCGGCTGGAGATAGACAAGATCGTCATCGAGGATGGCGATATCATCACGGCTGGCGGGCTGATGGCGTGGACCGATCTTGGCCTGCGCATCGTCGACCGGCTGCTTGGACCTTCGGTGATGATCGAGACCGGCAAGTTCCTGCTGATCGATCCCTCGGGGCGTGAACAGCGCCATTATAGCAGCTTCGCCCCAAGGCTGACGCATGGTGACGAGCCGATCCTGAAGGTGCAGCACTGGCTGCAGGCCCGCGCCGGGCGGGCGACGAGCGTTGCCGACATGGCCGGCCATGCCGGGCTGGAGGAGCGAACCTTCCTGCGCCGCTTCAAGGCCGCCACCGGCATGAAGCCCATCGAATATGTCCAGCATCTGCGGGTCGGCAAGGCGCGGGAATTGCTGGAATTCACCCGCCGTTCGGTCGATCAGATCGCATGGTCGGTGGGTTATGAGGATGCCGCCGCCTTCCGCCGGGTGTTTCACCGTATTCTCGGCCTTTCACCGGGTGAATATAGAAACCGCTTTTCCAGCAGTTCGGCCATGGCTGCGGCGTGAGGCTGCCAACCGTCCCGGTGGGGCGAAGGCCCGGCCCTTGCAATGTGGCGGGTGTTTGCTAACATGCCAGACAAGTTTAAAACAGGTGGGCCGGAATGGACGTTGAGAGCAGCACGAAGCCGGGAGTATCGCTCGCGGCGAAAATCAGCTCCGCATTGCGGCGCGATTTGACGGAAGGCGTTTTCCGCCCCGGCGACCGTCTTCCGAGCGAAAGTGCGCTCACACGGGAATATTCAGTGAGCCGCACGGTGGTGCGCGAAGCCATCGCCATTCTGCGTGCCGACGGCCTCGTTGAAGCCCGCAAGGGCGCGGGCGTTTTTGCCGTCGAAGTAAAGCCGGCCAAGGAGCTGCCTTTTAACGACCTGGCCGTGGGACGGATTTCCTCGGTGATCGAGTTGCTGGAATTGCGCACCGTCTTTGAGGTTGAATCCGCCGGGCTTGCGGCATCGCGCCGTTCCGCGGTGCAGGTGGAGGCGATTGTGGATGCGCACCGGCGCGTCGGCGACTGTCTCGCCGCCGGTTTGCCGACGCGGGACGCTGATTTCGAGTTCCATCTGGCCATTGCGCAGGCGACGCAGAACAGGCGGTTTCCCGAGTTTCTTCAGCTCATTCGCTCCGGCATCATTCCTCGCGGCGAATTGCAGGGGGCCGCGCCCGGGTCGCGTCCGAAGGACTACAACCTGCACCTCCAGGAGGAGCATGCGAGGATTGTCGACGCCATCATCGAAGGTGATGCCGATGCCGCCCGCCAATATATGGCGGCGCATCTGCGCGGCAGTCTTGAGCGCTACAAGGTGCTTCTGCGCTCCCGCACTGCCGCTGAGTGATCCAGAAATTGATTAGGGGTCAATAGGTTACACGGTCGACCGCCGATAAAAGGCTAGCGAGGCGGCGAGCGTCAGAAGCGCGCCGCCGCAAATCCGGTCGAGCCACAGGGCTCCGGATTTCCGCAGCAGCCGGACGGCCTGCGAGCCGAGCAGGGCATATCCGAACATCACGATGAAATCGATGCCGGCGAAGATCAGCGCAAGCGCCGCATATTGCTGGATCTGCGGCGCAGCGGGATCGATGAATTGCGGCAGGAAAGCGGAAAAGAACAGGTATCCCTTGGGGTTGGTGACCGCCACGAGAAAACTCTTGAGGAAAATCGAGTTTGCGGAAGCAGCCCCGTTGGCCTCTGCCGGTTGAAGGGCGCCATCGAGCATGCCTCTTGAGCGCAAAAGCATGATGCCGAGGAAGGCTAGATAGCAGACGCCCACCCATTTGACGACGCCGAACCAGAATTCAGAGGCGGCGAGCAAGGCCCCCAATCCTAGTGCTACTGCGCCGATCAGGACAAAATCCGAGAGAACAGCGCCAGCCATGCCGATCATGGCGCGGCGTACTCCGAATCTTGAACCATTTGCAAGGGCGAGCAAAACGGTAGGGCCGGGCGTGGCAATGCCGATAAAGGCGACTACGGCAAATGCCAGAAGTGTCACGTCAGCCATATTTTTCCTCCCCTGAAGGTGCGGATGTCATCGGCATCATCGCCGGAGCAGGCGTCCGCGCATTCTGCGAGGTGGGAGAATACAGGCTTTTGTGGGTGCCGCAACGCAGGTGCTTTTCCCAAAGCAAAACGAAAGCCCGACGGCTTCGGCGCGCCTTCAGCTTCCTGGGCGATACGGATTTCGCCGGTACTCGCTTGACAGCCTCCAACACCTGTGACAACTTGCGAGTAGTTGTCAGACAGGATTGCGCTTTGGTCACTTGCGCAATCGATCTCTGGCAAGGGAGGAATCATGTCAAAAAGACGCCTTTCGCTTTATGGCCTGTCCGGCCAGATCGGAAGTATTGCGGTCACGCTGCTCGGATTGTTGCTGCTGACCTTTTTCATCGGCCGCCTGATGCCCGCCGATCCGGTGCGGGCCATTGTCGGTGAGGACGCGACGCGCGAAACCTATGAACAGGTCTATCATGCGCTCGGCTTCGACCGGCCGCTCTGGCAGCAGTTCATCTATTATCTCGGCGATGTGTTCACCGGCGATTTTGGAACCTCGATCCGCACGGGCCAGCCCGTCATCCAGGATATCATACGCGTCATGCCGGCGACGATGGAGCTTGCGACCTTCGCGATCCTGATCGGCGCTGGCCTTGGCATTCCCATGGGCGTTTATGCCGCGGTCAATAAAGACCGCTGGCAGGATCATCTGGTACGCGTGCTCAGCCTGTTCGGCCATTCCATGCCGATCTTCTGGACAGGCATGATCGCGCTGATCGTTTTTTACGCCCATCTCGGCCTTGTCGGCGGCGGTGGCCGCATGGACCAGTTCTATATTGGTCTCGTGGAGGAGCGAACTGGCTTTCTGCTGATCGACAGCCTGCTGGCCGGAGACATGGAAGTCTTCTGGTCGGCCATCAATCACCTCATCCTGCCCGCCGCTTTGCTCGGTTATTCCTCCTCGGCCTATATCACCCGCATGACGCGCAGCTTCATGCTGGACCAGCTGGGCCAGGAATATGTGACGACCGCCCGCGTCAAAGGCCTGTCGCAGCGGCAGACGGTGTGGCTGCATGCCTTCGGTAATATCCGGGTGCAGCTCGTCACCATCATTGCCCTTGCTTACGGTTCGCTGCTGGAAGGCGCGGTCCTTATCGAGACCGTCTTCGCCTGGCCGGGTTTCGGGCAATATCTCACCAGCAACCTTATCATCGGTGACATGAATGCCGTGATGACCTGCGTGCTTATCGTCGGCGTCATCTTCATCGGGCTCAATCTCCTGTCCGACATTCTCTACCGCTTTTTCGATCCGAGGACCCGCTGATGACGGCTCGTGCAGAAACTTCCTCTCGCCTTCCGGTCCCCTTGAACGCGCTGAAGAACATCGTTGTCTTCCTGCTGAAAAGCCCGACATCGGCTTTCGGTCTGGCCGTCCTGCTGCTGCTCGTCATCGCCGCTGTTTTCGCGCCCTGGCTTGCGACGCACGACCCTTACGCGCAGGATCTCGCCAAGACGCTGCAGCCGCCGGGTAACGGCCATGTCTTCGGCACGGATGAGCTGGGGCGCGATATCTACAGCCGCCTTCTCTGGGGCGCGCGCATCACGCTCACCATCATTTCGCTGGTCTCGATCATCGTCGGTCCGGTCGGTCTTTTGGTCGGCACGGCGTCGGGTTATCTCGGCGGCAAGTTCGATACAGTTATGATGCGCATCACGGATATTTTCCTGTCATTCCCGAGCCTCATCCTGTCGCTCGCCTTTGTCGCGGCGCTTGGGCCTAGCCTCAACAATGCGATCATAGCGATCGCGCTCACCTCATGGCCGCCGATCGCACGGCTTGCCCGTGCCGAGGCCATGACCTTCCGCAAGGCGGATTACATCGCCGCCGCAAGGCTTCAGGGTGCCTCGCCGCTACGCATCATCGTCAAATCGATCATGCCCATGTGCCTGCCTTCGGTCCTCATCCGCCTGACGCTGAACATGGCGACCGTCATTCTGACCGCCGCCGGGCTTGGCTTCCTCGGTCTCGGCGCGCAGCCGCCCTTGCCGGAATGGGGAGCGATGATCGCGACCGGACGCCGCTACATGCTCGACAGCTGGTGGCTCGTCACCTTCCCCGGCGTTGCGATCCTTTCCGTCAGCCTCGCCTTCAACCTTCTGGGTGACGGCCTGCGGGATGCGCTCGATCCGAAGCAGATGAACCGGAAATAGGGCCATGGAAAAACCAATCCTCGACGTCGAAAATCTTCGCATCCGTTATGGCGGTTCGCCCACCGAGGCCGTGCGCGGCATCTCCTTCACCCTTGGCCGGGAACGGCTTGGTATTGTCGGCGAAAGCGGCTCGGGTAAATCCACCGTCGGCAGGGCGCTGCTGCGGCTCCTGCCATCGGCGACGATAACCGCCGACAAGCTTGATTTCGATGGTCTCGATCTTCTGTCGCTCAGTGAGAAGGAGATGCTGAAGGTTCGCGGACGGCGCATGTCGATGATCCTTCAGGATCCGAAATTCTCCCTCAATCCCATCCGCCGTGTCGGCGATCAGGTGACGGAGACCTATCTGCGCCACTTCAAGGCTTCGAAATCGGAAGCCCGGAAAAAGGCGCTCGCCATGCTCGATGCGGTGAAAATCCGCGACGCCGCCCGCGTCTACGAGCAATATCCGCACGAGATTTCCGGCGGCATGGGCCAGCGCGTCATGATTGCGATGATGCTGCTTGCCGATCCCGATCTTGTCATTGCCGATGAGCCCACCTCGGCGCTTGACGTGACGGTGCGGTTGCAGGTGTTGAACATTCTCGACGGTCTCGTGCGTGATCGCGGCATCGGCCTCATCATGATCAGCCACGATCTCAACCTCGTGCGTAATTTCTGCGACCGGGTACTCATCATGTATGCCGGCCGGGTAGTGGAAACACTAGCGGCGCGCGATCTCGATCAGGCGCAGCATCCCTATACGCGCGGCCTGCTTGCGGCGCAGCCGCGCATCGGCGGCGCGCGCGCGCCGCTTGCGGTGCTGGATCGCCGTCCCGAATGGCTGGAGGAGAAAGTATAATGGCCGTTTCCGTTGAAACCCGCGATCTTTCCATTACCTTCGGCAGCGGGCACACGGCGCTGAAAGTGCTGCCTTCGGTGTCCTTTCGCGTCGAGCCGGGCGAATGTTTCGGGCTGGTCGGCGAAAGCGGTTCGGGCAAATCGACCGTATTGCGCTGCGTATCAATGCTGAATGATTTCTGGAGCGGCGAAATCCTCATCAATGGCAGGTCGGTTCGCGACATGCCGCTGATCGAGCGATGCCGTACCCTGCAGATGGTGTTTCAGGATCCCTATGGGTCGCTGCATCCGCGCCAGTCGGTGCGCACCGTTCTCGGGGAATCGCTCTCGATCCACAAGCTCGGCGACCGCGAAGAGCGCATGCGCAAGGTGATTACGGATGTCGGTCTGCCAGTGTCGTTCCTCGATCGCTTCCCGCACCAGCTTTCCGGCGGCCAGCGGCAGCGCGTGGCGATTGCGCGTGCGCTGATCCTTGAACCGTCGCTGCTTCTGCTCGACGAACCAACCTCGGCGCTTGATGTCTCGGTGCAGGCGGAAATCCTCAACCTGCTGCAGCGCCTGCGCGAAGAACGCGGCTTCACCTATATCATGGTGACGCACGATCTCGCCGTGGTCGACCACATGTGCGACCGCTTCGCCGTGATGCTACGCGGTGAAATCACCGAAATCCTGCCGCGCGAGGCCATCGCCGGAAACGGCGCGACGCATCCCTATGCGCGCGAACTGATTGGCGCCTCACTGGAATATGAAGGCGCATGACACCTCCCAAAGCGTGATCGTCCTCCTCCGGGGCATCACGAATAATAAAATCCTCCTTCCTTGCCCGGCCTTCAGTGCCGGGCAATTTTTTGGATGGTGTTTCGCTCGGATGGGCTGCAAAACAGAAAAGGCGCGGTGTTGGCCACGCCGATGGTGATGGATAGAGGCCGGAAATTTCCCTTCCGTCATGCTCGGGCTTGTCCCGAGCATCTACAACCGAGCGATTTTACGATACGTGGTTGGATCCTCGGGACGAGCCCGAGGATGACGTGGCGTGTGAGGGAGGATTTCCGATAGTCTCGGAAATCCAGTTGGAGGTCACCGCTCCTTGCTCACTTCTTCAAAGCGAGAGAGCCAGGGGCTGACGATCATGCCCTTGATATCGCTGCGGAAGGCGGCGGTGTCGATGACTTCGGAGAAGGGCTGGATGGACATCACGATCTCGTCCATATAGGCCTGCAGGTCTTCATAAAGCTTCGTCTGTTTCGCCACGTCGCGCTCGACCAGCGCTTCCTCAATCATCTTGTTCAGCTTCTCATCGAAGAAACTGGTGCGCCAGCTCTGATAATTGGTGAGCTTGGCGTCGTCGGCATTGTTGGGGTTATAGGCGATCGAGCGCAGGTTGTTGTCCGGATGCGGCTGCTGGCCGCCGCCGCCGCGGCCGAGCAGCAGTTCGAAATTGCGCTCGCGCATCGCGCCGTAAATCTGGTCGCCGGAACCGCTGATCAACTCGGCCTGAATGCCGGCCTGGGCCAGCGTGTTCTGGATCGCCGTTGCCGCCTTCATGAAGGGATCTTCCGAAAGAACGCGCAGCGTGGTCTTGAAACCATTGGGATAACCGGCCTCGGCCAGAAGCGCCTTGGCTTTTTCGACATCGAGCTTGTAGCCTTGATCGGGCAGCGCGCCCATGACACCGGTGCTGAGAGAACGCTGGTGCAGCTTGCCGTAATAGGGCATGACCGCCTTGTCGAGGCCGTCGTAATCGATCAGGTAACGCAAGGCCTCGCGCACCTTCTTGTTCGCGAATTTCTCATCCTTCATCGAAACGCTGAGGTAATAAAAACCGGAGCCGGGCGTGGATTCGATGGTGACGGCCTTGTCGGCCTCAAGCGATTTCAGGTCCGGGGCCTGCAGGGAGTAGGCAACGTCGATATCGCCCTTTTCCAACATAAGCCGCTGCGACTGCGATTCCGGCAGATGGCGCATGAGGATGCGTTTCATCTTGGCCTTCTCACCCCAATAATCATCGTTGCGGGTGAGGATGATATATTCGTTGGACTTCCATTGGGTGAGCTTGAAGGGACCGGAACCGGCGGAATTCAGCGTCAGCCATGCGCCGCCGAGATCGCCGTCCTTTTCATTGGCAAGCGCCGTCTGGCTGTCGATGATCGAGCCCGGACCATTCTGCGCAAGAATCATCAGCAGCAGATTGGGATCATCGGGCTTTGGAATATTGAGCACGAAGGTCTGGTCGTTTTCGGCAACGAAGAGCTTGTCGGCCTCTTCCAGCTTGAAACCGCGCGTTTTGAGGAAAGACGATTGCGCCAGATTGCGGGCGAGCAGCCGCTTCAGGCTCCACGCTACATCCTTTGCCGTCACGGCGTTGCCGGAGGCGAATTTGGCGTCGCCGCGCAGGTGGAAACGGATCGATTTCCGGTCCTCGGCGATCTCCCAGCGTTCGGCAAGGCGGGGCTGGACGCTGCGATCTTCAGGGGAAAGCACCACCAGCGTGTCATAGACGTTGTTCAGAACCTGCACCGTCTCGCGGCCGGTAATGGCGGCGGGATCAAGGGTCAGGATGTTGCTCATGGTCGTGGCGACGATGAGCTGGTCTTTCGGCGTTTCGGCGAAAACACTGAGCGGCATCGCGCCGATCAGCAGGGCGCCAAGCGCTGCGGTTGCAAGAAAATGTTTCATTTTTCCTCCCAATACGGCCGTTCATACGGCCTTTCCACGTTTTGATCCACGCGCCTGGTTCCTCCACAGGTGTCGCATGATCAGCCAAGAATCTCTCTGACCGGGTCTGTGAGCGCCCGACCGATTGCGGCCGTTGCCGGCGCATCCAGATGCACGCCATCCACCGGTGAGGCGCTGGCGACCGATCCGGCATCGAAGAAGGCGTGCCCCAGTTCGGCGGCGAGTTTGCGGTAAAGCGGCGCAAGCCGTAGCGATTGCGCGATATCTCGCCCGCCGGCCGGCTCTTCGCCAGGACCTGCAACGCAGGGCGGCGGGGCGACGATCAGCAGTTTCGGCACTGCCTCGCGCGGTTTGTAGATGAAGGTCTCGACGATCTGCGCCAGTCGCCGCATACCGGCAACCGCCGCTTCCGCGCGTCCGCCATGCACCGGTTTGATGTCGTTGGTGCCGAGCATGATGATGACGAGATCGAGCGGCATATGGCACGACAGCGCGACTTCAAGCGCCCGCGCGCCATTGCGGCAGGCGGGGCCGGTATGATCGTCATAACAGGTGGTGCGCCCGCCAAGGCCCTCGGGGTGAACCTTCGCCTTTCCCGCGAGCTCTGCCTCCAGTACCTCCGGCCAGCGGTGTTCGGCCGGGTGCCGGAGGCCCGTTGCCGGGTCTGCGCCCCAAGTGAGGCTGTCTCCGAAGGCGAGCACGGTTTTCATCGCCCGTTACCTCACCCGGTTGTTGTCGATGAAGGTAAAATCGATATCCTCGCCAAGGCCCGGCCGATCAGGGACATGTACGAAGCCGTCGCGATCCATCGGGTCGGACAGCGACTTCAGATAGTCGTGGCCGTCATCATATTCGAGGAAGGGGTGCAGCAGGCCGCGCTCATACCAGCGGCAATTCTTGGTGGCGGCAACCACATGCAAGTTCATGGCCGTGTTGCCATGCACTTCGCATTCCATGCCGAAAGCCTCGGCCAGATGCATGGTCTTCAGCGCCGGGGTGATGCCGCCGACATCGTTGACGCCGGTGCGCAGAATATCGCAGGCGCCGGCCTTGATCCATTCGGCGCGATGCCAATGCTTGCCGGCTGCGCTTTCCGGGCCGACGACGGGGATATCAAGATTGTCGGAAAGCCACTTGTAAGAGGACAGCGACTGCTCATCCATAGGCTCTTCGATCCAGTCGAAATCGAGTTTTTCGAGGCCGCGGCCAAGCGCCAGCGCGTCGGTGCGGGAATACCAGTGGAAGGCGTCGATCATCAGGCGAATATCGGGACCGACCGCCTCACGCACGGCGGCGCAGGCCTTGAGGTCCATCTTCACATCCGGCGCCCAGCTGACTGGCGGCATCCAGGTGTGCAGCTTGATGCCCTTGTAGCCGCGTTTCACCAGCGTTTCGGCAAAGCGGCCGTAATCTTCAGGTGTCGCCAGCCCACCTTCCAGCTCATCGCCGCACATGATGGAGCCATAGGCCAGCACCTTGTCGCGATAACCGCCGATCAACTTGTATACAGGTTGCCCGAGCGAGCGGCCGGCAAGGTCCCACAGCGCGCAATCCACCACCGCAAGCGTGCGGTCCGTCAGCTGTGCGGCGGAGCCACGCTGCCAGTGGGCAAGGTCCTGCCACAGCCGTTCCCGGTCGCGATGATCCTCACCGATCAGAACTTTCTTGACGAATTTTTCGATGACATGTGGGCGAACGATCTCCGGCGCGGTGAAGGAATGACCTTCCTGACCATCTTCCGTGCGGATGGTCAGCATGGCCTGTTCCACCTGATGCGCCGGACCCGGATGCGCGTGGCCGGCACTGTCCGAGTGCCGACGGGTCGTCGTGCGGAAAACACGGACCTCGACGTCGGTGATGATCATAATTCCTCCCTCATGCAGGTATGGCAGCGTTTGCAGCTGCTGCTATGTCATACATGTATGCGCTATTTGTCAACATGTATGATAATCTGTATTACATGTTGACGCAGGAAATCAAGGCCATTTGCGCATGGTGTTGCACAGGTCTTCTGTGTGAGAGGACGGTGCGGGGAGATTTTATCTCTTCGCAGAAGAAAATCTGGCGGGACGCGTGGGCGCGACCTATGCCAACCGAATTAATCCATAATTTTAGTAGACTATTGAATCGCGCAATGATCTTTCAACAATGACCAGGACTATAAACGAACATGCCGTGCCAGCCGTGCCTGTCGTCATGCATTCTGCGTGAGCATGCGTCGCACTGAGCTGCTGTCCCGCAACAAGGATGGTTGCATCTGCGGCGCTGAGCTTCAACACTCGTTTCCGGATGCACACCATGCCCCTTTCCCATATCTCCCATTTCGCCTTTCTCGTTCCCGGCAATTATCAGGACAACGATCCGGCGCAGGGGCTGGAAGAAACCCTGCAGCTTTTCGAGGCCGGGGAGGCGCTGGGTTATCACAGCGCCTGGGTTCGCCAGCGCCACCTGGAACGGGGTGTTTCCTCGGCGGCCACTTTCCTTGCGGCGGCATCGCAGCGCACCAGCAGGATCGGACTGGGCACCGCCGTCATTCAGCTTGGTTACGAAAACCCCTTCAGGCTGGCGGAAGATCTGGCCACTGTGGATGTGCTGTCGCGTGGGCGGCTGAATGTCGGGGTTTCCGTTGGCGCACCACCCTTCGCCCATCTCATTTCTGACTATGTCGATACGGCGCCCGATGCCGATTACAGCTATGCCCGCGCCGAAAAGCTGGCGCGGGCTCTGAGATCGGAACCGCTGTCCAGCGAGACGGAAGCGGGCAATGCGGCCGGTGCGCAGGTGCCGCGCCTGCGGCCCGTCGCGGAGGGGCTGACGGATCGGTTATGGTATGGCGGCGGATCGCAGAATTCCGCTCGCTGGGCGGGCAAGGCAGGGTTCAATCTTCTGACGGGCAATATCGTCAGCGGCGAAAATACCGATGATTTTCTGATTGCTCAGGCTGCTCTCGTTGCCCGCTTCCGGCAGGAATGGGCGCATGAGCGTCAACCGCGTGTCGCTCTCGGGCGAGTGATCCTTCCGACGGATAGCGCCACCCCCGCGACCCGCCGCCGTTACGAGGAATTCGCCGCCGAGCGCGACAAGCGTACGACCACGGCGCATGGCGCGCGCCGCACGCTTTTCCTGCCCGATATCGTTGGGACGACGGACGAAATTCTGGAGAAACTGTCGCGTGATCCCGTTCTGCCGCTCGTCTCGGAGTTCCGTCTTGAACTACCCTATGAGTTCCAGCCGGAAGATTATCGCCAGATCGTCACGGATTTCGCTTCCGTCCTGCCGCAGCTTTCCGGCGGGCGGCCTGTTTTGAAAGTGGTGACGGGCCAATAATTTCCCGCTTCCGCTATTCCAGCTTTCAGGGGAGCGGCGGACGTGTGGCGCTTCACCTGCGCCACATCCTATTCAGTCTGGATAGGGCAGGCCATAGCGGTCGCGTATCGTCGCGCCTTCGTATTCGCGCGGATAAACGCCGCGATCCTGCAGCACCGGCACAACCTTTTCGGCAAATTCAGCAATATCGTCTGGCGCACGCGGCGGCTGCAGGGTGTAGCCGTCCACCGTGCCATCCTGCCAGAGATCGATGATGCCGTCCGCCACATCTTCCGGTGTGCCGAGCAGCAAACGGTGGTGTCCCTCAGAACGACGCACGGCCTCGCGGGCTGTGAGCTTTTCGTGGGTCAGAAGATCGGAAAGGCCAAGCCCCATGCCCACCGCCCATTGGCGGTTCTGGTCCGGGATGAAGCGTTCTGCATCGAGTTTCGCATCGGGGTTGAAGTCGCGAAGATCAATGCCGTTTTCCCTGGCGAAACGCGCCAGCAGACCGTCTTCCGAACCGGCTCCACTGTATAGTTCGTGTTTGCGCAACGCTTCTTCCCGGGTCTCGCCGAGAATGACGACAAGACCCGGCACGATGCGGATGCCGGAGGGATCGCGGCCGAGAGAGGCAGCGCGGTCGCGGACTTTTTTGCCGAAGGCCTGGCCCGCCGGCCGGGACAATATGTTGCAATAGATGATCTCGCCATGGCGTGCGGCGAGATCGATGCCACCTTCGGAGGCGCCGGCCTGCGCAATGACGGGATGCCCCTGCGGTCCGCGTGGAACGTTGAGCGGGCCTTTTACATGGAAATATTGCCCCTCGTGATCGATGGTTTCGGCCGTCGCCGCATCCCAGAAGCGGTTTTCCGGTACCTCGCCTTCGCGGCGCGGATCCCAGCTCGACCACAGTTTTTTCGCAACATCGAGAAATTCGGTGGCCTTGGCATATCTCTCGTTGCGCGGCGGCAGCGGGTCATTGCCGAAATTGGCGGCGACATTGGGATTGAAAGAGGAGACGATATTGACGATCAGCCGTCCGCCGGTGACGAGATCGATGGACTGGGTTCGTCTGGCAAAGTTGTAGGGCGAATTATAGGTGGAGGATATCGTTGCCACAAAACCGATATCCGGCACCTGCGCGGCAAGTGATGTGGAGAGAATGAGCGGATCGATGGTGTGAAACGGCCGACTTGCCGGGTCGGTCAGCAATGCGGGATGGTCGGAAAGGAAAACGGCGTCAAAACGGCCCTTGTGGGCCAGTTCCGTCAGCCGCCGGTAATATCCGATCTCGTTGATGTCGTGCCGATCTCCGCTCCGGTATTTCCAGGCGTTGGCGAGGTATCCGGTCGTGTTGATGCCGACATTGAGATTGAGCCGGCGTTTGGTCTTGCTCATGCTTTTACTTTTTCTTCTCGGTCTGCTGGGATTTCCGGCCACGGCCGGTGCAATTGCATGAAAGCGTAACAGCCGGGGTTCGGGCCGCGAGTTAAAAATCCTTGCTGCTCGGAGAAGAAAAACTTTCATCAGTAGCGGCGCCCAAGCCGCGGTCGACGTAAGGAGCAGATAGAGGCGCGGTTGGCGATCCGACCCGAAATCCGGCCACTATCGAAAGGATATTCCGTTATCCCGGTGTGGAAGTGACAAGATGGAAACGAATTTCCTCAATCGCGCCTGAAATAGTACACTTTATCTATAGAAAATATCTTGTGGCGTGTAGCGTGCCGTTCAGATCGAAATTTCGAGGATGAACGCCATGGCTGATGCAGCCCTTCGCCAGATAACCCAACCGGTAACCGTGTGGTATACACGCTGCCCGGCGCCCACCCCGCTCTCCATCGCGGCGCAACTCGGCTGGATTGAGGACAGTTTCGCCACCCATGGCATCTCCGTTTCCTCCATTCGCGATGCGGCCGATCCGGCCATTCGCCAGAGCCATTTTGACCATCGTCTGGACTGGTCCTTCCGTCAGGGCGGCAATATCCCGCCGATCTGGGCGAAATCCGGTGGCCGGAAAACCCGGCTGGTGGGGCTGACGAGAACCGATGAGTTTCAGGCCGTCATCGCCTTGCCCGCAAGCGGGATAAGCAAGGGCAGCGACCTGAAGGGGCGGCGCATCGGTTTGCCGAAGCGCCCGAACGAAACCATCGATTTCCAGCGCGCCACATCGCTCAAGGGCATCGTGTCGGCGCTGACGGTCTCGGGTCTTTCCGTCAAGGAGGTCGAGCTTGTCGATCTCACCGCTAAAGAACCGGTGCTGCTCGGCCCGGCGGATGAGCGGTTTCACGGTCTGCGCCGTCGGCTTCCCTATGGCGAAGAAATTGCAGCGCTGTACCGGGGCCAGATCGATGCGTTTTTCGTCAAGGGAGCGGAAGGCGTCACCGTCGCCAATCTCATCGGTGCGCAGGTCGTCGTATCGACGGGCTTTCACCCTGATCCGAAAATCCGCATCAACAACGGCACGCCCCGCCCCTTGACCGTGGACGCCACCTTTGCCGATGAGCGGCCCGATCTGGTGACGGAGCTGGTGGCTACGGTTCAGCGCGTCGCCCAATGGGCGAATGACAATCCGGCCGAAGCCGTGCGTTTCATCGCCCGCGAGATCGGCGTCAGCGAGGAGGCGGTGATTGCCGCGAATGGCACGGATGTGCATCGCAATCTGAGGCTCGATCTCGATCCGGCCGAACTGGATGCGCTCAGCCACTTCAAGGATTTCCTGCTGGAATGGAAATTCATCCCCGAAGATTTCGATGTGCAGGAATGGGCTGATCCACGCGCTCTTTCTTTACTGCAAAACGCCACGAAACACAGCGCCGGAAAGTGAGGGAGCCATGGCATCCACCATTCTTGTGACAGGTGCAACCGGCAAGCTCGGACAACGGGTCGTCAGCCGTCTTTTGCAAAGTCAGGCAGAGGTTCGCGTGCTGGCCCGCCGGCGAGAGGGCGCGCTGAAGCTCTGGGGCGACAGGGTCGATATTTCGGAAGGTAATTTTTCTGATCCGGCCAGCCTGAAGGAGGCGGCGCGGGGAATAGACCGGGTGTTCCTGCTTTCCCCCATCGGAGAGACGCTCGCGGCGGACCAGAAGGCGGTCATCGATTCAGCACTTTCCGCCGGTGTATCGCGGATTGTGAAAATATCCGGTTCCGACTGGACCATAAAAAATGCCGCGCGCTCCATTTCGGGGGCGGCCCATAGGGAGGTGGAACAGCATCTGGCTGCTAGCGGCATCGCGCATGCGGTGCTGCGACCGAACGCCTGGATGCAGGTTGCACTGGAGCCCGTTGTCGCCGCGCTGCGCAAGGGGGAGGATGTGCCCGCCCGCTTTGGCGATGCGGCCGTCTCCTTCATTGATGCCGACGATATTGCCGACGTTGCGGTTCACTCCCTGACATCAAGCGCGCTGGTTTCAGGTACTTTTGTGCTGACCGGCAGCGAAGCCCTGACGGCGATGGAAATCGCCCGCATCGCGGCGCGTATCCTGCATCGCCCTGTCGGCATTTCGCATCATGCCGCCCCGGCCTTTTCGCCCCCTATCAGCGCCTTTGAACAGAGGGCGATCGGTGAGTTCGGAGAGCTCATCCGCGAAGGTCTCGCGGCATCTGTCACCGATACCATCCACCAGATTACGGGCCGTCTACCCCGCGGCATCGAAGATTATCTGCGCGCCCGGCTGGCGACGACCGCCCCGCAGGGCGAAAATTCCGAGGGAGAAAAGACATGGCGCTGACCGTTCCATTGCCCGAAGGTCCCGAGCTGAAAGGTCTTGAACTGAAAAGCCCGGCCGATTTTGAAGACAGCCCGCTCAGCCGCGCGGTAAAGCAGCCGCTGATGCTGGGCCTGTTCCTCAATCTGCAGGACATCAATTTCTCCAGCCTGCCGACCAGCAACAGCTGGACCTTCGATTACAACGTCGAACTGGTGAAGCGTGCGGAAGAGCTTGGTTTCGAAATTGCTTTCAGCCGAACGCAGTGGCTGCCCAAGGGTGGTTATGACGGCGAATCCTCGCTTGACAGCTTCATCGCGCTCGGCGCCATGGCGGCGGTCACGAAGAGCATTTTGCTGATCTCCACCCTCCATGTTCTCTATGGGCCTCTGCATCCGTTGCATCTCGCCAAATATGGCGCGACGCTGGACCACATTGCTAGAGGACGATGGGGCATCAACATCGTCACCGGCCACCGCGCCGTTGAGCATGAAATGTTCGGCTGGCAGCGGATCGACCACGACAAGCGTTACGACATGGCCGGCGAATTGTTCGATGTGCTTCATCGCCTGTGGGGCGAAACCGAAAATTTCTCCTATGAAGGCAAGCTCAATCCCTGGGCGATCAACAATGGCTGGATCACGCCGAAACCCGCCTTCGGCCGCCCGCCGCTGGTGACGGCGACCGGTTCGCCCGCTGGCATCGATTTCGCGGCGCGTCACTCCGATCTGGTTTTCGTCACCTCGCCCGGCGGTGCGCATATAGACAGTGCGCTGGAAACGCTTCCCGATCATGTCGCCACCATCAAGAACCGCGCCAGGGCCTATGGCCGGCAGGTGAAGACACTTATCAACCCGATCATCGTCAGCCGCGACACGGAGAAAGAGGCGATCGCCTATGCCGACGCCATCGAAGCGGGAAAACCGCAGCCCGGCACGCGCGCCTTCGCCACCAATAATTACGACAGCGACGCACATGCCTGGCGCGGCCGCGGCGATGTGCGCCACAAGCAGGGCCGCAATCTCGGCGGCAATATCGAAATCATCGGTTCGCCGGAGCAGGTGGTCGAGCAGCTTGTCGGTCTGAAAAAGGCGGGGATCGATGGCGTTCAGCTCAATTTCTACGATTTCCGCGAAGACCTCGACTATTTCGCCGAGCGCATTCTGCCCTTGATGAAGGAGGCTGGCCTGAGGCTCTGACGTCTTTCCAGCCCTGATTTTCCATATCCGAAGCCAACCCTTCGCAATCGCCCGATTGCGAAAACGATATTTTTTTTGCCCTGAGGAGATACCGTGAATATCGCCGTCGATCCCATCAAAACGCCCGCTCCTGAAATCCTTGATCGGATCGGGACCTATGTTCCCGAACTCGTCTCCATCCGCCACGATCTGCACCAGCATCCCGAAATCGGTTTCGAGGAGGTGCGTACCTCCGGCATCGTCGCCGAAAAGCTCGCTTCATGGGGCATCGAGGTCCATCGCGGTTATGGCAAGACCGGCGTGGTCGGTGTGCTGCGCGGCCGGCATGCGGGCAACCGCTCCATCGGGCTGCGGGCCGATATGGATGCCCTGCCGATGCCGGAGGAAACCGGTCTGCCCTATGCGTCCGTCTATCCCGGCAAGTTCCACGGCTGCGGGCATGATGTGCACACCACCATCCTGCTCGGCACCGCCCGCTATCTGGCGGAAACCCGCGATTTTGCCGGCACAGTGGTGTTCATTTTCCAACCGGCCGAGGAGGGGCTGGGCGGTGCGCGCGCCATGATTGCTGACGGGCTGTTCAAGGATTTTCCCGTTGACGAGATTTACGGGCTGCACAATTCCACCCATGCCGCGCCCAATCACCTGAAGGTTTCGCCGGGTACCATTCTGGCAGGAGCGGATTTCTTCGATATCCGGTTGAAGGGCAGGGGCGCTCACGCTGCGCATCCCGATGTCTCGCGCGATCCGGTGCCGGCGACGGGTGAGCTTATCCAGGCGCTGCAGACCATTGTCAGCCGAAACGTGTCGCCGACCGATCCTGCCGTGCTGTCGATCACGCGTATCGAGGCGGGATCAGCCTATAACGTCATTCCCGAAACGGCCGCGATTGCCGGAACGGTGCGGGCCTTTTCCGACAGCGTGCGCGAAATCATAAGACAGCGCATCCGCACCATCTCGGATCACGTTGCCGCGGCTCACGACCTCACTGCCGAAGTGGATATTCGCGACATATTCTCGGTCCTGACTAATGATGACGCATCGGTGGATATCGTCGCGGGCGTGGCGCGCGAGGTTTTGGGAGACGAGCGCGTTTCCACGGAGCCTGGCCGCTTCATGGGCAGCGAGGATTTCGCCGATCTCCTGAAACACGCACCCGGCGCGTTTTTCACGCTTGGCCATTCCGGCACCGTGCCCGCCCATAATCCCGGTTTTATCGTTGACGACGACATCCTGCCCGTCGGCGCCACCTTGTTTGCCCGGCTGGTGGAGACCCGGCTGAAGGCTGCCTGAAAATTCTAAAAACAAATCTGCAAGAGGAAACATCCATGGATATTACAAGACGTAAGACATTGCTTCTGAGTGCTGCCCTTGCCGGGGTCGTGCTGCTGCCGTCCTTGCCGGTGCTGGCGTCGGAAACGCCGAAAAAAGGCGGGATCGTTACCCTTGCAGGCCTTGGTGAGCCGACGACGCTGGTGCCGCTTTCCGATTCCAACACACGAACCCGCGCCATCTCCACGAAAATCCTCGAAGGACTGGTACGGTTCGACAGCGAGTTCAAACCGCATCCGGTTCTAGCCGAAAGCTGGGAAACTTCCGACGACGGGCTGCGCTACACTTTCAAGCTGCGCAAGGGCGTCAAATGGCATGACGGCAAGGATTTCACGTCGCAGGACGTCAAATTTTCCCTGCTGGCCTTCAAGAAAGTTGGCCCGCGCGGACGCATCACCTTTGCCAATATTGCCGATATCGAAACGCCCGACCCGCTGACGGCCGTGGTGGTGCTTTCCAAACCCGCACCCTATCTCTTGAGGGCGCTGACGGGCGGCGAAACGCCCATTCTGCCGGCTCATGCCTATGCTTCGGAAAACTACAATGAGAGCCCGAACGGCAATGCGCCCGTTGGCACCGGCCCCTTCGTGTTTGAGGAATGGAAACGCGGCAGTTTTGTGAAGCTGAAGAAGAACCCGAACTACTGGCAGGCCGATCTGCCCTATCTCGACGGGTTCGTGGCGCGCTTCGTCGCCGATGCGGCCTCCACCACCATTTCAGTCGAAACCGGTGAGGCGGATTACACCGCCGATGTCTCCTACAGCGATCTGGAGCGGTTGCGGCAAAATCCGAAACTTGCGGTGGAGGTCTATACCGACGCCTATCTCAACAACGCCGCCATATTCGAGTTCAATCTGGAGAACCCGATCCTCGCGAAGAAGGAAGTCCGCCAGGCGCTTGCCCATGCCATCGATCGCGATTTCATCAACGATGCCATCTTCTTCGGTACGGCCAAACCAGCCGGTTCAAACATCCCCGCGGTTTTCGCCGCCTATAATGACGAAAAGCCCTTCACCTATCCCTTTGATCTCGCCAAAGCGAACGAGTTGCTGGACAAGGCGGGTTATCCGAAGGGCGCGGATGGCACCCGCTTTTCGCTGCGGCTAGCCTTCCTGCCGTCAGACGTCTTCCGCAAGACCTCCGAATATCTGCGTTCATCCTTCGGCAAACTGGGCGTGAAGGTGGATATCGTCGAAGGCGATCTCGCCACCTTCATCAAGCGCGTTTACACCGAGCGCGGTTTTGACCTGACGGTGAACGGCATCAGCCGACTGTTCGATCCGACCGCGGGCGTGCAGCGCCTCTATTGGTCCGACGGCATCAAGAACCCCGCGCCCTATGTCAATGCCGCCCACTACAACAACCCCAGGGTGGACGATCTTTTCCGTGCCGCTGCGATTGAAGTGGATGAAACGAAACGGGCGGGGCAGTTCCACGACATCCAGAAAATCACCGGCGACGAATTGCCGAATTTCTCTATCGTCGCCCTGCCGACCGTCATTCTGCGCAACACCAGCCTCCGGTCCCTCGTGACGACCATCGACATTGCCTATGGCGATCTGTCTACGGCGTGGAAAAGCGAGTGAGGGAGAAAATCTGACGATCCGGCGGAGCGAGAGTGATGACGAACTTTCCTCCACGTTCGACGTCATCCTCGGTCTTGTACCGAGGATCTGCCACGGCATCCTAATCTTGTCGATTGCAGATGCTCGGGGCAGGCCCGAGCATGACGAAGGAGAGGTTTTTCCCCACTGTCAGCCAATATTAACCCGGCAATTTTGCCGGGTTTTTTATTGTCGAAATCCACCCTCGATCCTTTTTTGCCTTCGCGCAGCAACGCTGTTTTCGGGAAAAACGTTGCGTGCGCCAAGGTCTGGCCGGAACAGTGATGCCTGTTATCGGATCTCTAAAAAAATCAAATTCTTCAATAGTTTAGCGCGAAGGAATTCTTCGTTTCAAAGCAAGAATAGCTTTCTGGACCTCTGCTTTTCCCGCCTGCACTGTGTTCATGAAATCTCACCCGCAAATGATGGACGCCATGGCCAAGGATACGCTTTTTTTGATCGCACCCGGTTTTGAGGACCCCAAGCACCCCGGTGTCCGCTTCGTCTGCCCGCATTGTAACCAGATCGAAGGCCTGCTTGCCGCTTTTCCGGATCTTGCCGCTGGTATCGATATTCACCGAGTCGGTTTTCAGCGCCCGCGCGAGGCGGTCATCGCCGCCGTGGGGGAGGAAAACCAGTCGCTGCCGGTACTCATCTTTGCTGGCGATGCACCCGGTGACGCGACCGCAAGGAGCGGCACGCACTTCATTCAGGACACCAAACGTATTTTGCAAATCCTCGCCGAGCGTCACGGGTTCCCGCAGCTGCATTGAGCTTCCGCACGTCACATTTTTCCGGAGACAGACATGACCTTTTCCCGACGCCAGTTTCATAAAATTGCACTCGCCGCCGGCGCATTCGTGGCGCTTCCGGGCGGCTCTTTCGCTGCCGCCGAAGAGCCGGTTTCGGGCGGCACGCTCAAGATCGTTTATTTTCCCGAGCCGACCCAGCTCGTGGCGATCAATACCAGCGCGGGCGGCCCGCAATTCATCGGTTCGAAGATTTACGATGGGCTTTTGACTTATGACTACGAGCTTTCTCCCAAGCCGAGCCTTGCCAGGGAATGGAGCGTTTCGGCCGACGGGCTGGAATATGTCTTCCACCTGCAGCCGAAGGCGAAGTTTCATGACGGCAAACCGGTGACATCGACTGATGTGGAATTTTCCATCCTGCGGCTGAAGGAGGCCCATCCGCGTGGCCGGGCGACTTTCGCAAATGTCGAGAGCGTCGATACCTCCGATCCGCTTGTTGCGAAGGTGAAACTTTCCAAGCCGGCGCCGGGCCTGATCACGGCGCTCGCCTCCTCGGAATCGCCTGTTGTGCCGAAGCACATCTTCGAGACCTTCAAACCGACTGATAATCCGAAGCCGGCGCAAATCATCGGCAGCGGTCCCTTCGTGCTGAAGGAATGGGTGCCGGGCAGCCATATTCTGCTGGAGAAAAATGCCGATTACTGGGATGCGCCGCGCCCTTATCTCGACCGCGTCATCATCCGCCTCATCAATGATGCGGGGGCGCGCGCTGCGGCGCTGGAAACGGGGGAAGGCGACATTGGCCCCAACCCCGTCGCTCTTGCCGATCTGGAACGGCTGAAATCCATCCCGACGCTGAAGGTGGATGACCGCATCTATGCCTATGCCGGCCAGCAGAACCAGCTGGTGATCAATCTTGAGAACGAATATCTGAAGGAATTGAAGGTCAGGCAGGCCATCGCCCATGCCATTGATGTGCCGGCCCTTATCGATACCGTGCTCTACGGTTATGCCGTGCCGTCGCCGACGCCGATCAGCCCCGGCCTTGCGAAGTTCCACAATCCGGATATCGGTTTTGCCAAATTCGACGTCGCGCTGGCGGAAAAACTGCTGGACGAGGCGGGCTTTCCGCGCAAGGATGGCGGCAAGCGCTTCAAGCTCAGGGTAACCACCAACCCGTTCAATCCGCAGACCTATTCGGATTTCATCGCGCAGGCGCTTTTGAAGATTGGTATCGAGGCGGATATCCAGAAGTTCGATTTCGGCACCTATGTGAAGGTCGTTTATACCGACCGCGCCTGGGATCTTTCGGTGGAATCCCTCTCCAATACCTTCGATCCGACGGCCGGCGTGCAGCGCGTCTACTGGAGCAAGAACTTCAAGATCGGCCTGCCGTTCTCGAATGCCAGCCATTACGCCAATCCGGAAGTCGACCGACTGCTGGAAGCGGCGGCGGTGGAGCCTGACATCGAGAAGCGCGCCGCCTTCTTCAAGGAATTTCAGGCCGTTGTCGCCAAGGATCTTCCCGTCATCAATCTGGTCTCACCCATCCAGCCGGTCGTCGGCAGCGTTCGCATCAAGGGTTATGCGACCGGGGCGGAGGGGCTGAGCGGCAATCTCGCCAAGGCCTGGGTGACGAAGGAGGTGTGAGCGCCTCCCCACCTCTCGTTTCAAGCCGCGTCAAAGTTGAAAAGGGTTCATCGCCATGAGCAGAAAATCCGAGAAGCTGGTCCTCAATGCGTTCATCTATCCGGGCGGACATCATGAGGCGGCCTGGCGGCATCCGGACTCGGAGCCCCACCGCGTCACCGACATAAAGCTCTATCAGGATATCGCCCGCAAGGCCGAGGCGGCAAAGCTGGACGCCATCTTCTTTGCCGATGCGCCGGTGCTGGACGCCAATATTCGCTATGCCGCCCGCCACCGGCTGGAGCCGATCACCATGCTGGCGGCTCTGGCCGCCGTCACCGAAAAGATAGGCTTCATCGCCACGGCGTCCACTACCTATTACGAGCCGTATAATCTTGCCCGGCTGTTCGCTTCGGTCGATCATATCAGCGGCGGCCGCGTGGGCTGGAACATCGTGACGACCTCGGCGGATGCGGCGGCCGGCAACTTTAACCTCCAGAAGCATCCGCCGCATGCCGATCGATACCGTCAGGCTATTGAATTTGTCGACGTGGTGACGAAGCTCTGGGATAGCTGGGAAGATGACGCCATCGTAGCAGACAAGGAGAGCGGTCTATTTGCCGAGACTGACCGCATCCATCCCGCCAATCATGACGGCGAATTTTACCGGGTGCGCGGCGCGCTGAATGTGCCCCGTTCACCGCAGGGACGGCCGGTTTACGTGCAGGCCGGCTCCTCGGAGGAAGGGCGCGGCTTTGCCGCCCATTATGCCGAGGCAATCTTTACCGCGCATCAGACTTTGGAGAGTGCGCGGTCTTTTTATTCCGATATCAAGCGGCGGGTCGCGGCCACCGGACGCAACCCCGCCCATGTGAAAATCCTGCCGGGTATCAGCCCCTTCATCGCTTCCACGGAAGAGGAGGCGCGCAAGCTGGAGGCTTCCTTCAACGATCTCATCCAGCCGGCCTTTTCGCTCAAGCAATTGCAGCGCATCACCGGCATAGATCTCTCCTCCGCCGATCTCGACAAGCCTTTGCCAAAAGAGGCCGTGGAAGCGACGCGGGCGCAGGCGGACAGCAGCCGCCATCAGCTGGTTCTCGATGTCATCGACAGGGAAAATCCGACGATCCGGCAATTGCTGCACCGGCTTGCCGGCGGGCGCGGCCACAAGGTGATTTCGGGAACGCCGGAACAGGTGGCGGACTGGATAGAGAACTGGTTCCGCGAAGGCGCTGCCGACGGTTTCAACATCATGCCGCCCTGGCTGAACGGTGGGTTTGACATCTTCGTGGATGAGGTGGTGCCAATCCTGAAACGGCGCGGTCTGTTCCGCGAGGAATATGAGGGTGATACGCTGCGTGATCACTATGGCCTGCCCCGGCCGGAAAACATTTACGCGGCAAGAGAGTTGCAAAGGGAACGCGCCTGAGGTGGGACGGGCGTGTTCAGGCGGCGGCCTCAAGAGAGCGCATATCCTCGCGCAACAAAGCGAGTAGAGATGCAACCTCCGGCAGCCGCCGCCTGTCAGGACTGGTCAACAGGTGATAACGGCTGGCGGTCGGTTGCGGCGTGCCAAAGGGGGCGATCAGCCGCCCGGTTTTCAGGTCTTCGGAAATCAGCGAGTGACGCACAAGACCAATGCCGTGGCCGGATGAAATCGCTTCTATCAGTGCGGTCTGGCGTGAAAAACGCGGACCCGTCGCCGAAAGCCGGAGTGGAATGCGGCAGGCGCGAAGCCAGTTTGCCCATTCGAATGCCGGGTCCAGGCCATTGCCGCGCAGCATAGCAAAGCCGAGTTCCCGCAACCGCTCCGGTTCGCCTGCAAGCCCATGGCGGGTCGCGAAATCCGTCGTGCAGACGGCGCTGACCGTATCGGTGAAAAGTGGCTCATGGATGAAACCGGGAATTTGCACCGGGGTAGCGACGATCGCGCAATCGGCATCGAAATGGGTGAGGTCGATGGCTTCACCATCAAGGGATTCGATGGAAAGCTCGACGTCTCCCAGCGCCGGAACGATATTTCCTAGCCGCGGTGCCAGCCAGCGGGCGGCAAAGCAGCCCTCGGCCAGAACCTTCAGCTGCGGTCGGGCGTTCGAAACCATCAGGTCGGAAAGGCTGCCGATCATGGTCTCGAAGGCATCTGCAAGGCCGGGATAAAGCGCGCTGCCAGCGTCAGTCAACAGCAACTCACCGCGCTGGCGGCTGAAAAGCGGCTGACCGAGATGGGTTTCGAGAATGCGGACCTGCTGGCCGATGGCAGCGGTCGAAACATGCAGTTCCTCCGCCGCCCGCGAAAAGCTGGCGTGGCGGGCGGCCACGACAAAGGCGCGCAAGGCCGTCAGCGGCGGCAGCCGGGAAAGTGTCGGCAGGCGAAAAGCCGTCCGGCTCCCGGCGGGAGCGACAAACTCCGTTCTCATTGCTAATTCTCCATTGCCGCCTGTATCCTCCGCATGGTCAGAATACCCGGCCTTCCCTAAGGTGCGTCGTGGTGCCGTTGAGGTAATAGTCACCGATCACGCGAGCCTTGTGGGCAAGCGGATTGTGGTTGTAGACCGTGCGGATGTTGCGCCAGTGACGGTCGAAATTCCGCTCGCTTGACGTTGCCGAGCCACCACCGAGTTCGTAGAGATTGGTGGCGACCGTCAGCGAAAGCTGCGAGGCGATGATCTGGGTGCGGGCGGTGGCGAGCGAACCCTCAAGCAAAGCCGCTTCTATCGCCTCTTCGTCGCCGCTGGCGAAGGCTGCGGCGGTCCGGTCGAGCGTTCTTGCCGCCTCGCGGATCAGGGTCTTGACCGCGAAAGCGCCGGCGCTGATTTCGCCGAGCATCTTCTGCACGAAGGGATCCTGATTGGCTGTTTCCGCGCTGCTGTGGAGCGTGGTGCGCGCCTGCCGCAAGACATAATCGACGCCGTCCTTGAGCGCACCCTGAACCGCGCCGGCGGCGGAGGCGGCGAGATGCAGCTGCCGCATGGCCGAGCTGTGGCGGCCGATCTGGCTGCCGAGCTTGCGGGTCGTCAACTCATGCGGCAGCACTTCGACATTCTCAAGCAGGACGCCGCCGCTCGCCGTCATGCGCTGGCCCATGCTGTCCCAGTCATCGAGAATGGTGATGCCGGTGCGATCAAGCGGAATGAGCACGCCGATCGGCTGGCCGTCGTCACCGATGGCGCTGAAGGTGCCGAAATCGGCAAAGGCCGTGCCGGTCGCATACCATTTGCGGCCATTCAGGCGATAACGCTCGCCGTCGGCGCTGAGACGCGTGGTGATTTCACCGGGGCGCTTGGTGCCCTGTTCGGTGCTGGCGCCCGCGAAGAGCTTGCCGGCGAGAACATGTTCGAGATGCCGCCGGTCCTCCAGTTCGATGGGGGAGAGAGCGAGGTTCTCTGTGAAATTGAAATGGCTGCGAAGTGCGTGCGGAATATTGCTGTCGGCCTCGCCGAGGATCATCAGCACCTCGATGTAGTCCGCAATCGAGCCGCCCGGTCCGCCCTTGGCTTCGGGAATACGCAGCGTACCGATCTTCGCCTCCTTGATAAGGGCGAAGATGTCGAAGGGAAGTTCCCGCTGGCGTTCGCGACGGGCGGCATCCTTTGCCGCAATAGCCGCAATGTCCTTTGCCCGGGCCAGAATTTCGTCCCGGCTCGGCACGCCGGCATTGTCGGTGGTGGTTGTCTGCAGTTTCGGATTGGACATTGCGCTTTTCCCTGAGCGGATGTGAGAGCCTGCGGCACGGTCGCGCCGCAGGCATGTTCGTCTGTGGACGATCAGGCGACAGCGCGCGGCTTCAGCGCCGGGCGGTGTGCCGGTTCGATATTGCGCGGCACGCGGCCTTCAACGGGATGGCTCGGATCGTTGAAACCGGGTGTGGAGGGATGGCCTGTCGTGACGAGGCTATCGACCAGCGCCTCATCTTCCGCATCGATCTTCACATCGAGGGCGCGAACGTAGCCGTCCCAATGCTCCTCGGTGCGCGGGCCGGTGATCGCGGCGGTGACGAACTTGTTGTTCAGCACCCAGGCGAGCGCGAAATCCGCTGCCGAAACGCCCTTCGCTGCGGCGTGCGCCGCAACCTTCTGGGCGATTTCGACCGATTCCGGACGCCATTCCGTTTCCAGAACACGCTTGTCGCCACGGCCGACGCGGGTATCGGCGCCCGGCTGCTCGCCCGGCTGATATTTGCCTGTCAGCACACCGCGTGCGAGCGGCGAATAGGACACCACGCCAAGACCATAATGATTGGCGGCCGGCAGCTGCTCGGCCTCCGCCGTGCGGTTGACGATGTTGTAGAGCGGCTGGCTGGCGATAGGCCGGTCGATGCCGAGCTGATCGGCCAGATGCGAAATTTCGGCGATGCGCCAGCCGCGGAAGTTCGAAACGCCGAAATAGCGCAGCTTGCCTGCACGGATAAGATCGGCAATGGCGCGCACCGGCTCTTCCAGCGGCGCGTCGAAGACCGCGCGGTGGAAATAGAGAATATCGATGTAATCGGTGTTGAGGCGGCGAAGCGAATTCTCGACTGTTTCGATCACCCACTTGCGCGAATGTCCGCCGAGGTTCGGACCCTTGGTATGGGAGTTGACGAATTTCGTCGCCAGAACCCAGTGATCGCGACTGGCCTTGATGCCGCGGCCGACAACTTCTTCCGACTTGCCGTCGTGATAGACATCGGCTGTGTCGATGAAATTGATGCCCTGCTCGCGCGCCTTGTCGATGATGCGGAACGCCACGTCATCCGGCGTCGGGCCTCCGAACATCATCGTGCCGAGGCTCAGCGGTGAAACTTTCAGCGCGCTGCGTCCGAGATAGCGATAGTCGACCATTATGGTTGCTCCTTCAGTTTATTGGGTATGGTGGCAAGCCACGGCGTGGTTCTTGCCGAAAAGGGTGTAGTCCGGCGCTTTTTCGCGACAGAGATCGGTGGCGAGCGGGCAGCGGGTGTGAAACCGGCAGCCGGATGGCGGGTCGTGCGGGCTCGGCAGATCACCGGAAATGGGGGCTGCCTGCTTGCGGCGAGCGGGATCGGGAACGGCTGCGAGAAGCGCACGGGTATAGGGGTGTTTCGGCGACGCCCAGAGTTCCGATGTCGGTGCGCTTTCGACGATCTTGCCGAGATACATGACCAGCACGCGATCGGAAAAATAACGCACCACGGACAGATCGTGGGAAACGAAGAGATAGGAGAGCGAAAGCCGCTTCTTCATCTCCACCAGAAGGTTGAGAATCTGCGCCTGTATCGACAGATCGAGCGCCGAGACCGGCTCGTCGCAGACGACCAGTTCCGGCTCCAGAACGAGCGCGCGGGCAATGCCGATGCGCTGGCGCTGACCGCCGGAAAATTCATGCGGATAACGGTCGAGCGAATCCGCTGGCAGACCGACTTGCGTAACGATGGCTTCGACAATCTCCCGCTGGCGCGCCCGGTCGCCGATGCCATGCACCTTCAGCGGGCCGGTGAGGATGGTGCGCACCGTCTGGCGCGGGTTGAGCGAGGCGAAGGGGTCTTGAAAGATCATCTGGATGCGGCGACGGATGCCGCGCAGTTCGGACGATGTCATTGCCGTGACGTCGGCGCCCTTGAAGGTGATCCGGCCCGAAGACGGCTCGACCAGCCGCATCAGCGACTTGCCGAGCGAGGATTTGCCGCAGCCGGATTCACCCACGAGCGCCACGGTCTCGCCCGCTTCGATATTGAGCGAGACGTCATCGACGGCGCGCACGGTGCCGCGTCCGCCCGTGTAATGGGTGGACAGGCTATGCACTGACAAGAGCGTCATCGGATACTTCCTTGGATGTGGGAGCAACGAAGGGGCAGGCGGCGTAACGACCTTCCGAAATATGCCGCAGCGGCGGTACGAACTGCCCGCAGAAACCGCGGGCGCTCGGACAGCGTGGTCGGAAGGCGCAGCCGCGCTCCCCCGTGGCGGAAACGATGGAACCCGGAATTTCAATGAGCGGCCCGTCGCGATAATGCTGGCCATCTTCCGCGCGCGGAGAGGCCGCAAGCAGACCGCGCGTATAGGGATGGTAGGGGTTCGAGAAAACCGGTTCCGGCAATCCCTCCTCCACCTTGCGGCCGGCATACATGACCATCACCCGGTCGGCCCATTGGGCCACGATGCCGAGATCGTGGGTGATGAGGATGACGGCCATGTTGAGATCGCGGCGCAGATTGTCGAGCAGCTGGAGGATCTGCGCCTGTATCGTCACGTCGAGCGCGGTTGTCGCCTCGTCGGCGATCAGCAGTTTTGGATTGCAGGCGACGCCGATGGCGATCATGACGCGCTGGCGCATGCCGCCGGAAAGCTGATGCGGATAATCATCCACCCGGCGGCGGGCGTCGGGAATATTGACCAGTTCCAGAAGCTCGATTGCGCGTTTGCGCGCCTGATACCGGTCGATCCTTTCATGGATGCGCAGCACCTCGATGATCTGTTCGCCGACCGTCAGCACCGGGTTCAGCGACGTCATCGGTTCCTGAAAGATCATGCCGATATCGCGGCCGCGAATGCCGCGCCATTGCCGCTCGGAAAGCGGCAGAAGATCGCGGCCTTCGAGCAGAACCCGACCGCCCGTCTTGGCGTTTGATGGCAGGAGGCCGATCAGGCCGAGCGCCGTCAGGGATTTGCCGGAGCCGCTTTCGCCGACAATGGCCAGCATTTCACCCGGGCTGACGTCGAAACTGACGCCTTTTACAGGCTGGGCCGAGCCGAAGCTGACGGACAGATCATGGACTTCAATCAGTTTGCTCATCGGCGTTCCTCCGAAAAACGGGGGTTGAGCGCATCGTTGAGGCCGTCGCTGATGAGGTTCAGCGAAATGACGGTGAAGACGATGGCAAGGCCGGGAAGGGCGGTCAAGTACCAGGCGGTGCGGATGACATCGCGGCCGGAACCGATCATCGACCCCCAGGAGACGCGGTTGGGGTCGCCAAGCCCCATGAAGGAAAGGGCTGCTTCCATGAGGATCGCGCCCGCCACCATGACGGAGGACGTGACGATGATAGGCGGTAGCGCGTTGGGCAGGATTTCCTGAAAGACGATGCGCGCATGGCCGTAACCGAGGCTGCGGGCGGCGAGCACATAGTCCTTTTCGCGGATGGCGCGGAATTCCGCGCGGGTAAGGCGCGCCACCAGCGGCCAGGTGATGATGCCGATAGCCGATGTGACCGTGGTGACGGAGGGCTGAGCGATGGCGACGAGCACGACGAGCAGCACGAAATTCGGCAGGGTCTGGAAGATTTCGATCAGCTTCACGAGGATATCGTCGATGACACCGCCGAAGTAACCGGCGAAGGCGCCAACGGCGATGCCGATCGTCAGCCCGATCAGCGTCGCCACGACACCGACGGTGAGCGAGATACGCGCGCCGTGCACAATGCCGGCCAAAACATCCCGGCCCATGGAATCGGTGCCGAGCGGATAGGCGGCATTCTGGCCGGGCCAGAGGAACGGGCGGGCCACCATTTCCAGGGGATCACCCGGGTAGATCAAGGGGGCGATGAGTGCGGTGATGATGACGGTGGCGAGAAACAGCAGGCCGACGATGGCGTTGGGATTGGTGAGGAAAATCTTCAGTTCCCGCCGCAGGCCGCGCCGAGGCACGGAGACGGAGCGGGCCGAAAGTGCATCCGGCGCATGGATATAGGGCCAGACTTTTTCTTCCGGCTTTTTCGGTCTGGGATTGGTCTCTTCAGCGCCGAGTTCGGCCGTGTCGAGAACCGCTGACGTATGGGAGGAATTCATCGGCTTTCTCCGATGCGGGGGTCAAGCCATGCCTGCAACAGGTCCACGGCCGCATTGACGATGATGACGACGAGGGAAGAGAGCAGCAGAATGCCGAGCAGCACGCTGAAATCGCGCGCCATGACGGCTTCGAAAGCAAGACGGCCAAGGCCGGGCCAGCTGAAGACGGTTTCAACCACGACAGCGCCGCCGAGCAGGCCGCCAATGTGCATGCCGGCCATGGTGGTGATGGGGATGAGCGCGTTGCGCAGGATATGGCGTGTGGTGAGCCTGATCGGCGAAACGCCCTTGGCGCGGGCCGTGCGTACATAGTCCTGCGATTTCACTTCCAGCATCGCCGCACGGGTGAGGCGGGCATAGATGGCGAGAAAATAAAGCGCCAGCGACAGGGCAGGGAGAACGATATAGCGAAGCCTGTCGAGAAAGGCTGCAAAACCGGTAAGACTGCTGCCAATGGTGCTGTCACCGCCGGACGGAAGCCAGCCGAGCTTCACCGAAAAGGTCAGGATCAGCATCAGGCCGATCCAGAAGCCCGGCACGGAATAAAAGATCAGCGATCCGATCGAAATGATCCGGTCCGGCAGCTTGCCGGAAAACAGCGCCATGATGGAGCCGAGGAACACGCCGACGAAAATCGCAATACCAAGCGCCGCGCCCATCAGCGCGAGCGTGCCCGGCAGACGCTGGCCGATGAGATCGGCCACCGGCATGCCGTAACGGGGCGAAAAGCCGAGGCTGAACTGCGCGAGATTGCCGAGATAATTCATCAGCTGATGCAGAACGGGCAGGTCCAGTCCGAAACGATTGCGGATTTCCGCCATGGTCTCGACCGTCGCCGAACCCGCTTCCGCCGCCAGCACATCGGCCGCATCACCCGGCGCGAGCTGTAGCAGGAAAAAGTTCAGAATGACGATACCGAGAACCGTCGGAATGGCCTGAATGGCCACCCGCCTCGCCTGCGATAAAATCCTTTTCGAATTCGACATCGGCTCCAGTCCGTAAGCGTGAAATCATGAAATCGGGGCCCGTTGGGGTATTGGTATTAGTTGACTAATTTTATGGAATTTGTCAAAGAGTAATAGAATTATTTTCTGAAATTTACGGAAATAAGCGCCATAAAGAAAAGATAATTCCTATTTATGAGAATGGTTGGTTCTTCATGCCAAACGCGCTCTCGTCTGCGGAACAAACTTCTTCCTAAGCGCAACTGTTGAGTTTTGCCGGTTTTTCGCCGGTTCAATCAAGGAGAGGGTATCGAATGACTGTTTTCAACCAGACGACGCGGCGTGGATTTCTGCTGGCGTCGGTGGCGCTTGGTGTGGTGTCGTTGCCAGGGCTGAAGCTAGAGGCCGCAGAGCCGGCCCGTGGCGGCACTGCCACGCTACTGATCTCGTCGGAGCCGCCGGTACTGACGACGATTGCGCACACGGCCTATAATTCCGTCTATATATCGCCCAAGGTCACCGAAGGGCTGCTGACCTATGATTTCGATCTCAATCCCAAACCGCTCCTGGCCAAATCATGGGATGTGAGCGCGGATGGCCTTCGTTACAGCTTCAAGCTGAGGCCCGGCGTGAAATGGCATGACGGCAAGCCCTTCACCTCCGCCGATGTGGCATTCTCCATCAATACCATCAAGGAAGTGCATCCGCGCGGCCGCAATACATTCCTGAATCTCATTGCTGTCGAGACGCCGGACGAACTGACGGCGGTTCTGGTTCTTTCCAAACCCGCACCGTACCTCATAACGGCGCTTGCGGCGGCCGAAACGCCAATCGTGCCGAAACATCTTTATGAGGGTACGAAGGTGACCGAAAATCCGGTCAATCTTGCACCCATCGGCACCGGACCCTTCAAGTTCAAGGAGTGGGTGCGCGGCAGTCATATCGTTTTTGAGCGCAATGCCGCTTATTGGGATGCGCCGCGTCCCTATCTCGACAAGCTCATCGTCCGCTTCATTCCTGACGCTTCTGCCCGCGCGATTGCCATTGAAACCGGCGAGATCGATCTCGCCCCCAGCACGCCGGTCGCCTATAGCGATCTCGACCGGCTGAAGGAACTGCCGAGCCTCGGCTTCGAGACCAATGGCTATCAATATACCAACTCGATCAGCCGCGTGGAATTCAACCTCGAAAAGGACGTGTTCAAGGATGTACGCGTTCGCCGCGCCTTCGCGCATGTGATTGACCGCAACGTCATCTTCAACACGGTTAATTACGGTTATGGCGCGACGATCACCGGCCCGATCAATCCGAAGCTGACGAAATGGTTCGTGGATGATCTGAAAACCTATCCGATCGATCTGAAGGCGGCGGAAGCGTTGCTGGATGAGGCCGGATACAAGCGCGGCGCGGATGGCATCCGTTTCAAGCTCAATCTGGATTATGTGCCGAGCACCGAAGCCTATCCGCGTGGTGCGGACTATATTCGCCAGGCGCTGGCGAAGGTCGGCGTGGATGTGACGGTGCGGACGCAGGATTTCGCCACCTATACCAAACGCATCTACACGGATCGCGATTTCGATTTTGCCTATGAGGGCATGAGCAATCTCTTCGATCCGACTGTCGGTGTGCAGCGGCTTTACTGGTCCAAGAACTTCAAGAAGGGCGTACCCTTCTCCAATGGTGCGGCTTACAGCAATCCCAAGGTGGATGCGCTGCTGGAGGCCGCAGCCATCGAGATCGATCCGGACAAGCGCGTCGCGCAATGGAAGGAAATCCAGCAGATTCTCGTCGATGATGTGCCGGCAATCGATATCGTCGCAGCACCCGAGATTACCATCTTCAACAAGCGCATTTCCGATCACACCATCGGCGCAGAAGGCGTGGCGGGAAGCCTCGCTTTCGCGCATATCGCCGCATCCTGATCGTCTCGCCAAACCCGGCTCGCCCTTTGGTGCGGGCCGGGATGTCCCTTCAGTCGACAGGTGCCGCAGCATCGCTTCCGGCGCCATCGTTTTCATTGAGGCCAAAGCCATGAGCACGACACTTTCCGAAATCTGGTACACACGCTGCCCGGTGCCCACCCCCGTGGGGCTGGCGGCACAGCTCGGTTATCTCGAGCAGACCTTCGAGGAGGCCGGCATAACGCTGAAATCCATCATCGATTCTCCTGACCGTTCGGTTCGCCAGAGCCATTTCAACCACACGCTGGAATGGTCCTTCCGCCATGGCGGCAATGTGCCTCCCATCCGCGCCCGCTCGGAAGGGCGCAATACGCGTCTCATCGGGGTTACCTGGACGGATGAGTTTCAGGCAATCATCACCCTGCCGGAAACCGGTATCCGTTCGCTTGCCGATCTCGTCGGCCGTCGTTTCGGTGTGCCGCGCCGGCCGGAGGGCATCGTTGATTTCATGCGCGCGACGGCGCTGAAGGGTATCGTCTCGGCGCTTTCGCTGGAAGGGCTGAAGGTCGAGGATGTCGAGCTCAGGGACATCGTCATCAAGGATTCAGTGCTGGCCTCGCAGGAAGGGCCGTCGCTGTTCGGCCTTAAGCGCCGGCAATCCTTCGGTGAAGAAATCATTGCGCTGCTGCGGGGCGAGGTCGACGCGATTTTCGTCAAGGGAACGGCCGGCATTGCCGCCGCGAACCTGATCGGCGCCGTGCAGGTGGCGGAATTCGGTTTTCACCCAGATCCGAAGATACGCATCAATTCCGGCTCTCCCCGCGTGCTGACGGTTGACGGACGGCTTGCCGATGAGCGCCCCGATCTGGTGGAGCGGCTGGTTGCCGCCATTGCCAAAGCCTCGCTCTGGGCGGAGCAGCACCCGGAAGAGACCCGCCGTTTCATTGCGCGCGAGGCGGGTGCGACCGAAGAGCAGGTTCTCGCCGCCAACGGCCCGGATGTTCACCGCCATCTTGGCCTCGGCCTTGATGCGGACCTCGTCGCCGCTGTCGGCCATTACAAGGATTTCCTGCACCAATGGGGCTTCCTTGAAAGTGATTTCGATCTCGGTGCGTGGATCGATGAGCGTTTCGTCACGGCCAGTGAAAGGGCGGTGGCATGAGCGGCGCTTTATCCGCCGTTCCCCGCGCGCTGGAGCAGTCATCCAGCCCCGTTGCCGTCGCAACCGCGCTCGCCGAAGATTTCAGCCTGACAGCGGCGGACCATGACAAAAGCGGCGAATTCGCCGCCGGCAATTTCGAGGCGCTTTTCAAATCGGGCCTGCTCGGACTTGTGACGGCTGAAAACGACGGCGGCTGGGGGGAGGGCATGGAAACGGCGCATGCCGTCATCGCGGCCATTGCCAAGGGCGATCCGTCCACCGCCCTCATCCTTGCCATGCATTACAGCGTTCACGCGGCCATCCGGCGCGACAAGTGGCCGGCAGCGCTTGCGGCAAAGGTGCTGGCCGCCAACAACAGGGAGCGGGCGCTCCTGAACAATGCGCAGGCGGAGCCGGGCGTTGGCTCGCCGGCCCATGGCGGCCTGCCGGAGACGACGGCGCGGATCGAGGGCGATTTCTGGGTGGTTAATGGCCGAAAGAGCTTCGTCACTGGCCTGCCGGGTCTGAAATGGGCGATCGTGCTTGCCGTGACGACGGAAGAGACGCCGCGCCTCATCCAGCTTCTGGTGCCGCTCGACGCGCCGGGCATCGCCCAGGAAAAAGCATGGGAAGCGACCGGCATGTATGCCACCGCCAGCCATGATCTGGTGCTGGAAGAGGTGAAGGTGCCGCTTGCCGATATCGTTGCCGAACAGCCGGCGGACGAGCCGCTGCGGCGCGATGAGGCAGATGGTTATAATTTCTTCGTGCTGCTGGCTTCCGTCTACCACGGTGTCGCGCTGTCGGCGCGGGACGATCTGTTGAGCCACCTGAACGGCCATGTTCCGGCAAGTCTTGGCGCACCCCTGTCCTCCATCCCGCGCATTCAGGAAGGTCTCGGCCAGATCGAGGTGCTGTTGGCGGCGAACCGGCGCCTGCTTCTCTCCCTCGCCCGCGACATCGATGCGGGCGAGAGGGTGGGAACCGATGCGCTGGCCGTTCGCCATGTGGTGATCGACAATGCGGTGGCGGTGACTGATCTGGCGCTGGAGCTTGGCGGCAATCGCGGCCTGCGCCGGGATTACAATCTTGAACGCCACCACCGAGACGCGATCACGGCAAGGGCGCATGCGCCGCAGAGCCATATGATCCGGACGATTCTCGGCCGACAGAGCATCAAGGCGGCGGGTGGCTGATCAATGAAACAACAGGGCGGCCTTGTCTGAGGCGGGCCGCCCATGTTCAAGCCACGCCAATCAATCCCGCAGCAGCGGCAGCAGGCTGTCGCCCTGCCTTTCGATTTCCTTGAGATAGGGCGTGTCGGAAAGCACGAAATGGGTGATGCCAAGCGCGCGGTATTTGCGCAGGGACGCGGCGACATCTTCCGCCGAACCGACAAGCCATGTGGTTCCCGCCCCGCCGCCGCCGAATTTGCCTGGCGCGGTATAGAGATTGTCGTCCAGTACATCGCTCTGACGGTGCAGATCCAGCAGGCGACGCTGGCCGACAGCGACGGCCTGAAGGTGGTCGTTCCAGCGTACGCCGTTGTTTGCGGCCATCTCGGCAACTTTCGCTTCCGCATCGCGCCAAGCCTCGGCCGTGGTTTCGCGCACCAGCGTGGTGATCCGCAGGCCGAATTGCAGCGGCGGCAGATCGCGGCCGAGCTTTTCACTGAAATGTCTGAGCCGCTCGATCCGTTCGCGCACGCCGGCGAGCGGTTCTCCCCAGAAAAGCTGCACATCGGCCTCGGTTGCGGCAACCTGCTCGGCTGCTTCGGAAGCGCCGCCGAAATAGAGTTTGGGATGCGGTCGGCCTTCGCGTGCGGCGATACGTGGCGAGACGGTGGAGTTCGTCACCCGGAAATGGTCGCCATTAAAAGTGACGTTTTCCTCGGTCCAGAGCCGCCGTACCAGCCGCATGAATTCTTTCGTGCGCCCATAACGCTGCGCCTGATCACCTTCCTCGTCGCCATAGGCGGCAAGCTCATCCCTGCCGGAGACGATGTTGATCCGCACCCGGCCCGCGGAAAGCTGATCGAGCGTGGCGACGGCCGATGCGAGGTTGGCCGGCTTCCAGTAGCCGGGACGGATAGCGATCAACGGCTCGAATGTGGTGGTGCGCGCCGCAAGTGCTGCCGCCACCGTAAACGTATCCGGACGTCCCCAGCCGGTGCCGATCAGCGCGCCTTTCCAGCCATGGGCTTCAAGCGCCCTGGCATGGCTCGTCAACGTATCGAGACTGTTGTGGTTTTCGCTGACGGCGTCGCCCCGGTGGCCGGGTTTGACGTCGTTGGGGATGTACCAGAGAAATTCGCTCGTGCTGTTCACATTATCCGCCTGAATTTTCGTTTTATGTTGCGGTGGAATGGCTCTGCCGATGTTTTGCCTTCACCACTGGGGCTCGCGGAGGCGCAAGCCTCCACTGGTGCGAGAATGGCAAAGCGGCGGCGGCCCGGCCAAGCAGTGACGTTTCTTTTGTCATCCGGCAGGGGAAAAGCTTTCCGTCTGGAAAGACTATATTGCACATATTTTCTATATAAAAAATTTGAGGAAATGATTCCCTCTCATCGACATTATCCCCATCAAGGAGAAAGCATTTTCTGCTCTACCGAAATAGTCTGGATCTATTTTTCTCCTGCGTCCGAAAGGTGAGCAAGGCAATAGTCGACTGGAATCGCGAAATTCACCATGCTTGCCATACACCGCCCACAACTCACGGAGCAGGCATGTGTACCACCTTGATTGTCCCCGGCCTGAATGGTTCGGATGAAGGACATTGGCAACGGCACTGGTTGCTGGATGATCCCGAAGCGCAACTGGTCGATCAGGACAATTGGCAATGCCCGGTTCTTGAGGACTGGCTTGACCGTCTCGAGGCAGCGCTGGCGACAGTCGACAGCGCTTATATCGTCGCCCACAGCCTCGGTTGCCTGCTGGTGGCGAATATGGGGTCTCGACGCTCTGCTGCTAAAATCAAGGGCGCGCTTCTGGTTGCACCCGCTCATCTCGACCGCGTGGAGGCGATGCATCCCTGTATCGTCCGGTTCGGCGCGTTTCCGCAACAGCCGCTTGCTTTCCCCAGCCTCGTCGTGGGCAGCATGAACGATCCCTATATGGATGCCGAAGAGCTCTCGCGCAGTGCGAGCCTGTGGGGAAGCGGCCTCATCAATCTCGGCGCCGTCGGACATATCAATATTGCCAGCGGTTACGGACGATGGCCTGAGGGTTATGCTCTTCTCGAGCGGTTGAAGGCGGATGGCGCACCTGCAAAGGCGGTGGCCGGATCGAGACTGCGCAGATTGACTGCCCTGGGCGACGCGCATTTTTAGAGAAAGACCGGGGGTTTCCAGCCTTCCTTGCTAAACGCGATAGATGGCGGTCGGTTTATCGCTCTTTTCGATTTTTGGCATTATTTACAAGCCGGCTGCGGCAGGCGCTTCGAAGCGCGGCCATCAGCGCCTTTTCCTATTTTTGTATCGCACCGCTCGGGGTGACGGCCGAACTCGGCAGCATTGTCAGAATGACGGGGGGTGCGGCGGGTTGGGCGTCGGAAACGCTTGCGGGACTAGACACCGTGCGAGGGTGCATCAGCGCCGTTAAAACAGCGATCCTGTCGCCGAACGGCGTTTTTATCCTGGGACTGATGTTCGCGAGTCTCGCTTCCGTGCTTTCAGCAGGGAAATTTCAGCCCGCATGGCCTTCCGCCGGTGGGTTGGCGGCACGGTTTGCCGGTGGCGTTCTGATGGGCTGGGGCGGCATGACCGCGCTTGGCTGCACTATTGGCGTGTTTTGTCAGGCATCCATGCGGGCGCGCTTTCCGGCTGGGTGTTTCTCGTTTTTTGCGGTTTGGGCGCATTTGCCGGCCTTTTTCTCAAGCGCCGGTTTGCCTTGCCATGGGGCCGGACGCTTGAAATTTATCACCATGGTTAGATGAGGCGGCGACGGCCCATTCTCGGCGGCCGGAAACGGATTTTTTCCCGTCGCCGCAACCGTAGTCCACATTTGCCGGTCATCCTCCAATTATAGAATAGTAATTTTATGGAAAATATTGACGATTTCAGACCGTCGCCCGAGGATAAGGGAGTTGAGCAAAGGAGGCGCACATGCCGCAGGGACTTCATGCGTTTACTTTCGATCTGTTCGGTTTGACCCGGCGCCAGCCGCGTGGCGAGGAACAGGTTAGTCTTCATCCTCTGGATCATTCCGGACGCATCAGGCAGGAGAAAAGCGATCTCGAACTCGAACGGGAAGAGATCTGCGAAATGAACTTTGCGATGCTCGGCCTTTATCCGGTCTTCTGACGACCATTAACGAAGGCTCCTTTCCCCTTCAGAGCGCCGTTTATCGGGGAGAGAAACTCTCTTCGCCGGATGGAAATTGGAACAAAATTTCTTAAACGCGCCGGGGAATTGGCTACCCTTTTATCATCAAATCGCATTGCCCGAGGGCAGATTGCAAAGGACCTGCCGATGAGCACACCCGATAAGCCACTCGATTTTCTGTGGTTCATACCCACCTCAGGCGATGGCAGCTATCTAGGTTCGGATGATCTTTCGCGCCCTGCCGATCCCGGCTATTTCCGGGAAATAGCCCAGGCCGCCGATCGGCTCGGTTATTCCGGTGTGCTCATTCCAACCGGGGTCGCCTGTGAAGAATCCTTCATTCTTGCGGCCAATCTCGCCGCCTATACCGAAAAGCTGAAATTCCTCGTCGCCATCCGCCCGGGCGTCGCTTCGCCCGCCTATTATGCGCGGCTTGCTTCCACGCTTGATCGCGTTTCCCATGGCCGGCTGCTGCTCAATATCGTGGTCGGCGGCAGCGCCCAGGAACTCGCCGGCGATGGTATTTTCCTGCCCCATGACGAGCGTTACGATCACGCCGGCGAGTTCTTCCAGGTGTTCAATTCGCTGATTGAAACCGGCAAGGGAAACCTCGACGGCAAATATATCAAGGCGGTGGACGCAAAACTCGGCCTGCCGCCGGTGCAGGAACCGCGACCGCCGCTTTATTTCGGTGGTTCCTCCGATGCCGGCATCGAGTTTTCGGCCGGTATCACCGACAAATATCTGACCTGGGGTGAGCCGCCAGCGCAGGTGGCTGAAAAAATCGCCAAGGTGCGCGCCGCCGCCGCCAAAAAGGGGCGGGAGGTCACCTTCGGTATACGCCTGCATTTCATCGTTCGCGAAACAGACGAGGAAGCGTGGGCCGATGCCGACCGGTTAATCTCGAAGCTTTCCGACGAAACCATCGCATCCGCTCAGGAGGCTTTCTCCAAGGCTTCGGATTCCGTCGGGCAGGCGAGAATGCGGGCGTTGCACAATGGCCGGCGCGACCGGCTGGAAGTCTCCCCGAATTTGTGGGCGGGCATCGGTCTTGTCCGTTCGGGTGCAGGCACGGCGCTGGTCGGTTCGCCGAAGACGGTGGCGGCGCGGCTCAGGGAATATCAGGCGCTGGGCATCGATACCGTCATCGCCTCGGGTTATCCGCATCTGGAAGAAGCCTATCGGCTATCCGAACTGCTGTTTCCGGAAATCGGGCTTGGTGGGCCCCGTAACCAGATACGGTCCTCTTTCGGCGCGAAACAGGTTTTCGGCGGCGGCGGTCATGGCGGCAACGTCAAGCTGGTGTCCGGATCCTGATCCATCGACGGGAGGCGGCTTATGCCTTCTTCGGTTTCGGCAGACATCCTGGCGGCGCAATGAAATCAGGCAACGGCATATAAGACATTATTTCTATAGAATATTATCAATATGGAAAATGATGTCTATTTCACCCCCCGCCGCCGCTGCTAGCTATTGAACAATTCAGCTGTTTTCAGGAGCAACCCGATGACATTGCAATATGCGGCCAAGGATCAACACTTCATCAACCTCCGCGACCCGGTCGCCGGCAAGGCGGCGGATGCCGACAGCCTCAAGGCGGCGCTGAGAACGCTGGGCGGAGGTGTCAGCGTGATTACGGCGGGTGAGGGCGACGAGCGAACGGGGGCGACCGTGACTTCGGCCACCGCTCTGTCGGTCGATCCGCCGCGCATTCTGGTCGCGCTCAACCGTTCCTCTTCCACATGGCCGGTGGTGCAGCGTTTCGGCCATCTCGCCGTCAACATCATCGGGGCGAACCATCAGTTCATTGCCAATCAGTTTGCCGGCATCGGCGGCCTGAAGGGCCCGGATCGGTATCGCGGCGCTGAATGGACACGGCTGTCGAGCGGCGCGCCCATCCTCGAAGACGCGGTTGCCGCGATCGACTGCACCATAGAAGAGACGATCGAACGGCATAGCCATGTCATCGTCATCGGCAAGGTGGAGGCGATCCGCATCGGCTCCGGCCATTCGCTGCTCTATCAAAACGGCCGCTATCATTCTCTGGACTGAGCGCCGGCCGTTCGGCGCTTTCACTTTGTCATTCTTTGAGGGAGTTGAGCATGGGATCTGTTACGCCTCTCGGCGAAAGACTTCGTTTCGTTCCTCCACGCCTCGGCGCGGATATCGATGTGCTGACCGTTGCCCGGACAATCGCTGAAAACTGCGCGGTTGAAAGTCCCGGGCAAATCCATGCGCGGATCGCCCGTTCCGGCCTTCTTGCTCTTTCCGTTCCAACCGAACTCGGCGGGGCGGATATCACCAATGATGTTCTGTCACAGGCGCTGGCCATCATTTCCGCAGCCGATGCGGGGGCGGCGCATGATCTCGTTGAACATTTCACCGCCCTTGAATTCATCCGGAACGCGGGTAGCGAAGATCAGCGCAAGGCGCTCTTCGCACGTCTCGATCTTGGCGAGACCTTCGCGCTGGCAATATCTGCCGCTGATCTGGATCAGGCGGTTGTGGTGACGGAAGATGACTACGCCCTGCGGCTGCCCGATGAAGTTGCGGGGTCGGTCAAGGTCGATGCGGACTGGATTGTCGTGCCGGCTGTCAACACGGTCGGACAGCCCCTGCTTGTCGTCCTGCGCAATCGCCCCAATACGTCATGGGAGGGTCTCTTGCGCGCCGATCAGGTGGTGTTCCTTGCCCAGGGCGCCGGGAACCTGGCCGCTTCCGTTTCCGCCCTTTTGAAAGCCGCGGTGGCTCTGGGGCAGAAGCAGCGTGAGCTTACAGCGCTCTTGATCGACAGGCTGGCGGATGAGGGCGCGGCTCGGCCCGTGATAGGTGAAATATTTCTCGCCATCGAACTCCTGAAGGCGCAGATAACCAGCCTTGCGGCCAATATCGATGCGGCGCAGGTGGGGGCGGAGAACGTCACCTTTCGCTCGGTCCGCAACAATGCCATCACGCTTGAAATCCTGATGGCGCGCCTCGGTCTTGTCGAAGGCGTCAGCGAAGCCGGGCTGATCGCGTCGCTGGACAGTGATCTGCGCAGGCAATGAGCGACGCTCTGTCGTGAAACCCGAACGAGGGGCCGTTCGAAATTCTATTCGCCGGCCGGAATAGAGCGGGCATCCTGCCCGTCCTTCGCCACGAATTGCGCAAGCGTCATATTGTCCAGAATGGTTGCGATGGCGTCCCGCACGTCCGTCATCGAAACCCTGACCTGACAGGTCTCGGGATCATCACAGTCGTCACAGGCTTCAAAGGCCGTGCGGCTTGCGCAGCGGATGGGAGCCAAGGGTCCATCCAGCGTACGGATAACCTGCCCGATCATGATTTCGGATGGCATTTTCGACAGTGAATAACCGCCATTCGGGCCCTTCTTGGAGCGCAGAATGCCGCTATTGCGCAGTTCCAGCAGAATAGTGTCCAGGAATTTTTTCGGGATGTTGTTGCGGGTCGCAATCTCTGTCACAAAGGCGGTCTCGCCTTGGGGCAACCGCGCCAGATCGACAAGAGCCTTTAATCCGTATTTGCCTTTTTTGGTCAACATCGCACGATCCGAAAAGAGAGTCGGCACAGTTTACAGTGCCGGGCCATATTATTCCTTACTTACTAAGTAGTTTTTAGCGAATTCCGGCGCAAGCCCGTTTCGCCTGCGTTTGGCGCTGAAAGCGGCCTGTTGCCACCTAATTGAGACCTGGCCCCGGCATTGTCAGCACGGGCTTTCGAAAACATCACTGAAAACAATATTTTCTCTGATCGCGCCGCAACGTGGAACGATCATCCTTTATTAGAATATAAAATCGGTAGACAAAGTATGCATCAATGATGCGAGGTGATGATGTATACACTCAGTTTGCTGGACAAGAGCCCGGTTTCAACGGGTGAGGACGCGGCGAGCGCGTTCCGCGACACGATCAATCTTGCCAAACGCGCCGAAGAGCTGGGTTATCGCCGTTTCTGGGTGGCCGAACATCACAATTCGCCGGAGCTTGCCGGTTCCGCGCCGGAGGCGCTGGTTGCATGGATACTGGCGAAGACCTCTCGCATCCGTGTTGGCTCGGGCGGCGTCATGCTGCAGCACTATAGCCCTTACAAGGTTGCCGAGGTTTTCAACGTCCTGTCGTCGCTTGCACCCGGCCGGGTCGATCTCGGCATCGGCAAGACACCGGGCGGGTTGCCGCTTGCGACGTCGGCCTTGCAGCAGGCCCATGATCCCGCCCGCAAGCCGGATTTCGAAACGGCCTTCGGCGAACTCACCACATTTTTATCGGGCGCCGCGCCGCAGGATCATGCACAGGCCGGGCTGCAGGCAACACCTGCGCCGCCGGTCGCGGCAGAGAGATTTCTGCTCGGCGCCAGCCCGGAAAGCGCAAGGCTTGCAGCTTCACGGGGATGGAATTTCGTTTTTGCCGGCCACCTCAATGGTGATCCGGAGGTTCTTCGCCGCAGCCTCTCGGCTTTCCGGGAGGAGAGCGGTGGAGCTGCCCCGATCCTTGCCCTGTCGGCTTTTGCGGCCAGCGATCCAGCCCATGCGGCGAGACAGGTCGAAGGTCAACGCATCTACCGGGTATTCCTCAGCGACGGCAGAGCGTTCAACCTCGGTCGCCGCGAACAGGCGGAGGAATTCGCCCGCCAGTCCGGCGATGCCGATTATCGCATCGAAGAGCGCAAGCCCAACGTCCTGCATGGCGGGCCGGAGGATATTCACAAGGCGCTTCGTGCGCTTTCCGAAGAGCACGGCATCGAGGAATTCATCATCGAACCGCCCCATGTCGGGGCTGATCAGCGGCTTGCCTCGGTCGAACTCTTGGCCCCACATCGCCTTTCCCGGGCGGCATAATTTTCTCTCAGGAGGGAATGACATGACGAGAAAGAAAATCCGTTTCGGCATCATGCTTCAAGGTCCCGGCGGGCACATGAATGCTTGGCGACACCCCAAAAGTCCTGTCGATGCCAGCGTCAACTTCAACTTTTTCAGAAAGAACGCGCTGAAGGCGGAAGCAGCCGGCATCGCCTTCGCCTTCGTGGCGGATGGGCTCTACATCAACGACAAGTCCATTCCGCATTTCCTCAACCGGTTCGAGCCGCTGACGATCCTTTCGGCGCTCGCCGCCGTTACTTCGAAGATCGGCCTGGCGGGAACCGTTTCGACCTCCTACAGCGACCCCTTCACCATTGCCCGCCAGTTTGCCTCGCTCGATCTTTTGAGCGGCGGCCGCGCCGGGTGGAATGCCGTGACGACACCGCTCGAAGGCACGGCGAAAAATTACAGCCGCAATCACCCCGAACACGCGCTGCGTTACGAGATCGCCGACGAATACCTCGAGGTTATCAAGGGCCTGTGGGATAGCTGGGACGATGACGCTTTCCTGCGCAACCGCGAGACGGGACAGTTTTTCGACCGCGCCAAACTCCACACGCTCGGCCACAAGGGTCGCTTCTTCCAGGTGGAAGGCCCTTTGAACATCCAGCGTTCTCCGCAGGGTCAGCCGGTGGTGTTCCAGGCAGGCTCGTCCGATGCCGGCATCGGTCTTGCGGGCAAACACGCGGACGCGGTCTTCACCAATTCCGCTTCGCTGGAGGAAAACCAGACCTTCCTCAAGCGTGTGAAACAGAGCGCCGTTGCGCAGGGCCGGTCCGCTGCCGATGTTAAGATTTTCCCCGGCATCGGCCCGATTATTGGCGAGACGCAGGAGGAAGCGGAGGCGAAATACGACGTCATCCGCAACCTCATCACGACAGAGGATGCGCTCGCCTATCTCGGTCGCTTCTTCGATCATCATGATTTCAGCGCCTATCCGCTGGATGAGCCTTTCCCCGAACTCGGCGAGATCGGCAAGAACAGCTTCCGCTCGACGACCGACCGCATCAAGCGACGGGCCAAGGAAAAGAACCAGACACTGCGCGAGGCGGCGCTGGAGGCTGCGACCCCGCGTGAAGGCTTCATCGGCACACCGGACAAGGTGGCCGACGAGATCATACGCTGGGTGGAACACGATGCGGCCGATGGCTTCATTCTGGGCTTCCCGGTGATTGCCGAGGGACTGGACGATTTCATCCGCCTCGTCATTCCGGTGCTGCAGCGGCGCGGTTATTTCGATCCGCATCTGGAAGGCGCGACATTGCGGGATCATCTCGGTCTGCCTTTCCGGGAAAGCGTCTATGCCCGCGGCGAAAACGCGTCGGACAAGGCCATCGCCTGAGCTTGCAGCCGGGCGGCGTTCATCACTGCCCGGCGCATATTTCAAGACGCGGCGCGCAGAGGCCCCCGCGCAGGAGACAGAACCATGAATATCCGCATTGACGGCGCGCGTCCGCAGGACGACGCCGAAAGGGGAATCCTTGCCTTCATCGAAGAGAGCATCGCCATACGGCATGATCTCCACCGGTATCCGGAGCTTTCGCTCAAGGAGACGCGCACGGCGGCGCTCATTGCCCGTTATCTCCTGTCTTTCGGATATGAGGTTACGGAGGGTGTCGGCGGCCACGGCGTCGTCGCCACGTTGAGGCGCGGTCATGGCGATAAGCGCGTCGGCATCCGCGCCGATATCGATGCCCTGCCCATTATCGAGGAAACCGGCCTTGCCTATGCCAGCCAGACGCCGGGCGTCATGCACGCCTGCGGTCATGATGGCCATACCACCATCCTGCTTTCAGCCGCCCGTTATCTTGCCGAAACATCGAATTTTTCCGGCACGCTGACGCTGATCTTCCAACCCGCCGAGGAGATCGGCGCCGGTGCAAGGGCGATGATAAAGGACCGGCTGTTCGAGCGGTTTCCGGTCGATGCGGTCTTCGGCCTGCACAATTGGCCGGGTGTCGAGACCGGGCAGTTCGGTTTCGTCGAAGGTCCTGCCATGGCCTCCGTCGACAAGGCGAAGGTGCAGATCATCGGCAGGGGCGGGCATGGCGCGGCGCCGCATGAGACGGTCGATCCGGTTCTCGCCTCGGCAAGCTTCATCACCGCCCTGCAAAGCATCGTTTCGCGCAATGTCGATCCGCGCGAAATGGCGGTGCTGACGGTCGGCTCCATCCATGGCGGAACCGCCTCCAACGTCATTCCCGAGAGCGTCGAGCTGCAGATCACCGCCCGGGCCTTTTCGCCCGCCGTACGTGACAGGCTGGAAGAGCGGCTTCCGGCGCTGGCCAGAGCGCAGGCGGAAAGTTTTGGCGCAAGGGCCGATGTCTCCTATTCCCGCGGCTTCCCGCCGGTCATCAATCACGCCCCGCAGACGGCCTTCGCCCGTGAGGTTGCCAAAAGGCATTTCCCGTCCGCGCAGATTGCCGAAGCGTTCCAGCCGCGGACGGCGAGCGAGGATTTCGCCTTCATGCTGCAGGAGCGGCCCGGCTCCTATCTGTTCGTCGGCAATGGCGACAGCGCCGCGCTGCACAGCCCCCGCTACGATTTCAACGACGCGATCATCGCACCGGCAGCGCGCTTCTGGGTGCGTCTGGCGGAAGCATACCTCTCCTGACACGAAATTTAGGACAAGGACATGAGCGACAGTTTTCTCTACACATCGGTCAAGGATCCGCTCGCAACGCCGCTTCTGGAGGAGTTGCTGTTTGAATATGACAGCCGTTACGGCACATTTTTCAACGCGGAAGGGGCGAAGGCCGAGCTGAACAAATATCCGCCGGAGGCCTTCAGCCCGCCATCGGGTAATTTCCTGCTGCTTCTGCGCGAGGGTAAGGCGATCGCCGGCGGCGCCTTCATGCGCTACGATCACGAGACGGCCGAGTTCAAGCGCGTCTGGACCCACTCGGCCCACCGCCGGCAGGGGCTTGCGAAAATCGTGCTTCAGGAGCTGGAGCAGCAGGCGATCCGGCAGGGTTACGCCCGCGTTTATCTGACCACGGGTTTCCGCCAGCCGGAAGCGGTCGGCCTCTATCTCACCAATGGCTATCGCGCTTTGTTCGATACATCGGCCGATCCTGAAACGATCAGGTCGCTCCCTTTCGAAAAGTGGCTTGCCGAGAGCGTCTCCGCCTCCATTGCGGAAGGCGCGTCAATACCGGCTGCCCGACCGCGACCTGCTCCGGCCCACCCGTGAAAGGCTCTTTCCTATGACAATAGCCTCTGATTTTCCGCATCTTGCATTGAACGAACCGAAGGCCAGTCCAGTCGAGAGCGGGCTGGTCAAGGGTGGGTATTCCCATTTCCGCATCGTTCCGGCCCGTTATCCCTTACGCACAGTGGGAACGGTCTTCTCCGTCCTCATCATTGCGGCTGTTCTGCATTCAGTTTTCGGCAATCCGCGCTGGGGTTGGGATGTCTTTGCGGAATGGTTTTTCGCTGAACCGGTGCTGGTCGGCTTAGGACGGACGCTGCTGCTGACCGCGCTCGGTGCGGTGCTCGGCTTCGCGCTGGGAACGCTGCTGGCGCTTGCCCGCGTTTCCCGCTCGCCGCTGCTGGTTGCCGTATCCTGGACCTATATCTGGATTTTCCGGTCGATCCCGCTGATCGTGCTTCTGCTGATCCTCAACAATCTCGGTTATCTCTATGAGACCGTCACGATCGGCGTGCCCTATACCGGCATCAACTTCATCAGCTGGAATACGACGCAGCTGATGACGCCGTTTGCGGCGGCCGTTCTGGGGCTGACGCTCAATCAGGCCGCCTTCGCATCCGAAATCGTTCGCGGCGGCATTCTTTCGGTTGATCAGGGACAGCTTGAGGCCGCCGCAGCGCTCGGCCTTCCGCGCCGGCGGCAGGCGTCTCGCATCGTTCTGCCGCAGGCGATGCGCTCCATCCTGCCCACCGCTTTCAACGATATCATCGGCCTCGCAAAGGGCACGTCGCAGGTCTATATTCTTGCCCTGCCGGAGCTGTTCTACACGATCCAGATCATCTATCGCCGCAATCTGGAAGTGATTCCGCTGCTGATGGTCGCAACCGTCTGGTATCTGGTGATCCTGACGGCGCTTTCCATCGTGCAGCACCATATCGAACGGCATTTTTCGCGCGGCGCGCTGCGCAACCCGCCGCCCTCGCTGTTTGCCACGCTCTACCGCACCTTCCTGCCGCGCAAGCCCCTGCCTGAAGGGGTGGAGACGGCGACGCCTGCGGTTGCCCTGTCCCAACGCCCCGCCACCGCCAAGACGGGAAGTTTCCAGCTCGGCAATCGCGGCGGTGCGGTCAATATTCACGGTGTTTCGAAATCCTTCGGAACGCTGAAGGTGCTGGACGATGTCAGCCTTTCCATACCGGCAGGCAGCGTCACCACCATTCTCGGCCAGTCCGGCTCCGGCAAGTCCACATTGCTTCGTTCCATCAACCATCTGGAGCGTGTGGATGACGGCTTCATCGCCATAGACGGCGAGCTGGTCGGTTATCGTCAGAAGGGCGATACGCTTTACGAACTGAAGGAACGGGAAATCCTGAAACGCCGCGTCGAAGTGGGCATGGTGTTCCAGAGCTTCAACCTCTTCCCGCATCTGACCGCGCTTGAAAACATCGCCGAAGCGCCGGTCGTGGTTCGCGGCATATCGAAAGAGCAGGCCGAGGCCGAGGCGCGCGATCTTCTCGCCCGCGTTGGCCTTGCCGAAAAAGCCGGCGCCTATCCGCGCCAGCTTTCCGGTGGGCAGCAGCAGCGCGTGGCGATTGCCCGGGCGCTGGCCTTGCGGCCGAAGGTGCTGCTCTTCGACGAGCCGACATCCGCGCTCGATCCTGAACTCGTCAACGAGGTGCTTGACGTCATCAAGGAGCTTTCCCGCTCCGGCGTCACCCTCATCATCGTCACCCATGAAATCGGTTTCGCCCGCGAAGTTTCCGACAGGGTCGTCTTCATGGAACAGGGCCGCATTCTCGAAACGGGCACGCCGGAGAAGGTCTTCAACAACCCGGACCACCCGCGCACGGCTGAATTCCTCGCAAAAGTTCTCTAATCAACAACAAAGGAAACACTCGCATGGTATTTTCATCGAAATTATTGTCCCTGCTCGCCGGCGGTCTTTTCACCGCCACCGCCGCACTCATCCCGGCTGCGCATGCGCAGGAAGTGGACCTGTCACCGGAACAGAAGGGCCGAGTGCGCGCCGAAAAGGTGGAAGAGGCGATCAAGCTTCTACCCGCCGGCCACAAGTTCATCGCCGATGGAAAGCTGACGGTCGCGACCGTGCCGTTCCGCCTGCCGCTGGTGGATTATGCGAGCGACACGAAAACGCCGATCGGCGTGGAGCCGGATATCGCCCAGCTGGTTGCCGACAGCCTTGGCCTTGAGCTGCAACTTGTTCCCATCGCCTGGGCCGACTGGCCGCTCGGTCTCACCTCCGGCAAATACGACGCCGTCACCTCCAACATCACAGTCACGGAAGCCCGCAAGGAAAAATTCGATTTTTCCAGCTATCGCAACGATCTGCTCGGCTTTTACGTGGGCAATAACAGCAAGGTCACGTCCATCGGCAAGCCCGAGGATGTCGCCGGGCTGAAGGTGATCGTCGGCGCCGCCACCAATCAGGAACAGATCCTGCTGAAATGGATCAAGGACAACAAGGCCAAGGGTTTGGCCGATACCGATGTGCAATATTATGACGATCAGGCCGTGCTTGACGTTGCCCTGCAATCCGGTCGCGCGGATGCCTATCTCGGCCCTAACGCGACCTCTGCCTTCCAGGCGGCAAGCCAGAAGAAGACGAAGCTCGTCGGCACCTTCTCCGGCGGCTGGCCGGAGGCCGCGGAAATCGCCGTCGCTTCGAAAAAGGACGCGGGCATCGCCGAGGCCATCACCGCCGCGCTGAACGCCCAGATCAAGAACGGCAATTACGGCAAGGTTCTCGCCCGCTGGAATCTCGGCTCGGAAGCCATCACCGAATCCCGCACCAATCCGCCCGGCCTGCCGAAGAGCTGAGTTCTGGTTTGCTTGCCAAAAGCTGAGTTGAAGGTGGGACATCACTCAGCCGGTAGCGCGGGCATCCTCCCGCCCGCGCCACCTCCGTCCCGCAATCATTCTATCGGGAAACCACAATGGCCTTCACCTCTCGTCTCGCCACGGCCACGCTCAGTGCTTTTCTGTCCGTTGCCGGATTCGCATCGGCTTTTGCAACGGATGTCTTCGATCTGTCGCCGGACCAGCCCGGCCGCTTCAGGGTTGAAAAAGACCCGGGTGCAATTGCCGCTATTCCCAAGGATTTCAAATTCGTCACGCCGGGCAAACTCACCGTCGCGGTCGCACCCGGTGGGCCACCGCTTGCGACCTATGCGACGGACGCAAAAACGGTGGTCGGTGCAGACCCTGATTACGCCCTTGCGGTGGCTGATAGCCTTGGCCTCGAGCTGGAACTGGTCGCCGTGGCCTGGGCGGACTGGCCGCTCGGGCTTGCTTCCGGAAAATACGATGCTGTCATCTCCAATGTCGGCGTGACCGAACAGCGCAAGGAAAAGTTCGATTTCTCCACCTATCGTCAGGGCCTGCACGGATTTTTCGTTAAGTCGGATAGCGGCATAACCGCCATCCGCGAGCCGAAGGACGCGGCCGGCCTGAGGATCATCGTCGGCGCTGGCACCAATCAGGAGCGCATTCTGCTGAAATGGAGCGACGAGAACGTCGCCGCCGGGCTAAAGCCGATTGAGCTGCAATATTACGATGACGAAGCCACACGGTTTGTGGCGCTTTCTGCGGGGCGGGCGGATGTGATCGTCCAGCCGCATGCGCAGCTGGTTTTCATCGCCGCACGCGACAAGACCATCAAGCGCGTCGGAACCCTCTCCGCTGGCTGGCCGGAACGGTCCGATGTCGCCATCACCACCCGCAAGGGCTCGGGACTGGCCGATGCGCTGACGCTTGCCACCAACGATCTGATCAAGAGCGGCGCTTACGCGAAGATCCTGGATCGCTGGCAGCTATCGGAAGAAGCCCTGCCGGAATCGCGGACCAACCCGCCAGGCCTGCCGAAAAGCTGACCGGGCTAATAAATGCGGCGGACGGCAATACCCGCAGGCTCAGGCCTTGCGGGTATTGTTTTGTCCGTCAGCCCTGGGCGGGAAGGGCGCGAAAGAGCTGTCGCAATTCGCCGACAAAGGGCTTGAAGAAACGCGACAGCGGCCGGGCCGTGTTGGTGGAAACGGCGACATTCATCGTCACCTCAGGCATGAATGGGCGCACCGTCACTCCCTCGAAACTGTTCCACCGCACCAGGCCGTCGACAAGGGCGATGCCGATGCCGCCAAGCACCAGCGGCACAGCGCCGACCGATGAGGTGACCTGTATCGAGACATCCCGCGTAAGCCCATCGCGTTCGAAGACCTCGTTCAGCTGCGGCCCGATCTCGTCCGCGTGGTTGCCGTAGGAAATCAGCGGCCTGCCGGCGAGGTCGCGAGGCGTCACCGTCATCATTTCGGCCAGGGCGTCATCATGCCGCATCACCGCTACAACCGGCACGGAGGCAAGAATTTCACTGCGCACCGTTGGTGCCTGAATGGTGGACAGCGTTACCGCAAAATCGATGTCTCCCAGCAGCAGTTGCTCGGCAATTTCCTTTTTAGGCAGGGCGTTGAGATGGATTTTGACGGTCGGATGCGCCTGCCGGAAAGCGAGCAGCGCTTCAGGCAGCACAGAATAGGTGACCGGCAGGCTGGCCCCGATGCGCAGAAGGCCGAGCTTGCGCTCGCCGATAGTGCGTGTCAGCTTTTTCAGAACCTCAAGTTCGCGAAAAACCCGGTCGGCATCCTCGTAGATCAGATGCGCTTCCATCGTCGGCACCAGCCGCCCGCCGATGCGCTCAAACAGCTTGTAACCCAGCTGGCTTTCCAGATGGTGCAACACCTTGCTGACGCCGGGCTGGGAAACGGCAAGCGAATTGGCGGCCGCCGTCACGGAGCCGTCGCGCATGATGGCGCGGAAAATTTCAAGCTGTCGGGCGTTCATGGAAACCTCCGGCGTCATCTCTTCCATAACCCAAGGTTCTGTTCAAGCGACCATTTGCGATTGGTGAGAAACCTTCTGCCGTGGAAATCTGTGACGGTGCAGGAGAGGTGCCTGCGACGGTTTCGGGAAAGGAAACGCGGATGCTTGCCAGATTCAGGCGCATCGCCGAAGAGCGACGCGCGGTTTGCCCAGTCCTGATCGACGGCATGCCAGTCGAGGCGCTGGAGGGAGACACCGTGCTGACGGCGCTGATGCTGTCGCGCGGGTTTGCCCGCCTTTCGGAATTCGCCGATGGCAAGCGGGCGGGTTTCTGTCTGATGGGCGCCTGTCAGGATTGCTGGGTCTGGACCGGGGAAGGGGAGCGGGTGCGCGCCTGTTCCACCGCCGTCCTCCCGGGCATGGATATCAGAACCGAGGTTCCGGAGGGGTTATGGCAGATTTGCGCGTCGTGATCGTGGGCGCCGGCCCCGCCGGTACGCGTGCCGCCGAGACGCTGGTGCGGGCGGGGCTCCGCCCCGTCGTCATCGATGAGGGAGATCGCAGCGGCGGCCAGATCTATCGCCGCCAGCCGCAAAATTTCAAACGCTCCTATACCGCTCTTTATGGCACCGAAGCGGACAAGGCGAAGGCTCTGCACGGCACATTCGACGGTCTTTCAGACCATATCGATTACCGTCCGCAGACCCTGGCGTGGGCAATTCGCGACAAACGCATCCATATTCAGCGGGCGGAGACATCCGAAGCTCTGGATTTCGATGCCCTCATCATCGCATCGGGTGCGACCGACCGCATCATGCCCTTGCCGGGCTGGACGAGACCGGGATGTTTTTCGCTTGGCGCGGCGCAGATATCCCTGAAGGCGCAGGCCTGCGCAATAGGGCGTCGTGTGGTTTTCATGGGCACGGGGCCGCTGCTTTATCTCGTGGCATATCAATATATGAAGGCCGGCGCGGCGCCTGTAGCGGTGCTGGATACCACGCCATTTTCCACGCAGGTCAAGGGCCTGCCAGGGATGGCGGCGCGGCCATTGCAGCTCTTCAAGGGCTTGCAGCTTGTCGCGGCGCTGCTTGTGGGTGGGGTGAAGATTGAACAGGGTATCGTGCCGATAGAGATTATCGGCGATGCTGAGAGTGGCGTGACCGGCATTCGCTATCGGGATACGTCCGGTGAGGAAAAGCGCCTCGCCTGCGATGCCATCGGCATGGGCTATCATCTGCGGGCGGAAAGCCAGCTTGCCGATCTTGCCGGTTGCCGCTTCTCCTTTCATTCGCTGATCCGGCAATGGCTTCCGGATGTGGACAATATGGGGCGGAGTTCCGTGCCTGATGTCTATCTGGCGGGCGATGGCGTGCGTATTCTCGGTGCAGATGGTGCGGAAGCTTCCGGCCGGCTCGCCGCCTTCGCGTTTCTTGAGGATCAAGGTTTGAAGCCGTCCCGTGCGGAGATCGGCCGCTGTCGGAAACAGCTGAAGGCCGCGAGCCGCTTTGCGCAGGGAATGGCCCGGGCCTTTCCCTGGCCGCACCAGATGGCGCAGACACTTGCCGATGATACGATCATCTGCCGCTGCGAGGTGGTAACGGCGGGCGAGTTGCGCGCAAGCGTGACCGTCACGGGCGCAACGGAGGTCAACCGCTCGAAAGCTTTCTCGCGGGTTGGCATGGGAAGATGCCAGGGCCGGTTCTGCGGGCAGGCGGGGCAGGAGATCGTGGCCGCGGCCTGCAATCTGCGGGTGGAATCGGCCGGACGGCTGCGTGGGCAGGCGCCGGTGAAACCTCTGCCGCTGGCAATTGTGAGGGGAGGCGATGATGCGTAATACGCTTGCAGAGGCCGATGTCATTATCGTCGGCGGCGGCATTGTCGGAACCGCCACCGCATTCTTCCTGCGGCAACGGGGTGTCAGCGTCATTCTGCTGGAGCGTTTCCTTGTCGGCCAGCAGGCGAGCGGCACAAATTTCGGCAATGTCCGCCGCCAGGGCCGTTATCTCGGGCAGCTTCCGCTCGCCAACAGATCGCGGGACATATGGAGCCGCATCCCGCAATTGACCGGTGCGGATGTGGAATTCATGCCCGTCGGCCATATCCGGTTTCTCTGGGCGGAAGAACAGATCGACGTGGTCGAGAAATATCGCGACGATGCCGCGCAATATGGTCTGGAATTGCACATCCTTGCACGCGAAGCCATCCGGCAGAAATTTCCCTTCATCGGACCGGAGGCGGTTGCCGGATCATGGTCGCCGCATGATGGCCACGCCAACCCGCGGCTCGTCGCACCCGCCTTCGCCCGTGCCGCGCGGCGGAATGGCGCAACGATCGTGGAAAATTGCGAAGTTCTGGCCATCGAAAAGACCGGCGAGGATTTCCGGGTGACGACGGCGGAAGGGGAATATCGCGCGCCCTCCGTGCTGGTCGCCAGCGGTGCATGGGGCGGCGGGTTCGCCGGCGCCCTGGGAGAGGCGGTGCCGCTGGAGGTGGCCGGCCCGCAAATGGGCGTAACGGAGCCTTTGCCGTGGTTCATTCACCCTGTTGTCGGCGTCTCCACCAAAATTCCCGGAGAGGTCATCTATATGCGGCAGATCCCGCGCGGAAACGTCATTTTCGGCGGGGTGAAACGATCCGCCGCCGCGCTGGACGAACGCCGGGCGAAATATGATCCCGCCGGGCTCGATGCCCAGTTGCGGCAGTTGCTGCGGCTGGCGCCCGCCTTGCGTCATGCCCGGCTGATCCGCACCTGGTCCGGTGTGGAAGGCTATATGGCCGACGATCTGCCGGTTATGGGGGGAAGTGCTGCAACCTCCGGCCTTTATTACGCCTTCGGCTTCAGCGGCCACGGTTTCCAGATCGGGCCGGGTGTTGGCGACGTGATGGCGGAGCTGATAGCGACCGGAAAGACCACGACGCCGATTGCGGATTTTCACATCGGCCGTTTCCGTAGCGGTGAGCGTGTCGCATCCCCCTAAGGCAGGGTCAGAAATCGGCGACTTTGCCCCAGGACGAATCAAGGAAACGGCTGGGGTGATAGGGGGCGGCATCGACGATCGGTTTCGAGCCCGTCACGATATCGGCGATCAGATGGCCGGCACCGGGTCCGATGCCGAAACCGTGGCCGCTGAAGCCGGCGGCGAGGATGAAGCCGGGCAATTCGCTGGTTTCGCCAATGGCGGGCACGCCATCGGGCGTGCTGTCGATGAAGCCCGCCCAGGCGGCGGAAATCCGGGTTTTACCGAGAGCGGGCAGAAGCTTCAGTGCCCTTTCATGGGTCTCGCGGATGGCGGCGGCATTGGGTTTCGGATCGAGAATACGAACTCGTTCCATCGGCGTCGGCGCATCGAGCCGCCAGCGTTTCAGCGTCTCGTGGCCGCCGCGAATGCCTTCCAGCCCGCCCGGCCGCAGGCTTCGCCAGCGCTTGAGAAACATCGGAACAAATTCACGGGAAAATCGCATCTGCTGCGCCGTCGGGTCGATGCGACCGAGGCCGCTGATGGCAAGCGTATAACCGCCGTTATTCCGGCGCGTTACGGAAACATCTTTTGTATGCAGCGCATCCGGCAGGCCTTCAGCACCTGATGTGACCGACAGGATGGAGGAGCGAACGGAAGCCTGCGGGAAACGAATGCCGAGCTGGCGGCAAAAGGACGACGCCCAGGCTCCGCCGGACATGATGGCGGCTTTGGTGCGGATCGTGCCTTTTTCGGTCACGACGGCGCTGACACGGCCGCCTTCCGTCTCAAGCCCGCGTGCGGCGCAATTCTGATGCACCGTGCCGCCCAGTTTGATGATGGCGCGCGCCACGGCGGGCGCCGCCATGGAAGGATCGGCCGTGCCGTCTGTTGGTGAAAACACGCCGCCCTTCCAGCGTTTGCCCGTAGATCGGCCGCGTTCGCTCGCCTCATCGGCGCTCAGCATATGGGTCGTCACGCCTGCGGTAATGGCAAAATCGCGCCAGCGCGCCCAGCCGGCAAGCTCGGCTTCATTGTCGCTCAGATAAAACAGCCCGCAGCGGCGAAAACCAGTGTCCTCGCCGCTCTCTGCGCCAAACTCTTCCCAGAGCGCCAGGCTCCTGGTGGAAATCGGCAATTCGCGGGCGTCCCGGTTCTGCTGCCGGCACCAGCCCCAGTTGCGGCTGGACTGCTCCGCCCCGATCAGGCCTTTTTCGACCAGCGCCACTTTCAGGCCGCGCCGGGCGAGATAATAGGCGGCGAAGACGCCGACGATGCCGCCGCCGATAATGACGGCGTCCGCAGATGTCGGCAGTTCCGGCGATGTCGTGATCTGTTGCAACGGGGCGGGCATGGTCGGACTCCTTATATTTGTCCTAATTTACCCTAGCTGGCGTGTAAACGCTGCCAGACTGGGCGTCTTGCCGGAATCTCATGCTGTTGGTGGCCACGTCTGCAACTCTTTATGCTGCATCAAAAAAACATCTCCACGTCGACAGGGCGCACCCATGTGGTAAGATTTCCGATACCGCGCCAGAATTTTATGCCGCGTGTTCAAAAAACAAAAAAGGGGTTCCGCACGTGATGAAACTTGACCGGATCGATATCAAGATCCTCTATGAACTGCAGAAAAACGGTCGCATCACCAATGTCGAGCTGGCGGAGCTTGTCAATCTGTCGCCAAGCCCCTGCCTGATGCGGGTAAAGAAGCTGCAGGCGGAAGGTTATATCGAGGGGTATTCGGCGCAGATCAACATCAACAAGCTCGGCCAGACGCTGACTGTTTTCACCGAGATCACGCTGAAGAACCACCGCCAGATCGATTTCGCCCGCTTCCTCGGCGTTGTCGAAAAGATCGACCAGGTGGTGGAATGCCATCTCGTTTCGGGCGGTTACGATTACCTGCTGAAATTCGTCACCTCGGGCATCGTCGAATACCAGTCGATCATGGAGCGGCTGACCGATATGGATGTCGGCATCGACAAATATTTCAGTTTCGTGGTGCTGAAATCACCCATCATTAAATCGCATATGCCGCTGACCAGCCTGTTTCCGCTTTGAGGTGTGAGAAAACGGCCCTTTGCAGGGCCGTATCATCTCGTTTTCACCTCTTCGAAAACGCCCGCACCAGCTCCGCATCCTGCTGGAGATTGTCGAGCCATTTCGGGTCGAGTTTCGGCACCGAGGAAAACAGCAGTTTCGAATAGGGGTGGGTCGGCGACTTGATCGCTTCCGTCTCCAGATGCTCCACCTTCTGCCCGCCATACATCACGACGATTTCGTCACATATGGTCTCCACCACCGAAAGATCATGGCTGATGAATATATAGGAGAGGTTCAGTTCCCGCTGCAGTTCTCCGAGAAGATCGATGATTGCGGCCGCGACCACGGTATCGAGCGCCGAGGTGATTTCATCACAGATGATGAGCGATGGTTCGGCCGCAAGCGCTCGGGCGAAATTGACACGCTGCTTCTGCCCGCCGGAAAGGCCGGAAGGGTGGCGGTGGCGCACCGAGCGCGGCAGCTTCACCATATCGAGAAGCTGGTCGATCCGCGCATCGCGCGCCTTGCCCTTCATACCGTGATAAAAGGTAAGCGGCCGGCCGAGGATGTCCTCGATAGGTTTGGACGGGTTGAGTGCCGTGTCGGCATATTGGAACACGATCTGCATGCGGCGAAGCTGATCGCTTGTCCGTCGGCGCGCATCGGCATCCAGTTCCTTGCCTTCGAAGATCACATGGCCGCCTGCCGCCGGCAGAATGCCGGCAATGGCGCGCGCCAGTGTCGATTTTCCGCAGCCGGACTCACCGATAATGCCTAGATTGCGGCCGGGATATACCGAGAGGCTGACGGAATCCACCGCACGCACCAGCGGCATCCTGTCTCCGCCCTTCGTTCCATATCCGGCGATCAGCCCCTCTATATCCAGGAGGGGCGTGGCCTGTTGCTGTTTGACGGGTGTGACAACGCGCGCCTTGTCGTGAAAAGCCGTCAGCAGTTCTTTCGTATAGGGGTGCTGTGCATTTTCGAGGATATCCGCCGTGGTGCCGGTTTCCTGCACCTCGCCGCCTTTCAGCACCACGATCCGATCGGCAATCTGGGCGACGACGGCAAGATCATGCGAGACATAAACGCCGCCGATACCGCCCTTGCGCATTGCCGATTTGAAGGCGCGCAGCACCTCGATCTGGGTCGTGACATCGAGCGCCGTGGTCGGCTCGTCGAAGATCACCAGCTTCGGATTGCCGATCAGCGCCATGGCGGCGGAGAGGCGCTGAAGCTGGCCGCCCGACACCTGATGAGGGTAGCGCTCGCCGATGGTCTCAGGGTTGGGCAGCGACAGGGCCTTGAAGAGTTCCACCGCCCGCACCCGCGCCTCCTGCTGCGGCATCAGATGGTGGATGCGGGTGACTTCGATCACCTGGTCGATGATCCTCTGTGCAGGGTTGAAGGCGGCGGCCGCACTTTGGGGCACATAGGTCACTTTCGTGCCGCGGATCGTCGCCCGCTCGGCTTCGGAAAGCTGAACCATGTCGCGACCCGCCACCTTGACGCTGCCGCTGGAAATGCGGCAACCCGGGCGGGCATAGCCCATCAGCGTCAGCGCAATGGTGGTCTTGCCGGAACCGCTTTCGCCGATCAGCGCAACGATCTCGCCATCGGCGATGTCGATGTCCACACCCTTGATGATGTCGATGCGGCGGCCGGAATCGGTGGTGGCCTCGACTTTCAATCCGCGGATTTCAACGAGATTGCTCATTATTCGCTCCTGTCGCGGATTTTCTGCGGCAGATTGTCGATCAGCAGGTTGACGCTGATCGTCAGGCTGGCAATCGCCAGGGACGGGAATATGACGGCGGGCGCCGCGAAAGGCAGGCCGCCGATGTTCTCACGCACCAGCGCACCCCAGTCCGCATTCGGCGGCTGCAGGCCAAGACCAAGGAAGGAGAGGCCTGACAGCAGCAGCACGATGAAGACGAAACGCACGCCAAGATCGGCCAGCACGGGACGGACGATGTTCGGCAGGATTTCGGAACCGATGAGGTAGAGCAGGCTTTCGCCGCGCACGCGGGCGACGGTGACGAAATCCATGGTGTTGACATTGACGGCGAGCGCCCGGGCGAAACGATAGGCGCCGGGCGTATAGATGACCGAGAGCGTGATGATCAGCACCGGTATGGACGAACCGACGGCGGCGACGACCACGAGGCCGAAAAGCTTGCTCGGAATGGAGTTCACCGCATCGAGAAACCGGCTCAGCGCCGCATCGAACCAGCCGCCGATGACGGCGGCGCACATGCCGAGCACGACGCCGGAGGTGCAGGCGATGGTGACGGCTGCGAGCGATATGCCGACCGTGAAACGCGCGCCCATGAGAATGCGGGAAAACACGTCACGGCCGAGATAATCGGAGCCGAGCCAGAGATCTGATGTCATCGGCCCGAAATAATCGAGATCGACGATTTCACCGACCGGATGCGGTATGAGATAGGGCGCCAAGATTGCGACCATGGCCCAGGAAAAGATGATGAGAAAGCCGAAAACGCCGACTGCGTTGATCTTGTAACCCAAACGCGAAGTCCCCGAATTTGTTTTGATATTGTCGGCCATCAGCGCAGCCTCGGATTGGACATGATGGCGATGATGTCAGCCGTCGTGATGAGGAGGAGATAACCGACGCAGAAGATCATCGCGCAGCTCTGGATCAGCGGCAGATCGCGGGTTGCGACGCCATCCACCATCAGCTTGGCGATGCCAGGATAATTGAAGATCGTCTCAACGATGATGACGCCGCCGACGAGATAGGAAAGCGACAGCGCCACCGCATTGACGATGGGGCCGAGCGCATTGGGAAGCGCATGGCGAAGCACGATGCGCATGCGCGGTGCGCCCTTCAAAAGCGCCATTTCGACATAGGGCGTATCCAGCGTTTCGATGACGGCGGCGCGGCTCATGCGGATCATCTGCGCCGAGACGACGAAGGTCAGCGTGATGACCGGCATGGCATAGACCCGCAGCACATCGAAAAGCGTGTGAACCTCGCTGACCAGCGAAAGCGCCGGCAGCCATTTCAGGTAGACGGCGAAAAGCAGCACGGCGAGTGTGGCGATCATGAATTCCGGCACCGAGATGACACCGATGGTCAGCACGGTGACGGCCCGGTCATAAAGCGTTCCGCGCAGCATGGCGGAGCTGATGCCAAGCGTGAGCGCCAGCGGCACGGCGATGATGGTGGTAATGCCGGCAAGCTTCATGGAGTTGACGAAGCGCGGACCGATAAGATCGGCAATCGCCATGTTGTTGGCATAGGAGGTGCCGAGCTCGCCATGCAGCAGGCCAAAAAGCCAGCGGACGAAACGCAGCAGGGCCGGGTCGTCGAGATGCATGGCGGTGCGCAGGCCCGCCACGGCTTCCGGCGTCGCCGCCTGGCCGAGAAGGATCGTCGCCGTGTCGCCGGGCAGCAGGCTGGTGGCGGAAAAGACGATAAACGACACGATCAGCAGCGTCGTCAGCATGACGACCAGCCGCCTGGCGATAAGGGACAATATCCGGCTGTTCATTCACATGCTCCTGCGACCTGCCTGATTGTGGAGGCTTCCCGCATCCTGCGGAAAACGTGCCGGGCGCATTTTCGCGCCCGGCCCCATGGTCTATCAGGCTTCAAGCCAGACGTATTCCGCGAAGGAATAACCCATCATGCCGCCGAGCGGATTGGCTTCCAGCCCCTTCAGCTTGGAGGTGATGGCGTCGACATTCGAAATATAGGCGGGGATGATGGTGCCGGCTTCGTCGGCGATCATCGTTTGCAGTTCGAAGTAGATCTGCTTGCGCTTCTCCATATCGAGCATGCCGCGTGCTTCCAGCATCAGCTTGTCGAACTTCGGCGACTTGTACTGGCTTTCGTTCCACGGGGCGTCGGAAGCATAGAGCAGCGAGAACAGGATGTCCGGCGTCGGGCGCGGGTTGATGTTGCCGAAATGGACCGGCGCCTTCAGCCAATAATTGCTCCAGTAACCGTCGGAGGGAACACGCTGCACATCCAGCTTCACGCCGATTTCGGCGGCCGAAGCCTGGATGATCATCGCCATGTCGACCGACGAGCTTGCTGCATCCGATGCGATGACCGGAATGGACTGGCCGATGAGGCCTGCCTTCTGGAAGTGGAATTTCGCCTTCTCCGGATCGAAGGCTTTCGGCTTGAGATCCGGATTGTGATAGGGGTTCATCGGCGGAACCGGCTGGTCGTTGCCGACTTCACCGAGGCCGCGCAGGGCCGCCTTGACGATCTGCTCGCGATTGACGATCGATTTCATACCGGCAATGAAATCGGCATTGTTGCCGGGCGCCTGGTCGAGGCGCATGTTGAGGTTGGTGTAGTTCCCCGATGTCGTCTTGGACAGAACGACACCTTCCTGCTTGTCGAGCAGGCGAAGCGCACGCGGGTTGATGGAGGCCGCGAGCTGGATATCACCCGAGAGAAGGGCGTTGACGCGGGCATTGTCGTCCGAAATCGCCATGAATTCGAAATTGTCGATGTGCGGGCCGCCGGACTTCCAGTAATTGGTGTTCTTGGCCATGATCGAACGGACGCCCGGCTCGAATTTTTCGAGCTTGAAGGCGCCGGTGCCGTTGCCCTTGGAGAAATCCGTGGTGCCGTCGGCAACGATCATGAAATGGTGCAGAGCCAGAATGGATGGCAGGTCGGCATTCGCGTTCGCCAGCGTGATTTCGACCGTGCTCTTGTCGAGAGCCTTGAAGCCGGTCATCTGCGCGGCGATCTTGGCGACCTTGGAGCCGACGGCCGGATCGAGATGGCGCTTCAGCGAATAGACCACGTCGTCGGCGGTCAGGGCCTTGCCGTCATGGAAGGTGACGCCGGAACGCAGCTTCACCGTCCAGGTCTTGGCGTCCTTCGTTTCGATGGCTTCGGCCAGCTCCAGCTGCGGCGTGCCGGAAACATCGAGGAAGCTCAAACGGTTGTAGAGCGCGCAGCAACGAACATAGTCCGTCGAAAGCGAGGCTTTCGCCGGGTCCAGCGTATCGGCGGTCGAGGAGGACCAGCCGGCGGCCTTGAGCGTGCCGCCGGAGACCGGCGTTGCGGCCACGGCATTTGAGGCGCGACCGAGAATGGCCGAACCGGCGGAAAGGGCGACACCACCCGCCAGCAGCATGTGAAGCAGCTCACGCCGCGTTGCGCCGCGTCGGATCGCCTGTTCAACGGCGGCATCGTCGGAGCGGGTCCAGTTTGTAATCCTGTCACTCATGATCTTCCCCTTTTGTATGATTTGTTGAAATGCATCTGAAGAAATTTCAGGCATGCCGCATCCCAGTTCGCGGCACGCTACTGGCGGTGCGGCTTAACCGCCCGCTTGCCGCGCGGCGTCGGCAAGGCCGGCCATGGAGGTAAAGTGATAGTCCGGCTCGGTGAAGTTTTCCGGTTCGATGGTGCCGCCATATCCCTTCTGGGCGTGACGCCGCTCGATCCAGCAATTGGTCATGCCCAGTTTCCGGGAAATGCCGATATCGTGATACTGGCTTTGCGCGACATGCAGAATGTCATCCTTCGATGCGCCTTCGCTCTCCACAAAAGCGAAAACCTTTTCGAAGAAGGCAGGATCGGGTTTTTCCGTGCCGGTATCATCCGCCGTGAAGGCAGCATGAAAGGGATTGCCGAGCTCCTTCGAGAAATATTCGAAGGCCCAGCGCTGGGCATTGGTCATGGCGATGAGGCGATGCGTCTTGGCGAGCTCGGCCATGGCGGCGCGGCTGTCTTCAAAGCCTTTCCAGCTTTTTGCCGCGTCGCGCAGGCGCTCGCCGAAAGCGCGTTCCGCCGGCAGTCCAAGTTGCGGAGCGATGATCAGGTAGACGCGGACGAGATCGTCCGGAAACAGGTCGGTCGCATCGGAGTAACGGGCTGCGCGATAAAGGGCGAGCGCCTTTTCACCATCGACCTCCACGCCGTTTTCCGCGCCGATTGCGGTCAGGGTCGATTTCAGGCCACCTTCGAAATCGATGAGAGTTCCCACCACGTCGAAGCTCATATATTTGAAGTCGCTCAGTTTTTTGGGCAATGTCGGTCTCCGCTTTGCCGCCTTGGCCTCTTGGGGAGGTTGCGGCAGATTATTCTGTTCCCGGACGGGATCCTTGCCCCGTTCCCATTTGTAATTACGCCCTTTTTTATGGCGTTTAGTGCCATTTGCATTAATAGTTTGGCACTTTCGGCACGCCGGATACGCCGAAATGGATCGGCTCTTCGGCAGAATATTGCGAATATGCGGTGCGTTGCGACATTTCGAGAGGGTGCCGCAACGCTGCCTTTCTATCACCTCAGGCCATGGCGGCCCTGACGGCCGGGTCTTCGAGTGTCTGGTCGAGCGTCTTCAGCGTCCGCTCGACAATGGCGTCAATCTCACTATCGGTGCAGCAGAGCGGCGGCGCATAACCAAGAATGCCGTTTGCAAAGGCGCGCACGATCAGGCCGTTTTCCCAGGCGCGGTCAAAAACCTTGCGTGCAGGAGCCGCTGCAGCCGGCAGCGGCGTCTTTTTGTCCTTGTCGGTCACAAGTTCGATGGCGGCAAGCATGCCGCGGCCGCGCACATCGCCAACAAGCGGATGGTTTTTCAGGCCTTCCAGGCCGGCCATCAGCCTTTGACCGGCACGGCGGCCGTTTTCCAGCAGTCCACCCTCGTAAAGTTTCAGCACTTCGAGACCGACGGCGGCGCTGACAGGGTGGGCGGAGTAGGTGTATCCATGCCCCACGGCGGCATCGCCGGCAAAGTCCGCTATTGTATCATAGACGTGATCCGCCATGAAGACAGCGCCCATCGGCACATAACCTGACGTCAGACCCTTTGCGGCCGTGATGAAATCAGGCACGATGTCCTCGTCCGTGCAGGCAAAGAGCGGTCCAGTGCGGCCGAAGCCGGTGATGACCTCATCGGCGACGAAGAGAATGCCGTAGGAACGGCAGAGGTCGCGCATGGCCTTGATCCAGCCCGGCGGCGGCACCAGAACGCCGCCCGAGCCCTGAATGGGTTCCGCATAAAAGGCGGCGACCCGGTCCGGGCCGATGGCCTCGATCTTGTCTTTGAGAATTTGCAGGGAGGAGGCGATGATCGCGGCCGGATCACTGCCGGCCGGATTGCGGTAGGCATAGTGCGACGGAATTTTGTGCTGCCAGTCATAAGGCACGCCGAAACCCGCATGGAAAGCGGGCAGCGCCGTCAGGCCCGATCCGGCCGTTGTGGAGCCGTGATAACCCTGTTCGATGGAAATGAACTGATCGCGCTGCGGCTGACCTTTCGCGTGCCAGTAATAGCGGATGAAGCGGATGGTGCTGTCCACCGCATCGGAACCGCCAAGCGTGAAATAAACATGGTTGAGATCGCCCGGCGCACGGTCGGCGAGTTCGGAGGCAAGCCGGATAGCCGGTTCGCTGCCGATGTCGAAATAGGCGGTGGCATAAGGCAGCTCACGCATCTGTTTGGCTGCCGCTTCGACGATGCTGTCATGCCCGTAACCGGCATTGACGCACCAGAGGCCGGCAAAACCGTCGATGAGCTGGTGACCGGTCATGTCGGTGACCGTGGCGCCGCTTGCCGATTTCAGCACCCGCACGCCAAGCTTCTCATGGCCGCGGAAGGAGGAGACGGGGTGCACCAGATGGGCGCGGTCCAGTTCGATCAGTGAATTGCTTAACATGGGTCTCTCCAGATTCAGCCCAGTGCCTGGCTGGTCAATGCGAATGTTTTCAGTTTTTTGTCGGCGGGGATTTCTTTTGTCGACCGGCGCATGGCGATGCCGCCGCCGACATGGGCAAGGCCGTGCTCGGCAAGCCAGGGGCCTAGACCGGTATCGGCGGTGGTATCCACGCGCAGGAATGCGCCGGGCCGCTCGGAAACTGCAAAGGCGATCAAATTCTTAGCGATTTCAGCATTTTCCGCCACGACCGGGCCGATGACCTCGCCGCGCCCGAAGGTGCGAAGTGCGGCAAAACCCCTGATGACGCCCTGTTCCTCAACGATTGCAAAACGTGCCCTGTCGGCAAGCGCTGCAAAGAGCGCCGTGCGATCGGAGCCGAAAGCCTGCGCATCGAGTGCCGCAAGCGCGGATGGATCAATGGTCTCGACCCAGTTGACACCGGCTGGCTTGTCGGTCGTCACCGGAATTCCCTGATGTTGAAGCACCTCGCCGCAGGCGACGAAGCCCAGTTTTTCATAGAGCGGCAGGCCGTCCGCCGTGGCGATCAGACGGCATTCGCGGTCTTCTGCTGCGTCCATTGCCGCCTGCATCAGTTGACGCCCGAGGCCACGGCCGCGCATGCTCTCATCCACGATCACCATATTGACGGTGGCGCAGCTTTCTCCGAGAAGCGTCGCCATGGCGGTGCCGACGACGCGGCCGTTCTCAACGGCGACAAAACCCTTGCTCAGGGAAAGGACCAGCGCCCAGTCCTCCTTCCGGTGCGGCCAGCCGGCCTGGCGGGAAAGTTCAACGGCCGCGTCGAGGTGGTCCGGTTGAAACATTTGGATATCGATCAGGCTCGCCTGCATGCCGGAACTCCGTTTTTTCTTACTCTTCATTGATAGACTGACGCCGGAAGAAGATTGTCCCGACAAATGGGAAGGTTCGATATGTTTCGCTGTTGCTTTTATCCGCCGCCGCATCTTATGCCGCATCTTGTCCGCACCCGTCCGCAAAACCGGGACCGGCGGCGGCTTTCGGTTGGGCTCAACGCAACTCTCTGCCAAACTGGCGGCTGCATACGCAACAATCTGCTTCCGCTGATGGCAATTGCGGTGCGCCGACCGGGCAAAGGCTTTCTATGATCAATTCATTCCGGCACGGCCGATCCCCAAGCAAGGATGACGACGACATGACCATCTTCCGCCCGAAATACATCTCCTTTGATTGCTACGGCACGCTGATCAATTTCCAGATGGCAGAGGCCGCCCGTGATCTCTATGGCGATCGCCTGGATGAAGCGCAGATGCAGCAGTTCATCAAGAATTTTGCGGCCTACCGTCTGGATGAGATCATGGGCGCCTGGCAGCCCTACGCCCAGGTGGTCTATAATTCACTGTCGCGTACCTGCAAGCGCAACGGCGTTGCCTTCAAGGACGAGGATGCGACATTCGTTTACGAGCGCGTTCCGACCTGGGGGCCGCATGCTGATGTTCCGGCAGGCCTTGCGAAGGTTGCGAAGGAAATTCCGCTCGTCATCCTGTCCAACGCCATGAATTCGCAGATCATGTCGAATGTCGAAAAGCTCGGCGCGCCGTTCCATGCGGTTTACACTGCCGAGCAGGCGCAGGCCTACAAGCCGCGCTTCAAGGCTTTCGAATATATGTTCGACATGCTCGGCTGCGGCCCGGAAGACATGCTGCACGTCTCCTCCTCGTTCCGTTATGACCTGATGTCGGCCCATGATCTCGGCATCAAGAACAAGGTCTGGGTCAATCGCGGCCATGAGCCCGCCAATTCCTATTATGGCTATGTCGAGATATCAGATATTTCCGGCCTGGCAGGCGTGGTTGGATTGTAAGGAAAGGTCGGGACCATGAAGTTCGTCTCCTATTGGCACGATACCGCGCCGCAATTTTCAGGTGCCGCGCAAGGTCCCGTCGAAGGTCATTATGATGTCGCCGTCATCGGCGGCGGCTTCACCGGTCTCGGTGCCGCGCGTCAGCTTGCCAAGGCGGGCGCGCGGGTGGTCGTTCTCGAAGGGGAGCGGGTCGGCTGGGGTGCTTCCGGCCGCAATGGCGGGCACCTCAACAATGGCCTTGCCCATTCCTATCTCTCCGCCAAGGCGGAACTGGGCAAGGAACGCGCTATCGCCCTCTACAAGGCGCTGGATGATTCAGTCGACACGTTGGAAGCATTGATCGCGGAGGAGGGGATTGATTGCAACTTCCGCCGTTCCGGCAAGTTGAAACTCGCTTCCAAGCCGCAGCATTTCGAAGGTCTGGCAAGAAATTTCGAGGCGCTGCATGCCGAGGTTGATCCCGATACCGCGCTTCTGTCGGCTGCCGATCTCAAGGCGGAAATCGGCTCGCCCTTTTATGGCGCCATGCTCTCGAAGAAGAGCGCGATGATGCATATGGGCCGCTATGTGGCCGGCCTTGCCGAAGCCGCCAGCCGCCATGGCGCGGTGATCTTCGAAAAAGCGGCGGTGACGAAACACATCCAGAACGGCAAGATCCATGAGCTGGAAACTGCCCGTGGCAAGGTCACGGCCAACAATGTGCTTGTCGCGACCGGCGCTTACACGCCCTCCGGTTTCGGTTATTTTCGCCGCCGCATCATCGCGGTGGGCAGTTTCATCATCGCCACGCGACCGCTGACGGATGCCGAAATCAAGGCTTCGGTTCCCGGCAACCGCACCTATGTCAATTCCATGAACATAGGCAATTATTTCCGGCTCTCGCCTGACAACCGGTTGATCTTTGGTGGCCGCGCGCGCTTTTCCGCAACTTCGGATCAGCGTTCCGACTCCAAAAGCGGTGCGATCCTGACGGAAAGCCTGCATCGCATCTTCCCGCAGCTTGCCCATGTGCCGATCGATTATTGCTGGGGTGGACTGGTTGACATGACCAAGGACCGTTATCCGCGCGCCGGTTTTCATGACGGTGTGTGGTACGCGATGGGCTATTCCGGCCACGGTGCTCAGCTCTCGACACATCTCGGCATGATCATGGCAGACGCCATTCTGGGGCGGCCGGACAACAATCCGCTGAAGGGGCTGGACTGGCCGGCGGTGCCGGGGCACTTCGGCAAGCCCTGGTTCCTGCCGCTGGTGGGATTCTATTACAAGATGCTGGATAAGATCCAGTAGAAGATGGCGGCCTTCCGTTATTCGGATTTCCGATGAATCCCCGCCCAAATTTGACGTCATCCTCGGGCTTGTCCCGGGGATGCAGGTCCGTCTCCTAAAATCAAACCGTCGCACATGCTGGGGAAGGGTCCGAGCATGACGGGAGGTTTGCGGGTTTTCCATTAACGTCACAGCGGCCCTTTCGGCCGCTTTTTGTTGCACCGACAAAAAAAGAAGGGCCGCAGAGCGGCCCTTTAGGCGGGGATGAGAAAAAGGCTCAAGTGAGCCCACCGATATGGAAGGTCTTAATCTCCAGATATTCCTCGATACCGACCTGCGCGCCCTCACGGCCGAGGCCGGATTGCTTGACGCCGCCGAAGGGAGCGACTTCGGTGGAGATGAGGCCGGTATTGAGGCCGACCATGCCGAACTCCAGCGCTTCGCCCACACGCCAGGCGCGCTTGAGGCTCTCGGTATAGAAATAGGCGGCAAGGCCGAAGGGCGTGCCATTGGCGATGGCGAGTGCTTCTTCTTCCGTCTCGAAGCGGAAGAGCGGCGCGACGGGCCCGAAGGTCTCTTCGCTTGCCAGAAGCATGCCGGTCGTGGCGTCCGTCAGCACCACCGGCGCCGTATATTGCGGACCCTCCGGCAGATTGCGCGGCTTGGTGATGATCGTCGCGCCCTTGGAAACGGCGTCGTCGATATGGGCGCGGATCTTGGCGATGGCCGGCTCGTTGATCATCGGGCCGATGGAGACCCCCGCTTCCGTGCCGGGGCCGACCCGCATGGCATCGACGCGATCCGCCAGTTTTTTCGCGAAGGCCTCGTAAACACCAGACTGGACGAGAATGCGGTTGGCGCAGACGCAGGTCTGGCCGCCGTTTCGAAATTTCGAAATGAGAGCGCCTTCAATAGCGAGATCGAGATCGGCATCGTCAAAAACGATGAAGGGCGCATTGCCGCCCAGTTCCAGCGACAGTCGCTTTATGCTGTCGGCGGCGCCACGCATCAAAAGCGAGCCGACACGGGTGGAGCCGGTGAAGGAAATTTTCCGAACCGTTTCGTTGGCCATGATTTCGTTGCCGATTTCCGTCGGCATGCCGGTGACGATGTTAATGACGCCCGCGGGAATGCCAGCCCGTTCGGCAAGAACGCCGAGCGCCAGAGCCGAATAGGGCGTAAATTCCGATGGCTTGATGACCACGGTGCAACCGGCCGCGAGTGCGGGCGCGACCTTGCGGGTGATCATGGCGTTCGGGAAGTTCCATGGCGTGATGATGCCGCAGACGCCAACAGGCTCCTTCAGCACCACGATGCGCCGGTCCGGCGTCGGTGAAGGAATGGTGCCGCCGCCAATGCGCCGCGCCTCTTCCGCAAACCATTTGACGAAGGATGCGCCATAGCGGATTTCGCCCTTCGCTTCCTCAAGCGGCTTGCCCTGTTCCGTGGTCAGGATCAGGCCGAGATCGTCTATATGCTCGATCATCAGCGCAAACCATCTTTCGAGAAGCGCCGCACGCTCCGCATGGGTCTTCTTCTTCCACGGGCCGAATGCGGTGTTGGCGGCCTCGATGGCCGCGCGCGTTTCCGCGCTCCCCATATCGGGAACGGTGCCGATCACGGCCTGTGTCGCGGGGTCGATGACATCGACCGCCTTGCCCGACGCCGCCGCTTTCCATGCGCCGCGGATCAAGCCCGTCTGGCGAAAGAGTTCCTTGTCCTTCAAGCCCTGCATCATAATTCTCCGAAATCAGTCGAGTGCCGCGAGAACCGCGGCGGTGATGGCGTCTGTCTTGTCCTTGCCCGGCACCGTGCCGATGCCCCGGCCGGTCGCCGTTTCCAACGCCGCCATGATGCGCACTGCTGCATCCTTTTCGCCGAGATGCTCGAGCATCATCGCCCCGGACCAGATGGCGGCAATGGGATTGGCGATGCCGAGATGGGCGATATCGGGGGCCGATCCATGCACCGGCTCGAACATGGAGGGCGCGCTGCGGTCGGGGTTGATATTGGCGGAAGCGGCAAACCCGAGGCCGCCCTGAATGGCCGCGCCGAGATCGGTCAGAATGTCGCCGAAAAGGTTGGAGGCGACCACGACATCAAGGCTTTCCGGGGCCATCACCATGCGTGCCGCCATGGCGTCGATGTGATAGCTGGAAACCTCGACATCGGGATATTCGGCAGCGAGCTTGTGTGTCACCTCGTCCCAGAAGACCATCGAATATTTCTGGGCATTGGACTTGGTAATGGAAGCGAGCTTGCCGCGACGCTTCTGCGCCTGCTCGAAGCCGAAGCGCAGGATACGCTCCACGCCCTTGCGGGTGAAGATCGAGGTTTCGACGGCGACTTCATCGTCGGTGCCCTGGTGCACGCGGCCGCCCGCGCCGGAATATTCGCCTTCCGTGTTTTCGCGGATGCAGAGAATGTCGAATCCATCCGCCTTCAAAGGTCCCTGCACGCCGGGCAGAAGCCGGTGAGGGCGGATATTGGCATATTGCACGAAGGCCTTGCGGATCGGCAGCAGCAGGCCATGCAGCGAAACCGAGTCCGGCACTTGCGCCGGCCAGCCGACTGCGCCGAGCAGAATGGCGTCGAAGCCGCGCAGGGTTTCGATACCGTCTTTCGGCATCATCGCGCCGGTTTCCTTGTAGAAGGCGCAGGACCAGGGGAATTCCGTGCCCTCAAGCGCAAAACCGGAACCCTTGGCGACGGCGTTGAGCACCTGCCATGCGGCATCAGTCACGCTTTTGCCGATGCCGTCTCCGGGAATGAGTGCGATGCGATGCGTTTTCAAGACGTTTCCCCTGTTACAGTCCGATGAGGACACTTTTGCTCTTGCGGTTGGCCAGATAAGCCTCGCGGCCGAGATCCTTGCCGATGCCGGAGCGCTTGTAACCGCCTGTCGGTAAGATGTGGTCGCGGGAGCGGCCGTAACGGTTGACCCAGATCGTTCCCGCCTGAATGGCGCGTGACAGGCGCATCACACGCGAGATATCACGGCTGAAAAGACCCGCCGCCAGACCGTAAGTCGGATGATCGGAAAGCGCCAGAGCCTCTTCTTCCGTCCGGAATGTCTGCAGCGTCAGCACCGGCCCGAAGATTTCTTCGGTGACGGCGGGAGATGTCTGGTCGACATTGGCGATCAGCGTCGGCTGGTAGAAATAGCCGGGGCCGTCCATGATCGCGCCGCCCGTCAGGCATTCGCCGCCATGGGCGACCGCGGCCTGCACGATACCGTCGATGCGTTTGCGCTGCACCTCGGAGATAATAGGTGAATATTGCGTCGTCTCGTCCCATGTCGGGCCGGGCTTCACCGCCTTCATGCGGGCGATGATCGCGGCGGAAAGGGCATCTGCCGCACTTTCTTCAACGATAATGCGGGAACCGGCCACGCAGGCCTGCCCGGCATTGGAGAGAATATTGCCGGCAATGGCCGCCGCCGCTTTTTCGATATCGGCATCGGCAAAGACCAGTTGCGGGCTCTTGCCGCCGAGCTCCAGCGTCATGGGCTTGATGCCGGTGCGGGCGATATTGGCCATGATGGCGGCGCCCGCGGCCGTGGAGCCGGTGAAGCTGACCTTGGAGATATCAGGGTGCCCGGTGATGGCATTGCCCGTCACGGGCCCGTCACCCAGTACGATATTGATGAGACCGGCGGGGAGCCCGGCCTTGATCGCCAGCTGTGCCATGAAAATGCTGGAGAACGGCGTCATTTCAGACGGTTTCAGCACCACGGCATTGCCGGCGGCAAGCGCCGGGCCGAGCTTCCAGCCCGCCATGGAGACGGGGAAATTCCATGGCGTGATGGCGCCAACGACGCCATAGGGTTCGGTCATGATCATGCCGAGGCTTGCATCGTCGGTCGGCACCAGATCGCCGCCTTCCTTGTCGGCAAATTCGGCGAAGAAGCGGATCTGTTCGGCGGTGACGGCGATATCACCGGCAATCAGCTGGCCCACGGGCCGTGTCGAGGAGAGCGCTTCGATTTTCGCCAGCGTCTCCGCTTCCTGTTCGATCAGGTCGGCCCAGCGCTGCAAGACCTTTGTACGCTCACGCGGGCGCACGCCGCCCCAGTTGCTGCTCTTCAACGCAGCCTTGGCAGTCTGCACCGCTTCATCGACCAGCGCTGCATCCGCCTTGGGACAACCGGCATATCCAACGCCATCGGATGGGCGGTGCATGTCGATGCCGTTTGCCGCCGTAACCAGCCGGTCGCCGATGAAGTGGCCGATCGGCAGGGACAAGCTGTCTGGATCGAAGCTGAGCGTCATGTGGAATCCTCTCTGGATATGCCCCAACGCTAATCCCTGACGGCAAGCAGCATCGACCGACTGCGGCGTGGGCGGTGAATGAAAATCCCGTTTTGCCACCGGCAGACAGCGCAATCTTCGGCGGCGAAGGCAGGCCGCCGGTCAAACGCCGTAGCGTGCACTTATCCGGTCGAAAATCCCGGCCATCCGCTCGCAAAGAGGCCGGGGATCGTCGCCTTCGTTTTCGACCGCTTCAAACACCCGGTGTTTCAGGAAAAAACGCCATCCCACGGGCGATTTTTGCAGGAATTGGGTCAGAAGGTCATAACGTTCCCGGGTCCAGACCGCCTCGAAGGCAAGCCGCTCCGGTCCATAGCTGATGATATCGTCCGTCTTTCGGCGCGGTGCGGCGCGCAGGGTGGCCGTCGTTTCTTCATCGATCTCATCACCGATGAGCGCGACCCCGTAATGTCTTGCAGCATTTTCTGCCGAGACCGCACCACGCCGCACATCGCGAAGCACGGCCTGCTGCGGGCGGGTGAAGGGGTCACCGTAACCGCCGGCTCCCGGTCCTATGACGCGAATGACATCGCCCGGACCGCAATGGACGATATCGGTGTTGCCGAGCGAGATTTCGCCCTGTGTATCGGGGTTGCGAAGAAAGCGGGAAATCAGACCCGGGCCCGCGCCATTGACGCCCCAGCTTGCCATCAGCGAGCGATTGCGGTTGCGTGCCGTGACCACCGTTTCCGGTGAGGATATTTCAAACTCCATGATGGCCGAAAGTCCGCCGCGAAAACGGCCCGCCCCGCCGGTATCGCGTTGTAGCCCATAACGGCGGAAAAGGATCGGTACTTCCGCTTCGCTGATTTCAATCGGCGTGTTGCGCAGAAAACCGGTGGCGCCGCCGGCGCCGTCGCTGCCGTCGCAGAAGGGCGTGCCGCCGCCACCGCCGCCAACCGGGCCGATGGAAGCCATGACCGGGCGGCCGTTCCGGTCGCTGGTCTTGATGTTCATGATGGCGTTTCCGCCGGGTGAGGCGGCGGGAATAAGCTCCGGCAGGGCTTTTGCGAAAGCGCCGATGGTGACGATCTGGGTCATGGCGCAGGTGAGCGAGCGCATGCCGACAGCGGCCGGGCGTTGACAATTGACGATCGTGCCTTCCGGCAGCACGGCCCGTACCGGGCGCAGGGTGCCGGCGTTCAGAAGCAGGCTGTTGTCGAGCGTATAAAGTACATAGGTCAGGCCGACCATGACGAGTGAATGCCGCTCGCGACCGCCGGTCGGCATGTTCAGCGACGAGCCGAGCTGCGGATCGCTGCCGGTATAATCGAGGATCGCCTCGCCGCCGCGGATTTTCAGCGTCAGCGCCACGCGGCATGGCCGGCCGCCAACGGAATCCTCATCGGCATAGTCGGCAAAGAAGTAATCGCCATCGGGAACCCTGGTGAGGATTTGCCGGGTCTGCTCTTCCGCATAGTCGAAAATCTGGCGCACACCGTCCAGAAAATCGTCAAAGCCGAAACGGGCGACGATCTCCTGCATCTTGCGTTCGCCGATGTTGACGGAGGCGATCTGGGCGTGGAGGTCGCCGATATTCTGTTCCGGCATGCGAACATTGGCCTTCATCATGTTGATGATGAAGGGGTCGAGCCTGCCTTTGCGAACGAGCTTGACCGGCGGGATGCGCAGGCCTTCCTGCTCAATTTCGGAAAGCGAGCGGGACAGGGAGGCGGGAACTGCGCCGCCGACATCGGTATTATGAATGTGCCCGACCACGAAACAGGCAATTTTGCCCTCATGGAAGACCGGTTTCCAGATGTGGATATCCGGCGAGTGGGTAGCGACGAAACCGCTATAGGGGTCGTTGGTGATGCAGATATCGCCGTCTTCATACTCCTCGAACATGGAAATCAGCGGCGCGTAGTCGATGCCGCTATACCAGGGCGCACCGAATTGCCGCGGATTGGCGAAGGCCAGCCCCTCGCGCGTCACCACCTGGCAGGAAAAATCCTCGGTTTCCTTGACGAAGGCGGAATGGGCGGTGCGCATCAGCGTAAAGGCCATGGCGTCGGCGGCGGCAGAGCAGAAATTGGCAAGGACCTTGAGATTGCGGCGATCGATGGCCATGGATCAAAACTCCCTCTTGGTAATGACGAGATTGCCGAAATGGTCCACATGGACGGAGAAGTCGGGCGGCACGACGGTGGTGGTGTCGTCCTGAAGGATGATGGCGGGACCATCGAAATCGTGTCCGGCCGCCAGATCGGCACGATGATAGATAGCCATGTCGTGTTCCATGCCGCCAAACCAGCCTTTCGTGTGGAAGCGCGGTTTAGCGGGACCGGTGGCCATGCCTGTCTCCCGAAGAGGGGGCTTCGGTGTTCGACCGGAAACGACGAGCCTGAGGTTGACCATCTGCACGGCCGCCCGTTCATCGAAATGACCATAAAGGCGGGCATGTTCCTCGTGGAAAGCCTTGTTGATGGCGTCGGCGTCGCCTTTGCCCAGCCATTCCGGCTGCAGCGTGGTTTCGATTTCGTAGGACTGGCCGCGATAGCGCATGTCGGCGGAAAGCCGCATGTCGCAATCCCCGCTAAACCCCTGTTCCTTCAGCCAGTTGCGCCCGGTCTCCTGCATTTCGGCGAGAAGGGGGGCGAGATCAGAGGCCGCCCTGTCATCCACATCGCAATAGGTGGTGCGGATGAAATCATTCTTGAGATCGGCAATCAGGCCGCCGAGCGCGGAAACGACACCGGGGGTGGGCGGCACCACCACACCTTTCATATCCAGTTCGCGGGCAAGGAAACAGGCGAGCATCGCGCCCGCGCCGCCGAAAGCGAAGAGGTGAAATTCGCGCGGATCGATGGCGAAGCGGGAGGTCAGGGCGTTCACCTCCGCATACATGCCCGAGACGGCGATATCGACGATGTTGCCGGCGAGCGCCTCGACGGAAAGGCCGAGTTTTTCGGCGAGCGGCAAGAGGGCGGCGCGCGCTGCGGCGTGATCGACGGTCACTGCGCCATAACCGAGCGGCATGTGGCCGATGAGATTGGCGGCCGCCATGGCATCCGTGATCGTCGGGCGGTCGCCGCCCCGTCCGTAACAGGCTGGCCCCGGCGTCGAACCGGCACTTTCCGGTCCGACCTGCAACAGGCCGAGACTATCCACCCACGCGACCGAGCCGCCGCCCTGGCCAACGGAACTGACGGAAACGGAGGGAACATGAATCTGGAAATCGCCGATCAGCTCACCGACCCCATATTGGGCCTCGCCATCAAGGATAACGGCCACATCGGCGCTGGTGCCGCCAATGTCCAGGCTCATCACCCGGTCAAAGCCGCTGGCCTTGGCCAGATAACCCGCGCCGATAACGCCGGAGGCAGTGCCCGACAGGATCATCTGCACACATTCGCGCCGCGCCTGATCGATGCCCATGACGCCGCCATTGGTCTTGGTGATGAGCAGCGGACAGGCAATGCCTTGCCTGCGCAGCACCGTTTCAAAACGGTCGAGATAATGTGCGACGCGCGGCTGGACATAACCGCTGATGACGGCGGTGACGGTGCGCTCATATTCACGGATGATCGGCCAAGTCTCGGCAGAGGAGACCACCGGCAATTGCGGTGCGATGCGTTCGATCATCGCCTTCACGGCTCGTTCGTTTTCGGGGTTGCGGTAGGAGTGCAGGAAGGCGAGCACGATGCCGTCGCAACCGGCTGCAAGGGCGCCGGCGACCGCCTTCGCCACATTCTCTTCGTTCGGCCCGAGCTTTATCTCGCCGGTCGCCAACATGCGTTCGGCTATGCCGAAAACCCGTTCACGCGGGATGAGCGGTTCCGGCCGCACGGAATAGAGATTGTGGATCTGCGGGATTTTCAGGCGTGCAACATCAAGCACGTCCTCGAAATTTTCGGTGGTGAACAGCGCGACGTTCTGGCCGTTGCGCTGGATTACCGTGTTGACGCCGACGGTGGTTCCATGGGTGAAATAGGAAACATCCCTTGCTTCGATACCGTCGCGCTTTTTCAGCGTATCGAGCGCGAGAAGGATTTCTTCTCCCGGCGCATCGGGGCGGGAAAACACCTTCAGGGTGGAAAGCGAGCCGGTCCCATCGTCAAACACGGCAAAATCCGTAAATGACCCGCCCACATCAACGCCAATGCGATATCCCATCTCTTCCGTCTCCTTTTCCAGTGCTGATGATGCTGTCATCGGGACCGGAAAAGGGCCAAGCATTTATGGGGTAAGGGTCATAGCTCCAGGTTATGATGATGGCCGACATGACGTGCAAGTCAGGCTGATCAGCCTTCGCCGGGTTTCGGCACCGTCATGTAATATTCGGGATGCGGCGCGGCGCGATAGCCGGCCTTTTCGTAGACACGATGGGCGTCGCGGGTCGCCAGCATCCAGCTCGACACCGTTGAGAGCTCCGGGTGCCTGCGTATTTCTGTGGCGATCCAGGAAGCAAGGCCGCGACCGCGATGATCCTCCACCGTGAAGACGTCGCGCAGATAGCCGAAAACGGCATAGTCAGTCACCAGGCGGGCGAAGGCGGCCATGGAACCGTCGGGGGCATAGACGCCGACCGGCAGCGAATGCGAAAGCGCCCGCTTCAGCCGGTCGGCGGTCATTCCCTGCGCCCAGTAGGAATCGCGGGCGAGAAAACCATGGACCAGATCGAAATCCACACGCGCCGGATCGGTGCTCAGCACGTAGCCGTCGCGGGTGATTTCGAAAATGGCCGGTTCCCAGTTCATCCGTTCACCGTAACATAGATCTTGCGAACGGTTTCAATGGTTTTCCAGACGCCGACGAAGCCCGGCTTCATGACGAAACTGTCGCCCGCCGTATAACGCAGCGGTGCGCCGCCTTCTGGCGTGATTTCGATGACGCCTTCGAGAATATGGCAGAATTCGAAGGTTTCGCCCTTGATCGAGCGGCTTTCGCCCGGCGTTGCTTCCCAGATGCCGGTGTGGACGGTGCCGTTGCGGGCTTCGTCCAGCGGCCAGGTCTTGAAGGAGGGATCGCCGGAAATGAGGCGTTCCGGCAGGGCCTTGGAAGCTTTCGGTTCGAAGGCGGGATGGGTGTCGATGGTCTTGAGAAGCGGCATGGGTGTCCTTTCGTGGAACGGGATGATCAATATCCGCGGTTGCGGTCGACGAGGCCGAGCGGCTCAAGGCCGGACTGGTATCGTTTGATGTTCTCGACAACGGTGCGTGCTGCCGAATGCGGCTGGGTGACGCTGGCGATATGCGGCGTCAGGAGAATTTTCGGATGGGTCCAGAAACGATGGTCTTCCGGCAGCGGTTCGGGTTCGGTAACGTCGATGACCGCGCCCGAAAGCCCGCCGCGATCCAGCGCGTCGATGAGGGCGTCATGGTCGAGCTGCCTGCCGCGCCCGGCGTGAACGAGGCCGGCGCCTTCTGGAAGCATTGCCAGACGTTCGTCGTTCAGAAGCCCCACGGTCTCTTCTGTCAGCGGCAGCAGGCAGACGAGAATATCGCTTGTCGAGAGGATGGCGGCCAATCCAGCTTCGCCGTGATGGCAGGTGACGCCGTCGATCTCGCGCGGGGAACGGCTCCAGCCGGAAAGCGGAAAACCGAAGGCTTTCAGCCGTTCCAGCGCCGCAACGCCCAGCATGCCGAGACCGAGAACGCCCACGCGGCACTCTTCGGCCTGACGCTGTGGCAATGCCTTCCAGAGTTGCTGGCGCTGCTGTTTTAAATAGATCGGCAGGTTGCGGTGAAGCGCCAGCACGCCAAGGCTCACATATTCCTGCATCATGCGGATAATGCCTTCATCCACCATGCGCACGACCTTCACATGTGCCGGGACGGCGTCGATGTGGAACTGATCGACGCCCGCACCGATGGAAAACAGGATTTCGAGATTGCGGTAGCGGCCGATATCATCAGGCACGGTCCAGGTAATGAGGTATCGAACCGCATCCGCATCAACGCTGGCGGCATCCATCGAGAAGGGCAGCTCCGGCAGGTCGCGGGCCAGGGCCTGCCGGAAAATCTCGCCGCGCTTCGCGTCGGAATTGAAGAAAAACGTCATCTGATATCCGTGGTTCCGAAGGTTTAAACCGTGCAGCGGTTCGCCAGTGTTTCCAGCATTGACTGGCAGGCCGAAAGTTCGCCGGCCGTTATGAATTCGTCCGGCTTGTGGGCGCGGCCGATATCGCCCGGACCGCAGATGATGGCGTCGATACCGGCCGCCTGAAAAAGCCCGGCCTCCGTGCCGTAGCTGACGGCGGCGATGCAGGGCGCGCCGGTCAATTCTTCCAGAAGCTTCACGAGCGGTGCATCGGCGGCGAGGGACAGCGCCGGATAATCGCTCATCGGTGCCCATTCTATGTCGATGCCCTCAGCGGCGAGCGCTTCGACGCCGTCACGCACCGGTTGGAGCAGGGCGAGCGGCGACACACCGGCAATCGCCCTTGCTTCCAGTTCGATGGCGCAGAGATCGGGAATGATATTGATCGCCTGTCCGCCTTTCACCGTGCCGATCTGCAGGGAGGAATAGGGCGGCTCGAATGTCGCTTCGAAGGGACCCTGGGTGAGAGCCTGTGCGGTCTCGACCGCCTTTGCCATGATGCCGGTCATCAGATGGACGGCGTTCACGCCCTGATCCGGCCGCGAGGAATGGCCGGAGCGGCCGCGAATGGTGATGCGTGCAGCGGCCTTGCCCTTATGGGCGCGCACGGCGCGCAGATTGCTCGGTTCGCCGATGATCGCGCCCGCCGGTGTTGCACATAGTTCCGGCAATCTGGCGATGAGATGGGGAACGCCCCGGCAGCCCGCCTCCTCGTCATAGGAAAAGGCAATATGAACGGGCCGTTTCAGCGCCATGCTTGAAAATGCCGGTGCTGCGGCGAGAACCGTGGCCAGAAAACCTTTCATGTCGGTGGTTCCGCGTCCATAAAGACGCTCGCCCTCGGCTCTCAGGGCAAAGGGATCGGAGGACCATTCCGGCTCGCCGGCAGGCACCACATCCATATGGCCGGACAGGATGTATCCGCTGGCATCGGTTGGGCCGAAGCTGGCGAAGAGATTGGCGCGGTCACCCTCCGGGCCGGCAAGCAGCGATACTTTCGCGCCGTGACTATCGAGATAATCGGCGATCCACCCGGCGATATCGCCATTGGCGGTTCCGACGACCGATGGGAAGCCGACAAGACGCTCCAGAATTTCGATTGCGTTCATGGCTGTCTCCGCCGCTTCAACGTCGAAAATCTTAGAGCGGCCGGCGGCGTTTATCTGCTGAAATAGGGGTGTTTTCGGTAGATTGTTGTGTCTTTCCAGCGCTTTCGGAAAAATCCTGCCGGCAAGGCTGGTTATCTTCGGATGTCGTGGGCTGGGTTGCCGGAATCAAGGTTCCGCGCCGGAGGGAATGAGAGCCGTTTGTCATGGAGCTGCTCAAGGTCGATAGTTTCGAGTTGCGAACCGTGGATATCGCCGATGTGGAGGCCGATCATCTGCATGCCCTCTCCATGGCTGTCGGATGGCGATATCACGCGAATGAATGGTGTTTCCTGCGTCAATGCGGCATCGGCCTTGCCGCGCTTGACGAGATCGACCGCGTAGTCGCAACCGCCATGCTGTTTCCTTATGATGAAGGTTTCGCGACGGTCGGTATGGTCATCGTTTCCCCGCGTTTGCAGGGACAGGGCGTTGCACCGTGGCTGATGGGGCGCCTCATGGCAGATTACCCTGACGCTGCATTGCGACTGAACGCCACGGAAGCGTCACGGCGGCTTTTCGCCCGGCTGGGTTTTGCCGGAGATGCGGAAAAAGTACATCTCCTTCGTGGCAAGGCGCGCTGCCTTGCCGAGATGCCGGCGCTCGGAAGAAAACAGAGGATCGAGCCGCTTTCGGGGGACCATTTGTCCGCTGTTGCGGATCTGGATCAGGCGGCTTTCGGTGTCTCGCGCCAGCGCGTCCTGCAGCGTCTCCTGCGGGAAAATAAGGGTTATGGCCTGTTCGAGGCGGATCGTCTCGTGGCCTTTGCATTGCGACGCGCAGCGGGGCGGGGCCATATTGTCGGCCCGGTCGTTGCGAGCGACGAGACGGTGGCCATCATGCTGGTCAGGCGGCATTTTTCCGATCTGGACGATCAGCTCGTCCGTCTTGATGCCGTTCGTGACAGTGGTCTTCTGACCGATTTCCTGACGCAATCCGGCCTGGTGGTGATCGAAACGCTTACCGCCATGTCGAAAAACGCGCCGCAACCGGCCGGCTCTGGTCCCGCAATGATTTTCGCCCTGGCTGGCCCGTCTTTGTGCTGAGGTGCGGCACTATCGCAATTGACGCCCCGCCCGTTGCCCCTTATGTGAGAAAGCGACGGTTCCTGCAGCCGAAAGGCGAAGGGATTAATAGGGAACATGGTGCGGGCGATCTTTTTCGCCCAATGCCGTGGCTGCCCCCGCAACTGTAAGCGGATTGTCGTTCATCCCCGTGACGCTTCAAGGCGTCATGCCACTGTGTTCTGAGGAATGCGGGAAGGCAGATGAGTGACGCAAATCCGTGAGCCAGGAGACCTGCCGTCAAAATATGAACCATCGTTACGGGCGGGGAAGCCCGGAGGAGGAGATTGTAATGTTATTTCATAACATTTGGTTTGCGTCCCGTCGTCGTTCTCCGTACAAGACGTCCCGCTGTTGCTGCGCGTTCTGACGCCTGCTGCTCTGGAATAAGTTACTTTCGACTGGAGAACACATGTTTCATTCTAGACGCCTGCCGGTCCATGCCGGCTTTCTGGCCGCCGCGTTTGCGGTTTTGCCTCTTGCCAACGCTAACGCTGCCGAAACCACTTACCCCCTGACGATCAACAGCTGCGGTCAGGAGATCACCTTCAAGCAGGCTCCCGCCCGCGCCGTATCCGTCGGCCAGAGCACGACCGAGGTTCTTTACCTGCTCGGCGTTGCCGACAAGGTCGTCGGCACCGCGCTGTGGATCGGCCCGGTTCTGAAGGGTTACGAAGAGGCCAATGCCAAGGTCGAGCGACTGGCCGATAATGATCCAAGCTTCGAGGCGGTTGTCGGCAAGAGGCCAGACCTCGTAACAACGCAGTTCCAATGGCAGATCGGCCCTGAAGGCGTCGTCGGAACGCCGGCGCAATTCGCCGAACTCGGCATTCCCGTCTATACCTCGCCTGCCGATTGCGTCGGCAAGGATAATTCCGGCGGTGGCGACGGCGTGCGCAACACCGGCTTCACCATGGATCTGATCTATCAGGAAATCCGCGATCTCGCCAAAATCTTCAACGTGCAGGATCGCGGCGAGGAAGTCGTTGCCGACCTGAAGAAGCGTGAGGAAGCCGCCCGCGCCAAGATCGCCTCGGCCAATGGCAAGCTTTCCGCCGTCTTCTGGTTCTCCAGCGCCGAGCTGGATATCGACCCCTATGTGGCCGGCCGTAACGGCGCGCCCGGTTACATCATGTCCGCACTGGGCTTGAAGAATGTCATCGAAAGCGATGAGGAATGGCCGACCGTCGGTTGGGAAACCATCGCCAAGGCAAATCCGTCCGTCATCGTCGCCGGCAAGATGGACCGCCGCCGCTTCCCGGCTGACGATGTCGCTGTCAAGCTGAAGTTCCTCGCCACCGATCCCGTGGCCAGCATCATGCCCGCTGTCAAGGAAGGTCATGTATTCGAAATGGATGCGCAGGCGATGAACCCGACCATTCGCACCATTGAAGGCATCGAAACGCTGGCTGAAGCGATTTCGGCTGCCGGCCTCGCCAAGTGAACGGTCTTTCCGTCCATTTCGGCAGGGCGGGGCTGGCTTTCGCCGCGCTCGCCCTGCTGCTCGTCGCGCTGATGGCCGGGGCGGCCATCGGCGAGACCGCCATTCCTTTTGACGTCGTGGCGAAAACCATCGCCAACCGTGTCTTCCATGCCGGTTATCCGCTGGAGCCGCTGGATGAGGGCATCGTCTGGAGTTACCGTCTCAGCCGCGCCGTCGTTGCCGCCTGCTGCGGGGCTTCGCTGGCGCTCGCCGGGGCGGTGCTGCAATCGCTTCTGCGCAACCCGCTTGCCGATCCCTATATTCTCGGCATTTCCGCCGGCGCCTCCACCGGCGCCGTCGCTGTCGCGCTTCTGGGTTTCGGGGCAGGGTTCCTGACGATGCCGGCCGGCGCGCTCATCGGTGCTTTTGTGGCCTTTTCTCTGGTCAGCCTTCTCGCCGTGCGGGCGGGACATGGCAACAGCGCCATCATTCTGGCGGGGGTGGCCGGTTCGCAGCTGTTTAACGCCATGACCTCTTTCATCGTCACCAAATCCGCCAACGCGGAACAGGCGCGCGGCATCATGTTCTGGCTGCTCGGCAACCTCTCGGGCGTGCGCTGGCCGGATGTCTGGCTGGCGCTGCCGGTCAGCCTTGCGGGGCTGGCGGTGTGTCTCTGGTATGCCCGTGCGCTGGATGCCTTTGCCTTCGGCGGTCAGGCCGCCGCTTCACTCGGCATTCCCGTGCGTTGGGTCTATGCGGTGCTGATCTCGGTTTCCGCAATCATGACGGCGGCGATGGTGTCGCTGGTCGGCTCAATCGGTTTTGTCGGGCTCGTCATTCCGCATGCCGCGCGCATCTTCGTCGGCGTTCGCCATGGCATTTTGCTGCCGGTAACGGCACTGACCGGCGCGGTTTTCATGATCGTCGCGGATATTCTCTCTCGCATCGTCATTCCGGGGCAGGTGCTGCCCATCGGTGTCATCACCGCGCTTGTCGGCGCGCCCGCCTTCGCCTTCATCCTGGGGCAGAAAAGAGGGCGGTCATGAAGTTATCCGCCCACGACCTGCATTTCCATGCCGGCACTATCGATATCGTGCGCGGCGTTTCGCTCAATGTCGGTTCCGGGGAGTTTCTGGGCATCATCGGCCCGAATGGTTCCGGCAAGAGCACGCTGCTTTCCATGCTGGCGGGAATTCGCAAGCCTCGCCGGGGGCACGTTACGCTTGGCGATGAGCCGCTTGCCTCGCTGGGACGCCGCGACCTTGCCCGCCGGCTCGCCTTCGTGGAGCAACAGGCCGAAACCACCGAGCGCATCACCGCACGGCAGGCCGTGGAGCTTGGACGCACGCCCTATCTCGGACCGCTTTCCGCCTGGTCGCAGAATGATGACGCCATTGTTGATGCGGCACTTGCCAATGTCGACATGGCCGACAAGGCTGAGCGCAACTGGCATCATCTTTCCGGCGGCGAACGCCAACGCCTGCACATTGCCCGCGCATTGACGCAGGAGCCGCATATCCTGCTGCTGGACGAACCGACCAATCACCTCGACATAGGCCACCAGATCGGCCTGCTCGATCTGGTGCGCCGGCAGGGACTGACCGTGGTTGCGGCGCTGCACGATCTCAATCACGCCGCCATGTTCTGCGATCGCGTCGCAATCATGCATCGGGGCGAGATGATCGCGGCAGGCCCGCCGCGGGACGTTCTGACACCGGCGACAATAGCCGAGGTTTTCGGAGTGGAATGCGTCGTCACCACGGATGAGGGCGGCTTTTCCCATATTCGTTTTCTGCCGGCCCATGGGCGGGCCGAGCACCCAAGGAAAGTATTGGCACGATGATGACATTGACGACACTTGCAAGCGCCGCTGCAAAGACCAGACTGTTTTACGCCGCTGCCGCAATTGCCGTGACGGTCATGGGCTTTCCGCTTCAGGCTGTCGCCGAGACTTTCGAGGTGAAAATGCTGAACCGGGGCGAAAAGGGACCTATGGTATTCGAGCCCGATTTTCTCGAAATCGCGCCCGGCGACCGCGTGCGTTTTGTGCCCACCCACAAGAGCCACAATGCCGCGACCATTGACGGCATGGTTCCGGACGGTGTCGAAGGGTTCAAAAGCCGGATCAATGACGAGTTCGAGACCGGGTTCGAAAAACCGGGCTTTTACGGGATCAAATGCTCGCCGCATTACGGCATGGGCATGGTCATGCTGATCAAGGTGGGCAACGCGACCCTGCCGCAGAGCTACAGGACGGTGGACGTGCCGGGTCGCGCCAAACCACGGTTCGACGATCTTTTCGAGCAGGCGGAAAAATAGAACGATGTCGGAGGCTGAGCTGCGGCGGTTGATGCCGCCTCAGCTTTTGCCAGTAACATCCGGCTTCACCGCACATACCGCATAACGATGCTGCAGTCCGCGCAGGATGCCTTTCAGCAGGCTGAAGTTCTTCGCCTGGGCGCGGTGAATGGCCTGAAGCTCCTGATCGATCGAGACGGGTTCGAAACCGGTCGTGCGCAAGAGCGCCGCGACATCGCCGGCCCTTGCGCCGTTCGAAAAATAGACCCGTGAGAGGATGCTGTTGAAGGTGTTTTCCGGGTCCGCCGGCTTGTGCGGCTGGTCCGGTTTGACGAGGCCGATATTTTCGAGGCTGGCCGCCAGCTTCTTCACCAGTTTTTCGCGCCAGCCGGTATTCACGAAATCGCCGTCAACGATCAGAAGCCGCCCGCCGGGTTTCAAGACACGGAACCATTCGGCAAAACTTGCCTGCGGGTCCACCAGCGTCCAGACCAGATGGCGGGTGATGATGACGTCGGCGCTTTCATCCGGCTCCATGGTGTTTTCGGCATCACCGACGAAAAAGCGGATGTTGCGCCCGCGGCTTTTCGCCTTTTCCCGGGCAAGCGCCAGCATCGTTTCCGACCAGTCCATGCCGGTGACCTGAAAACCGAGATCGTCCATGAGGTGGGAGATGACGCCGGTGCCGCTGGCGAGATCAAGCGCCTTGCGGCCCTCTCCGTGGCCCAGATGTTTCAGGATAAGCGCGTGCCAGGCTTCACGCTCGTCTTCGGAGAAAATTTCATGCCCGGGCGAAAGGTCGAAAGTCGCGGCGCGGCCGGACCAATAGGATTTGATTTCGTCTCTCAGACTGTCGTTTTTGCCATATTGGATAGTATCGATCATCGGTGTTCAGCTCATGTACCGGTCAGTTAAGAATGGCTCTAAAACATAAATGTTGACTAGTACAGTCAGAAAATAATACAGCCGCGCCAGTCAACACTGGAGAGCAATATCCGATGCGCATCTCAGCCAAATCTGCGGCACTTGCCCTTGGCCTTCTCGTATCCGCCGCATGGCCGGCATTTGCCGAAAAGGTCACCGTCAAGGATGTGACCGGCCGCGATGTCGAGGTCAATGTGCCTGTATCGCACGTCATCCTCGGCGAAGGTCGCCAGATTTATTTCCTGGCTGCGCTCGACAAGGAAAACCCTTTCCAGCATGTCGTTGGTTGGCGCGACGACCTGGCGAAAGCCGATCCGGAAACCTACGCCGCCTATCTCGCCAAATATCCCGAGATTGCCAAGCTGCCGACTTTCGGCGGCATGAAGGACGGCACGTTCGATATCGAGCAGGCCGTTTCGCTGAAGCCTGACGTGATCCTGATGAATATCGACGCCAAGACGGCGACCGAAGAAGCGGGTTACATCGAAAAGCTCGCCAAGGTCGGCATTCCGCTGGTTTACGTCGATTTCCGCGAAAAGCCGATGGAAAATACCGAGCCGAGCATGCGCCTCATGGGCCAGCTGACCGGCAAGGAAAAGATCGCCGAGGACTTCATCAAGTTCCGCGCCGACTCCATCGCCAAGGTCACCGATACGCTTGAAAAAGCCAATCCGAAGAAGCCTGTCGTGTTCATGGAGCGCGCCGGCGGTTACTCCGACGATTGCTGCATGTCTTTCGGCAACGAGAATTTCGGCAAGATGGTGGAGCTTGCCGGCGGCATCAACATGGCCAAGGACATCATTCCCGGCACCTTCGGCAACGTCAATCCGGAACAGATCATCGCCTCCAACCCGGAGCAGGTCATCATCACCGGCGGTAACTGGAACGGTTATGTTCCGGGCGGCAACTGGGTCGGCGTCGGTTATGGCGCGGATCTGAAGGAAGCCCATCGCAAGCTTGAAAACCTGACCAAGCGTCCGGCTTTCACCGGCGTGCAGGCGGTGAAGGACGGCAATGTCCACGCCATCTGGCATCAGTTCTACAATAATCCCTATCAGTTCGTGGCCATTCAGGAGATCGCCAAGTGGCTGCATCCCGACCTCTTCAAGGATATGGACCCTGAGGCGACCTTCAAGGAGCTGCATGCCCGCTTCCTGCCGCTCGACTACAAGCCCGGTTACTTCGTGTCGCTGAAGGACGCCAAATAATACAGGGACGGTGAAGGGGAGCGCCGTCCGACCGATGGGTAAAGCCGCAGCCATGCGGCTTTATCGCTTTGTTTTGGAACTCAATGAGGACTTCTCATGCGGCTCAACGCTCTCAGGCATCTTGCGGTGCTGGCCTTCTCCCTTCTCGCCATGACGGCTCATGCCGGGGAAATCACCGATGTCACCGGGCGCAAGGTTGAGATGGACCTGCCGGCCAAGCGCGTTATCGTTGGTGAGGCCCGTCAGGTGCACGTCATCGCGGCGCTCAAGGGCGAGCAGACCTTTGACGCCATTGTCGGCTGGCGTGACGATCTTCTCAAGAAGGATCCCGACAGTTATGCCGCTTATGTCGAGCGTTTTCCGCAGATCGAGAAACTGCCGCGTTTCGGTTATGTGCCGCAGGGCGATTTCAGCCTGGAAACCGCCATCACCCTTTCGCCGGATGTGATCACCCTCAACCTGGAAGCGGAGAAGTCCGCGAAGGAAAGCGGTTTCGAAGAAAAGGCCGCCGCTGCCGGTATCAAGATCATCTATCTCGATTTCCGCATCGATCCTGAAAAGAACAGCGAGGCCTCGGTCGAGATTCTCGGCAAGCTGTTTGGCGCTGAAGAGCGCGCCAGGGAATTCATCGCCTATCGCCGTGCTGAAATCGCCCGCGTGACCGACCGGCTCGCCAGCGTCAAGGACCTGAAGCGCCCGAACGTCTTCATCGAACGCGCGCCCGGCATTTCCGGCGAAAACAATTGCTGCCGCACTTTCGGGCCAGTCAATTTCGGTGCGATGGTCGATCTTGCCGGCGGTCACAATATTGCCGACGGCATCATCAAGACGACGTTCGGCGATCTCAATCCCGAGCAACTCGTGATTGCCGATCCGGACCACGTCATCGTCACTGGCTCCAACTGGGCGGCCGAATCCGACATCAACCAGTTCGTTCCTGTCGGACGCGGCGCGGATATGGCCCTTTCCCGCGAGAGGCTCGCCAACCTGATGAAGCGCACGCCGTTTCCTGAACTGAAGGCCGTGAAGGAAGGCAATGTCCACGCCGTCTGGCACCAGTTCTATGGCGCACCTTACGAGTTCTTCCCGATCCAGCAATTCGCTAAGTGGTTTCATCCCGATCTCTTCGCCGATCTCGATCCGGAAAAGAATTTTGAGGAGTTCCACCGCAAATTCCTTCCCGTCACCTACAAGCCGGGCTATTTCGCCTCGCTGGAAAAAGGTTTGAACCAATGAGTTCGCTGAATGAAAGCGCGGTTGGCATCAGTGGGCGCGATCAATATCGCGCCCTTGCCGCGCGCAGGATCATCATCCTCTTCGGGCTATTTATCGCCCTGTGTTTCAGCATGGCTGCCGACATGGCGCTCGGCCCGGCGCGCTACACGCTTTCCGAGGTCCTGGCGACGATTGCCGATCCGGCCGCCGTCGGAAACCAGCTCCGGGTGGTGATCTGGGATATCCGCATGCCGATCGCACTGATGGCAGTCACTGTCGGCGCGTCGCTTTCGGTTGCGGGCGCACAGATGCAGACCATCCTGTCTAACCCGCTCGCCAGCCCCTTCACGCTCGGCATTTCCGCCGCGGCAAGCTTCGGTGCGGCGCTGGCGCTGGTCGGCGGCGTGGCGATCTTTCCGGGCGCGGTGCATTACATGGTGCCGATCAATGCCTTCATCATGGCGATGGTCGCGGCCCTCTTCATCCATTTCGCCTCGACGCTTCGCGGGGTGACGGTTGAAACCATCGTGCTGCTCGGCATCGCGCTGGTGTTCACTTTCAATGCGGCGCTGTCACTGCTTGAATATCTGGCGTCTGAACAGGCGCTTGCCGCCGTGGTTTTCTGGACCATGGGCAGCCTGACCAAGGCGACCTGGGACAAGGTCTATATCACGGCCGCCATCCTCCTCGTCACCGTGCCGATGTTCATGCGCAATGCCTGGGCGCTGACGGCGCTGAGGCTGGGCGATGACAAGGCGGCCAGCATGGGCATCAATGTCCGGCGGCTGCGGTTGACGACCATGCTGACGGTCAGCCTTCTGGCGGCCATTCCGGTTTCTTTTGTCGGCACCATCGGTTTCGTCGGGCTGGTCGGTCCGCACATCGCCCGCATGGTTGTTGGCGAAGACCAGCGTTTCTTCCTGCCCGGTTCGGTGATCTGCGGCGCGCTGCTTCTGTCGGCAACCTCGGTCATCAGCAAGATCCTCATTCCCGGCGCCATCCTGCCGATCGGTGTCATCACCGCGCTTGTCGGCGTACCCTTCTTCTTCGCGCTTATTTTCGGCAACAGGAGACGCGCATGGTAGCGCTCGCACTGAAAGATGTCGGCGCCGCCTATGGGCGCATCACTGTACTCTCCAAGGTCGGCATCGATACGCTGGAAAGCGGTAGTGTTACGGCCGTAATCGGCCCGAATGCCGCCGGCAAGTCCACGCTTTTCAAACGCATCGCCAGCCTGATTTCCGGTCCCGGTCTGGTCGAGCTCTCGGACACGGCGCGTGGCAACCGCGCCATCTGCTATATGCCGCAGGATACCGGTGCGAACGCCGTGCTGACTGTCTATGAATCCGTGCTTCTTTCCGCCAAGCAGGGCGGCGGCTGGCGGGTTCACGATGACGAACTGTTCGAGATCGACGCCATTCTCAAGGCGCTGAAAATTCACGATCTGGCTTTCCGCGGTCTCGGCGAGCTATCCGGCGGCCAGCGGCAGCTTGTTTCGCTGGCGCAGGCGCTGGCCCGCAAGCCGGAGGTGCTGTTGATGGATGAGCCGACCTCCGCGCTCGATCTCCATCGGCAGATCGAAGTTCTGGGCTTCGTTACCGATCTTGCGCAGAAGACCGGCATGATCGTGCTGATTGCCCTGCATGACCTCAACCACGCGCTTCGCTATTGCGAAAATACGATGGTGATCGCGCGCGGTGAAATGGTGGTGAGCGGCAGTACGGAAGCGGTGATAACCCCTGAAATGCTGCGCGATATCTATCGCATCGATGCCCGTATCGAGCCCTGCTCGCAGGGCAGACCCATGGTCATCGTCGACGGGGCCATCTGACAGATCAAGATCCGGCCGTATGAGCGGCCGGGTCCGCTTACCGCAGACCGCACAAATTCTTGAAGATATTAGTCATGAAATATCTGTTCGAGCCATGGTTTGGATGCTAGAGCTTTGAACGGCAAAACTGCGCGGCCATTCGGGGGACGGCAGGTTTCGTCGATCCCCTCAAATTTCTCTCGGTTGAGACATGGGCATACGGGAAGATGACAAGCGTTATAACGCTTACGTCGCGCATAGGGTCGACCTGATCAAATATGCCACCCTCATTCTGGGGTCGCGGGCGGATGCGGAGGACGTGGTTCAGGAAGCATTCCTGAAATTCGTTCCCGAGGCGTCCGGCAATCCTTCCAATCTCAAATCCTATCTCTTCCGCATCGTTCGCAATCTTGCGCTCGACAATATCAGGCGCAGCCGCCAGGATCTCAGGGAGCGGCCTGACGATACGCCGTTCTGGGGCATGCCGCAGGACAGTGGTACGCCGGAGGAACATGCGCTTTTTTGCGACGAAGTCCGGCAGGTGCGGACTATTTTGGCCAGCCTGCCGGTTCAGGCGCGGGTGGCATTGGAAATGCACAGATTCGGTGGTTACAATATGGAAGAGATTGCGCGTCACCTTGGCGTGTCCGTGGCCAGCGCACACCGTCTGATCAAGGGCGGCATTGCCGCGATCACCAGAGAAATGAAGTAAATAGTCCTGATTGTCCCGCCCAGTGAAAAAAAACTCTTCGTCAAACGTCTTTATAACAATGCAGAAGACGACGCTCCTGCTGCGCGCCCCAAAGGAACTGGCCCGGTTCAATGACCACTGATCCAGAGAAAAAGATTGAACTGCCGGCCGGGAAGGCGGAAGAGGCGGCCGACTGGCTGCTGCGTTTGCAGTCGGGCTCAGCCGAACCGCGGCTGAAGACGGACTTTGAAAAATGGCTGGCGGCTGCGCCGGCAAACCGTCTCGCCTGGGAACGAACATGCAAGACGTGGCGGAACCTCGGTCTGGTAGAGCCGGAATTCAAGAGCCTCTGGGAAGATGCGCCGCATCTGCCGGGTGAGTCCGCGATAAAGCCGCAGCGGCGGCGTTGGTCCGGGCGGCATTATGCCGGCGTGGCCGCAGCGGCGGCGTCGCTCTGTCTTGTAGTGCTGTTCGTTCCAGCATTTTTCCTTCGCCTTGAGGCTGATTATCAGACCACCACCGCAGAAAACCGCACCATAACGCTGGAAGACGGCAGCAAAGTGCAGCTCGCGGCGGCGAGCGCGCTTTCAACGGATTTCACGGATGGCCATCGCAATGTGACGGTGCTGAAGGGGGAAGCTTTTTTCGATGTCGTGCCGGACAAAACCCGTCCCTTCGTCGTGAAGGCAAAAAACCTGACCGTTCAGGTGCTGGGCACGGCTTTTGACGTCGACCTGACGGATGGAGTGACGCAGGTGGCGCTTGTGCATGGTTCCGTGGAAGCGTCCTTCCGCAATGCGCCGTCAACGCGGCTTGTGCCGGGCGAGATGTTGATCGTCGACGCTTCCGGCGCAATCCGCAAAGAGAGTGTTTCCGTCGAGGATATTGGCGGCTGGCGCAACGGTGAACTCTACGTGGTCGACGCGACGATAGGTTCGGTCGTGGAGCAGATCCAGCGTTACCATCAGGCATGGCTGACGATGGCCGACAAGCGGCTGGCCGAACAGAGGGTGACAGGTTTTTACGATCTGCGCGACCCGGATCGCGCGCTGGAGGCGCTGGTGGAACCCTATAAGGGCAAGGTGCATGCGATTGGCGGCAGCGCACGCATCATCACCCGTTTCTGAATCACTCCGAAACAAAAAATAATATTTATTTTCAGTAGTTTATAAAATTTCTCCTGAAAGCCTGAAAAAAATCGACGAGGCAATCGTCTTTTTGTTGAGTAATCCGGTCAAGATATATCCGGAGCGAAAGACAGGAAGACAAAAGCAATATGCGCCTCCAGACATGCAAGATCGGTTCACAGCGAAAAGCGGCAAAGCGGGCGCGCAGGGGCGTGCTGCTGGCGACAACGGCGATCGCCGTTTCATTCGCCGCGCCTATTTTTGCCCAGACCGGTACTGACATCGCAAATTCTCAGCGCCCCGCTGGTGAGCAGGGGGCAACGCGGCCATTCAATATTCCCGCCCAGTCACTATCCTCCGTCGTGGGCGCTTTCGGGCGTCAATCCGGCCTTCAGGTCACACTTGCCACGCCGTCTGCCGGCAATGTGCGCACCAATGCCGTCACCGGCAGTTTCACGGTACGGGATGCGCTGTCGCGGTTGCTGGCGGGAACGGGGGTCAATTTCCGCATCACCGGAAATGGCAGAACCGTGATCATCGGCACGGGACAATCGACTGTCGATCTCTCGGGGACGGAGGGTACGACGGTTCTCGAAACCATCACCGTGACCGGTAAAACCGGTCGCAATTCCATTGCCGGCTCTGGTTATCAGGGCACGCCCGACTGGGTTTACGAAACGCCTGCCAGCGTCAGCGTCGTTGGCCGTGAGGCGATCCAGTCGGCCGGCGTGCGCAACACGCGTGATGTTTTCAACCGGGTTTCGGGCGTTTATGCGGGCGAAGGCAACGGCAGCTTCCCAACCGTTTCGCCCAATGTGCGTGGTTTGCAGGAAAGCGGCCGCGTGGTCGTCTCCATCGATGGCGCGCGGCAGAACGCGCAGCGTGGCGCGGCTTTCGGCGGCGCGACGAGCTACACCGCAAGCGCCGGGCAGGGTTATGTCGATGTCGCCTTCATCCGGGCCGTCGAGATCGAAAAAATAACCAATGCACGGTCGGGTAACGCCGGGTCTCTGGGCGGCAAGGTCGAGTTCCGTACCGTCAGCGCCGATGATCTGATTGCCGCAGGTGAGAACAAGGGCGGGGAAGTGAATGTTTCCCGCGGCACCAACGGCTATGATTTTCAGGGCTCGGTTCTCGGCGCCGTCCGCTCGCCGGACGCTCCTCTCTCCTTCGTAGCCGGCTACAGCCGCACGATCATGGATGAATACAAGATCGGAACAAAAGGCGAGGCCCGAAGCACCGCGCTGACGATGAAAGACCTGCTGGGCCGCGATGGCTGGTCGACCTTTTTCAAGGGTGAAGGCGACTTCGGCGACGTGAAGGCGTCGCTATCGTGGATGCATCAGGAGAATGATTTCGTTCAGGGCGCTTCCACGGTGATCGACCGGGAAAGCGTGCGAAACGACAGCGTCGTGGCGAAGCTGGACTGGGACCCGGAGAGCGAGCTCATCGACTTCAAATCGTCGCTGTGGCTGAACGATAATATGACGCATGAATTGCGGGCGGCGCGTACTTATGCGGTAGAGACGAATCTCGACATGGGCCTGCGCAGCTTCGGCGGCAGTCTGGAAAATACCAGTCGCTTTGACACGGTGGCGGGCGCGCTCACCCTGAATTATGGAGCGGAAGCCTTCCGCGATATTGCCACATCCGTTGCGACAAGCGCCAAAATCGCGGAAAATCCCTCGTTCGCCAGCAGCTACACGTCATTCAGCCCGGCCGGGCGGCGCGATGTCGCCAGCCTGTTTTTGAACGGTGAACTGGAGCCGGCCGATTGGATCACTTTGAGTGGCGGCGTACGTTACGACTGGTCGCGTCTTAAGGGATCGGCGACGTATTATAGCGTTAAGGACACAACGGTAACGACGAGTGTGCCCTGCGATCTGGTGAAAAATCATTATACGCCTCTGGACTATTTCAATCAGGTCTTTCGTCCCGCCAATCCTCCGTCGTGGGCCTCGCGATATAACGTTTTTCTCGCTAGCGTCTGGCCGCGCACGTCAGCCAACTGCATGCCCGGAACAGGTATAACCACCAATACACCCGTCACAGAATATCCCGCGCACAATGTCGATATCGATTGCACCTACAGCGCCTGGCTGCCCTCCGCCACAATCGAACTGAAGCCCGTCGACTGGTTCCGCCCCTATGTGAGCTATTCCCAGAGCCTGCGTCCGCCGACAATTCTCGAGGCATTTTTTGCCGGTGCGCGTCCGGGCGATAGCGCCGGATACGAATATGCTCCGAATCAGGCCCTGCGCGCCGAAAAAGCGACGACCTATGAAATCGGTGCGAATATGAGCTTCGATGGCGTGCTGCTGGACGACGATTCCATCCGCATCAAAATGGCCGCCTTTCGCCGAGAGGTGAAGGACTACATCGCTCTCGGTTATCTCGTCACGGATCAGGTCCTCGACCGCACCTATACCAGCTTCGTCAATCTTGATGACACGACCTATATGCGCGGGCTTGAATTCGAGGGCAATTATGATGCCCGCAGTTTCTGGCTCGGCGGCTCGGCGACGTTTCTGAAGACGGAATGGCCTGAAAAGACACAGGTCTTTTCCAACAGCACGACCACGACAACGGGCGAAATCGTCGCCTGGCCGGGCGACGTCGCGCCCAAGGTGAAGCTGACGCTCGATGGCGGCATGCGTTTCTTTGATGAGAAATTCTCGCTGGGCGCAAGGCTCAACCACGTCACGCCGACGCAGTCGCGCACGCTCGATACGGAGGGCAATCTGCGTGAGGTGACCGATCCCTACACGACGGTGGATCTCTACGGTTCCTATGCCTTCAACGACAAGGCCACGCTTCGCTTCGCCGTCAACAACCTGACGGACCGCAAATATATCCCGGCAGCCAGCGCCTACACGGCGCCGGGCCGCACCTTTATCGCGACGATGAATGTGAAGTTCTGAAACGCGGAAGAAATTCTCCGGGCTGGGTTGCAGCCCGTCCCGGAGATGAAACGCCTTCGCCACAGGACGAAGGTACCTCTATTGGCCAGCAAAGGAGTACACCTATGGCTACCACAATTCAACTGACGCAGTCTTCCTCCGACCTCATCGGTTACCTCAACGGTTGGACGAGCGGTTTCGGTTCGACCTATGGTGCGTTCTACGACGCTCAGACCAGCTCTCTCGCCACCACCACCATCGATCCGAACACGACCTATGAGGCGTGGGGCGATGGCAGCTCCGGCGGCAAGGGCATCGTCATGAGCGGCGCTCTGCAGTACTCCCAGGGCAACCTGACGGGTTCGGTCGACAGCATCGTTCTCGGCACCGGCTACAGCCAGTCCACGAGCGGCATCGCCGTCAACCAGCAGGAACTGCTGATCGATCCAGACAGCGCCTACTCGCTCGCCGGTGCTCGCGATCTTCTCGATCTCGCGGTTTACCAGCTTGCCCGCTTCGGTTCGCTGGCCGGCTTCTATGATTATTTTGCCGCTACCGGCACGGTGATCGAGGACACGGCTGCCTCCAACACCCTGACCGGCTTTGCCGGTGCGGATACTTTCGTATTCTCTGGCGGTAATGATGTCGTGCAGGCTGGCCCGGCCGGAACCTACGGCTATCAGGATGGCACGGATACGCTCGATGTTTCCGCCTGGGGCGCAACTTCGGTGGACGATTTGTTGTGGTATAATGATAACGGAAATGCCGTTATCCTTTCTGCAGCAGACACTTCCGTCTCCATCACGCTGAATGGCGTCGATGCAAATGTACTCGACGCATCGGACTTCATTTTCGCCAGCGCAACGGCGCTTGCCGCGTAAAGGAAAAACAGGCTGTGGGCTTTCAAAACCACCAGCAGACGCCGCCGCAGTCCCTCACTGCGGCGGTTGTTTCGCCCCTTAAAAGCACGTTTCTCGGCGTCGCGCTCGTCAGCGGCGTGGTCAATATACTCGCGCTCACGTCGCCGCTCTTCATGCTGCAGGTTTATGACCGGGTGCTGGCAAGCGGCAGCCTGCCGACACTGGTCGGGCTCGCTCTTCTCGCGCTTGGCCTTTACGGCTTTCAATGCCTGCTTGATATCATCCGCGCGCGCGTCCTGATCCGTATCGGCGAAGACTTCGACATGCGCCACTCCGGCAAGGTGCATGATGCGGTAGTGCGCCTGCCGCTCGTCAACCGCATGCCGGGCGATGGTCTGCAGCCGTTGCGCGATCTCGATAATGTGCGCGGTTTTCTGTCCGGCACGGGGCCGACTGCGTTTTTTGATCTGCCGTGGATGCCGCTTTATCTCGGCATATGTTTTCTGTTTCATTTCTGGATCGGCGTCACGGCCCTTGCCGGCGCGATATTGCTCGTCTCCCTTACGATCCTCACCAATATCTTCTCGCAGAAGCCGATCCGCGACACCATGGTGGAAAACATGGCCCGCAACCGGCAGCTGGAGGCCTCGCGCCGCAATGCCGAAGTCGTGCAGGCCATGGGGCTGGGTGGCCGGCTTGGCAAACGCTGGCGGAATTCCAACGAGGCCTATCTCGCCGCCAATCGCAAGGCAGGCGACGTGGCCGGCGGTCTCGGTAATATTGCAAAATCCCTGCGCGTGGTGCTGCAATCGGCCATTCTTGCGGTTGGGGCATGGCTTGTCATCAACCAGGAAGCCTCCGGCGGCGTGATGATCGCCAGTTCGATCATGATGGGTCGGGCCTTGGCGCCCGTTGATCTTGCCATTTCCAACTGGAAGTCCTTCGTGGCCGCCCGCCAGAGCTGGGCGCGCCTGAGGGAGCTTTTCGCGCAGATGCCGGCCAATGCCGCCGCCATGGCGCTGCCGAAGCCTGAAAAGGAATTGCGGGTCGAAAACGTCACCGTCGTTCCGCCGGGAGAGAGAAAGCCGACGGTCACCGGTCTCGGTTTTATCGTGAGCGCTGGAAACGCACTCGGCGTCATCGGCCCCTCCGGCTCGGGTAAATCCACCCTCTCGCGCATTCTCACCGGCGCCTGGATGCCGGCTGCCGGCAAGGTGCGACTGGACGGCGCAAGTTTCGATCAGTGGGACCGGGAAGCGCTCGGCCGTCATATCGGTTATCTGCCGCAGGGCGTGGAGCTGTTCGACGGCACGATCGGTGAAAATATCTCCCGTTTCGAGGATGATCCCGATCCTGACGCCATCATTGCGGCGGCCAGGGCTGCCGGCGCGCATGAGCTGATCCTGCGTTTCGAAAAGGGATATGACAGCGATATCGGCGAGGCGGGTTCGGCGCTTTCCGCTGGGCAGCGCCAGCGCATCGGTCTTGCCCGGGCTCTTTATGGCGATCCCTTCATCGTCGTGCTGGACGAACCCAACGCCAATCTCGACGCGGAAGGCGAAGCCGCCGTGGTGAAGGCGATTTCTTCGGTTAAGGCGCGGGGCGGTATTGCCGTCGTCGTCGCCCACCGGCCGAGCGCCATCGGTGCTGTCGATTTCATTCTGATGATGGAAGAGGGACGGATGAAGGCCTTTGGCCCGCGCGACGAGGTGTTGTCGAAAGTGCTGCGCGCTCCGCCGGCGCAGGCGGCCAAGGGATTTACCGCATCCGCTCAGACAATCTCGCCGCTGCGCGTTGTTGCCAATGCCCAGCCCCAGGTTGCTGTGTTGGAAGAGGTCCGTGAAGAGAACAGCCAGGAAGGAGATGCGGATGTCAAACATTGATCAGCGCAGCCAGGTGTCCCGCTCCATCCGCAAACATCTTCTTGCCGGTCTTGCCACCGGCGTCGTGCTGCTTGGCGGTGTCGGCGGATGGGCCGCGACGACCAATCTTGCCGGCGCGGTGGTTGCCTCGGGCCATCTGGTGGTGGATTCCTATACGAAGAAGGTGCAGCACCCGAGCGGCGGTGTCGTCGGTGAAATTCTGGTGGACGAGGGCGACAGGGTGAAGGCCGGCGATGTGGTCATGCGCCTCGATGCGACCCAGACCCGCGCCAATCTCGCCATCGTCACCAAACGTCTGGATGAGTTGAATGCGAGGATGGCAAGGCTGGAGGCCGAGCGTGACGATCTGCCGGAACTCGTCTTTCCGCAGACTCTCATCGTGCGAAAGGACGATCCCGATGTCGCCTCCGCCATGCGTAGCGAGACCAAGTTGTTCGAATTCCGCAAATCTTACCGCGAAGGGCGCAAAGCGCAGCTTTCCGAACGCATCACCCAGTTCGAACATGAGATTGAAGGGCTGAAGGCGCAGGAAGTCGCCTATGATAACGGCCTTGCCGTGCTGGAGGCGGAAATCACCTCGCAGAAATCCCTGCGCGAACAGGGTGTTGTGTCCGTGCAGCGGCTGAACAGCCTGCAGACACAGGCCGCGACATTCGGCGGCGAGCGCGGCGAAAAAATCGCCTATCAGGCGCAGACGGCGGGCCGCATCACCGAAACCAGGCTGCAAATCCTGCAGATCGATCAGGAGCTGCGCACCGAGGTCGGTCGGGAATTACGCGAGATACAGGCCCAGATGGGGGAATTCGTCGAGCGCAAGGTCGCCGCCGAAGACCAGCTGAAGCGCATCGATATCGTCGCGCCGCAATCCGGCATGGTGCATGAAATGGCCATACATACCGTGGGCGGCGTGGTGACGCCGGCGGATCCGATCATGCTCATCGTCCCTGACGGCGATGAGCTGGCGCTGGAGGTGCAGATCGTGCCGAAGGATATTGATCAGCTGCAGGTGGGGCAAAAGGCGATGCTGCGCATGACCGCCTTCAACCAGCGGGTCACGCCGGAACTGGAAGGCCATGTCAGCCGCGTTGCGGCTGATATCACCACCGATCAGCGCAGCGGCCTCTCCTATTATCTGGCCCGGATTTCCGTGCCGGTCTCCGAGCGGCAGAAGCTGAACAAGGCGCCGCTGGTGCCGGGGATGCCGGCTGAGGCCTTCATTCAGACCAGCGAAAGAACGGCGCTGTCCTATATCGCCAAGCCGCTGACGGACCAGATCAGCCGCGCCTTCCGGGAGGAGTAGGAATCCGAGCCGACTTCCGGGCGTTATCCGCCTTCGCCAAAACGGAAGCCGGCGAACCCTTTCGTCTGCGTCGGGATCGCCCAGACGCCACCCGAAAATGGCGCTTTCGCAAGCCGGTCTTCGGACATGTTGTGGCGATGCGATGTCAGGAATAGGATATTGAAATCGGCCCCTCCGAAGCAGGGCATGGTGGGGTGCGGGACAGGAGCGTTGATCACATCCGCCAGCTTGCCGTCGGATGTGAAAACGTTGAGCAAGCCCGCTGACACGCCCGCGCTGTAATAGTTGCCGCTGCTATCAAGACAGCCGCCATCGGGTCTTCCTGTCTCTTCCGTCATCTGGGCCACCAGCACGCCCTCATCGAACCTGCCGTTGCTGCTGTCGAATTTTCGCCGGCGTATCCATTTCTGGACGGAATCGCTTTGCCACATGATCGATCCGTCCTGGGAGAAGGCGAGCCCGTTGGGGCATGTCAGCCCGGTCTGCATGCGCTCGGCGTTCTTTTCGGTGATCCGCCAAAGTTCGCCATATGGCCGCATGTCCGGGAGCGGCACATTGTGCATGGTTCCCACCCAGAAAGCGCCGTCGGGGTCGATCCGTCCGTCGTTCAGCCGGCAGGGGATGCCGTCCGGTGCCGGAATGGAATGGAGGAGACGCGTTTTTCCGCTTTCCGGGTCGAGGATGATAATATCCATGCCGCAGGCGACGATGAGATTGCCGTTCTGACAAAGCCCGAGGCTCGATACCGTGTGGGGAAAAGACCATTCGCGATAGAGACCCGGCTCAAGCGCTGCAGACCGCACCGTCCTGCCGAGGATGTCGCACCAGAAAAGCACCTGTCGCCGCTCGTCCCAAACAGGGGATTCCGCAAGTGTGCTCATCGTGCCGCAAAGAAGTTTCGCCTGCGACATGGCAAGCGTTTGTCCGGGATTTGCCGTATTCATGGTGCTCGAACCGTTGAAAAAGATGCCGCAGAATTATTCGAAATAGTCCTGATGGTTCTCGAAAACCTGCGAAAGAATGCCGAGGACACGCCTTAAGTGCTTGCGCAAATCGTCGGCCGCACGGGCTTCGTCCCCCGCCTTGATCGCGTCGTAAACCGCCTCATGTTCGGAGAGCAGGCGTGCCATATGCGCCTCGTCGGTGATGGCGAGGGCGCGCAGGCGATCCAGCCCCGCCTTTTCGCGGATCAACAGCGTTTCCAGTCTCTCGAGACCCGTTGCAGCGGCAAGCGCGCTGTGGAACTGGTCGTCATGCACGCGGAAAGCCTTTCTGTCTCCGCGGCGCATGGCCTCGCGCTGGCCGTTCAGGGTGTGTTCGATCTCCAGTTCGGCCTCTGCCGTCAGGCCGATCTGGCAAAGCCTGCTAACCGCTGCAACCTCCAGAGCCTCGCGGATGAATTGCGCGCTGCGGATGTTCTTTTCCGATAATCGCGAAACATAGGTCCCGCGGCTTGGCAGGGTGACGATCAGGCCGTCATCCCGCAGGCGGCTCAGCGCTTCGCGCACCGGCGTCCGGCTGGAACTGAAGGATTGACCGATTTCGTTTTCCGAAACCGCCTGGCCGGGAAAAAGCTCCCGCGAAAGGATGGCCGATTTCAGCGCGGAATAGATCTGGTCAACGACCGGACGGTGAAGGTCCAGTCGTTCCATCGTCGGCACGGTGCCGCCTGTTACGGGAATTTTCGGCATTTACCCCTCCAGCGTTTTCATAACCGGTATACCGGAACACAAGTGTGTTGACAACCGGAATACCGGTATGCCAATGATTGCGCATTGGGAAGGAGGCTCCCGAAATGCAAAATATCAAGACCTGCGTCATCGTTGGTGCCGGAATGGTGGCGAAGACGCATGTGCTTGCCTGTGCGGCAAGCCCTGAGAAAATTCGCCTGAAGGGAATCGTTGATGGCGGTTCCGGCCGCGCCAGGGCGTTGGCCGCGGAAGCGTCGAAACACACCGGATATGAAGTCATCGTTTATTCCTCGATCGAGGAAGCGGCGCGTGATGCGGATGTCGATTTCGCCATCATCGCGACGCCGCCCAATGCCCGCATCGATATCGTCGGAAAGCTCGCGAAAGCGGGCAAGCACATCCTGATGGAAAAACCGGTCGCCCGGAATACGCAGGAAGCCGACGGTCTTGTCGCCCTCTGTCGTGACGCGGGCGTCACGCTTGGTATCATCTTCCAGCACCGCATGCGGGCTGCATCGCAGAAAGCCCGTGAGCTTGTCGATGGCGGCGCGCTCGGAGCGCTGGGCCTCTGCGAAATTTCCGTGCCCTGGTGGCGCGCGCAATCCTATTATGATGAACCGGGCCGCGGCACCCTGGAGCGCGATGGCGGCGGCGTTCTGATCTCCCAGGCAATTCATACGATCGATCTGGCGTTGAGCCTCACGGGGCCGGTCGCCCGTGTTCAGGCCATGGCGGCCACGACGCGTTTCCATCGCATGGAAACCGAAGATTACGTTTCTGCCGGTCTGCGCTTCAAGAACGGCGCTGTCGGCTCGCTCGTCGCAAGCACCGCAAGTTTCCCCGGCGCTGCGGAATCGATCCTCCTGCATTTCGACAACGCCAGCCTGCGGCTCGCCTCCGGCCTGTTGCATGTCGACTGGCGTGATGGCCGGCACGAGACTTTCGGCGGCGCGGCCGCCGGCACGGGCGGCGGCGCCGACCCAATGGCTTTCACGCATGAATGGCATCAGGGTGTCTTCGAGGATTTCGTAGACGCCATCTCTTCAGGACGCCCGCCGGTCGTCACCGGTGACGCGGCTCTTTTGTCTCACAGATTGATCGACGCGATCATCAACTCGGCCGACATCGGCAAGGAAGTGGAACTTCAGGATGACTAAAGCAATCAAGTTCGTCGCTCTCGGCATAGAGCACCGGCATATTTTCGGCATGGCCCAGAATCTGCTGGACGCTGGCGCGGAATTTGCCGGCTGGTGGACCGAAGGCGAACCCGATGTCGTGGAAGGTTTCGTCAAACGCTTCCCGAATGTGCCGCGTGCGGCATCGAAGGAAGCCCTGCTTGCGGATGGCACCATCGACCTCGTGGTGATTGCCGATATCCCCTCCAAGCGTGCCGACCTCGCCATCGCCGCCATGGAAGCCGGCAAGGATGTCATGTCCGACAAGCCAGGCTGCACCACCTTCGAACAGCTCGATCGCCTTCGCCAGACCGTGGCCAAGACCAAACGCATCTGGACCGTCGATTTCTCCGAGCGTTTTGAAGTTCCGAGCGTGACCAAGGCGGCTGAACTCGTCGCGCAGGGCGCCATCGGCCGCGTCATTCAGACCGTCGGCCTCGGCCCGCATCGTCTGAACCGCCAGATCCGTCCGAAGTGGTTCTTCGAGCGTGAAGCTTACGGCGGCATCATCACCGATATCGCCAGCCATCAGATCGACCAGTTCATGTTCTTTACCGGCTCGACCGAAGTGGAGATCGTGGCTGCCACCGTTGCCAATTATGCCAACCCTGATGATCCGGGCCTGCAGGATTTCGGCGAAGTCGTGCTGCGTGGTGACAAGGGCCACGGCTATATCCGCGTCGATTGGTACACGCCCGATGCGCTGCCGACCTGGGGTGACGGCCGCCTGACGATCCTCGGCACCGAGGGTTACATCGAGCTGCGCAAATATGTCGATGTCGGCAATACGGAAGGCACAGACCGCCTCATTCTCGTGAATGGCGATCGCTGCGAGTATATTGATGCTTCCGGTGCTGGTCTGCCCTATTTCGCCCGTATCTGCGACGATATCCGCAACCGCACGGAAACGGCAATGACGCAGGAACACGTCTTCAAGGTCTGCGACCTTTCGCTTCAGGCACAGGCCAAGGCTGAGGGAGCCTCGAAATGATCGGTGTTGCCATCATTGGCGCCGGCATCGGCGCCCAGCATCTGAGCGGCTATCGGGCGCTGCCCAAACGCTTTGTCGTCAAGGCGATCTGCGATCTCGATCTGGAGCGTGCCCGCTCCGTCGCCGGCGATGATACCTCCATTCGTTTGACCACCGATCTCGATGAGGTTCTGGCCGATGAGAGCATCCAGCTCATCGACGTGTGTCTGCCGCCGCACCTGCATTTCCCTGTCACGCTGAAGGCGCATGCTGCGGGCAAGGATGTGGTCTGCGAAAAGCCGCTGGTCCGCTCTCTGGAGGAGGCCAACGCGCTGATCGACTCTGTCAAGAAGACCGGTCGCGGTGTGTTTCCGGTCTTCCAATATCGTTTCGGACACGCCATGCGGCAGATGCGCGCGCTGATCGATGCCGGTCTTGCGGGCAAGGCCTTTGTCGCAAGCTCGGAAGTCCATTGGAACCGGGGCGCCAGCTATTACGACATTCCGTGGCGCGGTACGTGGAAGGGAGAGTGCGGCGGCGCGATCCTCGGCCACGCCATCCACGCCCATGATCTTCTCTGCCACGTTCTCGGCCCGGTCGACGAAGTTTTCGCCATGGCTGATACGCGCGTCAACAAGATCGAAACCGAAGACTGCGCGGCGCTCAGCTTCCGCATGAAAAGCGGTGCGCTGGCGACGAGCTCGGTCACGCTCGGTGCGGCCGAAGATACCTCGCGTCTTCGCTTCTGCTTTGAAGGGTTCACGGCCGAGAGCGGCACGCTGCCTTACCGCCCGGCTGAAGACACATGGCGTTTCATCGCCCGTGCACCGACCACGCAGGATCAGATCGACGCTGTTCTGGCAACGGTGGCCGATGGCGAAAACGGCTTTGCCGGTTTTGTCGAAGCCATTGCCGACGCGATGGAAGGACGCGGCGGCAAGGAAGTCACAGTTCATGACGGCTTGCAGTCGATCGAACTCGTCACCGCCATCTATCGCTCGGTCAGGGAAGGAAAGCCGGTTCGCCTGTCCGACGCCGCTGAAGGTGAGTGGATCAAGGGCTGGGCCCCGCGCGCATCTGCCAACGCATAATCATCTAAGGGAGGAAACCAGATGACCAGAAAATACAGCATGGCATTGGCGCTCGCTATTGGCGCGGCGTCCTTTGCCGGCGCCGCCCAGGCGGCGCAGGAAGTGCGCTTCACCTGCGCTTATGACGGCAATGGCTGTGAGATCCTCAAGGACATTCTCGCGCGTTATGAAAAGCAGCATCCGGACGTCAAGATCGTCACTGACGTCGTACCCTACAAGGCGCTGCTGGAAGGCCTGCCCGTGCAGCTCGCCGGCGGCAGCGGCCCGGATTTCGCAACCGTAACCGACCTTGGTGGTCTCAACCGCTATTATCTCGATCTCACGCCCTATGTGGACGCGAAATATTGGGAAGACAATTTCTCTAACGTGCTGAAATGGTACCGCAGCGGCCCTGACGACAAGGGCATCTACGGCATGCACACCCAGCTCACCATCACCGGTGCTTTCATCAACCGCACCCTGTTCGATCAGGCCAATGTGGCCGTGCCCGGCAAGGATGCAACGCTGGATGACTGGGCGAAGGCTGCTAGCGCCGTCGCCAAGGCAACCGGTACGCCCTATCCGATGGCCATCGACCGTTCCGGCCACCGCATTGCCGGTCCGGCCATTTCCTATGGCGCAAAGATTTTCGACGCCGATGGTAAGCCCATTCTCGTCGATGAAGGCTTCACGACCTTCGTGAAGAAATTCGTCGAATGGAACAAGGACGGCACCATGGCGCGCGACGTCTGGGCCGGACAGGGCGGCAACACCTATCGTGACGCCGCACAGGAATTCATCAACGGTCAGCTGGTCTATTATTATTCCGGCAGCTGGCAGACCGCGCGTTTCGACAGCCAGGTCGGCGATGCGTTTGACTGGGAAGTCGTGCCGCAGCCCTGTGGCGGCGCTGCCTGCACCGGCATGCCCGGTGGCACCGGCGTTGTCGGCTTCAAGCAGACCAAGAACCCGAAGATCGTTGCCGACATCCTGAACTTCCTTGCTCAGGATGAGAATTATCTCGACTTCACCGTTCGCACCCGCAACGTTCCGGCCCACAAGGCCGTGGCCGACAAGGGTGTGACCTATACCGGTGCGACGCCTGCGACGCAAAAGGCCATGAACGCCTGGCTGGACCAGATCCCCAGCCTCAGCCCGATTGCCTACACCTATCAGGGTTACAAGAACAATCGCGCCATGTTCAACATCTCCGTCCAGCGCATCACGCAGGCCATCGTCGGTGAAAGCACGGTTGATGAAGCCATGGCCCGCGCGAAGACGGACCTTGAGGAAGCGTTGAAACAGGCGAAGTGATCCATCGCCTTCCGGCGCGGTGCATGCCGCGCCGCGCCGGATCGAAGGAGGACCCTCATGTATAAATTTCTTGCGCCCGTGATGGGTATCGTCGAACTGCCCTTTGCCTTCCTTCAGAAGGTTCTCGGCCACCGGCGGATTGCCTGGGTGTTTCTCACACCCAACCTGATCCTGTTCGCGGTCTTCGCCTTTCTGCCGATCGTGCTGAACATGGCCTATTCCGTGACCGGCAGCGAACACATATTGCTTTCCGAACGCCCTGCCGTGGGCGGCGAAAATTTCTCGGTCCTTCTTTCCTGCCAGAACTACCTCGACCCCAATTCCTGTCAGCGCGACCTGTTCTGGCGCTCCGTCTGGAACACGGTTTTCTTCGTGGTGCTGCAGGTGGGTTTCATGGTCGGCTTTTCGCTGATCACGGCCATCGTACTTAACCGCGATATACGGGCGCGGGGGTTCTTCCGTGCCGTCTTCTTCTTCCCCGTGCTGCTGTCACCCGTCGTTGTGGCCTTGATCTGGAAGTGGATTCTCCAGCGTTTCGGCGTTCTCAACGCCGCGATGGAAGGGCTCGGCCTCGGTTCGGTCGACTGGTTGCTCGAAGCCAATCTTGCCTTCGGCTGGTCGGTCTTCCTCTCAGTCTGGGCGCATATGGGCTTTTACACGCTCATTCTTCTGGCCGGTCTGCAGGCGATCCCGCGCGATGTCTATGAGGCGGCGCAACTCGACAAGGCAAGCCCCTGGCGCATCTTCCGGCGCATTACGCTGCCGCTGCTTGCTCCCACCATGCTCGTCGTTCTCGTCCTGTCGCTCATCAAGGGCGTGCAGACCTTCGATGAAGTCTTTGCCTTCACGGGCGGCGGCCCGGGTTCGGCGACCACCTTCATCATTCAGTTTATCTATCAGACCGGCTTTGCCGGGACGCCCCGCAATTTCGGCCTTGCGGCTGCCGCTTCGCTGCTGCTCGCCGTGGTGCTCGTGGTGCTGACCGCCCTGCAATTCCGGGCAAACAGGAGCAAGGTCGATGGCTAGGATTGGCGCATTTCTGACCCGTACGCGCGGCCGTAACGGCAAGCTGCACTGGACCGACTGGCTGTCCTACGCCTATCTCGGCGTGGCCGTGCTGATGATGTTCGGTCCCGTCGTCTGGCTGGTGCTCTCCTCGTTCAAGACGGAAGCCGATCTCCAGCGCTTCCCGCCGCGCCTCCTGCCCTATAGCCAGGAAACGGTGGTGGTGGACGGGCAGGCAGCGCCGCTGCCGGCCTATGTCGACAAGGATGGCCGCAAGTTCGGCATGATCAGGCGCATCGGCCTCGTTGCCCAGGTGGTTGATCCCACAAAGCCCACTGAAGTCCTGAAAATGCAGTTCAACGAACTGAAACCGGCTGAAAAGGTGGCGCTCGCCACGGAAAACTACACCGAGCTTTTCCAGCGCTTCAATTTTCCGCTCTATTTCTGGAACTCGACCTTCATCACGGTGACCTCAACCCTCATCATGCTGATCGTCAATTCCATGGCGGCCTTTGCGCTCTCGAAATACCAGTTCAAGGGCAGGGGCGTGGTGCTGGCGCTGGTTGTCGGCACGCTGATGATCCCGCAGACCGTCGTGCTGGTGCCGCTGTTTCTCATCACCAGCCAGCTGGGCATGATCAACAGTCTCTGGGGCGTCATCATTCCCGGTGCCGCCACCCCGACCGGTGTCTTCCTGCTGCGGCAATATATGCTGACGATCCCGGATGAAATCCTCGATGCCGCCCGCATGGACAAGGCCAGCGAATGGAAGATCTACTGGCGCATCATCCTGCCGCTTTCGGCGCCGGCGCTTGCGGTTCTCGCGATCCTTGCGATCATGTGGCGCTGGAATGACTTCCTCTGGCCGCTGATCGTGCTGACCCGCAACGACAACTTCACCCTGCAGCTGGCGCTCAACTCCTTCCAGGGGGAGATGACGACGGAATGGAGCAACCTACTGGCCATGACGGTGCTGACGCTCGCGCCGATCGCGCTGGTCTTCATGTTCCTGCAAAAATACATCGCCACCGGCATTGCATCGACGGGCGGCAAATAATCCTCAGGGAGGAAACACGACAATGGCAAGTATAGAGCTTCGTCAGGTCAAAAAGACTTATGGTGCCCTCGATGTGATCAAGGGTGTCGATCTCGATATCAAACACGGCGAATTCTGCGTTTTCGTCGGCCCTTCCGGCTGCGGCAAGTCGACCCTGCTGCGCATGATCTCCGGTCTCGAAGAACTGAGCAGCGGCGATATCGTCATCGGCGGTGACGTGGTCAACACCGTGCCGGCCGCGGATCGTGGTCTCGCCATGGTGTTCCAGTCCTATGCCCTCTATCCGCATATGACGGTGCGTGAAAACCTGTCCTTCGGGCTTGAGAATATCGGCACGCCCAAGAAGGACATCGTCGAGAAGATCACCCAGGTGGCCAAGATGCTGCAGATCGACCAGCTTCTTGAGCGTCGCCCGAAGGATCTGTCCGGCGGTCAGCGTCAGCGCGTCGCTATCGGCCGTGCGGTGGTGCGCGAGCCGCGCGTGTTCCTTTTCGATGAGCCTCTTTCCAACCTCGATGCGGAACTGCGCGTCGACATGCGCGGCGAGATTTCCAGCCTGCACCGGCGTCTCGGCAATACCATGATCTACGTGACGCATGATCAGGTGGAAGCCATGACCATGGCCGACAAGATTGCCGTTCTGCGCGCCGGCAAGCTCGAACAGTTCGGGGTGCCGCTTGATCTCTACAATCGCCCGGCCAATCTCTTCGTGGCGGGCTTCATCGGTTCGCCGAAGATGAACTTCTTTGCTGGCGAAGTGACTTCGGATGCAACGCCATCCCTGAAGATCGCGACCGGCGAGTTGATCCCGCTACCGCAGACCGGTTTTGCCTACAAACCCGGTCAGAAAGTGACGCTCGGCATCCGCCCGAACCATGTGCAGGCAGGTGGCGAAGGCGCACTGACCATGTCTGTGCGCACCGCCGAACAGCTGGGCGGCGAATCCTACCTCTACGGTACTCTCGGGGATGGCACCCGGGTGACGCTGCATCTTTCCGGCCAGACCTCGACATCGGCGGACGAAGTCATCCGCCTGTCGGCGCCGCTGGAACACATCCATCTTTTCGATACGACGAGCGGGCTGACGCTCCGGCAGGACTGACAGCTCCAGGCGCAACCCGCAATGCAGGACCATTGACATGACCGATAAAAAACTCCGTTCCGACCGCTGGTTTGCGCCCGACGACCTGCGCAGCTTCGGCCACCGCTCGCGCATGATGCAGCTTGGTTATGCGGAGGAGGATTTCGTCGGCAAACCCGTCATCGGTATCCTCAACACATGGTCGGAGCTCAACACCTGTCATTCGCATTTCCCCGAGCGGGTGAAGGATGTGAAACGCGGCGTGCTGCAGGCTGGGGGCTTCCCCGTCGAAATGCCGTCGCTCTCGGTCGATGAGAGCTTCACCAAGCCGACATCGATGCTCTACCGCAACATGCTGGCGATGGAGACGGAAGAAATGATCCGCTCGCATCCGCTCGACGGCGTGGTGCTGATGGGCGGTTGCGACAAGACGACACCCGGCCTCGTGATGGGTGCGATCTCGGCCGGCGTGCCGATGATCTATCTGCCTGCTGGTCCGATGTTGCGCGGCAATTATGCCGGGAAAGTGCTCGGTTCCGGTTCGGATGCGTGGAAATATTGGGACGAGCGCCGTGCCGGTAACGTCACGGACGAGGAATGGCGCGGCGTGCAGGGCGGCATCGCCCGCTCTGCCGGTGTCTGCATGACCATGGGCACGGCCTCGACCATGACCGCCATCACCGATGCCCTTGGCCTCACCCTGCCGGGAGCCTCCTCCATTCCGGCGGTGGATGCCGAACACCAGCGCATGTCGGCGGGTTGCGGCCGGCGTATCGTGGAGATGGTGGGCGAGGAACTGACGCCGGACCGTATCCTGACCGCGACCGCGTTTCGCAATGCCGCCATCGTCGCCATGGCGACTGGTTGCTCCACCAATGCCGTCGTGCACCTCATCGCCATGGCGCGCCGCGCCGGCGTGCCGATGACGCTGGATGAGCTGGATGAGCTTGGCCGGGTTACGCCGCTGATCGCCAATGTCCGCCCCTCCGGCAAAGACTATCTGATGGAGGATTTCTATTACGCCGGCGGTCTGCGGGCATTGATGAAGCAGCTGGAAAGCCGTCTCGACTGTTCGGCGCTGACGGTGACCGGCCGCAGCATGGGCGAAAACCTCGAAGGCGCGAAGGTCTACAATGACGACGTTATCCGCTCTCTCGATAACCCCGTCTATGCGGAAGGCTCGCTTGCGGTGCTGCGCGGCAATCTCTGCCCTGACGGCGCCGTCATCAAGCCCGCCGCCTGCGATCCGAAATATCATGTGCACGAAGGCCCGGCGCTGGTCTTCGACAGCTATCCGGAGATGAAAAAGGCGATCGACGACGAAAACCTCGATGTCACACCGGATCATGTGATGGTGCTGCGCAATGCCGGTCCGCTCGGCGGCCCCGGTTTTCCAGAATGGGGCATGCTGCCGATCCCCAAGGCGCTGATCAAGCAGGGCCACCGCGACATGGTGCGCATTTCCGATGCCCGCATGTCCGGCACGTCTTATGGCGCCTGCGTGCTGCATGTAGCGCCGGAGAGCTTCGTCGGCGGCCCGCTCGCGCTCCTGAAAACGGGCGATATCGTGCGCCTCGACCTGCCGCAGCGCCGCCTCGACATGCTGGTCAGCGAAGAGGAAATCGCCCGGCGTCGAGCGGCGTGGCAGGCGCCCGCGCCACGTTATGAACGCGGTTATGGTTATCTCTTCTCCAAGCATGTCACGCAGGCCGATCAAGGCTGTGACTTCGACTTCCTGCAGACGGATTTCGGCCGCACCGCCGGCGAGCCCGATATTTTCTAAGGGGGCCATATGTTGAAGCGATTGCTCATCACCGGTGCCGGCGGCAAGCTGGGCAGCATGCTGCGCGGACGGCTTGGCCATGTCGCCGAAACCATCCGCCTTTCTGACGTCGTTGATATCGGTTCGCCAGCACCTCACGAGGAACTCGTTCGTTGCGCGCTCGAGGACGGGCAGGCGGTCCATGATCTCGTCAAGGGTTGCGACGGCATCGTCCATCTCGGCGGCGTTTCCGTCGAGAGGGCTTTCGACCCGATTGAGTCTGCCAATTTGCGCGGGGTCTACAATCTCTACGAGGCGGCGCGGCTGAACGGCCTGCCGCGCATTCTTTTCGCCTCCAGCAATCATACGATCGGTTATTATCCGCAGGGCAAACAGCTTGCCCCCGATACCCCCTTTCTGCCTGATGGTCTTTACGGCGTCTCGAAGATTTTCGGCGAGGCGATGGCGAGCCTCTACCATTCCAAATTCGGTCAGGAGACCGCCATCGTCCGGATTGGCTCTTGCGAAGAAAAGCCCTCCAACTGGCGGATGCTGTCGACCTGGCTGAGCTACGGCGACTTCGTTTCGCTGATCGAGGCCACCTTCTGCGCGCCGAAGCTTGGATGCCCGGTCATCTGGGGCGTTTCCGCCAATGATGACAGCTGGTGGGATAATTCCCATGTCGATTTTCTCGGCTGGCAGCGGCGCGATAATGCCGCGCGCTACCGCGCGGAAATCGAGCGCGATGTGCCGCGTCCCGATCCCGAGGCTGCGATCGCAAAATATCAGGGCGGCGTCTTCATAGACGAGCCCATTCACAGGACTTGAAACACATCCATCCGCCCATTGCGAGGAGACAGATATGAACAATGAAACGCGCGAAAAACTGACGACTATTTCCGTCGCCACCCTGGCGACGGCGCTTTACAAGCGCGGCCTGCGCAACCAGGTCATCCAGGGCGTGCGCCCGCTTGGCTACAAGGGCAAGAACATGGTCGGCCCCGCATTTACCCTGCGCTACATGCCGGCCCGCGAAGACCGCAACCAGCTCGTCGAATTCCGCAATCCCGCCCATCCGCAGCGCGTCGCCATCGAAACCTGCCCGCCTGGCCACGTGCTTGTCATGGACAGCCGCAAAGATGCGAGCGCCGCCTCGGCAGGCGATATTCTGGTGACCCGCCTGATGGTTCGCGGCGGTGCGGGCATCGTTTCCGATGGCGGTTTCCGTGATGCGGCCACCATTGCCGAGCTGGATATTCCAGCTTACCACACCCGTCCTTCCAGCCCCACCAACCTGACCAAACACGAGGCTATCGAAATCAACGGCCCGATCGGCTGCGGCGATGCGCCGGTTTTTCCCGGCGACATCATCGTCGGCGACGCGGATTGCGTCATCGTCATTCCGGCGGGCATTGCCGACGAAGTGGCGACCGAGGCGGTGGAAATGACGGCCTATGAGGATTTCGTGGTGGAACAGGTCAAGGCCGGCCAGACGATCATCGGGCTTTACCCCTGCACCAAGGAAGAACATCAGACGGCTTTTGCGGAGTGGCGCAAGAAGAACAACCGCTGAACCTTATAGCCAGCCCAGTGCTTTCGCCGCGCGGATCGCCTCCGCGCGGCGTTTGCAATCCAGCTTTCGGAACAGGTTGCCGAGGTGAAACTTCACCGTCACTTCCGAGATGTTGAGCGTCTGGGCGATCTTCTTGTTCGACATGCCGCTGGCCAGCAGTTGCAGCATCTGCGCTTCCCGCTGCGAAAGCCCGCCATGCAGGGCGCGCGCCTGCGGTGAATTCACCGAGGCGGCGAAAATCGACAGCGCGGTGCGGACATCGGAAGAGGTTTCGATGAAGCTGCGGATGCGGCGATTGTTCAGAAGCGGCGACAGGAACACGCGCTCCTCCGACAGCACGCCGCTGCAGCCAAGGCGGGTTGCCGATTCAAGGGCTGTGAGGATATGGGCGCGGGCGGCGGCATTGTCGCGACGCTGGTGCGCGGCATAGCTCTGCCATATCCTGAGCGCGACTTTCTCGCGGTTGGTGACCTTGGGATTGGCGATCATTGCGTCGATCTGCCGGGAGAGATAGGCGCGCGGCGTGAAAAGATGCACCGCATCGCGCAGCCAGGCCATGACATAGGCGATTTCATCGCGCCGCGTCAGCCGGGAGAGATCGTCATGCGCACTTTCCACCCAGTTGCGGCCCATCGGCATGCGGATCGCGGAAAGGGTCGCAGCCGCATCCGCCCAGCGGTTGGCATTCTGATAGGCGAGGGCCGTCCTGATTTCCATCATCGCGTGGAATTGCAGCCCTTCCGACAGATGAATCCATAAGCCATCGAGAAAGCCCGGACGAACGGTCATCGGAAAATGGTCGATCAAAACCTGCGAAGCATAATGCAGGGCAAACTGCATGAGGCTCGGCCATATCTCGGCTGCAGCAAAATGATCGAATTCATGTTCGACGAAATGCAGGAGATCGCGGGGCTTTCCGGCCTCATAGGCAAGGCAGGCTTCCGCCAGCCGCAGCATCCGGAACTCCTGCACCGCATCATGCGGCACCTGTTCCAGCCGCGCGCGGGCTTCCTGTGCTGCGTGGCGCGCCAGAAGCACATCACCGCTCATCAGCCGCAGCACGATCTGATGCAGATGGATGAAGAATTCCAGCAGGGGCTGCCCGCCCATCTTGCGCAGATAGATCAGTGCACGGGCAGCCGCCGCCTCCGCCTCGCGGAAATTGCGGCGGCGAATTTCGAACTCCAGCAGCGCATTGTAATAGGCCGCCCACTTGCCGTGATCGTCCATGGGATAATCGGCCATGAACTCGGCGAGACGCGTTATCACCGCGTCATTGGGCGTCAGGTCCTCGGCAATCATCAGGTTCAGCCGGAAGGTGCGGGCGGCGAAGGAAAACCGCGAACCACGGGCGAGCACTTTCAGCGGATCAAGATAGTCCGATCCGAGGCTTTTACCGAGCAGGTGGCGCACGCGCTGCAATTCGCCCTGTTTCAGCAATGCGCGAGTGACGGCAAAGAGCACGGTTTCATTCGTTGCGATCATATCCTGCGAAAACCGCATGATGATCTCGCGAAACCTATCGACGCTGCTTCGGTAGATCAATTCGCGGCCATGGGCGCGTTCAAGAATCTGCGCGGCATGGGTCTCGTAACCGCGATCGAGCAGCATCGCCATGGCCGCGAGCGCATGTCCCGCCTTTTCAAAAGCCGATGCGACCTCCACCACGGCGCTGCCGGCCTGCAAGGTGGCGAGACGTTCTCGCGCAGCCATGGTGAGAAGCCGTATCAGGGTGGGGTGATTTTCGGGGGTTCCAGTCAGGAAGGGCGGCAGCAGTTCTGTCCATTCCGCCTCGGGTTCTGCGGAGGGGTTTTCGAGCCAGAATGAAAGCTCAACCGTCTGGGCGGGTGAAAGATGCGGCAGGTAGTTTTCCCGAAGATAGTCGGCACACAGCTTTTCATCCGGATGCCGGGCGAGCGACAGGAAGGCCGGCCATCCTGCATAGTCCTCCAGTACCAGACGCCGCTGTTGAGGGGGGAGGCTTTCGGTTTCATCTCGCCCTAGCGCCAGCTCATCCGGGCCGATGGTAAGCGAACCGTGATGCAGGATCTGCCGGGCCAGGCCGCTGATCCGTTGATCCGGGCGGCAGGCAATGACCAAAAAACGCACCGTTTCCAGAATGGCGGCGGGCATGCGCACCGCCCGCGCGAAAACCGGCACGTCCCATAGAAGGCAGTCATTTGCGGCATCATCGCTTCGCGGCTGGTGCGTGCGACATATCTGCGTTCCCAACTCCTTTGCCAGCATTTCCAGCAGCATGCTTTTTCCCGCGCCGGCCGGAGCGCGCAGGAAGATTACGCCGGCGGTTTCGCTGGCGATGCGGCGGCAGAGGCGGGTGCGGGGCAGGAGCGTCATTCACAAAGCGATAGGGTATTTAAGCTTGAAAACCTATACTCATCTTTCAAAAAACTATACCTTTCGGCGATTGTTCGAAAGGACATGTGGTGAAAACTTGTGCTCAGGCAACTGATGCACAAGGAACGTTCCAACGATGCAGCAACATCCGCTGGTCGCGATTTTGAACAGGCTCGGCGCTTTCGTGCTGGTCATGATCGCCCTGTCCATCATGATCTTCGTTCTCGCCCGCGTGGTGCCGGGCGATCCCGCCCGCATGGCGCTTGGCCCCGCGGCGACGCAGGAACAGGTGGACGCGCTGCGCGGCGAGATGGGTCTCGATAAACCGCTCGCCGCCCAGTATCTCGACTATATCGGAAACGCCCTGCACGGCGATCTCGGTTTTTCGCTGGTTTCCCAGCGCCCGGTCACCACCGATCTGGCGCAGACCGTTCCCGCCACCGTCGAACTGGTTCTGGTCTCGGTCATCTTCATGTTCGCCGTCGCCATCCCGCTTGGTGTCATCACCGCGCACTATCGCGACCGTCCCCTCGACCATATCGGCCGCATCCTGTCGCTCACCGGCGTGACGATCCCGAGCTTTCTCTTCGCGATCACGCTGCAATTGCTCGCCGCCCGCTTTCTCTCCGGCTGGCCGATCATCGGCAGGCTCGATCATTCGCTCGGCTGGCAGGGCGGCCCGACGGGCTTCATCCTGATCGACGGGACGCTTGCCGGACGGTTCGATGTGGTGCTGGATGCGCTGAAGCACCTTGCGCTGCCGGCCTTTGCGCTCTCCATGGCCGGCATCGGCCAAATCACCCGCATCACGCGTTCCTCGATGATCGAGAACCAGCGCAAGGATCACGTGCTGACCCTGCAAAGCTTCGGCGTGCCGGAGCGGGTCATCATCTTCCGTTATCTCTTGAAGCTCTCCTCCATCGCGCCGCTGACGATCATGGGGCTCGAATTCGCCTCGCTGATCGGCAATGCCTTCGTGATCGAAATGGTCTTCGCCTGGGGCGGTTTCGCTTCCTACGGGCTGAACGCCATCCTTCAGAAAGACCTCAATGCCGTGACCGCCGTGGTGCTGGTGGCCGGCCTGTTCTTCATCGTTGCGAACCTGATCGTGGATGTCCTGATCTCGATCATCGACCCGCGCCTGCGCCGCAAGGAGGCTCGCTGATGGCCGATATGAAAATGCTCGAACCCACCGATCGGGGCTTAAGCGCCGGTTACATGATGTGGTATCGCTTCAGCCGCAATCCGGCGGCGGTCATCGGTTCGCTGATCCTGTTGTCGGTGCTGGTTCTGGCGATCTTTGCGCCCTGGCTCACACCCTATCCGAAACATATCGGCGCGGTCGTCGATTTCCGCGCCCGCCACATGCCGCCGGATCTGGAGCACTGGTTCGGCACCGACAAGGCCGGCCGCGATATCTTTTCCCGCACCATCTTCGGGCTCCGCGTCTCGCTGCTTCTCGTCATCGGCGTGCTCGGTATCTCGGTTCCCGTCGGCACGGTGCTCGGCCTGATCGCCGGTTATTTCGGCGGCTGGACTGAAAAACTCATCAGCGGCCTGACGAATGTGATGCTGGCCATGCCGCCGCTCGTCATGGCGCTGGCGGTCTCCAACCTCCTGGAACCGACGCTGACGAACGCCATGATCGCGATCACCCTTCTGTGGTGGACCTGGCATGCGCGGCTGATCTATTCGGTATCGAAGTCCATCGCCTCTGAAGACTACATCGAGGCCGCGCGTCTTGCCGGGGCCGGCCCGCTGCACATTCTCTTTCGCGAAATCCTGCCCAATTGCGTCTCGGTCATATCGGTCAAGACGACGCTGGATGCCGCCTTTGTCATCCTGTTCGGTGCGACGCTGAGCTTCCTCGGTTTCGGCGTCAAGCCGCCGACCCCCGATCTCGGATCGATGGTTGCCGACGGGCGTCAGTTCATGCCGGATTTCTGGTGGGAAGTCCTCTGCCCCGGTGCGGCCGTGCTTTACGTGACGCTGGGTTTCAATCTGCTAGGCGACGGCCTGCGTGACATGTTCGACGTGGAAAGCTAAGCCATGACTGAACCGCTTCTCAAGGTCGAAAACCTCAACGTCACCTTCACCAATTATGGCCGCACGCGGCAGGTGCTGCGCGATGTCGCCTTCACGGTTGCCGCTGGTGAGCGCGTGGCGCTGATCGGTGAAACCGGATCGGGTAAATCCGTCACCGCCAAGGCGATCATCGGCACTTTGCCGAAGAATGCCTCGATCACATCAGGTGCGATCGTGATCGATGGCCGGGATGTGCTCGCCATGCCGCGAAGGGAACGCGAGGCGCTGAAGGGCACGGCATTTTCGCTGATCATGCAGGACCCGCTGTCTTCCTTCAATCCGGTCTTCAAGATCGGCACGCATCTGGACGATGTCATGCGCTTTGCCGACAAGCGCGACGGCATCAACTCGTCCAAGGCGGAGCGTCGCACCCGTATCGCAGCGGTTTTGCGCCGCGTGCAGCTAGGCGATACCGAGAGGGTCATGAATGCCTATCCGTCCGAGCTTTCTGGAGGCATGCGCCAGCGCGTGTTGATCGGGCTTGCGCTGCTGCACCAGCCGAAGCTCCTGATCGCGGATGAGCCCGGCACGGCGCTCGACGTGACGACGCAGGATGAAATTCTCAATCTCATCAACCAGCTGGTTGCCGAAGAAAATATGGCGCTGCTGATGATAACCCACAATCTCGGCGTCGTGCGCAAGGTGGCCGACAGGGTCGTGGTCATGCACCATGGCGATATCGTCGAGACCGGTCCCTGCACGCAAATCCTGCATGCTCCCGCTGCGGATTACACGCGGTCGCTGCTGGATGCGGTGCCGCCGCTCTATGGCCAGCGCGTCACCGATCTGGCGCAAAGCACGCGCTCGCCGATCGTCACCATCGAGGGGCTGAACAAGATTTACGGCAGACGCAACGGTTACCATGCCGTGCGCGACGTGAACCTGACGCTGAAGGACGGCGAGATTTTCGGTCTTGCGGGTGAATCCGGTTCTGGAAAAACCTCGGTCGCGCGCATGATCATGGGGCTTTCGCGTCCGACATCCGGCAATCTTGTCATTGATGCTCCGTCTCCCGGGCGCGGCAAGCGGCTGACGCAGATCGTCTATCAAAATCCGGGCACTTCCCTCAATCCGAAGCGCACGGTCAGGCAGACGCTGACCCTGCCGCTGAAATCCATCGGCATGGATGGGCCTGCGCGTGAAAGCCGTATGCAGGAACTGATGGGGCTGGTGCGGTTGCCACAATCCTATCTCGGCAAATACCCGCATGAGCTTTCCGGCGGACAGAAGCAGCGTGTCGCCATTGCCCGTGCGCTCGCGGCCGAACCGAAAATCCTCATCCTCGATGAGCCAACGGCGGCGCTGGACGTGTCAGTGCAGAAGACGGTGATCGACCTTCTGCTGCAGCTGCGGGAGGAGCTTGGCCTGACCTACCTGATGATCTCGCACGACCTTTCGCTGATGCGCAATTTCTGTTCGCGCATCGCCATCATGCTACGTGGCGAGATCGTCGAGGAGGGGGTGACATCTGCGGTCTTCGCTGAGCCGTCGCATCCCTATACACGCGCCCTGATCGCGGCGATCCCCGTCGTCACCGACGAGGAAGAGCGCCTGAAACCCACCGTGACAGAGGAAGAGCGTATGCACTTCCTCGTAAAAACGACCGATTGATAAAAGAGGAGCCTGACGTGTATCGCGTTGGAATTGACGTCGGCGGCACAAATACCGATGCCGTTGTGTTACAGGAAAAGACTGTTCTGGCGGGGGTGAAAGCCTCCACCACCGAAGATGTGACGTCCGGTGTCATCGAAGCCCTTGAAAAGGTGATCGAGGCGTCGGGCATCGACAGGGCGCGCATCGGCGCCGTGATGATCGGCACCACGCATTTCACCAATGCGGTGATCGAGCGGCGGCATATGGACGAGGTCGCCGCCATCCGGCTCGGCCTGCCGTCCGGCGCTGGCCTGCCACCGATGGTCGACTGGCCGGATGATCTGAGAGAAATCGTCGGCAACCATGGGTATCAGGTTCGGGGCGGATATGAATTCGACGGTCGAGAAATCTCAGCCCTTGATGAGGACGAAATCGTCCGCATCGCCGCCGATATCCGCGCCAAGGGCTTGAAGGCTGCCGCCGTCACCTGCGTTTTCAGCGGCATCAATGATGCGATGGAAGTGCGGGCGAAAGAGATACTTCAGGAGCGCTGCCCCGGCCTGCCGGTGGTGATGTCCAAGGACATCGGCCGGCATGGTCTGCTCGCCCGCGAGAGTGCGGCGATCATGAACGCCAGCCTCCTGTCGCTCGCCGACCGCACCGTCGCCGCTTTCGGCGAGGCGCTGAAGGCGGCGGGCATAACCTGCCCGTTCTACATCACCCAGAACGACGGTACGTTGATGGCGGCGGATGTGGTGCGCGGCTTCCCCGTGCTCACCTTCGCTTCCGGCCCGACGAACTCCATGCGCGGCGCCGCCTTCCTCACCGGCCTCAAGGATGCCGTGGTGGTGGATGTCGGCGGCACCACCTCCGATGTCGGGTCGCTGTCGCATGGCTTCCCGCGCCAGGCGTCCACGACGGTGGATATTGGCGGCGTGCGCACCAATTTCCGCATGCCTGACGTCTTCTCCATCGGTCTTGGCGGTGGTTCGCTGGTGGTCAATGGCGATCATGGCCTGACCGTCGGGCCGAAATCCGTCGGTTACCGCGTTCGTCGCGAAGCGCTCTGCTTCGGTGGCTCGACCCTGACGGCGACCGATATCGCCGTTGCGTCCGGCAAGGCGGATGTAGGCGAAAAGGCGCTGGTTTCCAGCCTCGACAAAAAGCTTGTGGATGCGGCTGTCGACAAGATCAACGACATGCTCGAGTCCTGTGTGGAACGCAGCCGCATCTCGTCATCGCCGGTGCCGGTGATTGCCGTTGGCGGCGGTTCCATTCTGATGCCTGACCGTATCGGTGATCTGGAGGTTATCCGGCCTGAGAATTTCGCGGTGGCGAATGCCGTCGGTGCGGCGATCGCGCAGATCAGCGGCGAGACCGACCGCGTCTTCTCGCTGGTCGAGGGGCGCACGCGTGAGAGCGCGCTTGCAGAGGCCGAGACCGAGGCGCGCGAGAAGGCGATTGCGGCAGGCGCACTGGCCGAAACACTGGAAGTCATCGAGCGCGAGGACATGCCGCTTGCCTATCTGCCCGGCAATGCCACCCGCATTCATGTGAAAGTTGTTGGAGAAATGGGAGCCAATCATGGCTGAGACGCGCAAGCTGAAATATGACGAAGCGGCATTGCGGACGCTGACGCGGGAAGATCTTGACGCGCTGGAAATCGGTGCGGGCATTCTCGGTACGGGCGGCGGCGGCAATCCCTATCTGGGCAAGCTGCTTGCACTCGAGGCCATGAAGGCCGGTTACGAGATGAAGATCCTTGCGACAGACGCCATCGAGCCGGACGCGCTTTGCATGTCCATCGGCGGCATCGGCGCGCCGGTGGTCGGCGTGGAGCGCATCCGCGAGGGCCGCGAAGGCCTGCGTTGCCTGCGCGCCATGGAAGAGCTGATCCGCACGCCGGTCGATGCCATCGTCTGCGAGGAAATCGGCGGCTCGAACTCGATGAACCCGCTGGTGACGGCCGCACTTGGCGGCTTGCCGATCCTCGATTGCGACGGAATGGGCCGGGCATTCCCGGAAATGCAGATGACGACCTTCTCGATCTACGGGCATAGTTCGACGCCATCGGTGATGTGTGATCTGCACGGCAACGCCGTCATCTTCAGCCATGCCGTTTCCGAAGTCTGGCACGAGCGCATGGCGCGCGCCTGCGTCGTTTCGCAGGGCGGTGGCGCGATGCTGGCGACCGCGCCGATGCAGGCTCATTACGTGCACCAATACGGCATTCCGAAAACCTACACCAAGGCGATCGCCATCGGTGAGGCGGTGATCCGCGCCCGCAAGCAGCAGGAAGACCCGATTGCGGCGGTCTGCGCGCTTGAAGGCGGACGACGCATCTTCAATGGCAAGATCACCGATCTGAAGCGTCATTTGCGCGGCGGTTTCGCCGTGGGTGATGTCGAGCTTTCGGGCTTCGACGATTGCTCGGGCCAGACGGCGAGCGTGGCGATCCAGAACGAATTCCTGCTGTTTACCCGTGACGGCAAGGTGGAAGTGACTGTGCCGGACCTGATCGTCCTGCTCGATGTCGATACCGGTTATCCGATCACCACCGAAGTGCTGCGCTACGGCCAGCGCGTGGCCGTCATCGCCATCCCCTGCCACGATCTGCTGCGCAGCGCCCGCGCTCTCGAGGTCGTTGGACCGGCCGCGTTCGGCTACCCGGACATTCCTTTCTCACCGCTGCCCCTCCCGGTCAGCAAGGCTGCCTAACCATAAGCGGGCAAATGACCCGCAATAAAGAGGAGAACGACAATGAAAATGCCAGGACTTTCTTCCCGCCTTGCCGTGCTTGCGCTCGGCACGGCAATCGCGTTGCCGCTTGTTCCTTCCGCTGCTTTTGCGGAAGACAAGGTGTCGGTCGCGGTCAATACCATGCAGATATTCAGCTCGCTCGACCCGGCGAAAGTGACTGACTATACCGGCTACATGGCCATCGTGAACATGTATGACGGCCTGACCACGGTGAACGCCAAGGGCGAAATCGTGCCGCATCTGGCGAAGTCCTGGGATATTTCTGAAGACGGCCTGACCTACACATTCCATCTTCGCGACGACGCGAAGTTCCAGGATGGCACGGCCGTGAAGGCTGCCGATCTCGTCTGGTCCGTGCGGCGCCTGCTCGGCATCAACAAGGGCCCATCGAACCTCATCGTCGGCGTGCTGAAGCCCGAAAACGTTACCGCGCCTGATGATGCCACGCTGGTCATGAAGATCGAACGTCAGTTCTCGCCCTTCATGGCGGCGACGCCGCTGATGATGGCGCTGAACAAGACGCTCATCGAAGCCAATGCCAAGCCCGAAGACAAATGGGGCGAGGCCTATGTCGGCGAACATTCCGCCGGTTCCGGCCCCTACAAGCTCGTCAGCTACAACCGTTCTGCCGATATGGTCATTGCCCGCAATGCGGACTATTTCCTTGGCTGGACCAAGGGCAAGCCGATCGACGAAGTACGCTTCGTCCAGACGAGCGACGACGCCACCGTGAAGGCACTGGCGGAAAAGGGTGAACTTGGCCTTTCCTCGCACGGTCTTGGCAACGACACCTATGAATCCATCGGCCGGATGAAGGGTTACAAGCTGATCCAGACCCGCACCGCTGGCGGTTTCGTCATCAAGCTGAACACCAAGGTCTATCCGACCGACGATGTTCATGTTCGCCGCGCCATTGCCTATGCGACGGATTACAAGACGATCCAGGAAGTGATCTATCCCGGTTTCGACATGCAGGGACCGCTCTCCGACGCCTTCAAGGACGCACATAACGGCGATATCCAGCCCGGCGTCTACGATCTGGAAAAGGCGAAGGAAGAGCTGGCGAAGTCGAAATATGCCGGCCAGAAGATAACGCTCGTCAACAGCTATGTCGCTTCGCTGGCCTTCGAGGCGGAAGTGGCGCTGCTTTTGCAGTCCAGCCTCGAGCAGATCGGCATTACGCTCGATATCAAGCCGGAGCCGTGGAACCGAATCGTTGAACTGTCCTCCAAGCCTGAAACGACGCCCGCATCGACGCAGGTGAACATCTCGCCCACCTATCCGTCGCCGGATGCGATGTTCTACAACCAGTACCATTCCAAGGCCTCCGGCACCTGGATGTCGATGGAATGGCTGCAGAACGCGGAAATCGACGGGCTGATCGACAAGGTCCGCGCCACCACCGATGTCGGCGAGCAGAACGCCACCTACAAGGAACTGCAGACGAAGATCGCTGATCTTCAGCCTGACGTCTGGGCCGTTGCGCCGAACCGCCGTTATGCGGCGAACAAGTGCCTTCAGGGTTACGAGTTCATTCCCATGCAGAGCTGGGACCTGAACTTCTCCAACTTCCATTGGGACTGCAAGGCGGAGTGATTTCCGCCGCATGAAACCGGTCCCGCCTGAGGGCGGGGCCGATGAGACATGGAACTTCAAAGGGAAGGAGCATCGCTTGCGCCGGAACGGCTGCGGCATGCCCGAGGATGACGCATGATCCAGGAATTTTCCGAAGACGATATCGAACCTCTTGCCACCGGCGCCTGGATTCTGGGAACCGGCGGCGGAGGCAATCCCTATATCTCGACGCTCAATCTGCGCCGTCTTTATGCCGAGGGCAGACGCGTGAAGGTCATGGATCCCATGGCGCTCGCCGATGACGACATGGTTGCCGTCGTCTCCAAGATGGGCGCGCCGCTTGTCGGTCAGGAACGGCTGGGAGACCCCGTTCATCTGGCTCGCGCTGTCGAGGTCATGGAGGATTATCTCGGCAAGCCGTTCCGGGCGATCATGAGCGTTGAAATCGGCGGTTCGAACGCACTGTCGTCTTTCCTCGCCGCCGCCATGCTCGACCGGCCGGTCGTTAATGCCGATGCCATGGGACGCGCCTATCCCGAAGCGCAGATGACGTCCTTCGCCATCGGCAATCTGCCGATGTTTCCGCTGTCGCTGGTCGATGTACGCGACAATGAGGTGATCGTGACGCGCGCGGCTTCATGGAAGTGGATGGAGCGCATCTCGCGCAAGGTCTGTACCGAAGTCGGCTCCACCGCCGCCACCTGCAAGGCGCCGCGCACCGGCAAGGAAGTGAAGGAATGGGGCATTCATTACACCGTCACCAAGGCGACCGAACTCGGGCGCGCGGTGATGGAGGCGCGTGCGCGCCATGACGATCCGGTTCAGGCGGTTCTCGACCATGAGGGCGGCAAGCAGCTGTTCCGTGGTAAGGTGGTGGATGTCGCCCGCGAGACCACCGGCGGCTTCCTGCGCGGCAGCACGACCATTGAAGGTATCGAGGCCGACCGGGGTTCGCGCATGGAGCTGGCCTTCCAGAACGAATGGGCGGTCGCCTTCCGCGATGGCCAGCCGGTCGCCATGACGCCGGATCTGCTTTGCCTTCTCGATACTGTTTCGGGCAGCGCCATCGGCACGGAATCGGTGCGTTATGGCCAGCGTGTCACGGTTGTCGCCCTGCCGGCGCCGGAACTCTTGACGACGCCTGCCGGCATCGCCGCCGTTGGCCCACGCGCCTTCGGTTATGACATTGATTTCAGATCGGTATTCCCATGAAACGCATCGGTATTGACGTTGGCGGCACCAATACGGATGCCGTTCTGATCGATGGAGACGCCATCGTAGCCTCGATCAAGGTTCCGACCACGCAGGATGTCCTGTCCGGCGTGAAGGCGGCATTGAGCCATGTGGCGGGCCATGTCGGCGCGGCGGATCGCCCAATCGACGCGGTGATGATCGGCACGACGCATTTCACCAATGCGGTGGTGGAGCGCGCCCGACTGGAGCGGGTCGCGGCCATCCGCATCGCGCTGCCGACCGGCTCTTCGCTGCCGCCCATGTGCGACTGGCCGAAGGATCTGCACGAGGCCGTCGATCCAATGATCTTCATGGTTCATGGCGGCCATGAATACGACGGCAGCCCGCTGGTGCCGATGATCCCGGACGAAATCCGTGAAGCGGCGATGAAAATCCGCGATGCGGGCATTACCTCCATCGCCATTTCGGCGACCTTCTCGCCGCTGACCACGGAGTGCGAGGTGCGGGCGGCGGAAATCGTCCGTTCGGTGATTCCCGATGCACGCATCACGCTTTCCCACACGCTCGGCCGTATCGGGCTTCTGGAGCGCGAGAATGTCGCCCTTCTGAATGCAGCGCTGCAAACGCTCGGCAAGACCACTGTTCAGGCATTTTCGGATGCGCTGCGCGAGGCCGGTGTTAAGGCGCCGTTCTATCTGACCCAGAACGACGGCACCGTGGCGCTCGCGGATGTCGCTGCTGCAAACCCCGTGCACAGCTTCGCCTCCGGCCCGACCAATTCGATGCGCGGCGCTGCTTTCCTCACCGGGCTTTCCGATGCCATGGTGGTGGATGTCGGCGGCACCACCTCCGATATCGGTTGCCTTGTCGGCGGTTTCCCGCGTGAGGCGAACAATATCGTTCATATTGGCGGGGTGCGCACCCTTTTCCGCATGCCCGATCTTCTGCCGATTGCGCTCGGTGGCGGCACCATCGTCGACCGTGAGACCGGCAAGATCGGTCCGCGCTCGGTCGGTTATCGTATCCTGACGGAAGCGCTTGTCTTCGGCGGCAAGACGCTGACGACATCGGATATTGCGGTGGCCGCGGGCCTGATCGAAATGGGTGACCGGGACCGTGTGAAAGACCTCGACCCGGCTTTCGTGCAGGCCTCGCTCCAACGCATCCGTGACATGGTGGCCGACAGCTTCGACCAGATGAAGACGTCTGCCGAAGACGTGCCGCTGGTGGCGGTCGGCGGCGGGGCGTTCCTGATCCCCGAAACGGTCCCGGGCGCATCGGAAGTGCTGCGCGTGGAAAATGCCGGCGTTGCCAATGCGTTGGGCGCGGCTATGGCGCAGGTTTCCGGCGAAGTCGATCAGGTCTTTTCCGGTCTGAGCCGCGACGACGCCCTTGCGAAAGCCGAGACCGAGGCGCAGAACGCGGCGGTCGCATCCGGCGCGGAGCGGGGAAGCCTCAAGACGCTTGAGGTGGAGGATATTCCGATCGCCTATCTTCCGGGTGGTGCGCGGAGGGTCCGCGTGCGCGTTATCGGCGATATCGCCTTTCATTGATGGCAAGAGGCCCTGCCGATGGCGGGGCGACGAGGGAGTGAGCAAATGACGAAGATCGCACTGGCCATTCACGGTGGTTGCGGCGTGATGCCGGAAGACAGCATGACTTCAGAGGAGTGGGCAGCTGCGCGCCACCATCTGGCAGCGGCGCTGCGCGCCGGTTACGGCGTGTTGAAGGCTGGCGGAACCGCGCTTGAAGCGGTCGAGGCGGCGGTCGTCGTCATGGAGGACAGCCCGCATTTTAATGCGGGGCATGGCGCGGCCCTCAATGAGAACGGCATTCACGAACTCGATGCCTCGATCATGGACGGTGCCACACTGGCGGCGGGCGCGATCAGCGCCTCCCGCGCCATTCGCAACCCGGTGAAAGCGGCCCGTGCGCTGATGGCGGATGAACGTGCCGTCTATCTGACGGGTGAGGCGGCTGACCGCTTCGCAAAGGAAAAGGGTCTGACCACTGAGCCTCAATCCTATTTCACCACGCAAAAGCGCCTTGAAGCGCTGGCGGCAATGAAGCGCCATGCCGCCACAGGCACGGAAGCGACGGAAAACGAAAAGCACGGGACGGTCGGCGCGGTGGCGCTTGATGCTGCGGGGCATCTCGCGGCGGCCACTTCGACCGGCGGTTACACCAACAAGCCGGATGGGCGGGTTGGCGACAGCCCGGTGATCGGGGCCGGCACCTATGCGCGTGACGGCGCCTGCGCCGTTTCAGGCACGGGCAAGGGTGAGTTTTTCATCCGCTATGTCGTCGGCCACGAGATCGCGTCCCGCGTTGCCTATCTCGGGCAGGATCTGGAAACCGCCGCCGGCAATCTCGTCCACAAGGATCTGGCGCCTTATGAGATCGGTGCCGGTCTCGTTGCGATCGATGCCGAAGGTGGCATTGCCTCACCTTACAATACCCCCGGCATGTTCCGCGGCTGGGTGACGCCATCAGGAGAGGCATGCGTGGCCACCCACGACAGGATTTATGAGGTGGAATTGTAGCCGGCAACCATACCGGCTACCTGGCGACGCCAAAAAAACGGTGACATCTAGGCTCAACGGCGGCAAAACGTCAGAACCGAAACCGGCTCGTCTCTTCACCCATGGTGCTGGCCTCATGAACATCAAGCAGCTCGAAGTTCTGCGCACGCTTCTTTCCACCGGCTCGACCATCGCCACTGCCAAGGCGATGGGGCTCAGCCAGTCCGGCATCAGCCGGCTTCTGGCGCAGCTTGAGGCGGATTTGTCGTTGACGCTGTTTGCCCGTGACAAGGGGCGGCTGATCCCGACACCGGAGGCGGTGCTGCTTGCGCGGGATGCGGAGAACGTACTGCTTGCGGTCGATCGCATGTCCGGCCACGCCGAGGATCTGCGCAATGGCGCGGCTGGCCCGGAAATCGTCCGTATCGGCCTGCCGAGCAGCATGTGGGAAAATTTCGCGCCCGCCATGCTGATCGATTATGTCAGGGATTTTCCCGGCGTTCGCATCGAGACATTTTTCGAAACGACGACCGCCATCAACAAGCTTGTCGGCGAGCGGGTGATCGATCTTGGTTTCCTGCGGATGGAGGGCGAGATTGGCCCGGGCATCGATGTCGAGCGTGTTGCGACCGGCAAAAGCGTCTGTGTGGTCCGGGAGGATCATCCGCTGGCCGCGCTTGACGAAATCACCGTCAAGGACCTGCGCAACATTCCGCTCATTCTGATCGGCCGCCAGCGGCCGAACCGCATGGCGCTCGATCAGGTTTTCAAAAAGGCCGGCGTCAAGCCGATGGTGAAGATCGAGACCCACACCAACAGTTCCGCCTGCGCCTATGTGGCGCATGGGTTGGGAGTGACGATTATCAGCAGTTTTTATGCTAACCTCTACAGGCACCTTCCCGTTGTCGCCCGGCCATTCGTTCCCCAGGCGACGCAGGAGTTCGGTCTTGCCCGCGCCTCCGGCGCACCCTTGTCCATCGCGGCACAGGCGCTGAGCGATGCCCTGAAGCGGGAAATTCAGCTTTCGCAAAAAATCGACTGAAAACGGGATTTTGGGCGGAAAATCTCATTGTCCTCATCAGGATCAAACGCGCCGTCATTCTGCATAGATATATGACGTTTATGCATAATATTGCGCCTTATTTATCAATCCGTCATAGTCGCCAGCAACGAAACCGATAGAGGCGGGGCGCTAATCCCGGCCATCAATCGTGGGGAACCGATGATAAGATTCATACTGAGCCGTCTTTTGATGGCGCTGCCAACGATCGCATTCGTGTCGATCACGGTCTTTGCGCTCATCCGCTTCATTCCGGGCGATCCAGCTGCCCTGATGCTGGGCGACATGGCGCAACCGGAACAGGTCGAAGCCATGAGGACCGAACTCGGCCTCGATAAGTCCATGCCGCAGCAGTTCGTCATCTGGGCGGGCAATGTGGTGCAGGGCGATTTCGGCCGCTCCATCGTCAATGACGAGCCGGTGCTGCCGCTGGTCGTGTCGCGCTTCCTCGTCAGCGCCGAGATCGTTGTGGTTGCCGTGCTGCTCGCCAGCCTGATTGCGGTTCCGGCTGGCGTGATCGCCGCCTGGAAGCAGAACAGTCTGACCGATCTTGCGCTGGTGGGAACGGCAACACTGCTGCTGTCCATTCCGACATTCTGGCTGGGCCTTCTGCTTCTTCTGTTTTTCGGCCTCAAGCTCGGCTGGCTGCCGGTGCTGGGATATGTGTCGATCAGCGACAATCTGGTCGGCGGCATGCTCTATCTCGTCCTGCCTGTCATGACGCTGGTGATCCATGAAATGGGCGTCCTGATCCGCATGGCGCGCGCCTCGACGCTGGAAGTGCTGCGGCTGGATTACATCACCCATGCCCGCGCCAAGGGTCTTTCGGAAAGCGCGGTTCTCTGGCGGCACGCCTTCAAGAACGCCTTTGGCCCGACATGGACGATGATCGGCCTCATCCTCGGCAATCTTCTCGGCGGCATCGCCGTCATCGAGACGGTGTTCACCATTCCCGGTCTTGGACGGCTAATGGTCGACAGTATTTTCGCGCGCGACTACCCCGTCATACAGGGATGCCTGCTGTTCGTTTCCCTGTCCTACGTGCTGGTCAACCTCTTCGTGGACCTTCTTTATCCCCTCTTCGATCCGCGGGTGGTTGCCGAATGAAAAAATTCACACTCAACGGGCTTATCGGCGGCTTTCTCATTGCCCTCCTGCTCATCACCGCCGTGACCGGCCTGTTCTGGACACCCTATGACCCGATGAAGCTCGGCTTTGCCTCGCGTCTGGCCGCACCCGGTGCCAGCCATCTTCTCGGCACTGACGAATTCGGGCGCGACGTTTTGAGCCGGCTGATGGTCGGCGCGCGCGCCAGCGTCTGGATCGGTTTCCTGACGGTCAGCTTCGCGACGATCTGCGGCACTCTGATCGGTCTCGTCAGCGGGTATGCGCGGGGCTGGGTGGATGGCGTCATCATGGCCATCAACAATGCGCTTCTGGCCTTTCCCGGCATTCTGCTGGCGCTCGGCCTTCTCGCGGTTTTCGGCGCAAACCAGTACGGCATCATCTTCGCACTCGGCATCGCCTATACACCATCCATGGCCCGCGTGGTGCGCGGCGCCGTGCTTTCTCTGCGTGAGCGGGAATTTATCGAGGCGTCGCTGGTGATGGGCAATGGTGAGATTTACACCATGTTCCGCCATATCCTGCCCAATTGCATAGCGCCGATCACGGTTCTCGCCACCTCCATGTTCGGCTGGGCCATCCTGTCGGAAAGCGCGCTGTCCTTCCTTGGCCTCGGTGTGCCGCCGCCGGCCCCCACCTGGGGCAACATGCTGGCCGCCGGCCGGCCCTTCATCCAGCAGGCCGTCTGGCTCGGGCTTTTCCCCGGTCTCTGCATCGCGCTGACACTGCTCGGCATTAATCTTCTGGGCGATGCCCTGCGCGACAGGCTTGACCCGCGCATGAGAGGTCTCAAATGACTGATAATAAACTTCTCACCGTTCGCGGTCTTTCGCTCGAAGTCGCCAGAACCGGCCACCGGGTGGTCAAGGATGTCTCCTTCGATATTGCGCCTGGTGAAATTTTCGGCATCGTCGGTGAAAGCGGCTCGGGAAAGACGCTCGCAACCCGCGCGCTCATCTCGCTTCTGCCTCCGGCGATCGCCGTCACCGGCGGATCGGTCGTTTACAAGGGAAAGGACGTGATGTCCCTGCCGGTCAGGGAGCTTCGACGCCTGCGCGGCGCGGAGATCGGCGTCGTTTTCCAGGAGCCGATGACCTCTCTCAATCCGTCGATGACAATCGGCCGGCAGCTGGAAGAAGGCCTGATCCTTCACACGAAACTGTCCCCGGAAGAGCGCCGCGAGAAAATTCTCGACATGCTGCGGCGGGTGGGCATCCGCGACCCCGAAGGCGCGCTGACGGCGTATCCGCATGAGTTTTCCGGTGGCATGCGCCAGCGCATCATGCTGGCGTCTGTCATGCTCCTGAAACCCGCTTTGCTGATCGCCGACGAACCGACAACGGCGCTCGATGCGGTCATCCAGCGCGATGTCATGGAACTGATGGTCGAGCTGACGCGGGCGGAAGGCACTGCCGTTCTCCTCATCAGCCACGATCTGCCGATGGTGGCCCGTTATACCAGCCGCATCGTGGTGATGGAAAAAGGCGCAATCGTCGAACAGGGCCGTACCGAAGACCTGCTGGATGCGCCGCAGCATCCCTATACGAAAAAGCTGCTTTCCTCCCTACCATTCCGCGGCGAGCCGCGCAGCATCGACACGTCCAAAGCACCGATGGTTTCGGCGCGCGATATCGTCGTCGATTATGCCGGCCGCAAATCTCTGCTGAAAAAGGCCAAATCAAAGCGGGCGCTGCATGGCGTCAGCATCGACATTCACGAGGGCGAAGTCGTGGCGCTCGTTGGCGGCTCCGGTTCCGGCAAGACGACGCTTGGCCGGACTATCGCGGGGCTCGTGCAGGAGAGCGAAGGGCATATCCGCTTTCAGGGCCGCGAGCGCAACGAGGACTGGAACGACTATCGCCTGAACTGCCAGATGGTGTTTCAGGATCCCTATTCCTCGCTCGATCCGCGCATGACCATTCAGGCGCTGGTGGAGGAGGCTCTGCGCCTCGTGCCCGGTCTCGACGAGGCCGCCAAGCGCAAGCGGGCGCTGGAAACGCTGGAAGAGGTGGGGCTTGGCGCTGACTATGCCGCCCGTTACCCGCATGAGCTTTCCGGCGGGCAGCGCCAGCGCGTGGCCATTGCCCGCGCCATTGCCCGTCGTCCGCGGTTTCTTATCGCCGACGAACCGGTTTCCGCGCTCGACGTGACGGTGCGGGCGCAGGTGCTCGATCTCTTTTCCGATCTGCAGAAACGCTACGGCTTTTCCTGCCTGTTCATCAGCCACGATCTCGGCGTGGTCGAACAGGTGGCGGACCGTGTCGTCGTCATGCAGGACGGCCGCATCATCGAAGAGGGCGACCGCGACACGATTTTCGACAGCCCGAGAGAGGCCTATACGCGCCGGCTCCTCTCGGCCATTCCCGCCCTCGACCAGAATGAAAAGGGCGGTGTGACACTGAAATGGCGTCTGGAAGAAGAAGTTTAACAGGAAGATGATAATGACTGTGGCTGCCCAACTGAATGCTATCTGTGATGCACAGCCTTTCGTGACGCGATTCATGGTGCGCAATCTCCTGACCGGCGAAGAGATCGGGCGGGGAGAAAACGAGGAGACGCCATCGGGCAGCACCCGCAAGACGTCGATCATGATGGCCGTGCTCAAGGCGGCCAGCGAAAGGCGGATCGACCTCGACCAGCCCGTCACCTATGAAAAGCGGCTGGCGGAAGAAGTGGCGAGCGGCATGTTCCGTTATATGACGCCGGGCATCGTCATTTCGCTTCGCGATGCCGTCGCCGGCATGATGGTGCTGAGCGACAATGTCTGCACCAAGATGGTGCTGGAACGGCTGACGCTGGAAGAAGTGGATGGCTATTGCAAGGCGCTCGGCATGGCCAACACGCACCACCGTTTCCTCATTCCGCCCTTGGCGCTCGCGGCCGATCATCCGCTGAAGACCGTTACCACCACCTCGGCGGCGGACCAGGTTCTGCTGCTTCAGACCATTCTCGATGCGCAATCTTCGCCAGAGGCGCAGGCAAAGCTCGGCTGCAGCCCGCAATTGTGCGAGTGGGCGATGCAGACGCTGAAAAACCAGATATTGCGCTATGGAATTCGCTCCCGCCTGCCTTTCGAGGCCGTGGTGGCGAGCAAGAGCGGCCGCGGCAAACGTGGGCGCATGGATGCCGGCATCGTCTACAGAAATGGCGCGCCAGCCTTCATCATCACCGCCTATACGGATGATGTGCCGCAAACCATGCCTGACGGCACGCCGGGCTATACCATCGCGCTCGAAACGATCGGCCGGCTGGCGCAGGCCTGCTGGGATGGCTTTTAATCACTCACAATCAACGACAACAATGAGGGTAGAACAGTGAAAAAACTTCTTCTCGCAGGCGTTGCCCTGCTCATGACCGCCAATATCGCCGCTGCACGCGATATCACCATTGCGCAAAGCTCGGATCTGCGCAGCAACAATCCGGGCGTGAACCGCGACGGCAATACGGATGGGGTGATCCTGCACATCGTCGAAGGCCTTGTCGGTTATAACAATGCCGGCGAGGTGAAGCCGCTTCTTGCCGAAAGCGTCGAGGTTGCGCCTGACGGCCTGACCTATACGTTCAAGCTGCGCAAGGATGTGAAATTCCACAATGGCAAGCCGCTCACCGCGGAAGATGTCGTATGGAACTGGACACGTTATCTGAAACCGGAAACAAAATGGACCTGCCTCAACGATTTTGCGGAGGGCGGGGCCGCTCACGTCACCGGCGTCAAGGCCACCGATGCATCCACGGTCGAGATCACGCTTGAAAAGCCGTCTGGCGTTTTCCTTGGCCTCATGTCGCGACCGGAATGCGGTTATACCGGCATGATCTCGCCGGAATCGGTTGCTGCCGATGGCAGCTTCGTCAAGCCGATCGGGACAGGGCCGTTCCAGTGGGACGAGTGGAAGAAAGGCGAATATATCCGTCTTTCCAAATTTGCCGATTATGTTTCGCCGGCAAATGACGGCAAGCCGGATGGCATGGTCGGCTCCAAGCGGCCGCTGGCCGACGGCATCAAGTTCATGGTCATTCCAGATGCTTCGACGGTGAAGGCGGGCCTTGAATCCGGCGTGCTCGATACGGCCGAGATTTCTCCCGATCTCATTCCGGAGTTCAAGACCAACGAAAAGATGCAGCTCATCGTCGCCCGCAACAACGGCAAGAACCTGTTCTACATCCAGACCCGCGACAAGGTGCTGAGCAATCCCGGCGTGCGCCGCGCCATGGCGATGGCGCTCGATCTCGACGAACTGGTTGCTGCTGCATCGAACGGTACGGGCGAAGCCAACGGCTCGATGGTCTCGCAGGACTCGGTCTATTTCGACGAGACCCAGAAGAAGCGCCCGGCCTATGACATCGAAGCGGCCAAGAAGGAGCTGGAGGCAGCCGGTTACAAGGGCGAGCCGATCTCGATCATCGCCAACAAGCGCGGCAACGTGCCGAGTTTCCCGGCTGCGGTGATGGCGCAGGCGATGATGCAGCAGGCGGGTCTCAACGTGCAGATCGAGGTACTGGACTATGCCACGCAGGTCGATCGCCGTCGTTCCGGCAATTATCAGGTGATCTCGCAGTCGGTCGCTCCGCGTCTCGACCCGGCACTGATGTACGCCTTCTATGTCGGCAACAAGGATAAGAACGCATCGCTGATGTGGGATGATCCGAAGGCGATCGAACTGATGAAGGCGGCTTATGTCGAGGCCGATCAGACCAAGCGCCAGAAGATTTTCGACGAGTTTCACGAACTGATGCTGAAGGAAATGCCGGGCATCTTCCTTTACGACATGGTCGATGTCTGGGGCGCGACGAAAAAACTGAAGGGCCAGCCGGTCTGGCAGTCGAACGCCCGTCTCTGGGAAGTCTCGGTCGACAACTGATCTACCATGCCCGCGCCGGAGGCGGACCCCGGCGCGGTCTTTCCATCATAGAGCGTAAGGATTTGGCGGAGTTTCCACCGAAGCGCTTGCGCGTGCCCGCAAAGGGCGGAAATGCGAGGACAAGCCATGAACCGTGACGCCGTGATGTCGATTGCCGCTGCAGTCGAGGCAATGAAGCCCGATTTCACCACCCTAAGTGACAATATCTGGGATTTTGCCGAGCTGAAATTCGAAGAACGGCAATCTGCCGGTGTCCTGGCTGCCGCGCTCGAGGAAAATGGCTTTGATGTTCGCCGCGGCGTGGCAGGCATGGAAACGGCCTTTATCGGCGAATTCGGCAGCGGCAAGCCGGTCATCGCCTTCCTCGGCGAATTCGATGCGCTGGCCGGCATGAGTCAGTTGGCCGATGTGGCGCAGGTGCAGCCGCGCGAGGCAGGCGCCACCGGCCATGGATGCGGCCACAACCTGCTTGGCGTCGGCTCATTGATGGCCGCTATTGCGCTCGCCCGACATCTGAAAGTCAATAATCTTCCCGGCACCGTGCGTTATTACGGCTGCCCGGGCGAAGAGGGCGGTTCCGGCAAGACCTTTATGGTGCGCGCCGGCCTGTTTGATGATGTCGATGCGGCGCTGACCTGGCACCCGGCACCTTTCAACGGCGTACGCTCAACCAACAATCTTGCCGTGCTGGAATATTTCTACCGTTTCAAGGGTGTTGCGGCCCATGCCTCCAACGCCGCCCATCTAGGGCGTTCGGCGCTCGATGCCGTCGAACTCATGAATGTCGGCGTCAACTTCCTGCGCGAACATATGCCGCAGGATTGCCGGGTGCATTATGCGATCACCGATACCGGCGGCAAGGCGGCGAATGTGGTGCAGGCGAAGGCCGAAGTACTTTACCTGATCCGCGCCCCGGAAATGCGCCAGGCGCTCGATCTCGCCGCACGGGTGGACAAGGTGGCGCGCGGCGCGGCGATGATGACCGAAACCGAGGTGGAGATCGTCTTCGATACCGCCTCCACCAACCTTCTGCCCAACATCACGCTGGAAACGGCGATGCATGAAAACATGGTGGCGCTTGGCCCTGTCGCCTTCGACGAGGCGGATATCGATTTCGCCAAACGCATTCAGGATACTTTCACCGACGAGGCGATCAAAAGCAGCATCCGGCTCTACCAGATAAAGGGCGATGTTTTTTCCAACCGGAAGATCGACGGTTCGACACCGCTGCATCTCGGCCTGCGGGATTTCGAGGGACAGTCGCATTTCCGGGCGGGTTCCACCGATGTCGGTGACGTTAGCTGGGTCACGCCAACGGCGCAGTGCTGGACGCCGGCCTGGGCGATCGGGACCAATCCGCATACCTGGCAGGTCGTGGCGCAGGGCAAAAGCCCTGCCGCACACAAGGCCATGGCGCATGCCGCCAAGGCAATGGCATCGACAGGCCTTGCGCTGATGACCTCGCCGGAACTGCTCGCCAATGCCAGGAAGGAGTGGCAGGAAAAGACCGAAGGCAGCAACTATGTCTGCCCGATTCCCGCCGATGTCATGCCTGGCTCCCACCAGTAAGGCGCTACGCACATCCTTTTTGCCGCCGTCCGTCTGCCGCAGATTTCCACAGGCGGCATGGTGAATCGCATGAACGTTCCAAGATGAAGAAATCCGATGCGCCGCCGGCCTTCTGAAAAGAGGGCCGGCGGATTCCGGTTTGGAATAAATCTTCCATCTCAGCCGAGTTCATCCTGGCTCCGAACCGGGAGGCGTAATTTCAACGGCTTATGGCTTCCCTGCCTCAAGGGCAGGACGAGGCAAACGGAGCTTCAGCACCTTCATCGGCAATCCCGTCTGGAACGCTCGTCCGCTTGAATGTCCAATCATCACGGCCTTGTGCGCCGCTCCACAGCTGGGCTGCGAAGAAAGCATTGACGTTCGAACCAAAAATGGAATAAATATATCGAACAGACAGAAAATCGGTTTCATTATTCCGTTTTCTGAATGTGAGGAGGTTGCGGCGGGCTTTCGGGTTCGCCTCCGGCTGGGAGAGGCGGCGCCGGACGCCATGGAGGAGAAAAACAATGAGGAAATTTATCATCGGCGCAGCCATGTCTGTGCTTCTCGGCACTGCGGCCCATGCGGAGACAGTCGGTGTCTCGATGGCGCTGTTCGACGACAACTTCCTGACCGTGCTGCGCAACGGCATGCAGGATTATTCCAAGGAACTGAAGGGCGTCACCCTGCAGGTCGAGGACGCGCAGAACGACGTCGCCAAGCAGCAGAGCCAGATTCAGAATTTCATCGCATCCAAGGTCGATGCGATCATCGTTAACCCGGTTGATACGGATGCTACGGCGGCCATGTCGAAGCTTGCCGCCGATGCCAAAATTCCGCTTGTTTACGTCAACCGCCAACCGGTGAACGTCGACAGCCTGCCTGATGGCCAGGCCTTCGTCGCTTCCGACGAAACCGTTGCCGGCACGCTTGAGGCCAAAGAGGTTTGCCGCCTTCTCGGTGGCAAGGGCAATGCGGTCATCATGATGGGCGAGCTTTCCAACCAGGCTGCGCGCATGCGCACACAGTCTGCGAAGGATGTTTTGAAGACTGACGAGTGCAAGGGCATTTCCGTGGTTGAAGAGCAGACCGCGAACTGGCAGCGCACGCAGGGTTCCGACCTCGTGACCAACTGGCTCTCCAGCGGCATCGAGTTCAACGCCGTCATCGCCAACAACGATGAAATGGCGATTGGTGCTCTCCAGGCGCTGAAGGCCGCGGGCAAGGACATGAAAGATTATGTCGTCGCCGGCGTGGATGCCACGCAGGATGCTCTCGCCGCCATGCAGGCGGGCGATCTCGACGTCACGGTCTTCCAGGATGCGGCGGGGCAGGGCAAGGGTGCTCTCGATGCCGCGCTGAAACTCGTCAAGGGCGACAAGGTCGAGAAGAAGGTCTACATTCCTTTCCAGCTCGTCACGCCTGAAAACGTCAAGGACTACGTGGCCAAGAACTAACGCCCCCTTCCGGCATCTGCGCCTGTTTCAGGTGATCCCGGCGGCAGATGCCGGTTCCCGACAGCACTGGGGAGCAAGCTTCGGTGTGAGCGGATTGCGATTGGATTTCAGTGAATTCAAAGTGTTACAGCGCCCTTGTGTCGTGATAGGCACGGCGCTGTAAGCCTCCCCGGAGGCAAGGTGCGCCCTCTGGCAAAACCCTATCTCCGGTCATTTTTGTCTATTGTGGAGGGTGAGATGGTCGTCAGTCCATCGACAATGGCCGCCGTGCGCGCCAGCGGAGCCGTGCCGAATGCGGAGTTTCTTCTCGCAGCGGATGGCGTACGCAAGGAATTTCCCGGCGTCGTGGCGCTCGATGATGTGCAGTTCCACCTCAAGCGCGGCACCGTGCATGCGCTGATGGGCGAGAATGGCGCCGGCAAATCGACGCTGATGAAGATTCTCGCCGGCATCTACCAGCCGGACAACGGCGAAATCCGCCTGAAAGGCGCGCCGATCCGTCTCGATTCCCCGCTCGATGCGCTGGAGAACGGCATCGCCATGATCCATCAGGAACTGAACCTGATGGCTTACATGACGGTTGCGGAAAACATCTGGATCCGGCGCGAGCCGAAAAACCGGCTGGGCTTCATTGATCACGGCGAAATGTATCGCCGCACCCAGACGCTGCTTGAGAGGCTGGGTATCGATCTTGATCCGGAAACCCGCGTTGGTGAGCTTTCGGTGGCAAGCCGTCAGATGGTCGAGATCGCCAAGGCGGTTTCTTACGATTCCGACGTTCTCATCATGGACGAGCCGACATCTGCGCTGACGGAGCGCGAGGTCGAGCATCTCTTCCGCATCATTCGTGATCTCAGGGAGCGCGGCATCGGCATCGTCTACATCACCCATAAGATGAACGAGCTGTTCGAGATCGCCGATGAGTTCTCGGTTTTTCGCGACGGCAAATATATCGGCACCCATGCTTCCACCGATGTGACGCGTGACGACATCATCCGCATGATGGTTGGCCGGGAAATCACCCAGATGTTCCCGAAGGAAGAGGTTCCGATCGGCGACGTCGTTCTGTCGGTCAAGAACCTGAACCTCGATGGTGTCTTCCATGACGTCTCCTTCGATGTCCGCGCCGGTGAAATTCTCGGCGTTGCGGGCCTTGTCGGCTCGGGACGTTCCAATGTGGCGGAAACAGTATTTGGCGTGACGCCCGCTTCCTCGGGAACGATAACGATTGATGGCAAGCCGGTTTCGATCGACAGCCCGACAAAGGCTATCAGTCACCGCATGGCGTTTCTGACGGAAGACCGCAAGGATACGGGGTGCCTGCTGATCCTCAATATTCTGGAGAACATGCAGATCGCCGTCCTGCAGGACAAATATGTCGCCAATGGTTTCGTGCAGGAAAACGCGCTTTCGGAAGCCTGCGAGGACATGTGCCGCAAACTCCGGGTCAAGACGCCGCATCTTTACGAGCGTATCGAAAACCTGTCCGGCGGAAACCAGCAAAAGGTTCTGATCGGTCGCTGGATGCTGACCAAACCGCGCATTCTCATTCTGGATGAGCCGACGCGCGGCATCGATGTTGGGGCGAAGGCCGAAATCCACAAGCTGGTTTGCGAGATGGCGCGCCAGGGCGTCGCCGTCATCATGATTTCCTCTGAAATGCCGGAGGTTCTGGGAATGAGCGACCGCATCATGGTCATGCATGAAGGTCGGGTGACGGGCTTCCTTGATAGAAGTGAAGCCACGCAGGTGAAAGTGATGGATCTCGCATCGCGGTGAGGCGCGCCGGGATTTCTCGAGGAGGAACGACTATGAATACGAACGCCGCCGCCAACACGGAGTTGGATGCAAAATCCGGACGCAAGCCGCACCGGCGCATCCCGCCCGAGGCCAATATATTTTTCGTACTGATCGGCATTGCGCTGGTTTATGAAATTCTCGGCTGGATTTTCATCGGCCAGAGCTTCCTCATGAACCAGCAGCGCCTGACGATCATGATTCTGCAGGTTTCCGTCATCGGCATCATCGCGGTTGGCGTGACCCAGGTCATCATCACCGGCGGTATCGATCTTTCCTCCGGTTCCGTCGTCGGCCTGACGGCGATGTTGTCCGCCAGCGTGGCGCAATCCTCCACATGGCCGCGGGCGCTTTATCCGGGACTGACTGATCTGCCTTTCTTCATACCGCTCGCGGTCGGCATATTGGCCGGCACCCTGGCGGGGTTCATCAACGGACAGCTCATCGCGCGCACCAAAATTCCGCCCTTCATCGCAACACTCGGCATGATGGTGACGGCGCGCGGTCTTTCCAAGTGGTATACGAAGGGCCAGCCGATCTCCGGCCTGACCGACGGTTTCAATTTTATCGGCACGGGCATCTGGCCGGTGGTGGTATTCCTTGTCGTCGCCGTCATTTTCCATGTGGCGCTGCGTTATACCCGCTACGGCAAATTCACCTATGCCATCGGCGCCAATCAGCAGGCGGCCCGCGTTTCCGGTATCAATATCGAAGCGCATCTGATCAAGGTCTATGCCATTGCCGGCATGCTCGCCGGTCTTGCCGGTGTCGTTACCGCTGCCCGCGCGCAGACGGCGCAGGCCGGCATGGGCGTGATGTATGAGCTGGACGCCATCGCCGCGGCGGTTATTGGCGGTACGTCGCTCGCCGGCGGCGCCGGCCGCATTACCGGAACGGTGATCGGCACCATCATTCTCGGTGTCATGACATCGGGCTTCACCTTCCTCAGGGTGGATGCCTATTATCAGGAAATCGTCAAAGGCCTTATCATCGTGGCTGCGGTCGTCGCCGACGTCTACCGCCAGAAAAAACGCGCAAAGCGCTAAATCCTCCTCCCAGAACTTGGGGCAGGCCTTCAGGCTTGCCCCTTTTTTGTGTTCTTATGGGCCAAGGGGATCAGCAGCGGTTCAGACCTTGCTGTTTCGATAGTCGTGGACGGCCTTGCCGAAGGCCTCGAACAATGCCCGTGAGGGTGCGTCCGTCTCGGCCCAATATTCCGGATGCCACTGCACACCAACGGCGAAGCCCTTGGCGTCGATGACGGAGACGGCCTCGATGGTGCCGTCCGCCGCCGTCGCTTCCACCTGCAGACGGGGCGCGGTTTCGGCAATCGCCTGCCGGTGCAGGGAGTTGATCTGGATTTCGCCCGACATGCCGAGATGCTGTGCAATGCAGGAGCCTTCGCGCACATGCACCGGCTGGCGGATGGCGAAGGCCACATCGCGGTCGTCGTGTTCCGGCTTGCGGTGGTCCCATATGCCGGGCTGCTCCTGAATTTCCGAAGCAAGCGTACCGCCGAGCGCGACGTTCAGTTCCTGAATGCCACGACAGATGGCCAGCATCGGAATACCGCGCTCGATGGCGCGACGGATGAGCGGCAGGCTGGTGGCGTCGCGAGCCTGATCGAACGGGCCGTCGCTCTCCTGCGCTTCTTTTCCGTAAAGGGAAGGGTGCACATTGGTGGCGGAGCCGGACACGAGCAGGCCGTCCACCCGATCGAGAATGGCGTCAACCTCGTTTCCGTCCTCGAAGGCCGGGATGATGAAGGACATGACACCAGCCACTTTCAACGCGGCGGAAAGATACTGGTTCTGCGCGGCGTGCCAGTCGGCCCCGGTGAAATGCCTGATGTCGGCGGGTACGGCGATAATTGGTTTTGGCATGGTGGCTCCGGGACGAATATTCGAAATTTGTGCGACTGCCGGCTGGCCAAGTCAAGCACGCGTTTTGCGTTCCGACTATCCCGTATGCGCCTAAAGTATAAGGCGGTGCCGGGATATTTCAGTTGTAAATAAAATGCGAAGCAGAGTTTCGGAAAATTCCCGAAAAGGCAGGTTTCTCCGCGATTAATTCTTGGTGCGGGTGCTTGTCAGCCGGGCGGTAACCGTGCTTACTTTGCTGCGATGCCTGAACAGCAACGAGGGGAATTCAAAGCTGCGGGCAGCGTTCATATCTGGGAGGATATAGATGGATCGCCGTTCCTTTATGAAAAAAGGTGCGCTTGCGGGAGCTGCCACGGCAGCCTTGGCCGCGCCCGCCATTGCACAGCAGAATACCAAGATCAACTGGCGCCTGACGTCGTCGTTTCCGAAATCGCTCGACACGATCTATGGCGGCGCCGAGGATATAGCCAAACACGTCGCTGCAGCCACTGACGGCAATTTCACCATCCAGCCCTTTGCCGCGGGTGAAATCGTGCCCGGCTTGCAGGCGGCCGATGCCGTGTCGTCAGGCACGGTGGAAATGTGCCACACCTGCTCCTATTATTACGTCGGCAAGGACCCGACCTTTGCCATCGGCACGGCGATACCCTTCGGCCTCAACGCCCGCCTGACGAACTCATGGTTCTATGAAGGTAACGGCAACAAGCTGCTCAACGAGTTTTACGCCAAACACAATCTCTATGGCATGATTTCAGGCAATACCGGCGCGCAGATGGGCGGCTGGTTCCGCAAGGAAATCAACACTGTCGACGATTTCAAGGGCGTGAAGATGCGCATTGCCGGGCTCGCTGGCAAGGTAGTGGAAAAGCTCGGCGTCGTGCCGCAGCAGATCGCCGGCGGCGACATCTATCCGGCGCTGGAAAAAGGCACCATCGACGCAGCGGAATGGGTCGGTCCTTACGACGACCACAAGCTCGGCTTTCAGAAGGTGGCGAAATATTACTATTATCCCGCTTTCTGGGAAGGCGGCCCGGTCATCCATTCCTTCGTCAATCTGGACAAGTGGAACAGCCTGCCGAAGAGCTACCAGACGGCGCTGCAGGATGCCTGCGCCTTCGCCAACACCAGCATGATGGCGAAATACGACGCGAAAAACCCGATCGCCATCAAGCAGCTGGTGTCGGAAGGTGCGGTATTGCGGCCCTTCAGTCAGGAAATCCTCGAGGCCTGCTACAAGGCCGCACTGGAAGTGTACGCCAATATTTCGGCCTCCAATCCGGACTTCAAGAAGATTTACGAGGACCAGGTTGCCTTCAAGCGCGAAGGTTATCTGTGGATGCAGCTGGCGGAATACACGTTCGATACTTTCATGATGATCCAGCAGCGTAACGGCAAGCTCTGATTATTCGGTGACGGCGGACCGGGCAAAGGCCCTGGAGACTTCGGTCTCCGGGGTTTTTGTTGTGCGCGCATGCCTTCATGCATCCGACAACAAAGGATGATTTAGGATCGGGTCTGTTGCGAGCAAAAGCAGCAGGCTCCGTGACCAACCGGAGTGTCGGCGGGGATTGGCCACGCCGACCTCGGCAAAAGCCTTGCTCTCAACTGTGGAGGTGATGCGATGTGGAAAACGCTGAGCATTGCATTCGTCATTAGGAAATACCGGACAGGCTGATCAGTGACTGTCCGGTTCAATTTCTAAAGAGAATAAACGGAAGGCAGGGGTGCAACCCTGTCTTCCACTCCGCAATCATAGGCGTTTCGCCATGTCCTTACAAGACAGCTCTTACGGCCCGATCTTCGGTGGTTCGCCGAGATTTGGCATGCCTGGCATCCCGCCCGGCTGGCCGAAATTGGGCATGGTGTTGCCACCCTGATTGCCAAATGAGGGTATCTCGATCTTGATGGAATTCAGATCGACTTCGGGTGTCTTGTCCAGCCAGTAGGTAACGGATTCCGGCCAGAAGATCACGATGGCGACGAGGATGAGCTGCATGCCGAGCCATGGAATGGCGCCCATGTAGATATCCGACGTCTTGACGGTCCGAGGTGCGATGGAGCGCAGGTAGAACAGCGCAAATCCGAAGGGCGGGTGCATGAAGCTCGTCTGCATGTTGATGCAGATCAGCACGCCGAACCAGATCAGGTCGATACCGAGCGCCTGCGCGATCGGGGCCAGCATCGGGATGACGATGAAGGCGATCTCGAAGAAATCGAGGAAGAAGGCGAGGAAGAAGATGAAGATGTTGACGAAGATCAGGAAGCCGATGGGGCCGCCCGGAATGCCCGACAGCATGTGTTCGATCCACAGCGAGCCGTCCATGCCCTGAAAGACAAGCGAAAAGCAGGTTGCGCCGACCAGAATGAACACCACCATCGAGGTGATATGCATGGTGGAATGCATGCCCTGCTTGACGAGATCCCAGCTGAGGCGACGGTGTGCGGCGGCCAAGGCCATTGCGCCTACGACGCCGAGGGCGCCGGCTTCGGTGGGCGTTGCAAGGCCGAGGAAGATGGTGCCGAGCACGAGGAAGATCAGCACGATGGAAGGGATCATGCCCGCCAGCACGCGGAACACCAGCTTACGGTCGAGTTCGCCGCGCGCTTCCGGCGGCAGCGCCGGCAGGTCCTTCGGCCGCACGATCGACATGAACAGGATGAAGAGCATGAAGATGGCGACTTGCAGGATGGAAGGACCGATGGCGCCGAGATACATGTCGCCCACGGATTTGCCGAGCTGGTCGGCAAGAACGATCAGAACCAGCGAAGGTGGGATGACCTGCGTGATCGTTCCCGATGCGGCGATGACGCCCGTGGCAAGCCGCGGATTGTAGCCGTATTTCAGCATGATCGGCAGTGAGATGACGCCCATGGTGATGACCGAGGCGGCAACCGTGCCGGTAATTGCGCCAAGAATTGCGCCGACGATGATGACGGCATAGGCGAGACCGCCGGGAATGGCGCCGAACAGTTTGCCGGTCCCTTCAAGCAGATCTTCCGCGAGTCCACATCGCTCGAGGATTGCGCCCATGAAGGTGAAGAAGGGAATGGCCAGCAGAAGGTCATTGGAGACGATGCCGAAGATGCGCAGCGGCAGCGCCTGAAGAAAGGCCGGTGAAAAATGCTCGGTGAAGATGCCGATGATGCCGAAAACGAGACCGACGGTGGCGAGCGAGAAAGCCACCGGAAATCCGTAAAGCATGAAGATGATCATGCCGAGGAACATCAGTGGCGGAAGAATACCATATTCGAACATGGGAATATCCTGAAGGTTCAGATCGGTGTGATCATTGCAGGGGTTTTTCGTACTTGGTATCGAGCGCATAAAGCCCGTTAAGGGCCCCTATGCGCTTGATGAGTTCGGAAAAACCCTGAAGAACCAGAAGGGCGAAACCGGCGAAGATGATGAATTTCACCGGCCAGCGGATGAGACCGCCGGCATTGGAGGACATTTCGTTCTGATGCCAGGACAGGCTGAACATGGGCCAGGAAAGCCAGGCGAGGTAAAAGCAGCCGGGCAACAGGAACAGCACGATGCCGATAATATCCACCCAGATGCGGCTGCGCGGCGAAATCGCGCCATAAATGATGTCCACCCGCACATGTTCGTTCATGCGCAGCGTATAGGATGCGCCGATCAGCACGATGAAGGCGAACATGTACCACTGGATTTCCAGCCAGCCGTTTGAACTGTAGTTCAGGGCGTAGCGGACCATGGCGTTGCCGGCGCTGACGAGGCAGCAGATGAGCACGAGATAACCGGCGACCTTGCCCAGAGCTTCGCTTGCAAGGTCTATCAGCGCGCTTAATTTTAGAAGCGACTTCATATAACTTCCCCCTCTTCCCTTTTCGGGCCCTTTGCGGGTTTATGGCGGAGAGCAAAGCCCGGTATCCCTGCTGCAGCCACGCCTCCACGTGCTTCCGCTGCCACAGGTTCCAGAGTTCCTCCCCACAGAATCCCGTGTATGGTCAGGCGGTTCGAAAAGCAACCAAAACCGCCATGAAACAGCTCGACCGAGCGCCCTTTTCAACCGTTTGCGAAAGAATGTTGCCCTATGGGATGTTTTGCCCGGTTGAGCGGCCGCGATGCGTGCCGTTGGCGCACTTTCACGCAGAACGCATTGCGCTTTTCGCTGACTTCATGTTACCTCTGGCTACGGAGAATCCGGCATGGCCCGGTGATCGTCCACGGGTAGATTTGCCCGTACGGCGGGCATGACGGATGGAGCAAAGGGGAAGCGGAATGAGCGAACACCACACGGGTCCGGTCGAAGTTGGCGCCGAGATGAATTACGCCGAGCACGAAAAGACCTATAACGGTTTTCTGGCCCTGACGAAGTATGGCACCATGTTGCTGTGCGTGCTGATGCTGGCCATGGTCGCGGGGTTCTTCACCACTGCCGGCTTCCTTGGCGGTCTGGTCGTCTTCGTCGTGCTGTCGGCCGCGGGTTTCTTTCTGCTGCGCTGAACAATCCCGTTCATGAGCGGTTTCCGTTCGGGGAACCGGGCGATGCCGGATAACCGGAGAGGCCAAGCCATGAAGCGCCTGTTTTATTGTTTGTTTCTGCTGGTGGCGATTGCGCATCCTGCTTTGGCGCGTGATCTTTCGCCTGCCGAGCAGGATAGCCTTCGCACACGGATAGAGCGGTTCAGCACGGCTTTGAATGCACAGGATTTCGAGCTTGTCGGCACGACCGTGCCGCCGAAAATCTTTGAGTTCATCGCACGTGACGCGGGTGTTACCGTGGAACAATTGCGCGGCGCCTTGACCACGCAGATGCAGATGGCGCTTGCGGCGGTCAAGATAACCGAATTCACCATGGATGCGCAGGCAATCACGCTTGCGCAAACGCCTGACGGAACGCCCTATGCGCTTGTTCCGACGAAGACGGTGATGGAAACCGGCGGCCAGACGATCGAGGCGAAATCCCACACGCTGGCGCTGATGGATGGTGCGGACTGGTACCTGCTGAGGGTCAGCGACCAGCAGCAGGTGACCATCTTGCGCAAGGTCTACCCGTCCTTTGCCGAGGTGGAATTTCCTGATGATTCCATGCAGCCGGTGAAATAGACCGGCCTCTTTCGTTCAGGAGAAACGCCCCGGACGGAACGGGTCGACCGAAATTGCCGTCTCCTCGCCGCTGGCCAGCTGCGTCACCAGACGGGCGGTGGCTGCGGATTGTGTCAGCCCCAGATGGCCATGGCCGAAGGCATAGATGACGGAGGGCGTGGCGCGGGCCGTTCCGATGACGGGAAGACAGTCCGGCATGGACGGGCGGAAGCCCATCCATTGTTTTCCATCCTCCAGCTTCAGCCCGGGCAGGAACCGTCCAGCCTTCTTCAGCATCGCCTCTGCACGGCGGAAATTCGGTTTCAGTTCCAGCCCGCCAAGTTCTACGGCGCCGCCGACACGGATGCCCGTCGCGAGCGGGGTGACGACAAAGCCATGATCGTTGAAATAAAGCTGGCGCGTCAGGTTGAATGCGCTGGCGGGAAGGGTGGTGTTGTAGCCACGTTCGGTTTCGAGCGGCACGATGTTGCCAAGCGTCGCGGCAAGCTTCCTCGACCAGGCGCCGCAGGCAATCACCACTTTGTCGGCATCAATCTTGTCGCCGTTTTCAAGCGTAACGATCGTGCTTTCGCCAACGGCGTCGATGCGTTCGGCTTCGCCCTTGCGCAGGCTGGCGCCACGGGCAATCACCAGATCGAAAATCGCGCGGGTGAAATCATAGGGGACGGAGACCTGCAGGCCATCGGGAGAGAACATGGCGTGGCGGAACTGCGGCGCGAGACCGGGTTGCAGTTCTTCAATTTCATTGCGGCCGACACGTTCAAAGGTGAAGCCGGCGCTTTCCTTCTCGTCCCAGTCCTTGCGGGCAGCGTTGAGGCTTGCCTCACTGTCGTAAAGATCGAGCGTACCGGTTTTTGAAACGAGGTGCGAAAGTTCCGGCATTGCGGCGATGTGGGCCATTTCCAAGGCCGACAGCCGGTTGATCTCCGTCAGTGACTTCAGCCCGTGGCGGAAGTTGCGCTCGGCGCTGGCGCGCCAGAAACGCCACAGCCAGGGCGCGATCTTCGCCCCATAGGCGGGCGGCACGCTGAGCGGGCCGAGCGGGTCGAACAGCCAGCGCGGCGCTTTTCTCATGATGCCGGGAGCGGGAATGGGGATGATTTCCGGGAAAGCCAGAATGCCGGCATTGCCGGAACTCGCCCCCCGGGCAACCTCGCCGCGCTCCAGAAGCACCACCTCGCGCCCGGCATTCTGCAGATAAAGCGCCGCCATGGAACCGATAATGCCGGTGCCGATCACCAGCACATCGCATTTCAGGGTTTTGGTCATCGGCGCTCCTGCAACACAAATCTTTCAACCCGCCATAACAACTAATGCCGCCCGGATGAAAGGCCGCATCGTGTCGCTGGCGCAGAAATATCAGCACTGTGGCAAATAAGCGGTCCCAAATAGACAAGGCGAATATAGTCGCCGCGAAGCACATCTGCAGTCGATTCAGGCTCCGGATTTATAGTTATATGGCATCATTAATCGCAATTTAACGGTGTCACGCTAGTTTCGCGTGCAGACGGGCCGACCGTTCTTCATCTTTATATTTCGGGGATGGGGAAGGTCTGCATATGGATTACTGTTGGGGGTTCAAAAAAGATGTCTCACTTTTCTAAACTCGGTCTGGACGCTTATGCGGTGCTTGATGCGCTCAGCCGCTCGCAGGCCATCATCGAGTTCGATCTGAACGGCAAGATTTTGAAAGCGAACGATAATTTCTGCAAGGCTGTGGGTTATCAGCAGTCTGAAATCGTTGGGCGCTCCCACAGCATGTTCCTTTCTTCCGAGGATGCGGCCTCGCCTGAATACGAGGCCTTCTGGGCAAAGCTGTCGCGCGGCGAATACGATCAGGGCCAGTACCGGCGTCAGGCCAAGAATGGCGACGAAATCTGGATTGAGGCCTCTTACAATCCGGTGTTTCGTTTCGGTAAGCCTTACAAGGTGGTCAAGATTGCAACCGACATCACCGCGATCAAGCGCAAGAGCGCCGAGGATGACGGCAAGCTGGCAGCGCTTTCCCGCGCGCAAGCCATGATCGAATTTACGCCCGACGGGAAAATCCTCAGCGCCAATGAGAATTTCCTCGCGACGCTCGGTTACACGGCGGAAGAGATCATTGGCAAACATCATCAGATGTTCTGCGAGCCGGCTTATGCCCAGTCCCAGGACTATCGGGATTTCTGGAAGGAACTCGGAAAGGGCCACTTCTCGACCGGGCAGTTCATGCGGTTTGGCAAGGATGGCAAACGCGTTTTCATTCAGGCCTCCTATAATCCGATCATCGATGACCGAGGCCGCGTCTTCAAGGTGGTGAAATTTGCTTTCGATGTGACGGACCGGATGCACGCGGTCGAAGAACTTGGTGCTGCGCTTGAGCGGCTTTCTCAATGCAATATCCGTATTACGCTGGACAAACCTTTTGTCGGCGAGTTTGAAAGATTGCGTTGCGATTTCAATAAATCGATCGCCGAATTCCAGAAGACGCTGGAAAATGTTCTCGGCCAGACCGGAGACCTGACCCGCAGCAGCCAGGAAGTCAGCGAAGCCTCCGTCAATCTCGCCGAACGCTCGCGCGAGCAGGCGGTGGCGCTGGAGGAAACGTCGGCAGCGCTCGAGGAAATCACAGCGACGGTCCGATCATCGACTGAGAATATGAAAGAAACGCGCAAGCTCGTTCAGAGCGCGCGGGCATCCACCGTGGCCTCCACCGAGGTCGTGGAGCGGACGGTCGATGCGATGCAGCGTATCGAGACGGCGTCGCGGGAAATCAGCCAGATTATCGGCGTGATCGACGAAATCGCCTTCCAGACCAACCTTCTGGCGCTGAATGCCGGCGTGGAAGCCGCACGGGCGGGCGACGCGGGCAAGGGTTTTGCCGTGGTGGCGCAGGAAGTGCGCGAACTGGCGCAGCGTTCCGCCAATGCCGCGAAGGAAATCAAGGCTCTGATCAACAATTCCGGCACGGAGGTTCTTGAGGGCGTCCGGTTGGTGGGCGAGACCGGCACGGCGCTGAAGCAGATCGACGCGCTGGTCAGGCACATTGACGGTAACGTCGACATGATCGCCAAGGCGGCGGACGAACAGGCTGTCGGCATCAGCGAGATCAACAAGGCGGTCAATCGGCTGGATCGGATGACGCAGGAGAATGCGGCGATGAGCGCCCGCACCACCGTGATCAGCACCACGCTGGCGCAGGGTGCCGATGCGTTGGCGCAGCTTGTCAGCCTGTTCAAGTTGAACCGCCGCACGACGCAGCGCGAAGACGGTTCTTCCGTCCGGTCGGAGTCTTCGAATACCGCCCGGCGCAATCAGACGTCGGCGCGGGCGGCATAAAGATCGCGCCCAAGCGCCTCTTAGGCGCAGGAACCAGATTTGGTGGATGCGGATGCCTCTGATCGGGCATCCGCATAAGGTTATCCCCGCAGAGCCGGTCGTGCGATACCGAGATGGTCGCGCAGGGTCGAGCCTTCGTAGTCCTTACGGAACAGGCCGCGTTCCTGCAGGAGCGGAACGACCTCGCGGTTGAATTCCTCCAGCCCGCCGGGGAAGAAGGGCGGCATGACGTTGAAGCCGTCTGCGGCGCCGTTCTCGAACCATTGCTGCATGCGGTCAGCCACGTCTTTCGCCGTGCCCATGACGATGTGGTGGCCGCGGCCGGCGGCAACGCGCAGCGCCAGTTCCCGGATCGTCAGCTTTTCACGGCGCGCCAGTTCGGTCAGAAGTTCGGCGCGGCTGCGCAGCTGGTCGGAAATCGGCAGGTCCGGCAGTGGGCCGTCGAGATCGTATTCGGTAAGGCTGTGGCCGATGCGTTCTTCAAGCAGCGGCATGGCGCTCTTGATATCGGTCCAGCGATTCAGCTCCTTCAGCTTCTCGCCGGCCTCTTCAAAGCTCCTGCCGATGATCGGCATGAAGCCGGGCATCACGGCGACGCTGGCCGGATCGCGGCCGAATTTCTCCACGCGCGCCTTGAGGCTGGTATAGAAGGCCTGCGCTTCGGAGATTGCCTGCTGGGCGGTAAAGACGATATCGGCGGTGCGGGCGGCGAGGTCCTGTCCCGGGCCGGAGGAGCCGGCCTGGATGAGAACCGGATGGCCCTGCGGGGAACGCGGGATGTTGAGCGGTCCCTTGACCGTGAAATATTTGCCTTCGTGGTTGAGAATATGGACCTTTTCCGGATCGACGTAACGGCCCGCCTGCTTGTCCTTGACGAAAGCATCGTCATCCCAGCTGTCCCAGAGGCCGCGCACCACATTCACGTATTCTTCCGCCACGGCATAACGCTCGTCATGCTCAGGGTGGTCCTTGGAGAAATTGGCCGCCGTGCGGGCGTATGAGGTGGTGACGATGTTCCACGCCGCGCGGCCGTGGCTCAGGTGATCGATGGAAGCGAAGGCGCGGGCGGTGTGGTACGGCTCGCCATAGGTGGTGGAGGCGGTGGCGGCCAGACCGATCTTGTCAGTCACCATGGCAAGCGCTGCAAGCAGCGTCAGCGGCTCGAAGCGCGCGATCATCGAGGGATGGGCGTCGACGCCGCTGGTGAGGCCATCTGCCAGGAAAACCATGTCGAACTTCGCCGCCTCGGCCATTTTCGTAACACGGGTGAGCAGATCGAAATTCTCGCTGCCGGCTTCCGCATCCGGGTGACGCCAGCCGGAAACGTGGTGGCCTGCACCCTGCAGGAAAAGGCCCAGATGCATCTGTCTTTTGCGTGTCGTGGTGGTCATGGGGATCATGCCTTCATGTCGGTCGAGTTATATTTGCGATACCAGAAGCGTTTCGAGCTTCCTGAGGTCGGCTGCGGTTTTCATGGACCGCACCAGTGCCGGAATGCTGGCGAATTTTTCATTGCCGCCGGTCGCGTCGGCAAATTTTTCGGTCGGGTCATCGATGCCGGGGAGGCCGTCGACACGGCGCGAGAGCACCGTGCCATCCTTCTTCGTGACGTCGATGACCACGAAACGGGTGGTCGGATCGGGCGAGAGGCGGCGGGCGGTCTCGTCATGCCGGCGCGAGACCCTCGCGGAAAGGGCAAGCAGGTCGGTGCGTGTCGGATGCTCGTCGAAATGGCCGATCCCGAGTGCTCCATCCGTCAGCGCTGCGGCAAAGACATATTCGGCGCTGAAGCGCGCATCGATGCCGGTGCTGGGCGTGGCCGGTCCAACGAGGGCGGCATCGCCGCCGGGCGGGAAGGTGATGGTGACCGCCTCGACCTCATCCGGTGCCAGACCATTGCTGTTGCGGAGCGCCAGCGCGCCGACGGCAACGGGATGGCTCGCGGTGCAGCAGGGAAAGGCCTTGAGCGTCAATCCGGGAGAAACGATCTGCCAGGGTGCGCCCCAGCCGGAGAGAATGCGTTTCGGCTGCTCTGCACCAAAGGCGAAAGCGGAGTAAAAGCCGATGGGATTCTCCAGAAAATCCGGCGCGCCCTGAAAACCGGATCGCGCCAGCCGCGCGGCGGTGAGGCCGGCGCGCGTGGCGAGCCCTGCATGCAGCGGTTTCGCGTCATAGCCGAATTGCAGGCGAAGTCCGGCCGATTGCGTGGCGGCAAGGCCAAGCGCTACGGCCGTGGTCTGAGGATCGAATTTCAGGATATGCGCAATCGCCGCCGCAGCGCCGATGGGGCCGAGCGTGGCGGTGGCGTGGAAGCCGTTTTCGTAATGCTTGGTCCCGAGCGACAGGCCGAGACGCGCCATGGTTTCCAGCCCGACGATATAGGCCGCGATGAACGCGTCCGCCGTGGAGCCTTCCTCTACCGCGATAGCCAGCAAAGCGGGAATGATGGCGACCGTCGGGTGGCCGCGCACACTGCCATGGACGTCGTCATAGTCAAGCACATGCCCCGCATGGCCGTTGATGAGGGCGGCGGTAAAGGCATCCGTGCGCAGATCATGGCCGATAATGCCCGCCGTGCCCGTTGTGCCCGGTGTAAAGCTGTCGATCAGGATTCTGGTGCTTCTGTCGGCAGCTCCGCCCAGCACACAGGCGAAAAAGTCGATCAGCGCCGTGCGGGCGATGGCAACCGCGTCATCGTCGCGTGACGGATCGGAGGCAGCGATGGCCTCGGCCAGATGAAGCGTGAGTTTCTCGTCGGCGGTCATGGTGTCAGATCCCTTCGCCGTCAGCGACCCGCGCCACCTGTCCTCCGAGACCCTTGACGAAGGCGTTGATGCGCGGATTGGTCGACCTGTAGAAGATGTGCTCCGGAGTGCCCTGATCGACGATCAGGCCGTTTTCGGTGAAGACGATATTATCACTGATTTCCTCGGCAAAACGCATTTCGTGGGTGACGAGAATGCTGGTCATGCCGTCATTGACGAGATCACGAATGACGGCGAGCACCTCGCCCACGGTTTCCGGGTCGAGCGCGGAGGTGACCTCGTCGAAGAGCACCAGTTCCGGCCGCATCGCCAGCGCCCGGGCAATGGCCACGCGCTGCTGCTGGCCGCCGGAAAGCTGGCCGGGATAGGCATCGACTTTCTGGGAGAGGCGTACTTTTTCCAGCAGTTCACGGGCGTGGCGTTCTGCTTCCGCCTTCGGCGTGCCGAGGATTTTGATCGGTGCGATGGTGATGTTTTCCATGACCGTCAGATGCGGGAAGAGGTTGAACTGCTGGAAGACGATGCCGATGCGCTTGCGTAGTGCGATACGCTCCGCTTCGGTCTTCAACAGGTCTACGCGGGTGCCGCCGACGGTGATCTTGCCGGATTGCGGGATGAGCAGGCCGTTGATGCAGCGCAGGATGGTGGATTTTCCGGAGCCGGAAGGGCCGATGATGGAGACTGCGTCGCCCTTGTTGACCGTAAGATCGATGCCCTTCAGAACCTGATTGTCACCGAAGGACAGGTGTATGCCTTCCAGTTCGACCAGAGCTTTTGCGGCGGTTTGTGGTGCGGGTGCGGACATGGCTTGTTCCAATCAGCGGGAAGCGAAGCGCCGCTCGAGGCGCTGCGTGAAACGGGAGACGGGATAGCAGAACAGGAAGAACGCCATCAGGACAGTGAGATAGACCACGACGGTGAAATCGTTGCGCTGCACGGCGGTGCTGGCGTCCGTCGCGGCATGTAGAAGCTCATGCACGCCGACCAGAGAGGCCAGCGCCGTGCCCATGGTGATCGATGCATAGAGGTTCATCCATGGTGGCAGCGAGCGCTTCACGCATTGCGGCAGGATGATCCAGCGCAGCGTCTGATTGCGCGAAAAACCAAGGCCCTGCGCGGCCTCCCATTGCGCGGTGGGGATGGACTGGATGGCGCCGCGGGTGATTTCGGCGATATGGGCGCTGGCCGGAATGGCGAGACCGACGACGGCCTTGATCCAGTCCGGGAAGGGAATGTAGTTGCCGAAAGCGACGATCTCGAAGGGGAAGATGTAGGTCGCGGCAAAGATCAGCACCAGATGCGGGGCGTTGCGGAATATCTGCACATAGGTGAGCGCCGGCGCCCGCACGAGACGGTAGGGCGCAAGCTCCATGATGCCAAGGAGAACGCCGATGAAGGTGCCGATGGCGATCGCCAGAATGCTGATCAGCACATTCATGGCGAAACCCTTGGCCAGATAGGGCAGCCATTGCAGCAGCACCTGGCCGAGCGAGGGATCGAGGATCAGCCACAGGATGATGGCAATCAGCACGCCGAGCAGCAGAATGGTGCCGAAGGGCGGCTTCCTTACCGCCTGTGTTGGAGAAACCACCGCACTCATTGACCAAACCCCGGAACCGCAAGACGCCGTTCAAGCCACAGACCGGCCCTTGCGACGATGAAATTGATGACGCTGAAGAAGATGAGGATGACGATCATCAGTTCGACCACATTGTCGCGCTGCGTCCAGATCAGGATCGAGGCATAGGTGATTTCACCCACCGCAATGGCCGAGCCGACCGTAGTGAGCTTCACCAGATTGACGAGGTTATTGATGATGGAGGGCAGCGCCGTGCGGATCGCCAGCGGAAACTCCACATAGCGTAAAATCTCAAAGGAGCTGAAACCAATCGCGCGAGCCGCCTCGATGGTGGTGGCCGGCACCGCCTCGATGCCGCCGCGCAACGCTTCCGCGTGGAAAGCGGCAATGTGCAGGCCGGTAATGGCGACGACCCAGAAGAAGGGTGTCAGCGGATTGTTCTGCGCGCCGCCAAGTACGTTGGAAATGAGCATGTTAAGCACGAGGAAACCGCACATCAGCTGCACCAGCGTCGGTGTGTTGCGAGTCAGTTCCACATAGGCGCGGACGGGGCCGGCGAGCCAGGTTTTGCCTGATGTCAGCATGGCTGCGAAAATGAAACCGAAGACGAGGCTGAGCGGCAAGGTGACGGCGACGAGGATCAACGTCATCTTCATGCCGTCGAGCCAGATCTGAACCTCGTAACCGCTGTTCAGAAAGTCATAGTTAAGGCCGAGATGCGCGGCCAGTTCTATGAAGCGCGCTGTAAATGAATCCTGCATCGGAAATCCATGCTGTTATTGCGGGTGCCGCCAGGCGGGCGGCGCCAGAATGGCCTGCCTTGTTATAAAGCAGAAAAGAACGGCAGGCGAAACCGGCCGTTTCTGATGGTTGGGGGAAATCGCGATGATAGCCGCCGTCCTTCCGCCATGCCGGTCCCCGGAACAAGCCCGGGGATGATCCGGCATCCAGCCGCGGCACATCTGCGCCGGGAAGGAGAGCAGCGCGATCAAGGACTTGATCGCGCTGGGGGGTGCCCCGGTCCTTATTGCGCGGCGGAAAGCTTCTTCTTCTGCTCTTCCATATAACCGATGCTGGGCAGACGGTTGGCCTTGGCGAATTCGATCATCTTGCCGGAAGCGTGCAGCTCCTTGACGATCTTGTCGAGGGCGGCCTGCGTGTCGGCCTCGCCCTTGCGCAGCCAGATCACGGAATCGGAAGGGATAAGGTCGGTTGGGATCAGGATGCCGTAATCTTTCCACTCGTCGGCGCGGTCCTGAAGCATCAGGCTCAGCGTGCCGTTGACGTGCACGGAAACATCGCAATTGCCGCCCTTCAACGCCAGAAGCGATTCCGGCTGGCTCGGCAGCGCCTTCACCTGTGCGCCATATTGTTCGATCAGCGGCTGGGTGTAGTTGGAGCCTTGCGAAACGCAGGCGATCTTGCCCTTCAGGTCCGGCCAGTCCTTGATGCCACTGTCCTTGCGGCCGATGGCGGCGCCACCCTGGCGGTCATAGGGGGTGGGGACATAATCGAGCGTTTTAGCGCGCTCTTCCGTGTACTGCATGTTGGCGATCAGAATATCGACCTTGCCCTGCTGCAGGAACTGCACGCGGTTTGGCGGCGTCACGGTCTCAGTCACCAGCTCGACGCCGAGACCGGCTGCGAGCGCCTTGGCGACGTCGATGTTGAGACCCTTCTGCTCCTGCGTCTTCGGATCGATAAAGCCGAAAGGCGCGCCGGAGAGGATGACACCTACGGTGAGCTTGCCGCGGCCCTTGATCCGGTCGAGCGTTGCATCCGCGTGGGCTGCGGTTGCCATCGAAGCGATGACAACGGTTCCGGCGATGAGTTTTGCGGCAAATCTGGAGAAAGAGAGGGCCATGGGTATTTCCTTTTGATTGTAGGTGGAAACTACATGAGGCACCCGCCAAGAGCGAGAATTGGCATTGCGCGAAAAATACTATGAATAAAATTGGGTTCCAATAAATCTTTTAAGAAGAAAAATTATCCTAATAATTTGAGATCGTAGAATCTTGTTCTTTGCTTCCGCTATTTTATGTCTGGCTGTGAGGGCGGGAGGATAATCCAGACGCCGTCTGTGGGCCAAATGGCCACAGGGAGAGCGAGCGAATGCCGCTTGTTTCTTCTCCCCGCCGGGGAGAAGTCCGCGGCAGCGGGATGAGGGGGCAAGCTCTCGGTTTATCGCTAACGCCGCCCCCTCATCCGACCCTTCGGGCCACCTTCTCCCCCTCGGGAGAAGAAACGTGCTGAACGTCCCGGCCCTTCTCAACGACCGGCGTTATAGGCCGCGATTGCCGCCATATTGACGATATCGCTGTCCTTGGCGCCCATCGAGGTGATCTGCACCGACTTGTCGAGGCCGACGAGAAGCGGGCCGATGACGGTCGCGCCGCCCAGTTCCTGCAGCATCTTGGTGGAGATGGAGGCGGAATGGATGGCGGGCATGACCAGCACATTGGCCGGGCCGGAAAGGCGCGCGAAAGGATACTGGCTCTGCATGCGGTGATGGTTGAGCGCCACATCGGCCGACATTTCGCCATCGACCTCGAAATTGACATTGCGCTTGTCGAGGATTTTCACGGCCTCACGCACCTTGTCTGAGCGTTCGCCGGTCGGCTGGCCGAAGGTGGAATAGGCAAGCATGGCAACGCGCGGCTCGTAGCCGAAACGGCGCGCAAGGTGGGCTGCTTCTTCGGCGATGTCGGCAAGGTCCTCCGCATTCGGCATGTCATGCACAGCGGTATCGGCCACGAAGACGGTGCGGTTGCGCGAAACGACCAGCGAAACGCCGATGACGCGGTGGCCGGGCTTGGTGTTGATGCAGCGGCGGATATCCTCGAGCGCCGTCGAATAATTGCGGGTAACGCCCGTCACTACCGCGTCCGCATCACCCATCGCCACCATGCATGCCGCGAAATGGTTGCGGTCGTTGTGGACCAGGCGCTGCACGTCACGCAGCAGGAAACCGCCGCGCTGCAGACGCGCATAGAGATAATCGACATAGGCATCGACGCGGCTGGAAAGGCGGGCGTTGGTGATCTCGATATTGGCGCGGTCGAGATCGATGCCGGCGCGCTCCGCATTGGCCTTGATGATATCGTCACGGCCGAGCAGGATGGCGGTGCCGAGGCCCTGCGCAGTGAAGGAAATCGCCGCGCGCATGACCTGTTCTTCTTCGGCTTCCGCAAAAACGACCCGTTTCGGAGAGCGGCGCACGCGCTCGTAAAGGCGCTGCGTGGTCGATGCCATCGGGTCGCGGCGGGCGGAAAGCTCGCGGGCATAGGCGTCGAGATCGGGCAATTCCCGGCGGGCGACGCCGGTTTCAATGGCAGCCTTGGCGACAGCCACCGGAATGGCCGAGATCAGACGCGGATCGAAGGGAACCGGAATGATGTATTGCGATCCGAAGCGCGGGCGGTTGCCCTGATAGGCGGCGGCCACATCGTCAGGCACATCTTCGCGGGCGAGGTCCGCCAGCGCCTGTGCGGCAGCGATCTTCATCGCGTCGTTGATCTGGCTGGCGCGAACATCGAGTGCACCGCGGAAGATATAGGGGAAGCCGAGGACATTGTTGACCTGGTTCGGGTAATCCGAACGGCCCGTCGCCATGATGGCGTCGTCGCGAATGCGTGAGACTTCCTCGGGCGTGATTTCCGGATCCGGATTGGCCATGGCGAAAATGATCGGTTTCGGCGCCATGGAGCGGATCATCTCTTCGCTGAAGGCACCCTTCTGCGACAGGCCGAACACCACATCAGCACCCTTCATGGCTTCGGCCAGCGTGCGGTTGCTGGTTTTTACCGCGTGGGCGGATTTCCACTGGTTCATGCCTTCGGTGCGGCCCTGGTAGATCACGCCCTTGGTGTCGCAGAGCGTGATGTTTTCAGGGTTGAAACCCATGGCCTTGATGAGGTCCATACAGGCGATTGCCGCAGCACCCGCGCCGTTGCAGACGAGCTTCGTGGTCTTGAAGTCACGCCCGGTCAGTTCGATGGCGTTGATGAGGCCGGCGGCGGCGATGATGGCGGTGCCGTGCTGGTCGTCATGGAAGACGGGAATATCCATCAGTTCGCGCAGGCGGCTTTCGATGATGAAACATTCCGGCGCCTTGATATCCTCCAGATTGATGCCGCCGAAGGAGGGGCCGAGGTAACGCACGCAATTGATGAATTCATCGGCGTCTTCGGTGTCGACCTCAAGGTCGATGGAATCGACGTCGGCGAAGCGCTTGAACAGAACCGACTTGCCCTCCATGACCGGCTTGGAGGCGAGCGCCCCGAGATTGCCGAGACCGAGGATGGCGGTGCCGTTGGAGATGACCGCCACCATGTTGCCGCGCGTGGTGTAGTCGTAAGCGGTCGCCGGATTTTCGGCGATGGCTTTCACCGGCACGGCCACGCCAGGCGAATAGGCAAGCGACAGATCCCGCTGCGTCGCCATCGGTTTGGTCGGGGTGATTTCCAGTTTCCCCGGTCTGCCTTCCGCGTGGAAATCCAGGGCTTCCTGATCCGTAACCGATGTTCTTGTGCTGGCGGGTTTCGTCGTGTCGGACATGGGCTGAGCGTGCTTTCCTGTCAATATCAGTGTAAAAATATCAGCCGTTGTTATTGTATTTTTCGCGCGCCTGCCAAGCCTTGAATGTTGTTCAGTGCAGCAAATTTAAGCGTGATGAAATTTGTGGCCGATTCAATCGATTAATTCCTGTCTTTCGTGTCAGAGGCTTGGCCGATAGGCTTGACGAGCCATGTTCACGAAGGCTTCGACATGCAGGGCGAGGGCGCCACGCCTGACGACCAGCACACAATCGGACCACGCATCCGCGCTTTCCAGTGGCACGCCGGCAATGCCCCTTGCGGAACGCACGGTGGTTTCCGGCAGGATGGAAATGCCCGCCCCCGCCTCCACGAGCGCGAGGATCGTATTGACGTTGGCGATGCGCATGCCGATTTCCGGCGCGCAGCCTGCATCCTCAAAAAGCGAAAGCGCGCTGCTGCTGAGACCAAGGCCAATCTCGTCAACCGGCAGCAGCAGTTTTTCGCGCACGATATCGCCGACAGGAATCCGCGAGCGGTTGGCGAGTGCGTGCCGTTCCGGCAAGGCGACGCAGAGTTTCGAGCGATCGAAGGGCATGGCGCGCAAGGTCTGCGGCAGCGAGGGAAGGGGCGCGCGAATGAAGGCAATATCGGTCTTGCGGGTCGCCACCTGCTCGATCAGCTGTTCCATCGTCATGCCGGGCAACAGTTCAAGCGTCACATCAGGGTGTTCATCGCCATAGCGGGTAATCAGCGCCGGCAGTTTGCGTTCCGCCATGACACTGGTGCCGTATCCGATGCGCAGCGTGCCGAGCTGGCCGCGCCTGATCTGCTGCGCCTTTTCCAGCGCGCCTTTGGTGCGGGCAAGGATTTCTTCCGCCTCGATGAGCATGGATTGGCCGGACGGCGTGAGTTCCACACCGCGATTGATGCGGTGAAAAAGCTTGAAGCCCAGATTCTCCTCCAGCTGCCGGATGCGCTGGGTCACGGCAGGCTGGGCGATGCCAAGCTGCAGGGCGGCGGCGCGAAAGTTTCTGGCCCTTGCGGCTTCCACGAATATTGTGAGTTGGCGAATATCCATCGGCGGACAGGTCTTTGTGTTGTCGGACTTGGTGTGATATAAGTATAGCTTATCAAAATTGCCCGTCTTGCGCATTGTCATCTTGTCGCAGGCGACGTTATACCGCAGCCAGTGTTTCGGTCGTCTTTGCCGCTTATGCGGGCATTGGCGATGCGAGCCGGGGAGGATTTGTTCAAGCACCTTGTCCGCCGTCCATGGGGCCGGCGGCTACCTGCAGTGAATGGGTCAAAATGACAGTCACGACGGAAGTCTTCCCCACCATTGTTCCCCGTTCAGCCGCGCCGCCTCGGGCGCACCTTCGCCTGGCCGCAATGGCCGCGGACTGTCCCGGCTTTGCCGGGCGCTGAACGATCATCGGGCTTCAGCCTTTTTGGCGGCTCTTCTAACCGGACATTCTTTCATGGGTAATCCAGCAACTTCATTATCGCTCCCAGCCAGATTATGGCTGTTGGTGCTCGGCGCGGTCATCATAGCCGCAGGCCTGTTGTTCGCCATTGGCGGCGGCCAGCTCGCCGCACTCGGCGGCAGCCTTTACTTCATTGCGGCGGGTATCGCGCTGATAGTCTCCGGCCTGCTCATCCTGTTGCGCAAGCCTGCGGGCGCGCTTCTCTTCGGTCTCGTCGTCGTCCTCACCGGCGTCTGGGCGGTGTGGGAAGCCGGATTGCACTTCTGGCCGCTTATTTCCCGCCTTCTGGCGATAGGTGTCGGCGCCGCTGTCGTTGCGCTCTCCTATCCCCTCTTGCGCCGTGCCGCAGGCAAGACCCCGGCATATGGCACTTCTTTCGCCATCGCCGCCATTCTCGCCATCGCTTCCGGTGCCGGTTTTGCCGGCATGTTCGTGCCGCATCCGACCGTCGCCTTCAATGGTGAGGCGGCCGCGCTGACGCCGGTAACCCCGGAAACCGAGCAGAAGAACTGGGAGCATTATGGCAATACATCCGGCGGCAGCCGCTTTGTCGCTCTCGACGAAATCACCCGTGACAATGTCCGGAATCTTAAGGTCGCATGGACCTATCATACCGGCGACACCCCGATCAGTCCCGGCGCGAATGGTGCGGAAGATCAGGAAACGCCGCTGCAGGTTGGCGACACCGTGTTCCTTTGCACACCGCACAATAATGTCATCGCTCTCGATGCCGATACCGGCGCTGAGAAATGGAAGACGGAAATCAACGCGAAATCCTCCGTCTGGATGCGCTGCCGCGGTCTTGCCTATTTCGACGCCAAGGCGCCGCTGAAGCAACCGACCGCACCAGGTTCCACGCCGGTTACCCCGGCAATCGTGGCTGAAGGCGCGCTTTGCCAGCGCCGCATTCTGATGAACACCATCAATGCGGAACTGATTGCGCTTGATGCCGACACCGGCGCGTTCTGCCCTGACTTCGGCGCCAACGGCCGTGTCGATCTGAAGATCGGTCTCGGCAATGCGCCGGACCCGCAATATGTGCTGACCTCCGCGCCTACACTGGCGGGAACGACCGTCGTTGTCGGCGGTCGTATCGCCGACAACGTACAGGTGGACATGCCCGGCGGTGTGATGCGCGGTTTCGATGTGGTGACCGGCGCGCTCCGCTGGGCCTTCGATCCCGGCAACCCTGATATCACCGGACTGCCGCCCGAAGGGCAGACCTACACACGCTCCACACCCAACGTCTGGGCGTCCATGTCCTACGATCCGGAGCTGAACACCGTCTTCATGCCGGTCGGCAGCCCTTCGGTGGATTTGTATGGCGCGACGCGCACGCCGCTCGACCATAAATATGGCGCTTCGATGCTGGCGCTCGATGCCACCACCGGTCGGGAAAAGTGGGTCTATCAGACAGTTCATAACGACCTCTGGGACTTCGACGTCCCGATGCAGCCAAGCTTCATCGATTTCCCGAAAGCGGATGGAACGACTGTTCCGGCATTGGTCTTCGGCACCAAGGCGGCGCAGATCTATGTTCTCGACCGGGCGACCGGCCAGCCGCTGACCAAGGTTGAAGAAGTTCCGGTCAAGCCCGCCAATATTCCGAACGAGCGCTATGCGCCGACACAGCCGCGCTCGGTCGGCATGCCTGAGATCGGCGCGCAGACCCTGACGGAAGCGGATATGTGGGGCGCCACCCCGTTCGACCAGCTTCTTTGCCGTATTGCCTTCAAGGGCATGCGCTACGAAGGGCTTTATACGGCGCCGGGTACGGACCTTTCCTTGTCATTCCCGGGTTCGCTCGGCGGCATGAACTGGGGCGGTCTTTCGACTGACCCGACGACGAACACCATTTTCGTCAATGACATGCGCCTCGGCCTCTGGATTCAGATGAAGGAAGCCGCACCCACCAAGGCAACGGCAAGCGGCGGCGAAAGCGTCAATACCGGCATGGGCCTCGTGCCTATGAAGGGTACGCCCTATGCCGTCGACAAGAACCGTTTCCTTTCGGCTCTCGGCATTCCCTGCCAGGCTCCGCCCTATGGCACGATGACCGCGATCGACATGAAGACCCAGAAGATCAAGTGGCAGGTGCCTGTTGGTACCGTCGAGGATACCGGGCCGCTCGGCATCAAGATGGGCCTGCCGATCCCGATCGGCATGCCGACGCTCGGCGGCACGCTCGCCACGCAGGGCGGTCTCGTCTTCATCGCCGGCACGCAGGATTATTATCTGCGCGCCTTCGATACGGCGACCGGCAAGGAAGTCTGGAAGGCCCGCCTTCCGGTCGGCAGCCAGGGCGGTCCGATGAGCTACAAGTCTCCGAAGACCGGCAAGCAATATGTGGTTATCTCGGCCGGCGGCGCACGCCAGTCGCCTGATCGCGGCGACTATGTAATCGCCTATGCATTGCCGGATTGATTTTGGTTTGATCACTCTGAAAAAAGGAACCCCGGGACGTTATCCCGGGGTTTTCCTTTGTCGTGAGCCGGCGTGAGCGGCCATTCCGTGCGGAACCTCACTCTCCCTCCTGCGTTAGGAAAACGGGGCCTGCCGGCAAATTCGCCGCCATTCACCAAGCTTTCACAAGGCGAATTTATGAGCTTGCGCTTATCCGCCCGTGAACCGATGATGGCGGCATTTCGAAATATGTATATTGTCCGGCGCGCCGGGAAATTTTTAGAGTTGGAAAGGTTTTATTGTGAAGGAACAATCTCGAAAGATCACGCCGGTTCTTCTTGCTGGCGGTGCCGGTTCCCGGCTTTGGCCGGTATCGCGCGATCAGTTGCCCAAGCAGTTCCAGCCGCTGGTCGGCAATCTTTCGACCTATCAGCAGACGCTGCAGCGGGTGGGCGACAAGAGCCTTTATGCCGAACCGCTTGTGATCACCAACGAGGATTTCCGTTTCTTCGCGCGCCGCCAGGCGGAAGAGATCGATCTGCCGGCAACGGTGGTGCTTGAGCCCGCCCGCCGCGACAGCGCCGCCGCGATGGCCGCCGCCGCTGTGCTGGCCGAGCGCCGCGAGCCCGGATGCCTGGTGCTGGCGCTTGCCGCCGACCATGTGGTGCTCGATGCCCACAAGTTTTCGGATGCCGTGAAGCTCGGCGCAAAAGCCGCCGATCAGGGTAATATCGTCGTCTTCGGCCTCGTGCCGACCGAGCCGCGTACCTCCTACGGTTACATCAAGCCGGGCGAGGCGATCGACGGCGAGGAAGACCTCAGCACCGTGGATGCCTTTGTGGAGAAGCCGGATGTGAAGACGGCGATCTCCTATCTGGAAAAAGGTTATCTCTGGAATTCCGGCAACTTCCTGTTCCGTTCCGATGTGATGATCGCCGAGCTGAAGGCCTTCGCGCCGGAGATCCTGGCGGCGGTGACGCAGGCCGTCGAGCAATATGAGAGCGACCTCGGTTTCGTGCGCCTGCATCAGGAAAGCTTCGAGGCTTCGCCGAAAAACTCCATCGACTATGCGGTGATCGAGAAGACCAAACGCATGGCGGTGGTGCACGGCTATTTCCGCTGGTCGGATATTGGCAGCTGGGATGCGATCTGGGAGATTGCCGACAAACGCGGCAATGACAACGCACTGGAAGGCAACGGCGTCTTCATCGATTCCGAAGGCTGCCTCATCCACTCCACGCAATTGCTGACGACGGTGGTGGGTGCAAAGGACATGGTGGTGGTGGCCACCAAGGATGCGGTTCTGGTGGTGCCGAAAAACCGGGTGCAGGATGTGAAGGGTCTGGTGGAAAAGCTGAAGGACAGCGAACACGCGCCACAGACGCAGACCCACAAGCGCGTCTACCGCCCCTGGGGTTATATCGAACATATGTATGTGGACGAGCGCTACCGGGTGGGCCACATCACGGTCGATCCCGGCCACCGCATCTCGTTCCAGAAGCATTATCATCGCTCGGAACACTGGATCGTCGTGAAGGGAACCGCGACGGTGACGATCGGCGAAGAAACCCGGCTGCTGACGGAAAACCAGTCGGTTTATATCCCGATCGGTCAGCCGCACCGGCTTGCCAATGAGGGGCAGATACCGCTCGAGCTGGTCGAAATCCAGACCGGAGCCTATATCGGCGAGGATGATGTCATCCGCATCGAGGATGATTACAAGAGGCAATAGAGCTGTTGCCAATGCCGAGGGAACATAAGGCGAGGCGGACATAGGTCCGCTTCGCTTTTTTGGTTCAAGCGGCCAGCGCGTTCACGCAATGGGCAAAGCCGTGGGACAGCATCGCCGCTTCCAGTCCCCGACGCCAGAATAGCCACCCGAAGATGAGGCCGGGAACGAAATTGCCGAGCAGCACCGCAAGGACGAGCGCCGGTTGAGGCTGAGCAGCGATCGTGAACAGAAAAGGCAGGTGGCCCGCGGCAAAGAGAGCTGCGGCGATTGCGATGGCTGCCCACACTGTGGATGGTCCAATCTGTCCGCTTCCCGTCATGCGCCAGAGGGCCCATGCAAAAAACGACATCAGGCCCCACCGGGTCAGCAGCTCTTCCGTGATGCCGCCATATAAAATCCGGGTCGCCAGCGGGACATCAAATCTGGTCATTTTTGCCAGGGTTGCCGCATCCGTGACCAGGGGCAGGATCACCGAGGAATAGATGATCATCAACACGGCGACGGCAATGCCCGCCGCAAGCGCAGGCGGCACCTGTCTTCGCAGCACTGCGCGCGCGCTGTCACCATTCAGCAGGCTATCGATCAACGGGGCGCCAAGCCCGAGTTTCACGGCCAGAGCCTGACCGGTCGCCACCGCCGCAAGGGTCAGGATTGCGGGCTGGACGAGGATCAGCAGACGCATCGCCAATGAAACCTGCTGTCCCGGGATGAGCTGCTCAAACGTTGCCAGTAAAAGCGATGCGACACCGGTCAATCCGATGATCAAAAGAATATGCCAGCGTTTCATGGTCTCTTTCGCCTGTTTTCCTCACCATGGGGTTTGTAAATGACCGGCATTGCGTGTGGATTACGCGGTCCAATCCCCTGTGTCGCCTGGCTGTTCGGCATATTTACCGCCCGTTCGAAATGCCTCCTGACGGTGGTGGCGAGATTCGTATTTTAGGCGGTTGCCTAATCAAAAATCTTCGCATACGTTCCAACTGCAACGTTTCAGTGAGGGAGGAGACTCATGCGAATGCGTGTTATTTCTGCGGCTTTTCTGGCCAGCGTCATGATTCCGGCGGGTATTGCCGGGGCCACCGATCTTGAGGTGACCCATTGGTGGACATCGGGCGGCGAAGCCGCTGCCGTCGCCGAACTGGCCAAGGCTTTCGACGCGACCGGCAATAAATGGGTGGACGGCGCGATTGCCGGTTCGGGTGGCACAGCCCGGCCGATCATGATCAGCCGCATCACCGGCGGCGACCCGATGGGGGCCACCCAATTCAACCATGGCCGGCAGGCTGAAGAGCTTGTTCAGGCAGGTCTGATGCGCGATCTTTCCGATGTTGCCGCAAAGGGTAACTGGAAAGAGGTGATCAAGCCTGCAAGCCTGCTCGACAGCTGCACCATCGACGGCAAGATCTATTGTGCACCGGTCAATATCCATTCCTGGCAATGGCTGTGGCTTTCCAATGAAGCCTTCAAGAAGGCGGGCGTTGAAGTTCCGAAGAACTGGACGGAATTCGTCGCAGCCGCACCGGCGCTGAAAAAGGCCGGCATCCAGCCGCTCGCGCTGGGCGGCCAGGCATGGCAGGCGAACGGCTTGTTCGACACGCTGACGCTTTCGATCGGCGGCAAAGATCTTTATCAGAAGGTCTATGGCGACAAGGATGCCGAAGCGGCAGCCGGGCCTGAGATGGCCAAGATTTTCGCGGCTGCCGTCGAGGCGCGTGACATGGCCAAGGGCACCAATGTTCAGGACTGGAATCAGGCCACGAATATGGTGATAACGGGCAAGGCCGGCGGCCAGATCATGGGCGACTGGGCGCAGGGCGAATTCCAGCTTGCCAATCAGAAAGCCGGCACGGACTATTCCTGCCTTCCTGGTCTTGGTCTTAGTGAATACCTCACCACGGGTGGCGACGCCTTTTATTTCCCGGTTTTGAAGGACGAGGCGAAAACCAAGGCGCAGGACGTGCTTGCCGCAACCATTGTTGATCCGAAAACGCAGGTTGCCTTTAACCTGAAGAAAGGCTCGCTGCCGATCCGCGGCGACGTCGACCTCAATGCAGCCAATGACTGCATGAAAAAGGGTCTGGCAATTCTGGCCAAGGGCAATGCGCTGACCAGCACCGACCAGCTGATTTCTGCCGATACGCAGAAACAGAAGGAAGACCTCATGGCGGAGTTCTTCGCGGGCTCGATGTCGGCGGAAGACGGGCAGAAGCGCTTCGCGGACATTATCGGTTCGGCTGACTGATTGTAATCTCTCCGGATCGGGGAGCGGTTCACCGCTCCCCTTTCCAACGTCCGGCTTGCGCCAGAACAGTTGGCGCTGGCCGGGGTTTCACGCGGCGGGCTTTTTGCTTGGTCGTTGACTGTAACGTTACAGGAGGAGGTAACATGGCAGGTCAAACGCGCTCAGGGCGTCCCAACCAGCTTTTCCGCAATCTCAATTCCAAGATTGCCTCCATTCCCATGATCCTGACCGCCATGGTGATCTTTCTCGGCGGAACGATCTGGACGGTGATTTATTCCTTCACCAATTCCAAGCTTCTGCCGCGGGCGAGCTTCATCGGTTTTGACCAATATGAGCGGCTTTGGGCCGCGCCGCGCTGGATCGTGTCCATCCAGAATCTTGCGATATATGGCGTGCTGTCGCTGATCTTCAGTCTCGTCATCGGCTTCGTGCTGGCGGCGCTGATGGATCAGAAAATCCGGTTTGAAAACACCTTCCGCACGATATTTCTTTATCCCTTCGCCTTGTCCTTCATCGTCACCGGCCTCGTCTGGCAATGGCTGCTGAACCCGGAATTCGGCATCCAGTCCGTGGTCCGCTCGATGGGTTGGGAAAGCTTCACCTTCGATCCGCTTTATAATTCCCAGATCGTCATTTACGGTATCCTGATTGCTGCGCTCTGGCAGGGCACGGGGCTTGTCATGTGCCTGATGCTGGCCGGTCTTCGCGGTATCGATGAGGACATCTGGAAGGCAACGCGCGTTGACGGCATTCCGATGTGGAAGACCTATATCCTCATCATCATTCCCATGATGCGTCCGGTCTTCATCACCACGCTCGTCATCATCGCCAGCGGCATCGTCAAGGTCTACGATCTCGTGGTGGCGCAGACCAGCGGCGGGCCGGGCATCGCCTCCGAAGTGCCGGCGAAATATGTCTATGACTACATGTTCCAGGCGCAAAATCTGGGGCAGGGCTTCGCCGCCTCGACCATGATGCTTCTGACCGTCGCCATCATCGTCATCCCATGGGCCTACCTCGAATTCGGAGGCAAGAAGCGTGGCTAATATCAGCACATTGAACACGGTTGTCGCCGCAAGCGATGCGGTTGCCCAGGACCTTTCCGGCCCGCGCGGCAAGAAACCGAGGAAAACCTTTTCCCGCCGCAACATCATTCTTTACGGCACGCTGTTCGTTGCCGCCGCCTATTATCTGCTGCCGCTTTACGTGATGGTTGTCACCTCGCTAAAGGGCATGCCGGAAATCCGGCTCGGCAACATTTTCGCACCGCCGGTGGAAATCACCTTTGAGCCCTGGGTGAAGGCCTGGGCCAATGCCTGCACGGGCTTGAATTGCGACGGCCTTTCACGCGGCTTCTGGAACTCGGTGCGCATCCTCGTGCCTTCGGTCGTCATCTCGATCATCGTCGCTTCCGTCAGCGGTTACGCCATCGCGAACTGGAAGTTCAAAGGGTCGGAACTGTTCTTCTCGATCCTCATCATCGGTGCCTTCATCCCCTATCAGGTGATGATCTATCCGATCGTCATCGTGCTGCGCGAAATGGGCGTTTATGGCACGCTGACCGGCCTCGTCATCGTGCACACCATCTTCGGCATGCCGATCCTGACGCTGCTGTTCCGCAATTATTTTGCGTCGCTGCCGGAGGAACTGTTCAAGGCGGCTCGTATTGATGGCGCCAATTTCTGGCAGATTTATTTCCGCATCATGCTGCCCATGTCACTGCCGATCTTCGTCGTGGCGATGATCCTGCAGGTGACCGGCATCTGGAACGACTTCCTGTTCGGCGTGGTGTTCACGCGGCCGGAATATTACCCGATGACCGTGCAGCTCAATAACATCGTCAACTCCGTGCAGGGCGTGAAGGAATACAACGTCAACATGGCCGCAACCCTTCTGACCGGGGCTGTGCCGCTGATCGTCTATTTCGTCTCCGGCAGGCTTTTCGTCCGCGGCATTGCTGCAGGCGCAGTAAAAGGTTGAGTTATATGAACAAAAGCGTTTCCATTCGCGATCTTTCCCTGTCCTTCGGCGCCGTCACCGTGCTGAAAGACCTCAATCTCGATATTTACGACGGCGAATTCCTCGTGTTGCTCGGCTCTTCCGGCTGCGGCAAGTCGACTCTTCTCAACTGCATTGCCGGGCTTCTGGAGCCGACCGACGGGCAAATCTTCATCAAGGACCGCAACGTCACCTGGGAGGAGCCAAAGGATCGCGGTATCGGCATGGTGTTCCAGTCCTATGCGCTTTATCCGCAGATGACGGTGGAGAAAAACCTGTCCTTCGGCCTTCAGGTCGCCAAGGTGCCGAAAGAGGAGATCGACCGGCGCGTGAAACGGGCGGCGAGCATCTTGCAGATCGAGCCGCTTTTGAAACGCAAGCCTGCCGAGCTTTCCGGCGGCCAGCGCCAGCGTGTGGCGATTGGCCGGGCGCTGGTGCGGGATGTGGATGTGTTCCTGTTCGATGAGCCGCTCTCCAACCTCGACGCCAAGCTGCGCTCGGAACTGCGCGTCGAAATCAAGCGGCTGCACCAGTCGCTGAAGAACACCATGATCTATGTGACGCACGACCAGATCGAGGCGCTGACGCTGGCGGATCGCATCGCCATCATGAAAAGCGGCGTCATCCAGCAGCTGGCCGATCCCGTCACCATCTACAACAAGCCGCGGAACCTCTTCGTCGCCGGCTTCATCGGCTCGCCCTCGATGAATTTCCTGCGTGGCGAATTGATCGAAAAAGACGGCAAGGTGGTCTTCACCACCAACGGCGTCACCTTTTCGCTGGACGGTTATCAGTCCGAGACGCCGCTTATCGCCGGCCGCGCGGTGGTTCTTGGCGTTCGCCCCGAACATGTGCGCGTCGATGCCGACATCGTCGGCGGTGAGGTGCATGAAGCGATCGTTGATATTGAGGAGCCGATGGGCGCCGACAATCTGATCTGGCTCAAACATGCCGGTCATACCCTGTCCGTGCGCGTTGGCGGCCACCGTCGGTTCTCACCCGGCACGAAGGTCCGTCTCGGCCTAGACCTTACCATGGCCTCGCTGTTCGACGCGCAGAGCGAAGAGCGGCTTTAGGAAGGTCTCGTTTTACCCCCCCCAACACCATCCCAAGCACCCACATCTCTATGGAGGAGATAATGACAGAACTCGGTTTCCAGCTTTACAGCGCCCGCAATTTCCAGCCTTTTTCCGACATTCTGAAAAAGCTTTCGGCGGCGGGTTATAAACATGTCGAAGGTTATGGCGCGATGTATGCCTCGCTGGATGAAGCTGGTCTGAAAGGTCTGCGCGCCGAACTCGACGCCAACGGGCTGACCATGCCAACCGGCCATTTCGGTCTCGATCTTCTTGAGGGTGATCCGAAAAAGGCGCTGAACATCGCCAAGGTACTGGGCGTGGAGGCGATCTATTGCCCTTATCTGATGCCCGACCAGCGCCCGACAGATGTCGCAGGCTGGTTCGCCTTCGGCAAGCGCCTGCAGGAAGCTGGTAAGCCCTTCGTGGATGCCGGGCTGATCTTCGGCTGGCATAACCATGATTTCGAGTTCAAGACGCTTGACGATGGCTCGACGCCGCAGGAGCAGATTTTTGCCGGAGGCCCGGACCTGAAATGGGAAGCGGATATCGCCTGGATTATCAGGGGGAATGCCGATCCGCTCGCCTGGATCGAAAGCTACGGCAAGCGCATCACCGCCGTGCATGTCAAGGATATCGCGCCCGCGGGAGAGAATGCGGATGAGGATGGCTGGGCCGACGTCGGCCATGGTACAGTGGACTGGAAGGGTCTCGTTGCCGCGCTGAAGGCGAAATCCGCCACGAAACATTTCGTGGTCGAGCACGACAACCCGAAAGATATCGACCGGCTCATCACCCGCTCGATCGCATCGTTCAAAACCTATTGAGTTTCAATTTTTCGGAGTTTTATCATGGCCAGAGATCTTGGCGTCGGCATCATCGGATGCGGCAATATCTCGTCTGCTTATTTCTCGCTGGCGCCGCTCTTCAAGGGCATCAAGGTGCTTGCCTGCGCCGACCTCAACCGCAATGCGGCGGAGCTGAGGGCGGAAGAATTCGGCGTTGTCGCGCAGTCCATCGAGGAACTGCTCGCCAACAAGGACATCGACGTGGTGGTGAACCTCACCATTCCCGCCGCGCATTTTCCGGTGTCGAAAGCCGCACTTGAGGCGGGCAAGCACGTCTATTCGGAAAAGCCGCTGGTGCTTTCGCTGGAAGAGGGGGAAGAACTGCGCCGCATCGCCCGGGAGAAGAACCTCTCCGTTGGTTGCGCGCCGGACACCTTCCTCGGCGGCGCGCATCAGCTCGCCCGGCAATATATCGACGAGGGCAAGGTCGGGCGCATCACGTCAGGCACCTGCCATGTGATGAGCCCCGGCATGGAGATGTGGCACCCGAACCCGGGCTTCTTCTTCCTGAAGGGCGGTGGGCCGATCCTCGATCTTGGTCCCTATTATGTGGCGAACCTCATCAACCTCATCGGCCCGGTCAAGCGCGTCGGGGCATTGACCTCCATGGCCAATCCCACCCGCACGGTGACCAGCCAGCCGCTCAACGGCGAGGTCATCCCGGTTGAAACGCCGACCAACATCCATGCGCTGCTGGAATTCGTGAACGGTGCAACGATCACGCTTTCGGCCAGCTGGGACGTGTGGTCGCATCGCCACGCCAATATGGAGCTCTACGGCACGGAAGGCTCTATCTACGTGCCGGACCCCAACTTCTTCGGTGGTGTGGTGGAAGCGAGCGGGCGCGATAAGAATATCCAGCCGCTGGAAGACTGGGCGCATCCTTTCGGCATCGCCAACCAGGAAAGCCCGAACGGCCCGCGCGCCAATTACCGCACCGCAGGCCTTGCCGATATGGCGATTGCCATTCTGGAAGGCCGTGATGCCCGTTGCTCGCTGGATCGCTCCCTGCATGGCATCGACGTGATGACCTCCATCCTCAAATCCGGGGAAGAAGGGCGCTTCATCGAGATGACCACGACCTGCACTCAGCCGGCAGCGCTCGGCATTGAAGAGGCGCAGGCGCTGCTGCGTTGATGTGACGACCGATCAAACAGGCGGCGGAGGCGACTCCGCCGCTTTTTTGTTTCAGCGGCAACGGCGCGGCGGCGCTAATATCGTAAGCTCTTCACAATCCCTTCGCTTTGGTTTAAAGCCGCGCCGTATCCGGTCGCAGCCCACCCGGTCAAAACAAGGGATCCTAAATTATGAAAACCATCGTCATCTGCTCCGGCGGATTGGACTCCGTTTCGCTTGCGCATAAAATCGCCGCGGAACATGAACTTCTCGCTCTCGTCTCCTTCGATTATGGCCAGCGCCACAAGAAGGAACTGGATTTCGCCGCCGATTGTGCGAAGCGTCTCGGCGTGCCGCATCATGTCATCGACATCAGAACCATCGGTGCGCATCTCACCGGCTCAGCGCTGACGGACGACATCGCGGTGCCGGATGGGCACTATGCGGAGGAGACCATGCGCTCCACCGTTGTGCCGAACCGCAACGCCATCATGCTCACCATTGCCTTCGGTCTGGCCGCAGCACAACAGGCGGATGCGGTGGCGATCGCCGTGCATGGCGGCGACCATTTCATCTATCCCGATTGCCGGCCGGGCTTCATCGACAGTTTCAACGCCATGCAGGCGCATGCGCTGGAAGGTTATGCTGATGTCAAGCTTTTCGCCCCCTATGTCACGGTCTCCAAGGCGGCGATCGTCACCGACGGCGTGAAATACGGCACGCCCTTTGGGGAAACATGGTCCTGTTACAAGGGGGGGGCTCGCCATTGCGGACGCTGCGGCACCTGCGTGGAACGGCGCGAGGCTTTTCATCTGGCCGGCGTTACCGACCCGACCGACTACGAAGACCCGGATTTTTGGGTAGCGGCGACCCATGCCTATGCGGCGCAGGAGGTGCGCTGATGTTCCGCATCACCAAGGAGTTTCACTTCTCCGCCTCGCACCAGCTGAAAAGCCTGCCGGCTGATCACCAATGCGCCCGTCTGCATGGGCATAATTACATTGTCGAGGTCGAACTATCAGGTGAAGAACTCAACGTTCATGGTTTCGTGCGCGACTATCACGAACTTTCACCACTGAAGCGCTATATCGACGATCATTTCGACCATCGCCATTTGAACGACGTTCTCGGCCATGACCGCGTGACGGCGGAATGCCTGGCGAAGTACTTCTATGACTGGTGCAAGGATCGCCTGCCGGAAACCAGCGCCGTGCGGGTGAGTGAAACCGCCAAGACCTGGGCGGAATACCGGCCATGACGGCGGCTGCACAGAAAGTTGCAGCGAAGGAAACGGCAATCCGCATCAGCGAAATCTTCGGTCCGACCATTCAGGGCGAGGGGCCGCTGATTGGCCTGCCCACCGTTTTTGTGCGCACCGGCGGCTGTGATTACCGCTGTTCCTGGTGCGATACGCTGCATGCGGTCGACAGCGAGTACCGCGATACGTGGAAACCGATGCCTGTCGAGACGATCTGGCAGGAGGTGTGTCGGCTTTCCGGCGGCGTGCCGCTGACGGTGTCGCTCTCCGGAGGCAACCCCGCCATCCAGCCGCTCGGGGCTTTGATTGCGAAGGGTCAGGGCGAGGGCTATCGTTTCGCGCTGGAAACGCAGGGCAGCATCGCGAAAGACTGGTTCGCCGATCTCGACCATCTGGTGCTGAGCCCGAAACCGCCATCGAGCGGCATGGAAACAGACTGGCAGGCATTCGAGAACTGTCTTGCCACCGCCGGCGATGGACCGCAGGTGGCACTGAAAATCGTGGTTTTCGATGATGCGGATTATGCCTATGCCAAGACGGCATCCGCTCGCTTTCCGCATCTGCCGGTTTACCTCCAGCCCGGCAACCACACCCCGCCGCCGCCCGATGATGACGACGCCCGCGTGGATATCGATGGGGTCATGGACCGGATGTTGTGGCTGGCGGAGAAGGTCAGCGAAGACCGCTGGTTCTCCGCTCGCGTGCTGCCGCAACTGCATGTGCTGTTGTGGGGGAATAAGCGCGGCGTGTAGATTGTGCGGGAATGAAATTCCACGTCGTAGTCCGCGTCTTTGAGAAAGCGCATAGCGGATTGAGCGAGCGGGTTCCACTTGTTTCTTCTCCCCGCCGGGGAGAAGGTCGCGGCAGCGGGATGAGGGGGCAAGGGTAGCAGTATTCGGAGAGCTTGCCCCCTCATCCGACCCTTCGGGCCACCTTCTCCCCCTCGGGGAGAAGAAACATGCGGCAACGTCGTGCCGCATATTGTTCTTTCACATCAGGCCGAAACGGCCAGTTCGCGCCTCTCCCGATCCGCGATGATCGACAGATCGAGTACCTTCTGCAGATTGGCCGCATGACGGAAATCCGGATCGGCGGGGCCGCCCTCCATCACCGCCTTGGCGAATTTTTCGTAATTCGTCGGCACCGGGTCGACATCGATGGTCTTCCAGATCGCCTTCTCCACATCCTCACCAATGCAGGCCCGCAGGCTGGAATAGTCAGGCGTGTGGATCACTTCCAATGCGCCCTTGTCACCATGGATGCGCAGGCGGAGTTCGTTGAGGTGGCCCGTCGCCCAGCGGCTGGCGTGGATGACGCCCATGGCGCCGTTCTCAAGCTCGGCGGTCATGGTGAAGCTGTCATTGGCGTCGAGATCGTAGACGCCGATCTTGTTGCCCTCATATTTGTCGAAGGTCTTCAGCCGCGTGAAGATGCGCTCCACATCGCTGCCCGCGCCATAGGAGGCAAAGTCGAGAATGTGGATGCCGACATCGCCCAGCACGCCGTTGGAGCCGTGCTTGGTAGAAAGCCGCCACAGCCACTTGCTCTCCGTCATCCAGTCGCCCCAGGCCTTGGAAACGAGCCAGCTCTGGAGATAGGAGGCTTCGAGATGCCGGACCTTGCCGATCTTGCCCGCCAGCACCATCTCGCGTGCCGCCTGCAAAGGGGCGACATTTCGATAGGTGAGGTTGACCATGGCGACGAGGCCGGCCTTTTCGGCCGCATCGGCCATTTCGGCGGCCTTGGCGTAGTTTTCCGCCAGCGGCTTTTCGCAGAAGACGTGCTTGCCGGCCGCCAGCAGCTTCAGGCTGGTGGGGTGGTGGATGGCGTCAGGCGTGACATTCGCCGCCGCGTCGAATTCACCCCAGGCGATTGCGTCATCCAGCGAGGTGAAGGAGAGCGGAATGTTGTGGCGGAGCGCGAAGCCCCGCACCACCACATCGTCCACATCCACCGCAGCCACCAGTTCGACACCGGGGATTTGAGAGAAATAGGTGGCATGGTTGTTGGCCATGCCGCCGGTTCCGAGAATGAGAAGTCTCATGGCTTTTTACCTGTAACCTGCTTCGCCTGCCTTGTGCAGCTTGGGGCCGCGTTCCTCGATCGGCTCCAGCGCCTTGTCGACGGGAACATTGGGGGCCGCGTGGATGCTCGTCAGTGCGCCGGCCGGATTATATGCCCATTTCACCGAATTGCTGATGACCTTTTGCACATTGGCGTCGTGATAGGTCGGATAGGTCTCGTGGCCCGGGCGGAAATAGAAGATGTTGCCCGCGCCGCGACGCCAGGTGAGGCCGGAACGGAAGACTTCACCGCCCTGGAACCAGGAGATGAAGACGGTTTCCAGAGGCTCCGGCACGGAGAACTGCTCGCCATACATTTCTTCGTTTTCCAGCTCGAAATGCTCGGGCAGGCCGGCTGCGATCGGGTGGCGCGGATTGATCGTCCACAGACGCTCGCGTTCACCGGCCTCGCGCCATTTCAGTGCGCAGGGCGTACCCATCAGCCGCTTGAACGGCTTGGAGAAATGGCCGGAATGCAGGACGATGAGGCCCATGCCTTCCCAGACGCGTTTTGCAACGCGCTCGACGATCTCGTCCTGAACCGCGCCGTGGTCCTTGTGGCCCCACCAGACAAGAACGTCGGTCTTGTCCAGACGCTCCTGCGAAAGGCCGTGTTCCGGCTCCTGCAGCGTGGCGGTGGTGGCGTTGATCTCAGGGTTCTGGTTCAGCGCGTCGGCAATGGTGTTGTGCATGCCGTTTGGATAGATCGAACGCACCGTCTCGTTGATGTGTTCGTGGATATTTTCGCCCCATACAACGGTGTTGATGGTCATTTTCATGCTCCTCGGTGAAAGCCGGGACCTTGGGTGATCCCGGCGAAAGTTGAATGTTCAGGCTGCACCCCGGGCGGGGTTGCGGGCTAATGCCCGGCCTTGCGCGTCGAAACGGTGGATCTGCGCCGCATCTGGCACGATGGCGATGCGTTCGCCCGCCTTGCGACCGGTCACACCCTCCTCGCGAACGACGATGGGTTCGCCGGCGCCAATCTCGACATAAATGTAGCTGTCCGATCCCAGCATTTCCGAGTGGACGATCTCGCCGCTCCAGCCGTTGCCATCGGTGGCGATGGTGATGTGTTCGGGGCGGATGCCGATGGTCGCGGCTCCTTCCGTCTCGGCATATTTGCCGGCAAGGAAGTTCATCTTCGGCGAGCCGATGAAGCCGGCAACGAAGGTGTTGACCGGGCTTTCGTAAAGCTCAAGCGGTGTGCCGATCTGTTCGACGCGGCCATCGCGCAACACGCAGATGCGGTCGGCGAGCGTCATGGCCTCCACCTGGTCGTGGGTGACGTAAATCATCGTCGTATCATGCATCTCGCGGTGCAGCTTGGCGATCTCCAGCCGGGTTGCGACACGCAGCGCCGCATCGAGGTTGGAGAGCGGTTCATCGAACAGGAACACCTTCGGATCGCGAACGATGGCGCGGCCGATGGCGACACGCTGGCGCTGGCCGCCGGAAAGCTGCTTCGGCAGGCGCTCCAGATAGGGCGTGAGCTGCAGCATCTCGGCCGCCGCTTCGACGCGCTTTCTGCGCTGTTCCTTGTCCGCACCTGACAGCTTCATGCCGAAGGCCATGTTCTCGAACACGGTCATATGCGGATAAAGCGCATAGGACTGGAAGACCATGGCGACGCCGCGCTTGGCGGGCGGCAGGCGGTTGACCGTCTCGCTGTCGAAGGAAAGCGTGCCACTGGAAATTTCCTCCAGCCCGCATATGAGGCGCAGAAGCGTGGACTTGCCGCAACCGGAAGGACCGACGAAGACCATGAATTCGCCGGAGCGGATATCCATGTCGATGCCCTTGATGACATCGAAAGCGCCGAAGGATTTGCGAAGATCGCGCAGTTGAATGGTGGTCATTTGGTTTTCTCCTAGCCTTTGACGCCGCCGGCGGTGAGGCCGGAGATGATGCGTCGCTGGAAGATCAGAACGAGGACGACGAGGGGTGCTGTGACGATGACGGACGCGGCCATGATCGTTCCCCAGGGGATTTCGAACTGCGAGCCGCCCGACAGGAGCGCGATGGCGACCGGCACCGTGCGCTGCTCGTTCGATGAGGTGAAGGTGAGCGCGAAGAGGAACTCGTTCCATGCCGCAATGAAGGCGAGAAGCCCTGTCGTGACGAGCGCCGGCCACATCAGCGGCATGAAGACCTGGGTGATGATGACCCACGGCGTCGCACCATCGACGATCGCCGCTTCCTCGATCTCGATCGGCAGGTCGCGCATGAAGGTTGTCAGCACCCACACCGTGAAGGGCAGGGTGAAGATCATGTAAGAGAAAATCAGCGCCAGCGGGGTATTGAAGATTCCCGCCCAGCGGATCAGTTCGAACAGGCCGGCGAGAACCGCGATCTGCGGGAACATGGAAACCGACAGGATGGTGAGCAGCAGCAGCGAGCGGCCACGGAAGCGAACCCGAGCCAAGGCATATGACGCCGTCACCGCAAGGAACAGCGACAGTACGACGACTGAAGATGCAACGAACAGCGAATTGCCGAGATTGCGCAGGAAAGTGCCGTTGCCGATGACGAAGTTGTAGTTGGTCAACGAGAATTCACGCGGCCAATAATTGACCTGGAACAGCGCCGAGCCGGATTTAAGACTCGTCAGGATCGCGTAATAGAACGGGAATACCGAAATCACCATGATGATGGCGACCAGCGCATAAAAGGCGGTGGTTTTCAGGATGCTTGGCAGGGTCATCGCGAAGCTCCATCGGTGTTGACGCGCCCGAGCCACATATAAATCACTGTGATCGAGGCGATGATGAGAAACAGCATGGTGGAGGCGGCGGCGCCATAGGCGAACTTGTCGAAATCGAACAGGTTCTCACGCGCCAGCACCGACATGGTGCGGGTCTGGGCATTATTCGGCGTCAGAATGTAGATGAGGTCGAAGACGCGCATCGCATCCAGCATGCGAAAGATGACCGCGACCATGAGGGCCGGCCGGATCATAGGCAGGGTGACGCGGAAGAACACCTTGACGGGGTGGATGCCGTCCACCTTCGCTGCCTCATACATGTCCTTCGGCACCATCTGCAGGCCGGCGAGGATGAGCAGCGCCATGAACGGCGTCGTCTTCCAGATATCGACGATCAGGACGGCGACCATCGCGGTATCCGGATTGGCTGTCCATGCGATCTTGTGGGAGATCAGCCCGAGATTGAGGAAGAGGTCGTTCAAGATGCCGAACTGGTCGTTAAGCATCCACGCCCACATCTGCGCCGAGACGATGGTGGGAATGGCCCATGGCACGAGGATGGCGGCGCGCACGAAGCCGCGTCCTCTAAACTCGGCGTTCAGAACCAGAGCGACGATGAGGCCGAGCACGGTTTCGAAGCTGACCGAGAGGATGGTGAATTTCAGTGTGTTCAGAACCGCACCCCACCAGGCGGGATCGGCCAGAAGGCCGCGATAGATCGTGCGGCCGCTGCTGAGCGTGATCCAGCTCAGGTAGTTCTTGAAGCCGACGAACTGCGCACCGTCGAGATTGGTCAGCGATGCGTCGGTGAGGCTGAACCAGACAGTGCGCACAAGCGGCCAGCCGGCCACCAGCGCCAACACCAGAAATGTGGGGGCAAGAAACAGCCAGGCGGATTTCAGCCGTTCCGATTGAAGATCCGAACCGGTGCCGGATGCCGCGACCGGTCTTTGAAGGGTGGTGTCATTCATGGGGACATCTCGCGGTTGGGGCGCGGGAAACGATCAGGCGAGACCGCTTCCCGCGCGAGCCGGATTACCAGCCGTTGCCTTTGAGATCGGTCAGTTCCACCTCGAGCAATTCGAGATTTTCAGCCGCCGTGCCATTGCCGGAGAGCGTGTTGTGGACCGCACCCCAGAACTTGGCCGAAACCTCGTTATATTTTACCTTGGCCGAGGCGGAAGGACGGGGAACAGCGGTCTGGAAGATCGGCTTCCAGGTCGGCATGAAGGGCTGTGCCTCCGCAACGTCCTTATCGTCGTAAAGCGAGGCGATCGTCGGCATGTTGGAGAGCTGGATCGCACGCATCTTCTGGGTGTCTTTCGATGCCAGGAACTTCACCAGCTGGATGGCGGCTTCCTTGTCGTCGGAATATTTCGAAACGGCGAGGTTCCAGCCGCCGAGTGTCGAGGCAGGTGCTTCGCCTTCTGCGCCTGCCGGCAGCGGGGTGACGCCGAACTTACCCTTGATGGCGCTGTCGGCGCCATTTCCGAGTGCGTAGGCATAGGGCCAGTTGCGCATGAACACGGAATTGCCGGTCTGCCAGACGCCGCGCGCTTCCTCTTCCTTGTAGGCAAGCACGCCCTGCGGTGCGATTGTGCCGACCCAACCCTTGGCGGCTTCGATCGCGGCTGCGGCTTTCTCGTTGTTGATGGAGATATCGCCATTGGTCTCGACGATATGGCCGCCGCCGGCGGATGCGATCCATTCCAGCGCGTTGCAGGTCAGGCCTTCATAGGCGCTGCCCTGGAAGACGAAGCCCCAGAGGTCCTTCTGTCCACCCTCCCGCTCCTTGTCCTGAATTTCCTTGGCAGTCTCGCCCAGTTCCTTCCAGGTTTTCGGCGGCTGCTTGCCGTATTTTTCCAGAAGGTCCTTGCGGTAGAACAGAGCGGGTGCATCGGTAAACATCGGCATGGCGACTAGTTTGCCGTCCACGGTCTGTGACGCAACGATGGAGGGGAAATGATCGCCGATGACGTCCTTGGTCGCTTCGGTCAGATCCACGAACTGGTCGGAGAGCTGCGGCGCCCAGATCACGTCGGTCTGGTAGACGTCGACATCCTTGTTGCCGGCGGCAAGCCATAGCCGGTACTGGCTGAATTGTTCGCTTGATGAAGAAGGCATGGTGACGAGATTGACCTTGTGGCCGGTCTCTTTCTCGAAGGCGGCGATCCGCTCGCGGAAGAACGCGATGTTCTTGCCGGTGGAATTGGCGGCGATGGAAAGTTCGGCCGCCTGCGCCGAAACTGCCGCGGAAAGTACGCTGCCGCACAGGAACAAAGTCTTCATGGAAATATTCATTGTCAAACTCCTCCGTTGACGCTTCCGATTGTCCTCAAAATTGAAAGCGCTTTTGACTGGCGTGAGGCTCTCAAAAGCGGATCAATCTGTCAATACTCTTTCTAATTGTGCGAAAAACCGGCATTTCCGACGATGGTTTTGCGGTGTTTGCTTTTCGAAATGGGCGACTGTAAGGTTTCAGATGGATAAAAATTGAAATCGTTTTCAATTATTGTCCGCTTGAAAAATCTGCGGCGGCAACGCATGCAGAGGCAAATTGGCGAAAAACATGAAACTCAAGGAATTCGCAGAAAAGGTTGGGCTATCGCCCACCACCGTCAGCCGTGCGCTTGGCGGCTATCCCGAGGTGCGCGAGGAAACGCGGCAACGGGTGATGGAGGCTGCGCTGAAATACGGCTACCGGCCGAATGCCAACGCCGTGAGGCTGGCAACGGGCAGGGCGGGCGCCATCGGCGTCGTCATGGGCCGTTCGGGCGGCGGGCATTTCTTTTCGGAATTCATGGGCGGTATGGCGACCCGTCTGGAACAGGAAGAAACCGACATTCTCGTCAGCGTCACCGTGGACAATAATCTCGATGAGGAGCTGGCGATTTTCAGCCGGCTGGCGGCGAGCGGCCGGGTGGATGGCATCATCGTGCATTCGCCGCGCCCCGAGGATGAGCGCATCGCGCTGCTCAACCGGCTGGGCGTGCCTTTCATCGTGCATGGCCGCTCCAAGACGCCATTCGAACATGCCTGGCTCGATATCGACAACCACGATGTAACCTATCGACCAACGATCCATTTTCTGGAGCGCGGCCATCGCCGCATCGCGCTTATCAACGGTCCGGTGGGGCGCACCTTCGTGCAGGATCGTGAGCAGGGTTTTCGCGACGCCCTGGCAAAACACGGCATTACTCCGGATCCGCGCCTGATGATGAGCGAGCATTTCAGCGAGGATGCCGCTTTTCGCTTTGCCCGCTCGCTGCTGGAGCAGACGCCGCGCCCGACCGCCTTTGTCGCTGGTGCGATGATGACGGCGCAGGGCGTTTATCGCGCCGCAAATCAGCTGGGTCTGACGATCGGCAAGGATGTCTCCGTCATCGCCCATGACGACGTGTTTCCTTATCTCACGCCGGAAAGCATGATGCCGCCGCTTTCCACCACCCGCTCGCCCATGCGCATGGCGGGCATGCGGGTGACGGACCTGTTGTTGCAGATTATCGGCGGTCGTCCGGTTCGTGAGGTTCAGGAATTGTGGCCGGTCGAGCTGATCCTGCGGGAATCGGTCGACCCTGCCTGAGCTTCTGGTCATAGCTCACTGATTCCACTCCGTTTTGTGAACGTCAGTTGATAACGTTCGCCTTTCGTCATCTATACGTCCGCGCTGTCTCATGTATAATCGGAACAGTCACGGGCGTTATGGAACAGGACCCGGGCCGGCGCGTTGAGGGGACGTGTCGAAGGAGGTGGATGGATGTTTGAATTTTTAAAACCGCAACAGCAGACTGTGATTGATGACGTCGAGGCGACCGGCACCTATGCCGATGCGCTGCTCAACGTTCCGAGCCCGGAACTTACCCGTTCTACCGCGCGCGAGCATGGTCACGAGGCTCATTCTCGCGATTATTGCGAAAACCGGGATATTTCCCGCAGCGCGCTTGGTTTCGCCTGAGCGTCGCAAAAACCTTCCTTAAAAAACGGAACGGACCGGCCGTGCCCGCGTTTCCCTGTACGACCCGCAGGGCGGCGCAACCGGACCGAAGGGACCTGACCGGCATTTGACCGATGGGCAAATTGGGTGTTGCGCCGCCCGATTGGCGACGGCGCGAAGGCGTTGTCCAAAGAGATAAAAACGCAGCTTGTGTCCATTGCGGCAGAGCGTGTTTATCAGGAGGCCGCCAATGCAAACCGTTCCCGTCGAGCCCTATCCCGAACCGCCGATGCCCGTGCCGCCGCAGCCGGATATCCCGCCGGTCGAAGAGCCGGAACCCGACAGGCTGCCGGACGAGGCGCCGGTACCCAATCCCGACGAAAATGACGGGCCGCCGAGGGTGCTCTCGTCTTTCACGGGTCTCCATTCTCGAATTTCTTGCTGACGAAAGTCGAGTCCTTCAGCCCGAAGCGCCACGGGTATTCCGTCGCGCGGCTGATGCCGATTCGCCTGCCGCTGGTGATGGCGGCGGCTTCTTTCGGCAACCGCAGGAAAAACGGTGGTGCGTTCAACGGCGCGCCGTCCATCTCCCCCGTAATCGCGAGCGCCTGGCAAAGTCGGCCTGGACCTGAACAGAGAAGTTTCGGCTTGTCAGTTCCCCGGCGCAGTTTCATCATGTCTATACCGGTGATCGGCTCGATGGCGCGCAGAAGCACGGCGGAGCCCGGAGCGCAGACAAAGTTGGCGCACCAGTGAATGCCGTAGGACCGGTAGACATAAAGACGGCCGGCCGGGCCGAACATCGCCCTGTTGCGCGGGGTCTGCCCGTTGAAACTGTGGGATGCCGGGTCGTCTGGATGGTAGGCTTCGGTTTCCACGATGATCCCGCCGGTATTGCCGATGCGGAACTCCGCGCCGATGAGGGCGCGAGCCACATCCACCGCGTCGCGCAGGAAGAAACTCTCCTGCATTTCCGGGCCAAAGGCTTCATCCATCCGGAACCCCTTCTGCTCTGTGTAGTTCTGAAGTCAGCTTATTCGTTTCCCCGCACCGGTTTTGCCGGTGTTTCCCAAACCGGAGGGCATGTCATGCAACTTTCGACGACCTATGTAAAACGCAATAACGGGGTTATCTCCGTCGAGTTCGTCGGCAGCGACGGTGACCAGGTCTCTGTTCGCCTTGCCGATGGTCTTGAAGGGATCGATGATGCGGAGGCCATCAAGCGGGCAAGTGCGGTGCTTGTCCAGCTGACCGCCTTCGGAACGCGCCATGGCGCGGATGCGCCTTCGCAATTCTCCGCTCTCGGTACGGGGCAGGACGAAGCGCCGCACGGCAAGGCGAGCGCCCGCACATCGAAGGATCGCGACATTCTGGAGGAGGAGCTGGAAGAGGGGCTGGAGGACAGCTTTCCGGCGAGTGATCCCGTCTCGGCAACGGTCACATCCATCGCTTCCCGAAAAGGAGGGTTGTAATAGTGGCCGATCGCAAAGTTGCTCTGGTAACCGGCGCAGGCTCCGGCATTGGGCGCGCCGCCGCCCTTCATCTGTCGGCGCAGGGTTTCTCGCTCGGTCTGTTGGGCCGCACCGAATCGGAATTGAATGATCTCGCCCGGGAGATAGACCTCGCATCCGGCTCTTCGAAGGTGCTTGTGGCCGATGTGGCGGATGAGGCGGCGATGCGTCACGCGGTCGCAGCGCTGGTTGGGAATTTCGGCCGGCTCGACGTCGTGGTGGCGAATGCTGGCGTCAACGGCGTCTGGGCCCCCATCGATGAATTGAAGCCGTCCGAATGGGACGACACGATCCGCATCAACCTGCGCGGTACCTATCTCACCGTTCATGTAAGCGTGCCGCATCTGAAGGCGGCCGGCGGCGGATCGATCGTTATCATCTCGTCAATCAATGGTACCCGCACCTTCACGTCGCCCGGTGCTACAGCCTATTCCGTGACGAAGGCCGGGCAACTTGCCATGGCGCAGCAGCTGGCGCTGGAACTGGGGCGTCACCGTATTCGCGTCAATGCGGTGTGTCCGGGCGAAATCGAAACGGCGATCGATGAAAATACCGATATACGCGGGCGGGAAAAAACGGAGGTTCCTGTCCGTTTTCCAGCCGGGGATATTCCTGTGACCGACGGCGTGGCCGGGACGAGCGAGGACGTCGCCGCGCTGATCGGTTTCCTGGCGACGGATGCATCCCGTCACATTACCGGCACGCCGGTATGGATCGATGGCGGCCAGGGGCTGCTCCGATAATCAGGGCGTCCAAGCTCAACGCCAACGGCATCACGGGCTTGTGTCTCTATGATTAACGAATGGGTAACGTCTGTTCACGAGACTTTGTACATGGGCGAGGTTGCCGTGTTGTGGCCACCTTCGATAGTTAAGCGTCTGCCGGAAAGGCGGGCAAATCAGGCGGGCAGAACGATCCATGGGCATGCAGGCATTGCTGGATTTCGCGGTTGCGGGGTTGCGGCATCGGGTAAAAGCAGGGGCAAGAATGGCTGCGATCGTCGCGATCGGCGGCGGACTTGCGGCGTGCACCTCCATGGGCCTCGACAGTGTCAAGAAAGACCCGCCGAAACTGTCGTCCAAGATGATGGCGCAGATGTCGGCCAAGAGCATGCGCCCAGAAAGCCCGGTCCTCGTTCGCATTTTCAAGCAGGAAAGCGAGCTCGAGGTCTGGAAGGTCGACAAGACAGGTAATTACGCGCTGCTCAAGGCCTATCCAATGTGCCGCTGGTCCGGAAAGCTCGGCCCGAAGATGAAGACTGGTGACCGGCAGGCGCCGGAAGGTTTTTATCATGTCTCGGCCGGCATGCTGAACCCGAACTCCCAATATTACGTTTCCTTCAATCTCGGTTATCCCAACCGGCTGGAATCGGCGCTCGGTTACACCGGCGAGGCGCTGATGGTGCACGGCGCCTGCTCCTCTTCCGGCTGCTACGCCATGACGGACGCCCAGGTGGGTGAGATTTACGCTATCGTCGCGCGTGCATTGCAGGGCGGACAGGACCGCTTTCAGGTGCAGGCCTATCCCTTCCGCATGAGCGCCCGGAACATGGTGGCGCATCGGGATGACCCCAATATGCCGTTCTGGAAGACGCTGAAGGAAGGCTACGACTATTTCGAGGTAACGCGCCGGCAGCCCAAGGTTTCGGTCTGCGGCCGCCGTTATGTCTTCAACAGTGAGTTTGCCGGCGGCGAGCCTGCCGATCCGCTGGCGGCGTGCCCGCCGGCCGTCAACCAGCAGGATCCGCTGGTGGCGTCGAAACTCGGTGAAGAGCAACAAAAACTTGCCGCCGCGATGAGCGAGGGAACTTCTGCCCCGCTCAGCGCGTATGTGGACGGCGGCATGCATCCAAGCTTTCGGGCCATTCTGAAATCCAGCGGCGCCAAGGCCATGGCATCGCAGGTTTCCGGCACGAAGTACCCTATCAGCCGCCCGGAGGCGGCGCTGGCAGATCCCTTTGCCAGCGTGAGATGACGTAAATGAGGTTTTTCAATTGAACGAGACGACAACGACCCGGCGGGGTTTCCTGCTTGGAGCAGGTGGACTGGCGCTTGCCGGCCTTGCGGGCTGCAACACAACGGCGCGTGAGGCCGCCCGACCAGCGGCGCCTGCCGAAGACCCGCTGTATGCCGCCATGTACGGTCCGAGGCCTGACGAGCAGTTCCCGCTGCCGGAAATCCCCTATAAGCGGATTCCGCGCCAGTTCCTGCGGCAGATGGTGGCGAACCCGACCGGCGAACGCCCCGGCATCATCGTGGTCGATACGGCCAACCATTTCCTCTATCTCACCTATGAGAATGGTCAGGCGATGCGCTATGGCGTCGGCCTAGGCCGTGCAGGCTTCGAATGGTCCGGCCGCGGCGTCATTCAGTACAAGCGGCAATGGCCGCGCTGGACGCCGCCCGATGAAATGGTCGCCCGCCAGCCGGAACTGGAACCCTATAGCAGCCGTAACGGCGGCATGGAGCCGGGCCTCAAGAACCCGCTCGGCGCGCGTGCGCTCTATATCTTCAAGGACGGCAAGGATACGATCTACCGTCTGCACGGCTCGCCCGAATGGTGGACCATCGGCAAGTCGGTATCATCAGGCTGCGTGCGCCTGCTGAACCAGGATATCATCGACCTTTATAACCGTGTGCCTGATGGTACGCCGATCGTCGTGACGGCGCTCGGCCCGGCACAGCAGGGCGTGCCGATCGGCCAGGAAGGTGTGCCCGTGGCGCAATATGGCAATGGCGTAATCGGCGACGGCCTGTCGCAGCCGGTGCAGAGCTATTGATCGATGAAGATTGCCCAGACGCCAGAAATGGCGTTTGGCCAATTGCATCGTCCCACCCCGGATCTAGTCCGGCAAAAGGACGCGTGTTTTCTTGGCGTCATCCTCGGGCTTGTCCCGAGGATCTGCAACCGATTGATCTTATTGGACGTGATTAGATCCTTGGGACAAGCCCAAGGATGACGTCAGCTTGGCGAGATTTGTCACTCATCTGATGACGCCATGCTTAGTTCATGCCCGAGATCGTCACCAACCGCTGCAGCATAGGTCGACATGACGGGGAGAGATATCCCCTCATCACCCATTGCCCTTATGCAACCCGGCGTGTCTCTCCCCGGCTGCCGGCAATTTCCATCTCAAGACGGAAACGCGATACCAGCGCGCGCAGCTTTGCCGTTTCGGCGGCAAGCGTTGCGGAGGCGGCGGTGGATTGTTCCACCATGGCCGCATTCTGCTGGGTGGCGTGATCCATCGAGTTTACGGCCGCGTTGATCTCCGCAAGGCCGGTCGATTGTTCGGCGGCCGATGTGGCTATCGCATTCATATGGCGGTCGATGCCGGCGATACGTTCGCCGATATCCTTCAGCGCCGTGCCGGTATCGAGAACCAGCTTCACGCCGCTTTCCACCTCGGCGGATGACTGGCGGATATGATCGCGGATTTCGCTTGCGGCCTTTGCCGCGCGCTGGGCGAGATCGCGCACCTCCTGCGCCACCACGGCAAAGCCCTTGCCGGCCTCGCCGGCGCGGGCGGCTTCAACGCCTGCATTCAGCGCCAGAAGATTGGTCTGGAAGGCGATCTCGTCGATGGCGCCGATGATGCCGGTGATCTGCCGTGACGAGGTTTCGATGCGACGCATCGCCTCTTCGGCATGGCCGACCACTTCGACCGATTTCAGCGCGCTTTCGTTTGCGTCTGTGGCGGCGAGCCTTGCTTCCGCGGCGCGCTTGTTGGCGTTCGACACGTTGACCGTGATTTCATCGAGCGCTGCGGCCGTCTGTTCAAGTGAGGCGGCCTGATTTTCCGTGCGGCGGGAAAGATCGCCGGCGCCGGCGGCGATCTCGCGGCTGCTGCCGTCGATGGTGCCGATGCCATTAGATATGGCGAAGAGCGTTTCGGCGAGTTGCCGAACCGAGCTGTTGAAATCGTGGCGCAGGGCTTCAAATTGCGGGGCAAAGGCATCGTCGAGCTGGAAGGCCAGATCGCCGGACGCCAGCCGCTTCAGGCCGGCCGCGAGGCCGGAGGTGGCGATGCGCAACCGCTCGGACGCATCTTCCTCCGCCTGCCGCCGGGTTTCCTCCTGGTCGGCTTCCGCCTGCCGGCGGGCGATATCTGCCTGCTCTTCGAGCGCCCGGTTGGCAATGGCCGCCTGCCGGAATATCTCGACCGCGCCGGACATGGAGCCGATCTCGTCCCTGCGGTCGGTGCCGGAGGGTGGTTGCGACGTATCGCCGGCCGCCAGAATTTCCATGTTCTTCGACAATTGCAGAACCGGTCGGATAATCGATTTGCGGGTGAGAAGGAAAAGTCCGGCCGAGAAAAGCACGGCGAGAACCAGCAACCCCTTCAAAACGAGGTTGATGGTCGCCTTGGTCTTTTCGCTTTCGGCGGAGGCGGCGTCGGAGAGGGCTTCGATCTGGTCGCCGGCCGTTTCCATCGCTTTTTCAAGCGCCGAAAATTGCTGCATGAATTCGGGCATCAGCTTGAGAGCCTCTTCCTGACGGGCGCCGACAAGGCCGACAACCGCATTGGCGGCGTCAATATAAGCAAGAAGCGGTTTTTCGACGCCGTCGATGACGGCCCTGACATCGGTGCCGGCTGACAGAGACCTGTTTTCCTCGATCATCCGCCGGAAGGTGGATTCATGTTCCGCCAGATCGGCTTTTACCGCATTCAGGTCCAGGCCCATCTTTTCGTCGGAAGAAAGAATGGCGGCGAGCACGTCGGAACGCAGCGCGTCGTGCATCATGTCCGCCTGCATGTGGTTGCGAAGCACGTCGGCCGAAAGCGCCACATATTCGCCGTTGCGGTTTAGCGTTTCCGTTGCCCACATGCCGACACCCGTAGCGCTGCCGGCGATGAAAAAGATGGCGACGCTTGCCAATATTGTCTTCTGCTGAATCGACGCCATGGAACGTTCCCGCGCTGTTGGTTATACTGCGGGAAAATAATAGAACATGCTTAATAAATGATCTATTTTGCTATGTTCTTGATAAAAGCAAAAAAAGGCCGCAATTTTTATTGCAGCCTTTGCTTTATTAGAATTTTATATTTTAATTTGCGCGTTTCAGCGCCTCGCCGAGGATCGAGACGATATCGTCGAAATGGGTTTTTTCGGCGATCAGCGGTGGCGAAAGAGCGATGATGTCGCCGGTGACGCGAATAAGCAGGCCGCGCTCGAAGCAATCCGTAAAGACATCATAGGCGCGTGCGCCCGCAGCACCTTCGCGTGACTGCAGCTCGATGCCGGCGATGAAACCGATGGTGCGGATGTCGATGACGTTGGGAAGGCCCTTCAGGGAATGGATGGCGTCGTGCCAGACATCCTGCAACTCCGCCGCGCGGGTGAAGAGACCCTCATCGCGGTAGATGTCGAGCGTCGCGATGCCGGCGGCGCAGGCGACCGGGTGGCCGGAATAGGTATAGCCGTGGAACAGCTCGATCTGGTTTTCCGGCCCATGCATCAGCGCATCATGCACCTTGCGGCTGGTGAAGACCGCGCCCATGGGGATCGCACCGTTGGTCAGGCCCTTGGCGGTGGTGACGATATCTGGCGTAACGCCGAAATAGTTGCTGGCGAAGGTGGAGCCCATGCGGCCGAAACCGGTGATGACCTCATCGAAAATCAGCAGAATGCCGTGCTTGTCGCAGATGGCGCGCAGGCGTTCCAGATAACCTTTTGGCGGCACCAGCACGCCGGTGGAGCCGGCCACGGGTTCGACGATGCAGGCGGCTATGGTTTCCGCGCCATGCAGGGCGACCAGCCGTTCCAAATCGTCCGCAAGCTCTGCGCCGTGCTCGGGCTGGCCCTTGACGAAGCTGTTCTTCGCCGGATCATGGGTGTGGCGCAGATGGTCCGCGGGGATCTGCGGAAAAACGCGGCGGTTGTTGACAAGGCCGCCCACGGAGATACCGCCGAAACCGACGCCATGATAACCGCGTTCACGGCCAATCAGCCGGCTGCGGGTGCCCTGGCCGATGGCGCGCTGATAGGCGATGGCGATCTTCAGCGCCGTATCAACCGATTCCGATCCGGAGCCCGTGTAGAAGACACGATCAAGTTTCGCCCCTTCCGGGCCGGGTGCGATTTCCGCCAGCCGCTCGGCGAATTCAAAGGCAACCGGGTGTCCCATCTGGAAGGAGGGCGCGTAATCCATGGTCGAAAGCTGGTGCTTGACGGCGGAGGCGATCTGCTGGCGGCCGTGGCCGGCATTGACGCACCACAGGCCAGCCGTGCCGTCGAGAACCTGGCGTCCGTCATTGCTGGTGTAATACATGCCTTCGGCGCTCGTCAGCAGGCGGGGATTGGCCTTGAACTGCCGGTTGGCGGTAAACGGCATCCAGTAGCTGTCGAGTGAGGTGGAATTGGATCGGCTCGGATTGTCCATGGTGGTCTCCTGTTCGTTACCGGTGATTGAAAGCTATTTTCGCGACTGAACAAGCCCTTTTCTCTCTTTGGCCAAGCCATTGAAAATGCTATAGGCATTCACACATATTTTCGATATTTCGAACAAGGGCAACGGGGAGCGGGCATGTCGGTGGATATAGGCGGGCGTTTGCGCCATTTGCGGCTGCGCCACAATATTTCCCAGCGTGAACTGGCAAGACGTGCCGGTGTCACCAATTCGACGATTTCGCTGATCGAATCCAACACCTCCAACCCGTCCGTTGGCGCTCTGAAGCGCATTCTTGACGGCATACCGATCGGCCTTGCCGAGTTTTTCGCTTTCGAGCCGGAGACAAGCCGGAAGGCCTTTTACCGGGCGGATGAACTGGTCGAAATCGGCAAGGGGCCGATCTCCTTCCGGCAGGTGGGCGAGAATGTCTTCGGCCGCAGCCTGCAAATTCTGAAGGAATGTTACCAGCCGGGCGCCGATACCGGCAAGGTGCCGCTGGTTCACGATGGGGAAGAGGGGGGCATCATTCTCTCCGGGCGTCTGGAAGTGACGGTTGATGAGGAGAGGCGGGTGCTCGGGCCGGGGGATGCCTATTATTTCGAAAGCCGCAGGCCGCACCGATTCCGTTGTGTGGGTCCCGTGCCGTGCGAGGTCATCAGCGCCTGCACACCGCCGACCTTCTGATACCACCGGATTTGGCGCTTGGCGCGGCTCGTGAAACGGCTCAGAGGGTAAGGTGGAGAGGATTCGATTGCCAGCTCTCGCATTTTTGCGTGGCTGCCATGTTCAGAATGCACTGTCGCGCCACTATTTTGCCGTCTTTGAGACCTTCTTGCGATTTTTCCATCGTTTTTTATTGGCGCAGTGGCAGTGTCGGGCAAAAAAATCCCCGCTAATATGTCAAATTTTATATGCATTGCCACAATCTTGCTGCGCTGCAACAAACTTTAATAGTCTTTTACAGGCATGTCTGTTCTTGGCGTTCCTGTCTCACCTGCGCAAGTCATAAGAAACACATAAGAAAAGACTGTAGACGCCACAAAACCCAATACATGCCGGCGCGACACCCATGCTCTCAACACATGGCCGCACGCCCATTTGTTGCTTTTTTATGCAACCGTTAATATTGCCCGGACGTTAATCGGCCGCTCGCGCAAGAAATCGCATAGACGGTTATGGGCAATGTGCCTTACAAAAAATCCATTAGCATCAAATTCCGAACACAGACTTGTTATCTCTTTTAGACGGAAAGACGCGCCTCCGGGCACCGACCAATCGCAAAACATAAATGGAGTTCTCTCTATGAAGTCCGCGACCCAATCGGCTGAACAGACACTCAGCAGCTCCGAAGATTTCGATGTCAGTTTCCCTATCGGGGGCATCGCAAAACGCAGCTTTGATATGACATCGGCTGCACTTGCGCTGCTCATCTTCAGCCCGATATTCCTGTTGATCGCCGCGCTGGTGAAATTGTCTGATCCCGGCCCGATCTTTTATGGCCACCGGCGTGTGGGACATAATGGCCGTTATTTCCATTGCCTGAAATTCAGGACGATGGCGATGAACGGTGATGAGATTCTGCGGCAATATCTTGCCGCCAATCCGGAAGCCGCCGAGGAATGGCGTGCAACCCGCAAGCTCAAGAACGATCCGCGCGTTACGGCTGTCGGCGCTGTGCTGCGCAAGCTCTCGCTTGACGAATTGCCGCAGCTCCTCAACATCATCCGCGGCGAAATGAGCGTGGTTGGCCCGCGCCCGGTCGTTGATGAGGAACTGAGTTATTATGAAAGTGCTGCCGCTTATTATCTCAGCACCCGTCCAGGCCTGACCGGCCTTTGGCAGATCAGCGGCCGTAACGATGTATCCTACAAGACCCGCGTCGCTTTCGACACGCAATATGTGCAGAACTGGTCGATGCGGCGGGATGTCTTCATCATCGTCAAGACCATTCCCGCCGTGTGCCTTTCACGCGGAAGCTACTGAAAACCGATATTGAGTTCGGCTTTATCGATCTTCGTTTCGACACGCACCCCGACCGGGATCCCAAGTCCGGTCTTTGGGTGCGTCATTGGTGCTAATCATACCGGCCGCTTTTTGCGGCGCTGCGCAGCCGGCCTTGTCCGGTTGCGCGACGGCCGGATCGCCTGCATGGCGATCCGCTAACAGGGAGTTTCCCGATGAACGGCCTTATTGCTGCCGCCCACCGCCCATTTGTGGCCCTCGTTCTTGCCGCTTCCGTCGCCCTTGCCGCGCCGCTCTCCGCAACGGCTGCGGATGGCGCTCAATATAAGCTGGGTACGGCCGACAAGCTGCGTATCCGTGTTGCCGAATGGCAGCCGGCCGATGGCAGCATCCGCAACTGGGACGTCATCAACGGCGATTATTCCGTCGGCCCGTCTGGTGCGTTGTCTCTGCCTTTCATCGGGCAGCTGGATGTGGCGGGCAAGACACCCTCGGAGGTCAGCGAACAGATCGGCGCCCAGCTTCAGAGCAAGTTCGCCCTTCGCAACCTTCCTTCCGCTTCCGTCGAGATCGCCCAGTTCCGGCCGATCTTTTTGAGCGGCGATGTGCAGACGCCGGGTGAATATCCCTATGCCGCCAATCTCACCGTGCTGAAGGCGGTCAGCCTCGCCGGCGGCCTGCGCCGCTCCGACGCCGGGCAGCGTTTTGCGCGTGACTTCATCAATGCCCGCGGCGACGCCGCCGTTTACGACAACCAGCGGGCAAGGCTGCTCGCGCGTCAGGCGCGGCTGATCGCCGAGGTCAAGGGTGACACGACCATCGCCAAGACGCCCGAAATGGAAAAGATCGGCGAAATCGACGTGCTGCTGGCCAGCGAAAGCGCGCTGATGAAATCGCGCACCGAGCGTTACACCCTGCAGCTCAAGGCGCTGACCGACCTGCATGCGCTTTTGCAGAGCGAAGTCGAGTCCCTGAAGAAGAAATCAGAGACACAGAACCGCCAGCTTCAGCTTGCCAATGAGGACCGCGACCGCGTCAACCGGCTGAACGAGCAGGGGCTTGCGTTGTCGCAGCGGCGTATTTCCGCGGAAGAACGCGCGGCCGAGGTGGAATCCAACCTGCTCGATATCGATACGCAGTCGTTGCGCGCCAAGCAGGACATCAACAAGGCGACCCAGGACGAAATCAACCTGCGCAACGACTGGGTGGCGCAGCGCTCCAAGGAATTGCAGGACACCGAAGCGGAACTGGACAAGCTCAATCTGCAGCTGACCACCAGCCGCGAATTGATGTCGGAAGCGCTGGCGCAATCGGCCGAAGCGATCCGTTTCGATCCGTCGGGCAAGTCCGCGACGATCAGCTATGTCGTGGTGCGTGAGGAAAACGGCAAGCCGAAGGAAGTGAAGGTGGATGAGAACGCCATGCTTCAGCCCGGCGACGTCATCAAGGTCTCGTCTGAAATCCTGATGCAGTGAGGTTTTTATGCGGATCGCCAAATCGGCGCTGATCGATCCCGAACGCAATGAAATCTACGGAATGACGGCGGTTGCGCTGTCATTCTTCGTTTTCGCCTATTCGTCGCGTTTCGGGCAAATCTCGGTTCTGGCCTATTATGGCATGTGGCTGCCGCTGGTGGTGGTCGATTACCGGCGCGTGCTCGGCAATTATCCGCGTTACCTGTGGATTTTCGCCTTTGGCATTTTGACCGTCCTGTCCAGCTTCTGGTCGGAGGCGGCGTCAGTGACCATGCGCGCCTCCATCCAGTATATGACACATATCGTCTGCGCACTGATCGCGATGCGGGTGATCTCGATCCGGACCCTGACGCGCGGCGCGCTGATCGGCATCGCCGTCGTTCTGCTCTATTCGCTGCTGTTCGGCATCTATCTCTTCGATGCGCTTGACGGCACCTATAGTTTCGTCGGCGCTTTCTCCTCCAAGAACCAGCTCGGCTTTTATGCCTCGCTCGGCGTTATCTTTGCCGCCGCGTCGGTGCTGGTGCTCAAGCAAAGGGGCATCTGGCTGCCGATTGCCGGCGTCACCGGGCTCCTGTCGGCCTATAGCCTCCTTGCGTCCCAATCGGCCACATCCACTATTACCACGGCGGCGGTGGTCGCCCTCATCATCGGCTTCATTCCCATCGGCATGCTTTCGCCGGCGAACAGAAAGATGACGTTTTTCGTGCTCGGTGGACTCGGCGCATTGCTGGCGGTCGCTTCCCTGCAATTCGGCCTGCTTGACGCCATTCTCGGCATTTTCGGCAAGGATTCAACGCTGACCGGCCGCACCTATCTCTGGCAGCAGGGCATCGAGGCGGCAAAACAGACGCCAATCCTCGGCGTTGGTTATCAGGGGTTCTGGGTCGCGGGTTTTCCCGATGCCGAACGCCTTTGGAACGATTTCTTCATTACCGGCCGCACCGGCTTCCACTTCCATAATACCTATATCGAAACCGTGGTGGAAAACGGGTTCGTTGGCATGCTCCTGCTTGGCATGGTGCTTTACGGAACTTTGCTCGGGCATCTGCGCTCGGTGCTGATGCGCAAGAGCGACCCGCAGGGCGTCATCCTGTTTGCAATCTGCGCCCTGTTTGTCGTGCGTTCCTTCGTGGAGATCGACATCATCTTCCCCTACCAGATCGGTTCGTTCCTGCTTTATTTCGCAGCCGGGAAACTGTGCCTCCCGGCAAGGGCCGCAGAGGGTAGCGAGCCTCACCCGGCGATCGGCATGCGGTTACAGACGAGAGCCTAGAGATAATCCGCCGAGACATGCGGACTGGCGTGGATGAAACTCCACATGTCCTTGCTGACCTCGACGATGTCGGCGATCGATTTTTCCAGCTGGCCGATTTCCTTCTCGTCCATGCGCTCGACCTTGCCGTAACGCACCTGGCTGTCGTCCTCCACCAGCCGCATCAGCTGTGTGCTGGCGATTTCGCCCTTCTCGTCGAAGGAATAGATGCAGTGATTGTATTTGTTGCGCGTCTTCGCTTCCTTCTTCAGCCGCGCCATGATGGAGAGGATGGTCTTGCGATCCTTCGCATCGGTGGAGGGAAGCTTCGCCAGGCGCTCGATGAAATCCATACGCGCCCGCGTGGTGTTGAGGGTCAGGAACACGACGATGGCCGCTTCCTTCTCCACTTTCAGGAGATGGACGATCAGATAGATCATCAGGCTTTCGGTGTTGGTCCACACGTAATTCAGCCTGCCGACCAGCAGTAATACGTCCGACATCACCGCCATGCCCGCTTCTCCCACCCCAAAAGAATTATACGGGCATTATATGCCGACAGGGGCGGGATTGACAGTGTAAATCCCTGTTATTTCTTCATCTTTCCTTGAAGGCGCGGGACATGCTGTCGGAGATCGGCTTGGTCAGATATTCGAAGAAGGTACGCTCCGAGGTCTGGATCAATACGTCGGCCGGCATGCCGGGCACGGGATGGAAATTATGGACCTTGGCGATCTCTTCGTCGGGTATCTGGACGCGCACGATATAGACGTCCTTGACCTGAAGGCCGGCATTTTCCTCGATACTATCGGCCGAAACGTAAAAGACCTTGCCGTTCAGAACTGGCGTGGTGCGGCGGTTGAGCGCTGAGAGGCGGATTGCGGCGGTCAGCCCTTCATGCAGCTGGTCGATGGAGGTTCTGAGCACCTGTGCCTCGAGAATGAGGGGAACATGGGCGGGCAGGATTTCCATGATCGGCTTGCCTGTCGTGATGACGCCCCCAGGCGTGTGATAATAGGCGCGCACCACGGTGCCGTTGACGGGAGAGCGGATGATGGTGCGTTCCAGCACTTCAGCCGCGCCGCGCACCTGTTCGCGCACGCTGTCGAGATCGGATTCTGCGGTTTCCAGCGCATCGAGCGCCGCCTGCTTGTTGGCGTTGACGGCGATGATCGCTTCCTGCCTGAACTTGGCGATCTCCGCCTCGCTCTGGTTCATTTCGCCGCTCAGCCGGGCGATGTCACCCATCGCATCGGCGATGGCGCGCTCCAGCGCCAGCATGTCGGTCTTGCGGATGACGCCATCCTTGGCGAGCCTCTCCTTGGAATCGCGCTCCTGCGTCAAAAGCGCCAGTTGCCGGTCGAAGGACTGTTTTTGTCCGTCATAGCCCGCATAGCGGAACTCCAGCGACCGGATGTTCTTGTCGATCAGGTTGAGCTGCTCCTCCAGCTTGACGAGCTTGCTGTGGAACACGATGTTCTGGCTCTGGATGATGGAATTGATATCCGGGTCGCCGGCTTCCTTCATGACGATATCAGGCACCTTGAAGCTTCTTGCGCCCTGGGCCTCGGCACGCAGGCGAACCACGATGGTTTCGAGGCGAAGCCGGCGCAGCTGCAACATGCGTTCATTGGCAAGCGCCGTCGTCTTGTCCAGCGTCAGCAGAACGTCGCCTTCCTTGACCGTCTCACCTTCGCTGACCATCATTTCCTTGATGATGCCGCCTTCCAGATGCTGGACGACCTTGTTGTTGCCGGTGGCGACGAAGCTGCCCTGGGCGATGATGGCTGAGGAGAGCGGTGCGGTGCCGGCCCAAAATCCGAAACCACCGAAGGAAGCGAGCAGCACGGCAAGACCGATCGAACTATGCAGGCGGATCGAGCGCGGCACTTCGCTATACCATTCGAGCTGGCCCTGGGGTTTGACTTCGGCAATGGCGTTTTTCTTCTTGAACATGATGGTCCTCAACCCTCGATCTGTGGGGACTGGCTGGCCGGACGGCCATTGCCGGAAAGCGCCTTCAACACATCCATCCTTTCGCCGAACATGGCGACCGATCCGTCTTTCAGCACCATGATCTTGTCGACGCATTGAAGAAGCGCCGGCCGCTGGGTGATGGTGACGGTGGTGATGCCCTGTCTTTTGGCGTGCAGCAGGGCCTTGGCGAGCGCCTGTTCGCCCTGCGTATCCAGGTTCGAGTTCGGCTCGTCCAGCACCACGAATTTGGGGTCGCCGAAGAAGGCCCGGGCAAGCGCGATGCGCTGTTTCTGGCCGCCGGAAAGCGGTGCGCCGTCTGCGGCGACCACGGTCTCATAACCCTGAGGGAAACCGGCGATCAGCTCATGCACATCCGCAAGCACTGCGGCCTCGTAAATCTGCCGGTCTTCGATATCGTCGCGCATGCGGCAGATATTGGCCTTGATGGTGCCTGGAAAAAGCTGCACGTCCTGCGGCAGGTAACCGATGCTTTCACCGAACTGCCGCTGGTCCCAGTTGCGCAGATCCATGAGATCGAGGCGCACATTGCCTGAAGTGGGCAGGATGGAGCCGACCAGCATCTTGCCGAGCGTCGTCTTGCCGGAGCCGGAATTGCCGATGATGGCGAGCGATTCCCCCTTTTTCAGCGAAAAGGAGATGCCGTTCAGGATCACCTTCTTCTGTGGCGGCGGCACGAAGAGGATGCGCTCCACATCCAGACGCCCTTCCGGATTGGGCAGGCGCAGGCGCGGGAAGTTCAGCGGCGAATTGATGAGAAGCTGCTTGATGCGACCATAGGAGGCGGCAGACTTGTTGAACTGATGCCAGCCCTCGATCGCCCCTTCGATGGGCGCCAGCGCACGGCCGGAAATGATGGAGGCCGCAATCACCATGCCGCCGGTCAGTTCACCTGATAGCGACAGATGCGCGCCCCAGCCAAGCAGCGCCACCTGGGTGATCATGCGCGCCGCCTTGGAAACGCCCGAGAACATGATGTTGCGATCCTGCGCCGCGACATGAGATTTCAGGGACCCTGCGGTTTCGCGCCCCCACATCTTCACCGCTTCCGGTATCATCGCCAGCGCATTGATGATCTGCGAATTGCGCGACATGGAATCGAGGTGGAAATTGGCGCGGCTGAGATAACCGGACGCCTCGGAAAACTGTTTCGCGGTGAAGCGCTGGTTCAGCCAGGCGATAATGAACAGCACGGCGCAGCAGACCATGATGATGATGCCGAGATGCGGATGGACGAGATAGACCACCACGATAAAAAGCGGCATCAGCGGTGCGTCGAGAAAGGCGATGAGGGTGCCGGAGGTGATGAACGAACGCAATTGCTGCAAGTCCTGCAATGTCTGGTAGTCCTTGCCGCTGCCATGCAGGGAGGCGCGGGCGGCGGCCGAAAGGATCGGCGCGCCAAGCTGCACTTCAAGTTCGACGGCGGTGCGCATCAGGATGAAGCGGCGGATGGCGTCCATGAAGGCTTGCAGCAGAACTGCGCCGAGCACGGCAACCGTCAGCATGACAAGCGTATCCATCGAGCGGCTGGTCAGCACCCGGTCCGAGATCTGGAACAGATAAAGCGGGATGGCGAGCAGCAGGATGTTGATGGCGACGGTGAACAACATCACCACCACCATGTTGCGGCGCACGGCGGCGATGCCCTTGGCGAGACTTGCGGCGAAATTGATCGGCTCGCTGCGCTTATGGAAACCGCTCTGGCTTCCGCCACCACCGCCGCCTCCGCCGCCACCGCCATTGTCCGTCGGTTCCTTGCCGCCACCACCCGTTACCGGCCGGCGCTCGTTTTCACGGATCGGTCCTTCATTATTGTCGATGGTCTTGACGAAAGGCAGGTCGGTGTTGTCGATCTTGGCATGTGGTTCCGGCGGGGAGACGGGTTGCCGGTCCTTTTCCGAGGGAACGTCGCGCAGCTGTTCCGCCTGTTCCGTTTTTGCATGAGGTTCGGAAAGAGATTGCGGGGGAATGATCTGCGCTGGTGATGAAATGGTTTTTGCGGCCTGTTCCGCGCCGGATAATTGCCGCAGGTTTTCGACGGCTTCATTGATGGCTGAGATACAGGCGTCCGTCAGTTTGCTGTCTTCCGCCTCCTGATCCAGCGGCAAGTCCAGCGAGCGTCCATCGGCAATGGTTTTTCTTGAAATATGATCCATTTTTTATTGGTCCCCTCGGTGATCTCACGGTGTTTGCGGTTCGGCTGGGGCGGGACGCGGTTATTGCCCCGCCAGCCAGATCTACGCGGTCACCGCCTGCATGACGTCGGCCGAATGCGCGTTCGACCAGGACAGGTCGTGACCGGCATTGATGACGCCATTGGATTCGTTTTCGATGGTGGCGGGATCGTCGTGAAGAAAGGCGATGACCTCGTTTGCCAACTGACCCTGCTGGGGTTGCGAGGTGTCGTTTTCGATGATGCCGCCCTGAATCAGGATGGCGTCGGAATAAACGCCGCCGGCGACATAGGTGGTGGAGCCGAAGCTGTCGTAATCGACGATCTGCGCCAGATTGACCACGGCGTTGCTGCCGGTATCGATGTGGACGGTGGCGTCCTCGTTGTTTTCGAGAACCTTGGCGGCGGCCTGTGTCACGTCGTCGGAATCGCCCAGCACGCTCACCTGCTTGATGATGCTGACATCATAAAGATTGCCGGTGATATAGAGGACGTTCAGCCCCTCATAGCCGGCGAAATTGACGTCATGAGCCAGCGCATCCGGCATGTTGGGGTCGCGCGCGTTGATCGCGTTGACCGTCTGCGTCATGTAGTCAGGCATGGTTTCGAAACGGTCGTTGCCGCCAACATTGTGAATGGCGGCATCGTTCCACAGAAGGTTGTTGCCGGACTGGATGGTGGCGCCATCGGGCGCATCGGGATTGGCGCGCACCCAGTCATTGTCGTAAAGCACGGCGATCTGGCTGATCAGGTTCATATCCAGCACATTGCCGCCGACGATGATCAGGTCGTATTGCATGCCGATGCCGAGGAAATTCGCAATGTTGAGCGCAGCGTTGCCGCCTGTCAGCAGGCTGACGGTAGCGCCCGAGGTCGTTATCGTCATCGTGTCGTTGTCGCTGACGAACTGGTATTGCTCGATCCAGTGTACGAAGGAAACGTCGCCTTCCAGCACGCTGACACGCCAGGCTGTGGGGAATATTGGGGGTTCGCCCGTTTCGTGGCCATCCGCAGCGGCATTTTCCGCACCGGGATAGATGGTGCGCTCGAAGCTGGCGATGTTGAAGGCAACCGTTGCAGCCTGATCTTCCGAGTGCGTGAACACGGAGTCGATTTCGTCCCGGTCGCTATAGATATAGGCCTGGGTTATGGCGTCGATCTGATGATAATCGCCCATGACGGCGGTCACCGAAGTCATGACGCCGGTATTGACCAGAGTAGCGATGTTGGCGACGACGTTGGCGCCTGCGGCGACATCGAGGCTGTTGCCGGCCGGGCTATCCTCATGCAGTGAAACATCGCTCTTTTCCGGCTCTTCCGGCGGCTTGGCGATGCCGCGATCTGGCATGTAGTCGTCGAGCATCGGCTTTTCGCTGGCTATCGAGCCATTGATGTAAATACCGTCGATGTCGTTGCCGGCCAGAACGAAATCCTGGTCCGCACCGGTGCCAAGCGAGGTGACATCGTTTTCGCGGGCGTGGTCGATATAGTCGTGCGCGGATTTGGCGAGCGCCTGCAGCGCATCGTAACTATCGGTGCGCTGGAAAACGGAAAAAGGCGTAAAGATAGCTGCTTCATTGTAGAACTCGACGGTACGCTCTGTCACGAAGCTGGTGTCGCGCCACACATAGGGGCCATCAGTCATGTTCAGATAGTCGTCGTCCTGAAGAATATTGACCTGCGCTACATGCGCGATGACCGAGCCGGGGCCGGGGTGAACCACCAGTTCATATTCCTCCTCAAAGGAAAGGCGGCCCGGGAAGCGGAAATGTGCGGCGGAAATGTCGACCGGGATGGCATTTGCAAGCTGCTGCATGTCGTATTCGACAGCGCGGGCGAAATGCGGTCGGATATAGTCAAAATCATAATAGCCGGCGCTGTATTTGACGCCGGGGTCGTAGTCCTGCAGCGGAACGTCGTAGTTCTTGTCGAGCAGCTTTGCCGCTTCATCGTCCGGCAGGCGGTCCGGATCGGAATGGGCCGGCCCCTCGCTATAGTTGCTTCTCAGACGCGCATCCTCGATCACCGTGTCGAACAGGCCGATGAAATGCGCAATCATGTCCGAAATCTTGTCGATATGCATTGGAGGTCCCTCCCTGATCACCGCGGCAGAGCCTGGGGCTGCGCATGGCACACGTCTCAGAGGCGGTGCTTCGTTTTACGCAAACCCGGTCCTTCAACCGCGAACTGCACCGGCGGGTGCCGGTGCAGCTCTTTTCGTCAAGAGGTGGGTATCAGGAGTGATCCTCACCGACGTCGGAAACATGCGAGTTACCGCCTGTGATCGTGACGTCAACTGCGTTGGAGAGCATGTTGGCGCCCTGCACCAGTTCCAGATGGAAGCCGGAATTTGCAAGGATTGCCGATGCATCTGCAGTGCTGGTGCCTGCGGCGTCGTCGCCGGCCTTGAGGTCCCATCCCTTGCCGTCGATGCCTTCGGCGCCAAAGGCGTCACCGGCATTGGCGCTCAGGTGGTTTTCCGCACCGCCATTCTGCATCTTGATGTCGTAGGCTTCATCCTGATCCGCCAGGTGGTTGGCCTGCACCATGCTGAAGCCGGTGTCGTTGCCGTCGCCATTGAGCGAGCCGTTGAGGATGTTGTCAACGTCCAGCGTGAAGGAGAAGTCGTCACCCAGGTTGAAGGTGAGGTCTCCGCCGGCGATGCCGAGATTGCCGACATCCTTGACGCCCGTGATGTTGCCGAAGTCGTCATCCGACTTGTAGAAACTGTCAGCGGAGTTGAAGCTGTCGGAGGTCGTCGTGGTCTTGGTGGAGGTGTCGTTGTCGGAATAGTTGGACGTCTTTGTGTCCGTATCCGTAATGGTCTTCACATTGGTGTCGTTGTCGCTGTACGACTTGCTTTCATAGCTCCAGTCGTAGTCGACCTTGATATCGGTGTTGGTTTCGGTGCTCGTCTTGGTGGTCGTGTCGTTGTCGCTATAGGACTTGCTGTCATAGCTCCAGTCATAGTCGTTGTCGCGATTGTCACCGTTATTGGCGGAAACATCGACCTTGGCGTCAACATCCACATTGGTGCTGTTGTCGCTGTTGTCGTTGTTACGGTTTTCACCGTTTGCGGTGCCGACGTTGCTGTCTTCCACCTTGGCGTCGTTGGTCGCCGTGTTGGCAAAACCATCGGAAAGCGCGCCGATCTTGGTGATATCGTCGCCGGACTTTGGATTATAACCCATTTCGATTTCCTCCGAAAAGCTCGGAGCAGCTTTCGAAATCCCTCTCATCTCAAACGGGATTTTTTCGCGCTTGCTCCTGATAGCATTGAGATTGATGTTTGCAGATGCACTCGGTACGCATCATCTGCGGTTCGGTATTGACCCGTGACCGGGCTCTTTTCGTTCAGCCGCTGTGCGCTACTCGGTAAAACGGCGCACAAATCCGTTCCTCGCTCCGATGGGGAGCGCGGTGGCTTCGTCTTTTTCGCTTTGCATATTTCTTGAAAAGGGACCGGCGTTTTCAAACACACGTCAAGGCCGGAGATGTCTTTCCATCGGCCGCCGTTCAGCGACGGTCAGACTGTGCCGCAGAAAAATTGCGCTTCCTAGATATCAATTCGGGCTAAACACATCGGCGCTCATCCCGAATATATATGTCACGAGTGGTGGTCCGGCGGTCCGTTTGCCGGTTTGGCCATAGAAAAATGCCGCGGCGCCGGGAGAAACGCGGGTTTTCGAAAAACATGGTTTATTTCGGTGGGAAAAGGCCATTATCCCAAAAAGGAACAGCCTCGGGCGTCCTTCGCCGGCGAGCTATGTAAAGGGATATCAACTAAAAGTTATATTTTCCCGGATTGCAAAACCACAGCGAAAGCTTTTCCGATGTGTTTGTTTTTGCAGCGGTTGCCGGATGAATGATTCTATCTCTGGGTAACCTATTTTGTATGTCAATTGTAAAAAATAACCCGTTTGGGCCATTTATTTACACAGCTTTTCGTATTAGCGTGTCTTAATTAACGGGTGATTAATAATAGTTGACATGGCCTGAGGCGGGGAAGCGCCCCTAAAGATCCAGGGGGAAAGATACCCGGCGGACAACAGACTGCACAACCAAAAGAACGTAATGCGTAAGCGCTTTAGGGAGGCGTCAATGTTCATGGGAACTTCAGATTATGCGGCAAAACAAAAAAACGCCGTTGCTCCTATAAATGGAACTTTATTGGTCATCGCGGATCCGGACCTGTTTTCCGAGTGCCTCATGGAGGCGCTGGGCAAAAAGTTCCCCACATTCGCGGTGGTGAGCATAACCTCGTCAGGTCAGATTGAGGACGATTACGGCAACAACGTGCGGTTGGTTTTGCCTTACCGGATGTCGGGTGAGCGTCTTCATGCCGTTCTTTCGGAGGTTCGGGAAAAGCATCCCGACGCGCCGATCGCGCTCGTCGTCGAAACCATCGACAAATTCGAGGAGCCGCTGAAAAGGCTGGTGGGAATGCGCGTCATTGATGGTGTGCTGCCGCTCAATCTCAGACTTGATGTCTTCATGGCGGCCGTCGATCTGCTTATGAAGGGCGGGGAACATTTTCCCGCAGCTCTTCTCGGCAAGCTCACGCCCTATTCGCCTTCCATCAACGGCAAGAGCGTTCAAAGCAATGCCGTGATCGCCAACCGCGCCGATGCCCTTGCTGCGAGCAGGGGTGACGTGGCCGCGCTGACGACGCGCGAGGTGCAGATCCTCGACCTGCTTTGCAAGGGAACGCAAAACAAGATCATCGCTGATCGGCTGCATCTGTCCGAGAACACCGTCAAGGTTCACGTTCGCAATATCTATAAGAAAATGAACGTGCGCAACCGCACGGAGGCGGCGTCGCGCTTCTTCAACAAGGACGAAGACACGACCTTCTCCGGCGGCTGGAAGAACTGAGCGTCGGGGCGGCTAGAGCCGTCCGGACGCCAGTTCCCTCCGGTATCTCTCCAGGAGGCTCAGGGCCTCAGGAAGCAGCGGGATTTCTGCCCGAATCCGCTCGGCGAGCAGATATAGGGAGAAGAACCCGAATAGGACTGCCGCGATGCCGCGGGTGTGCCCGAGGCATCGGCAACAAGCGTAACGGCTGCGTTGCCGGTTTTTTGATAACCGTAGGACGCCTTCGCCGGAGCAACCCGGCTGTTGATCGTGGCGGTATTGGCCGACGCGGTCTTGATGAGAACGGCGTCTTCGACCACGGAGCATGAGGCCGTCGCGAAAGTGAAAGTTACAAGTGCTGCGGCAACAAGCGCAAAACGACAATGGCGGGCTGCTTTGCCGCCATGGGAATAAGGCATTTCATTCATCATGTGTGTCCCCTGAAATCGACTGTCTGTCGCATCTCGCCGGGCGGTTTTGTTCCCGGTGGACCGAGCCTTACAAAACCAGGATAGCCCCGACTGGTTGAGCGAAGCTTGCGCTAATGCTCAATAAGAAAGGCATAATGGAGGCATAGTTAAAAAGTATTAAATCAAGAGGCTATTTTGAGTAATTTTGGGTAATCAATTGTAATATTTCGCTAAAATGAAGTTGACCTGTTTTCTGCCGCGCCTATCATGAAAGTTGAAATTTATCGAATCGAAATATTAAAACCTCCAGAAGAAGTAAAAACCGGAGGATGATATTCAAGATATCGTACAATCGGGAGTTTGATCCAGTTTAGTTGAATCAGCTACGCTGATTCCTCATGGGGAGGAGTGTGTAATGCGTAATTTCGTTCCCAACGAACATGACAATGGCGTCACCATCTACTCCGAGTGGAGGCCTGGCCAACGTGTTCTCGTCAATGGCGGCGCCGGTTTTCTCGGTTCCCATCTTTGCGAACGCCTGCTGAGCTGCGGTCACGAGGTGATCTGTCTCGACGATCTTTCGACCGGGCGCACTGCGAATGTGGCGCATTTGCGGGACAATAAGCGGTTTTTGCTGGTCGAGCACGATGTGCGCAAACCCTATGACATCGATGTCTCGCTGATTTTCAACTTCGCCTCACCGGCGTCACCGCCCGACTATCAGCGCGATCCCGTCGGCACGCTGCTCACCAATGTGCTTGGCGCCGTCAACGTGCTGGAGGTGGCGCGCAGATGCGGTGCAACCGTAGTGCAGTCGTCGACCTCGGAAGTCTACGGCGATCCGCACGTCAATCCGCAGCCGGAAACCTATTTCGGCAATGTAAATACAATCGGGCCGCGAGCTTGTTACGATGAGGGGAAACGTAGCGCCGAAACGCTGTTTTTCGATTATCACCGTAGTTTCGGTGTCGATATCAAGGTGGGACGCATCTTCAACACCTATGGGCCGCGTATGCGCCCGGATGACGGACGTGTGGTTTCGAACTTCATCGTCCAGGCGCTGAAGGGCGCTGACATCACCATTTACGGCGATGGCAGCCAGACCCGTTCCTTCTGCTATGTCGATGACCTGATCGACGGTTTCCTGCGCTTCTCGGCCAAGCCGAAGGATTGCACCGGGCCGATCAATCTCGGCAACCCGAGCGAAATTCCGGTGCGGCACCTCGCCGATATCGTCATCCGCATGACGGGTTCCCGTTCGCGCATCGTGCATCTGCCCGCTGCGATCGACGATCCGCAGCAGCGTCGCCCCGATATTTCGCGGGCAAACGAACTGTTGAGATGGCAGCCGCGCGTGCCGCTCGAAATCGGCCTGGAAAAAACCATCGTCTATTTCGATGCACTGCTCGCCGGCAAGACTGTAGCGGAGGCCGTATGAGATGCCCCGCACAATCCTCGTCACGGGCGGGGCCGGATTCATAGGCAGCCATATCTGTAAGGCGCTGGCCCAATCCGGCTTCAAGCCCATCGCTTACGATAATCTCTCGACGGGTCACGCGGATTCTGTCCGCTGGGGTCCCTTCATCGAGGGGGATATTCTGGATCGTGGTCTCCTGAAGGCCACGCTCAGGGAATTCTCGCCGGCCTTCGTCATTCATTGCGCCGCCAATGCCTATGTCGGCGAATCCGTCGAAGATCCGCGCAAATATTACCGCAACAATGTCGGCGGTAGCCTGGCGCTCCTGGATGCCTGTCTCGACCAGAATATCGGCGGGCTGGTGTTTTCCTCCAGCTGCGCCACCTATGGCGTTCCGCCGCAATTGCCGATCCGCGAGGAAACGGCACAGATGCCGGTCAACCCTTACGGGCGAACCAAGCTGATCTTCGAAATGGCGCTCGATGATTATGCCGCGGCCTATGGTCTGCGGTTCGTTGCCCTGCGTTACTTCAATGCCGCCGGAGCCGATCCGGACGGTGAGCTTTACGAACGGCATGAGCCTGAAACCCACCTGATCCCGCGGGCGCTGATGGCGGCTGCCGCACGGCTGCCGCAACTGGATATCTTCGGGGCGGATTACGACACCAGCGACGGCACCTGCATTCGCGATTACATCCATGTCAGCGACCTGGCCGATGCCCATGTCGCCGCCGTCAAATATCTTGCCGAAGGTGGAGAGACGCTGCGCGTCAATCTCGGCTCCGGTCACGGCACATCCGTCGGTGACATCATTCGGGCGATCCACCGCGTGACGGGGCAGGAAGTGCCGGTTCATTTCGGTGCAAGGCGTGCCGGCGATCCGCCAGCACTGTTTGCGGACATAAAGCGCGCGGAAGAGATGCTCGGCTTTATCCCGAAGCGTTCGGATATCGATACCATCATCCGGACGGCCGGTCCCGGTTTCGGACTGGAGGTGCGCTCATGAAAGCCCGTTCCACCCCTTCCGTTCCCTCGGCCCGCGCCGTCGCAGTCACCAGCGATCTGCGGATGCTGCCGGTCTTTGCCGGTTGGAACCGCATGGCCTATCTTCTCGGCATCGGCGGATGGATGGTGACGCTCGCCTATTTCTGGATTTGGTGGCTTGATCGCGATCGCGTCATCGACTGGCCCTATTATACTGTCGTCACGATGACGCTTGCGTGGATTACGCTTCTGCCGTCCTATTTCATCTTCATCTTTCTCAATGCAAGGGTCGTCGACCGGCGCTCCCCTCTGCCGCGGGGTAAGGTGGCGATGGTCGTCACCAAGGCGCCGTCGGAACCCTTCGCTGTGGTGCGCAAGACGCTGCTCGCGATGCTGGAGCAGAAGGGCCTGGAGTTTGACGTCTGGCTTGCCGACGAGGCTCCGGATGCGGAAACGCTGAAATGGTGTGGCGCGCACGGCGTTTTCGTTTCCACCCGACAGGGTGTCGCCGAGTATCATCGCAAGAGCTGGCCTCGGCGCACGCGCTGCAAGGAAGGCAATCTCGCCTATTTCTACGACCATTACGGGTATCGGCGTTATGATTTCGTCGCACAGTTCGATGCGGATCATGTGCCGGAACCGGATTATCTGAGCGAGATCATCCGTCCCTTTGCCGATCCGAAGGTGGGATATGTTTCGGCCCCAAGCATTTGCGACGCCAATGCCGGTGAAAGCTGGGCGGCGCGCGGCAGGCTATATGCCGAGGCGAGCCTGCATGGCGCGCTGCAGCTGGGTTACAATAATGGCTGGGCGCCGCTCTGCATCGGCTCGCACTACGCCGTGCGCACGAAGGCGCTGCGTGAAGTGGGCGGCCTTGGGCCGGAGCTTGCCGAGGATCATTCCACCACGCTTCTGATGAACGCCGGCGGCTGGCGCGGTGTTCACGCCGTCAACGCCATCGCCCATGGCGACGGACCGGTGACCTTTGCCGATCTCATCGTGCAGGAATTCCAGTGGTCGCGCAGCCTGATGACCATTCTGCTGCAATATTCGCGGCATTATGTCCCGAAGCTGTCGCCGCGGCTGAAGTTTCAGTTCCTGTTTTCGCAGCTCTGGTATCCGCTGTTTTCCGGCTTTATGGCGCTGATGTTCGTGCTTCCCGCCGTCGCGCTGATGCGCGGAGATGTGCTGGTCAATGCATCCTATCCGGCGTTCCTGGCGCACTTCCTGCCGGTTTCGCTGATCATGATCGTCTTTGCGTTTTTCTGGCGTGCCACGGGCGCATTCCGTCCGCATGATGCGAAGCTCTTCAGCTGGGAAGCCATGGTGTTTCTTTTCCTGCGCTGGCCCTGGTCGCTGATGGGCGTGCTGGCGGCAATACGCGACACGATCCGTGGCGATTTCGTCGATTTCCGCATCACGCCCAAGGGCACGCAGGCAAAACCGCCGCTGCCGCTGAGGATAGTCGCGCCTTACATTCTTCTGGCGGCGCTCAGCCTTGTGGCCATGGTTCTGGCGCCGCGTGAAAACGGGGCGGAGGGCTTCTTCGTCTTCGCCGCCCTCAATGTGGCGATCTATGCGGGCCTTTCGGTGTTTCTGCTCATCCGCCATGCTATGGAAAACGGGGTGCCGAGGCTGCCGGCATTGCGCGGTGGAGCGACCGCCGCCGCCTGTTCGCTGCTGCTGGTGGCGGGGAGCGCCGCAGAACTCAGTTCCCATGCGATCGGCGGGCTGGAGGCCCTGTCGCACGGGCAACCCTATGTCAGTTTTACCGAAACGCGGTTCACGGTCGCCGGCGCTGGCGTGGAAGGTGCCAGATCGGTACGTCTGAAACTGCGCATCGCCGTGCCGGGACTGCGTGGACCGCAGGAAATGCAGGCGGAACCCATCGTGCCGCCGCCGCCGGCGGTGGCAACCGGAGAGATTATGCTGGCCGACAATAGGGTCGGACAATGAAGGAGGAGGCTGTGATGAAAACAACAATAAGCAAATGCGGATTCTCCGCTTTCGTACTCTGTCTTGCGGTGGTCGCGCCAAGCGCCGTCCACGCTGCAGGCGGCACGAAGACGCCGAAACCGCTCAGAACCAGCGAAGTCGTGGACATGTACTTCGACAAGACCTGGAAATGGGAAACGGGCGGCGGACGCTTCATCGCCCAAGACCGCAAATTCGTCGCTGCAACGGAAGAAAAGGGCAAGAAGTCCATCGGTGAAGGCCGCTGGACCGTCGATGCCAACGGCACCCTGTGCATGCGCGCCACCTGGAAAAGTGCGGCAGGAAACGGCAAGGCCGATACCTGCTTCGACCATGGCCGCATTGGCAAGGTGCTCTACCAGCGCAAACAGGGCGGGCCATGGTACGTGTTCCGGCACAACCCGCCACGCCCTGGCGATGAGTTCCTCAAACTCGTCCGCAAGGACGATGTCACGCCGCAGATCGCCGCTTACGACAAGGCGATGACGGCAACAAGGTAGGGAGTAAGGTGTCATGCAGATAACAAGAAGAAAACTTCTGTTCGCAGGTGGTGCCGCCGCAGCCTTTACCGCCGGCATGTATCCGGTGCTCAAGCTCGACGCACAGGGTGTCGCCCCCATGACGTCGACGGGCATGAAGACACTTGCCGACAAAAGACCGACATTGCATGCGGACGGTATCCGTTTCGGCGCCTACGATCCGCACGGCGATTTCACGGCCCAGACCGGGGTGGCGTCGGAACATCTGTTCCTGCCCTGGGAGGACGTGGATCTCGACAGTCTCGCACTTGCGGATGCCTACGCTCTGGAGCGCAAGCGCAACGTGCTGATCACGGTCGAACCCTGGTCCTGGGACGTTAACTGGCGGCTCACCTCCGACGAGTTGCGCCGCAAGGTGATGAGAGGCGACTATGACCAGAACATGCAGGCGATCGCCGCACGCATGTCGGCGATGAAAAGCCCGCTGATCCTGCGCTGGGGACAGGAAATGGAAGACACGTCCGGCCGCTTCTCGTGGTCGGGCTGGAACCCGCGTGATTACATCACGGCGTATAAACGCATGGTGGACATGACCCGCAAGGCGGTTCCCAGCGTCAAGGTGATGTGGTCACCGAAAGGTCTGGATGGTCTGCAGGCCTACTATCCCGGTGACGGCTACGCCGATCTGGTCGGCCTCTCGGTCTTCGGTCTCGAGGAGTACGACAAGATCGAATATGGCGGGCCGAAGACCTTCACCGATCTGCTGCGCAAGGGCTATGGACTTGTCGAAACCTTCAACAAGCCGGTTTGGGTTGCCGAACTGGGTTACGAAGGCGGCGATTCCTATGTTCGTCCGTGGATGAACGACGTGACGCTGAAACAGGCGGATTTTCCAAAGCTGGAAGAGGTCGTCTATTTCAACGACAAGGATGTTCATGCCTGGCCGCACAATCTCGGCAGACCGGACTGGCGCGTCGTGCGCCCGGCCAAGGCCTGATTGACGTCGAAAACCGGCGAGCGGCGATGCCGCTCGTCCGGTGCTCCAATATTAGGTAGCCGTTGCCAGCACGGCCTCGGCCTCATAGATGGCGCAGACGATGTGATAAAAGGTGCTTGCCGGCGCCGGCTCATCGAGCATCGGCCTGTCGGCCGGCCATTTGTCGAACCAGAGACCCTTGACCGGCGTGTCAAGGAAAGGCTGCAGCGCGCCGATGGCGCTGAGACCCGAGGCAAGGTAACGCTGCCGCTCCTCGCCGTTTGTGACGCTCGCCAGCCGCACCGAAGCTTTCAGCCATTCCGTCTGTGGCCATAATCGCGCCAGCCCGTCATGCACCGAAAAATCGTCGTAGAGGCTCATCACGGCCACCTTTCGGCGCGGGCAGATGCCGTGCTCTTCACCGATCTGGAACAGGCGTTTTGCCTTGTCGATCGCCTCATCGTTTCCGCGCAGGCTGCCCCACCGCACCAGAAGCCATGCCCATTCGAACTGGTGGCCCGGCTCCATGACCCGCCCCTTGTCGCTATCATGGGGTGTCCAGTCATGGGCGAAGAACTCGCGCAGCCCGCCATTGCTGCTATCGATGAAACGGGTCAGCGCCAGGCCGGCAATCTCATCGGCAAGCGCCGACCACGGGCCTTGCGGGTCCTGCTGCTCCCAGGCCAGCATCGCCTCGAAAAGGTGCATATGCGGATTGGAACAGAGCGGCGTGCGCGGCGGGTTTTCTTCCTCGAAGCCGGCAATTGGATGTCTGTAGTCGCGCTCGAGGATAGCAAGAATATCGAGCGCCCGGCCGCGCATCTCGTCCCTGCGCTCGGGAAGGCTTGCGGCCGCCTGCGCGGCGGCGAAAAGCGCAAAAGCCTGATTGTAAAGATCGAAGGAGGGGTCGATCAGCCTGCCGGTCTGGTCGGCAAGGTTGCCGTAGAGGCCATTTTCAAGGCGATAGACCTTCTCGAACCAGGAGAGCCCGTGCAGGAGCGCTTCTTTCCAAGGCCCCTGCCATCCATGCTGGCCGGCGGCGGCGAAACAATAGGCCTGACGCGGCTGCACGCGGGCGCGGCGGTCATCGGAAAAAACCGGCTTCGCATCCTGGCCGAGACGCTCGTAAAAGCCGCCATCCGGGCGGGCCGAACCCGCCTCCCACCACAGGGGCAGAGCGTCTTTGTCAAGCCATTTGCGTAATGTTCCGATCTCTTCGGCAAGCGCCTGCGCGATGCTCGGAAATTGCACTGTCATATGATAACTCTCTGTTTTTACAGTTGAATTAAAAAGGTGACCAATAAAAATACGTAATAATAAACGCAAGTAGACCATGGGACATATTGCGCTGCAACCGTAAAATTATCGGCCTGACAGGATGCCAACCCCTGGCGGCGTCATTGGTTCCACCTTCTTTCGCGGGAGATGCGGGTCGCAACGACGATTCGCGATTCATAAAGTGTCAGAAATTACAACGCAAATTTGAGATTGCTTATTCGTAGTCCTCACGTATTTCGTAGCAATGGTCTGGTCATTAGTGATTCGGTCTCCTTTTAACCTGGGCGGCGTTGGGGAAACAAAGGGGCGCAAGGCAGTGAAATTTTCTGCCTATACTTCATTGCTGTTCTCTGTTGCGGTTCTTTCGGGCTGCAATACTCCCGCGGGCGTTCGGTCGTTCGGGGGCGCGCAGATGGCGTCTCCTTCCGAGGCGCTGGTTTTCCCCCCGCCCGGCGGTCCCGAAATCGTCACCGTGGTCAACCGCACCTATTCCAACGCCGTGGCGCAGCAGGTCATTTTGCGCTCTGAGGCCGCGACCCCCGGGCAGAATTATATCAAGGCTGAGTTTTTCGGCCCGCAACAGGCCGGTGATACCGGTGGCGACGCCCTGGCTTTTTCCGGTTTCCGGGCATCTTCCGTCGCGCGGGAAATCCGCGCCGAGTTTCCGGGCGAAAGCCTCGCCATGTCGCCAAATTACCTGCAGAACGGCTATGGTGCGTTTTCCTATGCCGCCGGCCATGGCCGTGGCGACGATACCTGCCTTTATGGCTGGCAGGACATTCGCTCGCCGGAAAGCATGCGGCAGGACTTCCGCAATCTCGGACGCATCAAGGTGCGGCTGCGTCTTTGCCAGTCGGGGGCAAGCATCGAGCGGCTGCTGGCGGTCATGTATAATTACACCATTACCGGCACCTATGCTTCGCCGAGCTGGAACCCCTACGGCACGCCGCGGGCCGTCGATCAGAATCTCGGGCGACCCGGGAGCCCGATCTATCCCATGAAGGCGGAGGATGTGCCGATGCGGCCCGGCGGCGAAGTGACCTCCAGTGTACCCGTCCGGCCGGTCCGCCGCGTGGCGGCCGTCACGCCCGCGCAGCCGGAACCACAGCCTTTGCCGCCCGTTGCTGCCGTTAATATCCCATCGCCCACATCGACGGGTTCGCCGGTCCAGCCTGTTCGATCTTCGGTGGCGGGCAGGCGGATGGACGGCGGGCCGGTGGAAAGCAGCCGGCAACCGTCGCAGGTGCCGCAGGTGTCCATTCCCTCGCCAGCTTGTCTGTCCGGTTCGGGAGCGTCACCAGGATGCAGGTGATCGCCGGAACCAGCGCAGAAGTGAGCGCCGAGGCGCATATCGCAAAGTTTCCGGGCCTAAATTCCGGATGGGGACGAGAACGGAAAGTTTCTGGATGAACAAGGCCATCACAGTCATTGTCTGGTTGCTTGTGTCGCTTTGCGTTCTGGCCATCGTCACGATGCCGGTCAGCCTGCAGACGCATCTGGTGGCAACCGCGATTTCGCTCATCCTTCTCGCAACGATCAAGAGCTTCAACGGGCAGGGCGCCTGGCGTCTGGTCGCGCTCGGTTTCGGCACCGCCATCGTTCTGCGTTATGTCTACTGGCGCACCACGAGCACGCTGCCGCCGGTCAACCAGCTCGAAAACTTCATTCCCGGTTTTCTGCTTTATCTGGCGGAGATGTACAGCGTCGTGATGCTGGGGCTCAGCCTTGTCATAGTGTCGATGCCGCTGCCGTCGCGCAAGACGCGACCCGGTTCACCCGATTACCGGCCGACGGTCGATGTCTTCGTTCCGAGCTACAACGAGGATGCTGAACTTCTCGCCAATACGCTGGCGGCGGCCAAGAACATGGATTATCCGGCCGATCGGTTCACCGTCTGGCTGCTGGACGACGGCGGGTCGGTGCAGAAGCGCAATGCCAGCAATATTGTCGAGGCGCAGGCGGCGCAGCGCCGCCATGAAGAGTTGAAGAAGCTCTGTGAAGATCTCGACGTGCGTTACCTGACGCGCGAGCGCAACGTCCACGCCAAGGCCGGAAATCTCAATAACGGTCTTGCCCATTCGACCGGCGAGCTCGTGACCGTGTTCGACGCCGACCATGCGCCCGCCCGTGATTTTCTTCTGGAAACCGTAGGCTATTTCGAGGAGGACCCCCGGCTCTTCCTGGTGCAGACGCCGCATTTCTTCGTCAATCCCGATCCGATCGAGCGCAACCTGCGCACCTTCGAGACGATGCCGAGCGAAAACGAGATGTTCTACGGCATCATCCAGCGCGGCCTCGACAAATGGAACGGTGCCTTCTTCTGCGGTTCCGCCGCCGTGCTGCGGCGTGAGGCGCTGCAGGATACGGAAGGTTTCAGCGGCGTCAGCATCACGGAAGATTGCGAAACGGCGCTCGCGCTGCATTCGCGCGGCTGGAACAGCATCTATGTCGACAAGCCACTGATCGCCGGGCTGCAACCCGCCACCTTCGCAAGTTTCATCGGCCAGCGCAGCCGCTGGGCGCAGGGCATGATGCAGATTCTGATCTTCCGCCAGCCGCTGTTCCGGCGCGGTCTCTCGTTTACGCAGCGTCTCTGCTACATGTCGTCGACGCTGTTCTGGCTGTTTCCGTTTCCGCGCACGATCTTCCTGTTCGCGCCGCTGTTCTACCTGTTCTTCGACCTGCAGATTTTCGTGGCTTCCGGCGGCGAGTTTTTGGCCTATACGGCGGCCTATATGCTCGTGAATCTGATGATGCAGAACTATCTCTATGGCAGCTTCCGCTGGCCGTGGATTTCGGAGCTTTACGAATATGTGCAGACGGTTCACCTTCTGCCCGCCGTGGTTTCGGTGATCTTCAACCCCGGCAAACCCACCTTCAAGGTGACGGCGAAGGATGAATCCATCGCCGAGGCGCGGCTTTCGGAAATCAGCCGGCCGTTCTTCGTCATTTTCGCGCTGCTGGTGGTGGCAATGGCCTTTGCAGTTTGGCGCATCTACAGCGAGCCATACAAGGCGGATGTCACGCTCGTTGTTGGCGGCTGGAACCTGCTCAACCTCATCTTTGCGGGCTGCGCGCTCGGTGTCGTTTCCGAGCGCGGCGACAAGTCGGCATCGCGGCGCATCACGGTCAAACGGCGTTGCGAGGTCAAGCTTGAGGGCAGCGACGCCTGGGTGCCAGCGTCCATCGATAACGTGTCGGTGCACGGGTTGCTGATCAATCTCTTCGATAGCGCGTCGAATATCGAAAAAGGCGCGACGGCCATCGTGAAGGTGAAGCCCCATAGCGAGGGCGTGCCGGAAACCATGCCTGTAAACGTGGTGCGGACGGTTAAAGGCGAGGGTTTCGTCTCGATCGGCTGCACCTTCTCACCGCAGCGCGCCGTCGATCACCGCCTGATCGCGGACCTGATTTTTGCCAATTCGGAACAGTGGAGCGAGTTCCAGCGGGTGCGCCGCAAGAATCCCGGCCTTATCCGCGGCACGGCCATCTTCCTGGCCATATCGCTCTTCCAGACGCAGCGCGGCCTTTATTATCTGGTCCGGACGCTTCGGCCCGCCCCCAAGGACGCCAAACCTGTCGGAGCCGTAAAATGATCGGCCGTAAATCCATCCGGGATTCTCTGGCAGTGTTGGTATGGGGGGCTGTTGCGACGGGCGCGATGGCGCAGTCCTCCCCCTTCGACATGTCGCCGGAACGGCCCGCCCAGACTGCTCCGGCACCCGTGCCGCCGTCCGCCATTCCGCCGGCCGTACCGCGCCAGCAGCCTCCTGCCCAGATGCCGGCCCAAACGCCGCCGCCTCAGCCATCCGCCCCGCCGCCCTTTGCGGCTCAGCCCGCGCCGGCCCAGCAACAACGCCCCGCCGTTCCGTTGCCGCCGCCTCAGCAAAGCGCAAGACCCGTTCCGGCGCCGACCTTGCCGCTCAGCGCCGACAGCCGCCGCCGATACATCCTGCCCTATGAAAAGCTCAGCCTTTCCGGTGAGATCGACCGCCGGCAATGGAGCATCTACCTGACGCCGGAGCAGGTGAATGCCGCCGTTTCGCTCAATATCGGCTATCAGAACGCCATTGTGATCGCGCCGGAAAACTCGAATTTTCAGGTCAGCCTGAACAATGTACCGCTGGATCCAGCGCGTATCGAAGCGCCCGACAGCGAGGGCAATGTCTCCTTGAAGATTCCGCCGGGCGTCCTGCAGGTCGGCTCAAATGTCGTGAGACTGGGCGTGCAGCAACGCCACAGAACCGATTGCACGATCCAGTCCACCTATGATCTGTGGACCGATGTTGACCCTGCGAGCACCTATATCGGCTTTAATGCCGATGTTGCCGGAAGCTTTGCCAATATCGACGATATTCAGGCAACGGGGCCGGACGGCAAGGCGATGACGTCTATCGAGATTGTCGCGCCGGCACTCGGCAATCCGGCGTTTGCGGATTCTCTCCTGCGTCTCTCACAGGCGCTGGCGCTCAGAACCCAGATGCCGAACCAGACGATCCGTTTCGTGGCCGCGCCTTCCACCGAGCGCAAGGCAGGCACGTTGACGGTCCTCGTCGGAACCGCCCGTGAGATTGCAGGCATGGTCGGTACGCTGCCGCCCGAGGCATCGGCGGGTGCTTTTGCCGGCTTTGGCGCGGCAGCACCTGGTGGTCTTTCGCCGCTTTTCGTCAGCGGCCCCACTCCGCAGGCGGTTCAGGCGGCAATAGAGACGCTGTTTTCCTCGATATCGCGTACGCCCGGCGCGCAGAGAACCACCTTTTCGACCCGCAGCTGGCATGCGCCAGATGTACCGCTTGTGATGTCGGACCGCCGTATCGCGCTTTCCGAACTTGGCCTTGAAAGCACCGAATTTGGCGGCCGGCGTTTCCGCAACGAGTTTTATGTCGGCATGCCCGCCGATTTTTATGCCTCGGCCTATGGCGAGGCGTCGCTTCTGCTCGATGCCGCCTATTCGTCGCAGGTATTGCCGGGCAGCCATGTCGATATCTACGTCAATGACGAGATCGCCTCGACCGTGCCGATTTCCAACAATGGCGGCGGCATTTTCCGGCATCTGCCGATCAATGTGACGATGCGTCATTTCAAGCCGGGCCCCAACAAGGTCACCATCGAGGCGGTGTTGATGACGGCGCAGGATCAGGCCTGTGCGCCCGGCGCACCCACCAGCACGACCCCGCGTTTTGCGTTGTTCGATACGTCTGAATTTCATATTCCGGACTATGCGCAGATCGGCCGCAAGCCGGACCTCGCCGCAATGGCGGGTGCCGGCCAGCCCTATCGGACCGGTGGAACGCCTGTAGCGCTGTCGCTCGACCGTTTCGATACCGACACCATGTCTGCGGCGGCGACGCTGATCAGCCGGCTGGCGAGCGTGGCGGGGCATCCCATCGACATCGAAACCGTGGCATCGCCGCTGGTGATCGGCGACCGCGACGCGCTGTTCGTCGGAACGATTTCGCAGTTCCCGCAGTCATTGATCGGCCAGTTCAATCTCGTTCCTTCCAGCCAGGTATCCTGGAAAATGGGAACCGGCGTTCAGCCGCCCGCCCAGAGCAGCGAAACGCTCTTCAACGACTGGCGGGAGCGGGTGGATGGCGGTGTCTGGGAAGGGCAGGTGTCGTCTCTTGAGGAGTGGATGAAGCGGAATTTCGATCTGAGTTCGGATACGCTGCGCTTCCTGCCGGCGGCCGAGCAGCTCTATGCGCCACCCGGTAATGTCTCCTTCATGCTGGCGCAGGGCCTCAGCCCTTCCGGCCAAGGGGTGTGGACGCTTGCCACGGCACCGACATCAGCGGAACTTCTTGACGGCATGGCGGCGATGGCGCGGGAAAACCGCTGGCGCGGTGTCACGGGGCGTGTCGCCGCATACGATGCCTCTGCCGAAAAGCTCGAAACGGTGGAGGTGGAGCGGCCGTATTTTTACGTCACGCGGGCGTTTTCCCTTTCCAACTGGAGGCTGGTCGCCGCCAACTGGCTGTCCTCCAATGTACTTTCCTATTCGCTGGCATTCATCGGTTTCGTGTCTCTCCTCGGCTTCGCCACTTTCACGATGCTGCGCATGATGGGGCGGCATCGATGAAGAACGGGATCTCGAAACTGGCCGGTATTTTCTTCCTGTCCGTGATGGCGGTGTTTGCAGGTATTTCCGTCAGCCGCGCTGCTTCTGTCTCACCGGAAGCGTGGTCGGCCTATAAGGGGGCGTTTCTGGATTCCGGCGGCCGTATCATCGATACCGGCAACGACAATATCAGCCACAGCGAAGGGCAGGGTTATGGCATGTGGCTTGCCGTGCTTGCCGACAACCTGTCCGATTTCGAGCTGATCTGGAATTTCACACGCACCGAGCTTCTGGTGCGTGATGACGGGCTTTCCGCCTGGAAATGGAATCCACGCACCAGGCCGCACGTAACTGATATCAACAACGCCACGGATGGCGATATTCTGATCGCCTATGCGCTGGCGCTCGCGGCGGGGCAATGGAACCGGCAGGACTATGCCGAAGCATCCGCGGCCATCGCATCCTCGGTCCTCAAAAAGACCGTGGTGCAGCGAGGCGGGCGCACGCTGCTTTTGCCTGCTGTCAGCGGCTTCAGTGAGGGCGACCGGAAGGACGGGCCAGTGGTCAATCCCTCCTATCTGATTTTCGAGGCCTTTCCGGTCCTCAATCTCGTAGCGCCATCGCCGCTCTGGAAGGCGGTTGCCGATGACGGCGTGGCGCAGATCGGCGCATTTGCTTTCAGTGACAGAAAACTGCCGGCCGACTGGGTGTCTGTGAAGACGAAGCCGCAGCCGGCATCGGGTTTTCCGCCGGAATTCGGTTACAATGCGGTGCGCATTCCGCTCTATCTTGCAATGGCGAAGATGGGCTCTCCGGAGCTGCTTTCCCGTCTGAAAACCGGCATGACGCTGGAAAGCGGCGCTGCCGGAACCTTCGACCTGAAGAGTGGCGCGGTCAAGGATGTCCTGTCCGATCCCGGTTATCGCATCATTCCGGCGCTTGCCGGATGCGCTAGCGGGGGGGCGGCCATTCCCGCCGAACTTAAAAATTTCCAGCCAACACTTTATTATCCTTCCACATTGCATCTTCTGGCATTGTCGTTTCTGGCAAGGAATAACGGGGAATGCCGATGAACAAGCCATTGTCGACCTCGGCTCTCATCCTGCTTCTGATAGCGCTCGCTGCCTTCCACTGGCGCGACAGCATTCTCGGGCGGGTGTCGGACGTGCATACCTCGGCGGTCGGTGATAACCGGGCCGTGCAGCGCATGTCGCCGTCAGCCAATCCGGCGCAGATCAGCGCTTTCGTCAAAAACCGCGAGATGGCGCAGGTGACTCAGCCCGCGACACCGCCGGTAACGGTGCCGGCGACCGATCCTTTGCCGGTGACGCAGGCCGGCGGGCAAGCACCGCAAACACAGACGGCGCAGGCGCCGGCCCCCCGTACGCCCCAGCCCACATCGGGCAGCATGCCGGAAGTCGATCTCAGCGCGCTGCGCTATTTTGCGGCGAGAGGCGATACCCAGCGCCTTCAGGCTGAAATCGCGCGTCTTCGCACGCTTTATCCCAACTGGACGCCGCCGGCCGATCCTCTCGCCATTCCCGAAAACGGCGATCCGCGGCTCGATGCCATGTGGCAGCTCTATACCGACGGCCGTTATGCCGAGGTGAGAAAGGCGATTGCCGACCGCCAGCAGGCGGAACCCGGCTGGCAGCCGCCCGACAATCTGACGGGCATGCTCACCTTGGCCGAAGCGCGCCAGCGGCTCGTCAATGCCTCCGATCTCAAGCAATATGCGACGGTGGTGGATACGGCGGCCAACAATCCCGGCCTGCTGACCTGCAGCGAAGTCGATGTCCTGTGGCGGGTGGCCGACGCCTTCGCCAATACCGACCGGATGGGACGGGCGCGCGACGCCTATCTCTACATTCTCAACAATTGCACCGCCGCAAGCGACAGGCTCGCCACGGTGCAGAAGGCATCCGCGCTTCTGCCGGCGGAAATGATGGACGATCTGCTGGCCAAGGAAAAACCTGGCGCAGACGGCCAACTGGAATTCGAACCGGTGAAGAACGATCTCGCCCGCCAGTTCGTGGCCAAGGCCGGGGAAAAACCGAAAGAAGGCGAAAAGGAGGGGGGCGCCGTCCCCTCCGCCTATGTGATGCGGCTTCAGCGGCTTGCCGAAACCGACAAGCTTGCGAGCGACGCCCTGTTGCTCGGCTGGTACAATATCCGCCAGAAGAATATGACAGAGGCGGAAAAATGGTTCCGCAAGGGGCGGGAAGAGGAAGACAGCGCGTCCGCCTCTCAAGGGTTGGCGCTGGCGCTGATCGACCGTAACGAGCCGCGCGAGGCCGAGGACGTCATGTATAAATGGCGTACGGCTTCCGACGACGCGCTTGCGACCTATCTTGCCGCAACGGCCAATCTTCTCGCGCTGCAGCCACCGGTCGTGCTGCCGCCGGATGTGTTGCAACGCATCGCCGTCGAAACGATGGCGCGTAAGGATGCGGCCACCGCGCAGCAATTCGGCTGGTACTCGCTTGCCTTCCGGCAGACCCCGCTTGCGTTGCAATGGTTCAGCACGGCGCTTGGCTGGAAGCCCGATGATGAGCCGTCCGCCTATGGTATGGCCGTCAGCTATCACGATCTTCGCAATCTCGCCGGTCTGCGTGGCATCCATCAGCAATGGGCAAGCCGCTCCCAGCGGATCGCCGATGTCGGAACCGCAAGGATGGTCGACCAGTCCGGTCAGACGATTGCCCCCATAACAGCGCCGTCCACTGCCCCACAGGCGACCGCGCCCGTACCGACCTATGCGCCGCAGGGCGAGCCGGCGGTGGTATATGCCCCGCCTGTCGTCCAGCAGCCGGAACCTTCACGCAAGCAGGCGCGCCGCCCGGTGCAGGTGCAAAGCGAAGCCAGCGCCGCATCTCGCCCACGCTCCTGCGCGGCCTATCCCGATCCGCAGCGTCTGCCGCCGCAACAGGCGCTCGATCTCGGCTGGTGCCTGATGGAGACGAACCGGCCGGCGGAGGCGCTGAAAGCCTTCGAAGCCGCCATTGAAGGCGGTCAGTCGACAGTTAAGAGCGATGCCGCCTACGGCCAGAGCCTTGCTTATCTGCGCATGGGCTTGACGGACCACGCCGCCGTTTCGGCGACGAAATCGAACATGGACCGCCCGCGCGCGACGGAGCTGCAGGTCTCGATCCTTGCTGATCGCGCCGTTTCCGCGTTTGGCTCGAAGCGGTACGCTGAAACGCTTCTCCTGCTCGACCAGCGGGCGCGGCTGGCGGATGAACGAACGGACCTGATGGTGCTGCGCGGCTATTCTTACCTTGCCATGCGCCGTTATGGTGAGGCTGCACAGATTTTCGAAAGTCTGTCGGCTATCGGAAACAGGGACGGCATTCGGGGATTGGCTGCGGTGCGCGCCGCCCGGCCGAGCAACGGTCCGCAGGGCGGCTGAGACAGGCCGGCGCGAAGCCGGCTGCTGTTTATTTTGCGTCGGTGAGGTTGCGGATGATACGCATGAAGATGCGTGCTCCGATGCCGATCAGCGCGTCTGGAAAGTCGTAATCGGGATTGTGCAGGTTGGGATAGTCCCTGCCTGCGCCGAGAAAGAACATGGCCGATGATGAAACGGCGCGAAAGCGGCCGAAATCCTCGGAAGCCCGCATGGGCAGCCCTTCTGAACCGTGGGAGATTTTCTCCTCGTCCAACGCCTGCCGGATGTGCTCGACCGCGTCGGGCGCATTTTCGCAATGCAGGAAAATATCGTCATAGGTGATGTCGAGTGTCAGCTTCTGCTCGGCTGCAACCTTTGTCGCCAATGCTTCCGCAGCCTCGCAGAGTTTTTCCATCCGGTCGTCGGTCAGTGTGCGCAGCGTCGCCCAGATTTCCGCATCGGCCGGGGAAATACCGAAAGCGGCTTCGCCCATCACGGCATGGGTGATCGTCACCATCGAAAAATCAGGCTCAGGCGGGAAACCGGAGCCGAGTTCGGCCAAGGCCGGCATCAGCTGAGAGATGGCCCGCATGGGGGAAATGCCGTGTTCGGGCGAGGAAGCATGCGCGGTCTTGCCGGAAAGGCGGATTTTGACACCACGCGACGCGCAGTTGACCGGTCCCTCCACGACGCTGACATGGGCGAATGGCAGGCCCGGCAGGTTGTGGAGTGAAAAGGAGTAATCCGGCTTTATGTGTTCGAAACGCGGGTCGGCAAGGACGGCGGCGGCGCCCGCACCGGTTTCTTCCGCCGGCTGGTACAGAAGGACGATGCGGCCGGTCTCCGGGCGCTGCCGGGAAAGGCCGAGCGCCAGCGCCGTCAGAATGGTGGAATGGCCGTCATGGCCACAAAGATGGCCCTTGCCTTCGGTGCCGGATCGGTATTCGGCCTCGCTCTTTTCGTAAATGGGCAGAGCATCGAGCTCTGAACGGATCAGGATCGCGGGACCGCTCTTGCCGCTGTCATAAACCGCGGCGACGCCATGGCCGCCGAGCTCCGCAAAAAGCTGGTCAGGCTGCGCTTGCTCGAGAAAGGCACGGATGCGCCGCGCTGTTTCCTTTTCTTCGCCGGAAATTTCCGGATGACGGTGCAAATCATGGCGAAGCTCAACGAGATCGAGCATGTCCTTGTTGGTCAGAAACATCAAAAATCCTTGCAAGTCGTCCGGCCGGTTTTTCCTGCCGCAACTTACAGGGCGTTGCCTTTAATGCAAAACCTTTGGCGGGTGCCAGCGTTTGCCCGCCGTTTTCGGCTTGATGGCGAGCGTGACGACATCTGTCGGCAGCGGGATTTTTGTCTTTGCCAGTTCCAGCCGGGCAAGGGCTGCACGGGCTTTTTCTGCATATTCCAGATGCGCCGCATCATCCGAATGATAATGCTGCAGCCTGTCGAGAATTTCCGCGCCTTCCACCGCCCGTTCGGCGGCAATCAGCGCCACCGCGCATTTGTAAAGCGCTTCCCTGTGGAAGGGTGCCCGATTGGTTACCTGGCGGAAGGCTTCGGATGCCTCGTGGTAGTGCTGTTGCGCCAGTCGCGCCTCGCCGATGCGAAGCCACAGGACCAGGGGTTCCTGGCCCGCGGCCAGAAGGCTGAGAAAGGCGATCTCGGCCTCCCGGAATTCGCCCCGGTCGAACGACAGATTGGCGAGCCCGAATTGCGCGCCGAGATGGTCGGGGGCTGCGGCAAGCACCTGCCTGAAGGCAATATTGGCGGACGCCTTCTGGCCGGTCTTGTAGAGTTTGAGCGCCTGTTCGTAGACAAAACGGATGCTGCGCGGGTGAAGCGTGCCGCCGAGATTGTCTCCCGAGCGGGTGCGGAACAGGGTGCAGCTCAGCTTCTGCTCCTCCGGTCCGAAGAAATATTTGTAAGGCTCGTTGCCGCGCAGGAAATCATAGGTCCTGAAACCCTGCTCGATCGCCCGGCGAATGCAGTGGCCATGCAGCACGAGGCCGGGGGAAGGGGTCTTCCAGTTCTCGTCGCGGCCGGTGATATAGAACAGGACCGACTTCTTCTGGCGGTCGATGATATTGGCGAGTGCCCCCAGCGGCTGGTCGCCGAACCACAGGACCGGGACTTCCAGATCACCGCGGATATAGACATCCATCAACATTTGTCGTGTCGCGCCGATCAGGAGCTCGGTGCGCTCCTTGCCCTTGAATGGCGCCCAGCGGATGCGCCAGAAATCAAACAGGATATCCATATCTCGCTTGATGGTGTCCCTGGTCGCGAATGTGATGCTGTATTCATCGCCGCCCTCCACCTTTCGCAGGAAGCGCCTGAGCTTTTGACGGGTCTGGCTGCTCATGTGGCTTTCCAGATAGCCGTCGAATGTCTCCGGCAGGCTCACCACCGGGCAGATGCAATTGTTGATGTTGTAGGGATTGGTCGGCATGTTGTCGCGAAACATGACGAGTGGCCCCTGCAGCGCACGGATCATTGCGTCACGGCGCTCCGGCGGGCCGGAGAGGTAATCGAGTTTCAGTTCTGTCCAGTGCTGCTGACGTATGTAGGAGCAGAAGCCGGCAACGGCATGATTTTCATAGTCCGGCAGAGTGATGAAGCCGGTGTAATCCGCCGCCGCATTGCCGGCCATGACGATGCTGTCATGGAAGCGGCCGGTTTTCTTGTCCGGTTCGGTGACGATGCGCAGTGGGAAAAACGCCACATAGGGCGAGCCTTCCGGCCGTTCGCGCAGCGCAAGGATGAACCAGCGCCTGCGGCGCGGCATATAATCCCTGAGCCATCCCCAGGAGAGGAAATGCCGGGCATGGGGATCGGCCATGAACACCGCATCCCAGTTTTCGCGGATCGCCTCAAAGCCGGCGTCCGTGTCGATGATATCGATGCGCATTTGTCCCCCTCCCAATACTGATCACACATTCGGGAGGCTTCATTTTATGGGGAAACGGTCGGCTTCAAATATTCCCTTCGGGTGAAAGCCGTACATCAAATGGGATTAGCCCGTCACCGATCCGCCATCGCTGCGCCGCGACAAAAAAGACCTTGTCAGCCGGTGGCAGCGCTCTAACATGCGGGGCTGAATGCGCGGCCGGCTCAACGGTCCGCATGGCACAGGAGTTCTCATATGGCTGTTCCTTATATGCTTCTGACCGGCGCCAGCCGCGGAATAGGGCATGCCACCGTCAAGCTGTTTCAGGAAAAGGGCTGGAGAATCCTCACCGTATCGCGGCAACGCTTTTCCGAGGAATGCCGTTGGCCGTCTGCAAGGGAGAGCCATATTCAGGCGGATCTGGAGGACTTGTCCCGCATTGATGCGCTGGCGGACGAGGTGCGTTCACGGCTGCCGGAAGGAAAGCTTGCGGCCCTTGTGAACAATGCCGGAATTTCGCCCAAGGGTGAAGGCGGAAGCCGCCTCGGTGTAATGGATACGACGGCGGATATCTGGACGCGGGTTCTGAACGTCAATCTCGTTTCGACGGCGCTGCTTGCCCGCGCGCTTTTACCGGAACTTGAGGAGGCAAAGGGCTCCATCGTCAACGTCACATCGATTGTGGGCTCACGGGTGCATCCCTTTGCGGGTGTGGCCTACGCCACATCAAAGGCGGCGCTCGCGGCGCTGACGCGCGAACTGGCGCATGAATTCGGTCCGCGTGGCGTGCGCGCCAACGCCATTGCTCCGGGGGAAATCAACACCGCCATCCTCTCCCCCGGAACGGCGGAACTGGTGGACGCCCAGGTGCCGCTCGGGCGTCTGGGCACCACGGCCGAGGTGGCGCAGACCATCTATTTCCTCTGCTCGGAACAGTCGAGCTACATTAACGGCGCGGAAATTCACATCAATGGCGGCCAGCACGTCTGACACGCTGCCGATCAACCAAATGGAGCCCATATCGATGACCATCCTGCCGAATTCCGTCGAGGCACGCGATATCGCCTATCAGATGCATCCGAACGTCAATCTGCGCAAATTCGAAAAGACCGGCGGTCTGGTGATCGAGAGCGGCGAAGGCATCTATGTGACCGACAGCAGCGGCAAGCGCTATATCGAGGCGATGGCGGGGCTCTGGTCGGTGGCGCTCGGTTTCGGGGAAAAGCGGCTGGTGGAAGCGGCGACGAAGCAGATGCAGAAGCTGCCCTATTATCACACCTTTTCCTACAAGACACACGGCCCGTCCGTTGATCTCGCGGAGCTACTGATCGAGCTTTCGCCGGTGCCGATGTCCAAGGTGCATTTCACCTCTTCCGGTTCCGAGGCCAACGATCTCGTTGCCAAGATGGTCTGGTATCGCTCGAACGCGCTGGGCAAGAAGGACAAGAAGAAGATCATTGGTCGCATCAAGGGCTATCATGGCGTGACCATTGCCTCGGCCTCGATCACGGGCCTGCCGCGCAACCATGAGAGCTTCGACCTGCCGCTGGACCGCATGCTGCACACGGCCTGCCCCTCCTATGTGCATTTCGGCAAGGAAGGCGAGAGCGAAGCGGATTTCACCGCGCGTATCCTTGGGGAGTTGGAGGATATGATCCTTCGTGAAGGTCCCGAAACCGTCGCGGCCTTCTGGGGTGAGCCGGTGATGGGAGCCGGCGGCGTTCTTTTGCCACCGGAAGGTTATTGGGAAGGCGTGCAGGCGATCCTGAAGAAATACGATATTCTGCTGGTCGTGGACGAGGTGATCTGCGGTTTCGGCCGAACCGGCAAGATGTTCGCCTGCGAGACCTATGACATCAAGCCGGACGTGCTTGTCGTCTCCAAGCAGATTTCGTCGTCCTACATGCCGCTTTCGGCGATCATCATGAATGACAGTTTCTACCAGCCGATTGCCGATGAATCCGACCGTATCGGCTCCTTCGGCCATGGTTACACCGCCTCCGGCCATCCGGTCGCAACGGCTGTGGGGCTGGAAAACCTGAAGATCATTCAGGAGCGCGACCTTGTCGGCAATGTCGCCCGTCTGGAGGGCAGGTTCCTTAGCCATCTGAAGGCGCTGGCCGATCACCCACTCATTCATTCCTCGCGCGGTATCGGCCTCATCGGCGCGCTGGAGGTAAAACCATGGGAGGGCATGAAGCCGGGCGATACCACGCTTGCGCTTGCCGCCGCCATCGAGGAGGAGGGTGTCATCACCCGGCCGATCGGTGAATCCATCTGCTTCTGCCCGCCGCTCATCATTACGGCCGAACAGCTGGACGAATTGTTTGCCGGGGTGAAGCGTGGTCTCGACAAGATTGCGGCCGCGCGAGGCTGAAGACCCTTATAATGGCGCCGGTCGGTTTATCCGGCCGGCCCTATCCCCGGTAGGCCACAAGCACGGCGCCGCAGGCGATCAGCAGCACGCCGAGCCAGTTGGGCAGCGAGAGCCTTTCGCCCAGAAACAGCACTGCAAATACGGCGACAAAAACGACGCTCAGCTTGTCGATAGGCGCGACGCGGGCGGCATCGCCGAGCTTCAGCGCCCGGAAATAACATATCCACGAGGCGCCGGTGGCCAGACCCGAAAGCACGAGGAAGGCCCAGGTTTTGCCCGAGATGGTGGAAGGCTGCTGCCAGTTGCCGGTGATGTGAACCATCAGGCCCGCAGCCGCGAGAATGACGATGGTGCGGATGAAGGTGGCGAAATCGGAATTGACGTTTTCGATGCCGATCTTGGCGAACACGGCGGTGAGCGCCGCAAAGGCCGCCGATAGCAGCGCCCAGAATTGCCAGGCCAGAAACAGGTTCTTCATGCCGCCACTCCGCTTATCGCATTGGTCAAGCTTCGGCTCTACAGCATCTTTCGCACTATAAAAACCCCCGGTGATGGGGCTGGCCTGAACAATTGAAAGCCCGGCGCATCCAGTTGATGCGCCGGGCTTTCCGTATGTGCCTGCCCGGAAAAAAACCGGGACAGGCCGGACCTTGGGAGGTCGTATTATTCGGCCGGCTGGACCGAAGCCGGAAGCGAATCCACATCGGCGATGCCGGTGAATTCTTCCTTGCCGCTCAGAACGCGAGCGAGCTGATCCTGATCCAGTTCGCCTTCCCAGCGGGCGACGACGATGGTGGCGACCGCATTACCGACGAAGTTGGTAAGCGCGCGGCATTCCGACATGAAGCGGTCGATGCCAAGGATCAGCGCCATGCCGGCGACCGGAACCGAAGGCACGACGGAGAGCGTGGCCGCGAGCGTGATGAAGCCCGCGCCGGTGATGCCGGCTGCGCCCTTGGAGGAGAGCATGGCCACCAGCAGCAGCAGGATCTGTTCGCCGAAGGAGAGGTGGATACCGGTTGCCTGTGCGATGAAGAGCGCCGCCAGCGTCATGTAGATGTTGGTGCCGTCAAGGTTGAAGGAGTAACCGGTGGGGATGACGAGGCCGACGACGGAGCGCTTGCAGCCCGCCTTTTCCATCTTGCTCATCAGGCCCGGCAGGGCGGCTTCCGAAGACGACGTGCCGAGAACCAGAAGCAGCTCTTCCTTGATGTAGCGGATAAGCGCGACGATGGAGAAGCCGTTGTAACGGCAGACGGCGCCGAGAACCACGAACACGAACAGGAAGGACGTGATGTAGAAGGTGCCGATGAGCATTGCGAGGTTGGTGACCGACGAGATGCCGTATTTGCCGATGGTAAACGCCATCGCGCCAAAAGCGCCGATGGGGGCGGCCTTCATCAGGATCGCGACCAGCTTGAAGATCGGATACATCAGGGCATGCATGAAATCGGTGACGGGCTTGCCCTTTTCGCCGACGATGCCGAGCGCGATACCGAACAGAACCGAGAAGAACAGCACCTGCAGGATATCGCCGCTGGCGAAAGCACCGACGATGGTGGTCGGGATGATGTTCATCAGGAAGCCGGTGATGGTCTGCTCATGGGCCTTGTCGGCGTAGGTCGCGACGGCCTTGGCATCCAGCGTGGCGGGATCAATGTTCATGCCGGCGCCCGGCTGCACGGTGTTGGCGACGATGAGGCCGACGATGAGCGCGAGCGTGGAGAATACCAGGAAGTAGATCATGGCCTTGCCGGCCACGCGGCCCACCTTCTTCATGTCGTTCATGCCGGCGATGCCGGTTGCGACGGTGAGGAAGATGACGGGAGCGATGATCATCTTGACGAGGCGGATGAAGCCGTCGCCGAGCGGCTTCAGCTGTTCGCCGAAGGCCGGATAGAAATGGCCGAGCGCGATACCGGCGATGATGGCCACCAAAACCTGAAAATACAGGTGCTTGTGGAATGGCTGCTTGGCGTGGCCTGCGGCCACGGCTGTCGTATCGATCATGTTTTTTCCTCCTCGGCCTCACCCTGCCTTTATTGGCCTCCCGGGATCGCCGTGTCGTTGACGGCTTCGCGCCGATTGCGGAGTCATGTGCAATACGCATGCCAGACTTGTTTATTTGCCGTAACCGGCTGATTTCAAAAGTAGTTTTTATTGAGGCTTTGCTGGTTCACGGACGTTTGTGCGGAATTCCGGACAAAATCTCTTGCGGTCTGTGTGTAAATCCGCACAATTGACGCATGACCTATCAGGATCAGGCACCTCATTCCCAGGCGAAGCGGCGGGCGCAGTGGCTTGCGCTGGCCGGCCTGTGGCTGCTCGTCAGTCTGGGTATCCTGCTGGTGGCCGATGAGTTCGCGCGTAACCAGGCGATGCGCACCGCCGCGTCCGAGGCTTCCACGGATGCGGAACTGAAGATCGCGCTCCTGAATGTCGCGCTGGAGCGGCCACGCGCCATTCCGCTGGTTCTTTCGGGTGATCCCGATCTCGCGACCGCGCTGGACGGCGGCGGCGCTGCCGCCCTCGACCGGCTGAACCGCAAGCTGGAGGGGCTGATCGAAGGTACGCAGTCCTCGGTGATTTATGTAACCGGGCCGACCGGATTGACCATCGCCTCCAGCAACTGGCGGCAAGCCGATAGTTTCGTCGGCTCCAACTACGCTTTCCGCGAATATTTTCAGGCGGCAATGAATACCGGCATGTCCGAACATTATGCGCTCGGCAATGTCAGCCGCCGGCCGGGTCTTTATATCTCCCGCCGTATCGATGCCGCTGATGGGCGGCCGCTCGGTGTCGTCATCGCCAAGGTGGAGTTCAATCGTCTGGAGGCGGATTGGAACATTGGCGGCAAGCCGGTCTATGTGGTGGATAGAAACGGCGTCGTGCTGATGACGAGCGTACCGGAATGGCGCTTCAAAACTGTCGCACCCATTGATGAGGCGCGGCGGAAAACCATTTCCGAAAGCCTGCAATTCGGCAATGAGGCGCTTTCAACACTGCCATTTCGGGCGGCGCGGCTCACGGGCGAGGGCGTTCCGCTCATCCGTGTCGATGAACCGGCGAGGGAGCGCGGCGATTATCTGCGGCTGGAAATGCCGGTGCCGACGACCTCATGGACCCTGCACTATCTTCAACCCGTCGCACCGGCGCTGAACGCCGCCATTCGCGAGGGCAGGGTGGTGGCGCTGGCGACCTTGATGCCGCTGATGGCGCTTTCGGCCCTGTGGCTGTGGCGCAGGCACAAGGCGCTCAGGGAAAAGGAAGAGGAGCAGCGCGCCCGCACCGAACTGGAAATGAAGGTGCAGGAACGGACCCGCGACCTGACCAGAACCCGCGACCACCTGCAGGCCGAGATCGCCCTGCACGAAAAGACCACCGGCGAGTTGCGCAATGTGCAGCATGAGCTGGTGCAGGCAAACCGCCTTTCCATTCTGGGGCAGGTGGCGGCGGGTGTGGCGCATGAGATCAACCAGCCGGTGGCGACGATCCGCGCCTTTGCCGATAATGCCCGCACGCTGCTGAAACGCGACCGCATGTCCGAGGCCACCGAAAATCTCGAAAACATCGCGGCGTTGACCGAGCGCATCGGCACGATTACCGGCGACCTGAAAATATTGGCCCGCAAGGGCCGCACCGCCGCCGAACCGGTCAGCGTTCGCTTGGTCATCGAGGGTGCGGTCATGCTGTTGCGCAGCCGCTTTTCAGGGCAGATGGATGCGCTGGATATCGTATTGCCGGATCAGGACCTGAAGGTGCTCGGCAGCCGTATCCGGCTGGAGCAGATCCTCATCAACCTTCTGCAAAACGCGCTGGAAGCCACTGAAGAGACTGGGGCGGCTCGTGTCGAAGTTCGTGTGCGCGAGGAAGGCGACATGGTCGTGCTTTCCGTCAGCGACAATGGCACGGGCATTCCCGAAGCCATCAGCGCGCAGCTTTTTTCGCCATTCAACACATCAAAGGAAAGCGGCCTCGGCCTCGGTCTCGTCATATCCAACGATATTGCTTCGGATTATGGCGGGCGTATCGAGGTGGCGAGCAGCAAGGCGGGCACATGTTTTTCCGTATTTCTGAAGCGAGCATGACATGACGGCGGACGGAACCATATTCCTGGTGGATGACGACTCGCAGCTGCGCAAGGCGATGGTGCAGACGCTGGAACTTGATGGATTGCCGGTCACGTCGTTTTCTCGCGCAGAACAGGCGCTTGCGGCTCTGAACGAGGATTTCGACGGCGTCGTTATCACCGATGTGCGCATGCCGGGCATGACCGGGCTTGAGTTCTTCGACCATGTGCGCAAGATCGATGCCGATCTGCCTGTCATCCTCATCACCGGCCATGGCGATGTGCCGATGGCCGTCGATGCGCTTCACAACGGCGCTTATGATTTTATCGCCAAGCCATTTCCCGCCGAACGCATAGTGGAAAGCGCGCGCCGGGCGCTGGAAAAGCGCCGGCTGGTACTGGAAAACCGCGCCCTTCGCCGGGCGGCGGGACAGGCGGAGGATGATCTGCCGCTGATCGGTCAGACGCCCGCCATGGAGCGCCTGCGCACCACGCTTCGGCACATTGCCGATACCGACGTGGATGTGCTGGTGGCTGGCGAGACCGGCAGCGGCAAGGAAGTGGTGGCAACGGCCCTTCACCGCTGGAGCAAGAAACGCTCGAAAGGTAATTTCGTGGCGCTCAATTGTGGGGCGCTGCCGGAAACGGTGATTGAAAGCGAGCTTTTCGGCCATGAGCCGGGAGCTTTTACCGGCGCGCAGAAAAAACGCGTCGGCCGTATCGAACATTCAAGCGGCGGCACCCTGTTTCTGGATGAGATCGAAAGCATGCCGCTTGCGGTACAGGTGAAGATGCTGCGTGTTCTGGAAATGCGCGAGGTCTCGCCACTCGGGTCGAACGAGGAGCGGCCGGTCGATATTCGCGTGGTGGCGGCGGCCAAGGTCGATCTTGGTGATCCATTCGAGCGCGGCACCTTTCGCGAGGACCTCTATTACCGGCTGAATGTCGTGACGCTGTCAATACCGCCGCTGCGCGAACGCAAGGCGGATATTCCGCTGCTGTTCTCCCATTTCGTCACGAAGGCCGCCAACCGTTTCAACATGCCGGTGCCGCAGATCAGCTCGGGCATTTCCCGCCGCCTCAATGACCATGACTGGCCGGGCAATGTGCGCGAACTCGGGCATTTCGCGGAAAGGGTGGTGCTTGGGTTGGAGGTGGAACCAGCAGGAGCGCCCGCATTACAATCCGCGCTCCCCGCCTCCGGCACCCTGCCGGAGCGCATGGACGAGATCGAAGCGCGTATAATCCGCGAAACGCTGGAACAATCGAATGGCGACGTGGCGGAAACCATCGCCACGCTCGGCATTGCCCGCAAGACCTTTTACGACAAGCTGCAGCGGCACGGCATCAACCGGGCGGATTATGTGAAGAGCGGCGCGGCGTGAGCCGGCGCGTGGTTCAGGTTGACGCCTGATGAAAAGCCGCGGATGTTTCCGTCCGCGGCCTGACAATAACGATCGTAATTGCGCCGAAGGTCGGCTTGATCAACCCGCTACGCAGAAATGGCGCTGGCCGTCATAATCCGTATAGGTCCCGGTGCGGGAATTGAAGCTCCGGTAACGCTGCGAGCAATAGTCGTACCAGGCGTTGGTCCAGGGTTCGATGGTGCGATAGGTGGCGCGCTGGCCGTAAACCGGGCGGCTGTCATAGACAGGCTGCGGGCGATAGACCGGGGCGGGGCGATAAACAGGCTGCGGCTGCGGCCGATAATAACGATAGTCCGGCTCTTCGTAGACGTAGCTCGGCTCATAACGACGGGGCGGGTCGATATAGACGCGCTCATCATCCACCGGCGCCGGGCGCGACATTGCGGAGCCGACGGCGACACCGGCGGCAAGACCGAGCACACCGCCCAGAATGGCGGCGTCGCGACGATCATGGCGGTCCCAGTCGCCAGCGGATGCGCTGCTCAAGGGAGCAATGGTAGCGGCGGCGACAGCGATTGTCAGAACTGTTTTAGCTGCAAAGGACGACATGGTGTGTTCTTCCGTACAGGTGGCAGGGCGCTGCCAGTTGCAAATTCGATGGTTAAGGAAATACAGCCCGGCTGCTGAACGGGCGCTGAATGAATTGTGGCGGACCGGCGGCGGCCCGCAATTCCTGTTTGCGCGCGCCGTACTTCGCGCTAGAACTCAAGATCAAACAGGACGCCCCGATGAGCCTTTCCCAGATAACCGTCAATTCCGACACCTCGCATGAAGACCGCGCCCAGGCCATTCGCGATACGCTGCGTGACGCCATTGTCGATCGCAGGCTCGCACCGGGCACGAAGCTGTCGGAATCGGAAGTGGGAACGCTGTTTGATGTCAGCCGCACGGTGGTGCGCGCGGCATTGCAGATGCTGGCTTACGAAGGGCTGGTGAAGGCGGAACGCAACCGGGGGGCCTTCGTCTCCAATCCGACGCCGGACGAAGCGCGACAGGTTTTCGCCTCGCGCCGGCTGATCGAACCGGGCGTCGTGGATGCGGCAATCGAAAAAATCACGCCTGCGGCTGTGACACGGCTAAGGGAGCATCTGGTGCAGGAAAGCCGCCACCAGCATGAACGTGGCCCGAGCGCCAGACGCGCGGAAATCAAGGCATCGGGCGATTTCCACCTGATGCTGGCCTCGCTTGCCGGCAATGCCATTCTGGAAAAATTCATGGACGAACTGGTCGCCCGCTCGTCGCTGGTGATCGCGCTTTATGGCCGCTCGGGTGTCTCGAGCTGCGGCCACAATGATCATGCCGATCTCTTGGATGCGCTGGAGGTAAAGGATGCGGCAAAGGCCCGCGCGCTGATGTTGCAGCATCTCGACCACATCGAGGCCGACCTTGACCTGCGCATGATGGAAGGTCTGGCGCTGAAGGATGCGCTGGCGCTCTGATTGACTGCCCATCCCGTCTCGCGGGACGGGGATGGGCGGACTAAACTCGTATCAGGCGGCGTAACGGCTGATCGCCAGATCGTGCGTATCTATCTCGGGCTTGTTCCCGCTGATGAGATCGGCAAGCACCCGTGCGGAGCCGCAGGACATGGTCCAGCCGAGCGTGCCGTGGCCGGTATTGAGATAAAGATTGCTGTATCGGGTAGCGCCGATGACAGGCGTACCATCCGGCGTCATCGGGCGCAGGCCGCACCAGAATTTCGCCTGGGTCTGGTCACCAGCCCCGCCGAACAGGTCTTCCACCGAATGAGCCAGTGTTTCCTGCCGCGCGGCCGGCAAATCCTTGCTGAAGCCGGCGATTTCAGCCATGCCGCCGGCGCGGATGCGTGAGCCGAGCCGCGTGATCGCCACCTTGAAGGTCTCGTCCATGACCGTGGAGACGGGCGCGCGCTCCTCCTTCACGATCGGAACCGTGATGGAATACCCCTTCACCGGGTAAACCGGCAGAGTAAGGCCAAGCTGGCGCAGGAATTGCGGCGAATAGCTGCCGAGTGCGGCGACGAAAATATCGGCCTCCACCAGCCCCCGGGTGGTTTCCACCGCCTTGACGCGTCCTGCTTCAACGATGGGGCGCATGATGCCGGTATCGTAAAGGAAGGTGACGCCGGCTTCTTCCGCCATGCGTGCAAGTTCAGTCGTGAACATGAAGCAATCGCCGGTTTCGTCGCCCGGCAAACGCAGGCCGCCGACGATCTTCTCCTTCGCGGGCGCGAGGCCGGGTTCGACGGCGGCGCAGCCGTCACGGTCGAGAATCTCGAAAGGCACGCCGCCCGCAGTCAGCACGTCGACATCCTTGCCGATGGCGTCGAACTGCTTCTGGGTGCGGAACACCTCAAGCGTGCCCTGCATGCGCTGGTCATATTCGATGCCGGTCTCTTCGCGAAGCGCCATCAGGCAATCACGGCTATATTCGGCAACGCGCACCATGCGGCTCTTGTTGATGGCATAACGTGCCGAGGTGCAGTTGCGCAGCATCTGGCTCATCCAGCGCCAGGCGGCGGGATCGGCCGTCGGGCGGATGATCAGCGGCGCGTGTTTCATGAACAGCCATTTCATCGCCTTGACCGGAATGCCGGGGGCAGCCCAGGGCGAGGAATAGCCGGGGGAAACCTCTCCCGCATTGGCGAAGCTGGTTTCCAGCGCCGCGGCCGGTTGGCGGTCGATCACCGTCACCTTGTGTCCGGCTTTGGCCAGATACCAGGCGGAGGTCACGCCGACGACGCCGGCTCCGAGGATAGTGACGTTCATGATCGTCTCACTTATGGCTGACAGATGTTGAAGCGATTGCCGGGGTTTCGCCCGGCTGAATATAGGTGCGGCGGTAACGGCGTCCGAGCCCGGTCAGGATTTCATAGGCGATCGTGCCCGCATCGTCGGCGATGTCTTCCAGCGTCTGGTCTGGCCCGATCATCTGCACGAGACTGCCTTGCGTCAATGTGTCTTCGGGCAGGGCGGATATGTCGAGAATGATGCTGTCCATCGAAACGCGGCCCGCAATCGGCAGGCGCACGCCGTTATACCACGCTGCGCCGTGATTGCTGAGCGAGCGCGGCAGGCCGTCAGCGTAACCGGCGGCGATGGTTGCCAGGCGCGTCGGACCGGCCGCTTCGAAGGAACCGCCGTAACCGACCAGCGAACCTGCGGGAACCGTGCGTGTCTGGACGACGGCGAGATCGAGACGAACGACCGGCTTCATCGGATTGGGACGGGCAACAGAGGGGGCGCCGCCATAAAGCGCGATGCCGGGGCGCAGCAGGTGGTTGTGGTAATCATTGCCCAGAAAGATGCCGCCGGAGTTGGAAAAGCAGACCGGTACATCAGGGAACGCAATGGCGCCTTTGCGCATCACCGAAAGCTGCGTGGCATTGGAGGCATGGTCCGGTTCATCGGCGCAGGCGAGGTGGCTCATGACGAAGGCGATGTCGATACCATCAAGCAATTGCGGCTGTGAGGCGAGGACTTCAAGCTCTTCGGGGGAAAGGCCGAGACGGCACATGCCCGTATCGATCTGCACGGCGGCGGCAAGTCTTTTGCCAAGCTTCTTGGCGTGAGCCGACCATTGGGCGATCTGCTCCAGCGAGTTCAGAACGGGAGTAACGGCCATGGCAGCACAGGAGGTCTCATTGCCGGGCTGAAGACCATTGAGAACAAAAATCCGCGCTTCTGCCGAAAGTCGGAGCCTGAGCGCCAGCGCTTCATCGATATGGGCGACGAAGAAATTGCGGCAACCCGCCTCGAACAGGACCTGCGAGACGATATCCGCGCCGAGACCATATGCATCGGCCTTGACGACCGCTGCCGTCTGCGATGCTGGTGCCATCGCCGCAAGCGCCAGATAATTGTCGCGCAATGCGCCGAGATCGATGGTCAGATGGCCGCTTGCACCACCGGCTGCCTGCTGGCGGCTGATCTGCATGTCCATGTCGTTCACCCTCATTTTTATCTCATCAGGGTATTGCAACGATTATCGAATTTCTTGGCGATTGTTCGAAGGAAATGCGATAGAGTTCGTAATCACGCAATTTTCTTTTGCTAATTGGAATCTTCTATGTCGTCCCTCGATGCGACCGACCGCCATATCATCCGTCTGCTTCGGCTCAATGCCCGCATCAGCAATGCCAAGCTTGCTGCAGAGGTCGGACTTTCGGCATCCGCCTGCCTTCGCCGGGTCGATATTCTCGAGCGGGAAGGCATCATCCGGGGCTATACGGCGCTGACCAGCGGCCTCGCCGGCGGCGAGGTGATTTCGGTCATCGTGCAGATCACGCTGGATCGGCAAACAGAGGATTTTCTCAACCGTTTCGAAAACGCGGTGCGGCGATATCCGGAAATCCGCGAATGTTATCTGATGACGGGCGGCTCGGATTATTTTCTGCGCTGCGAGGCGGAAAGTGCGGGGGATTTCGAGCGTATTCACAAGGAAATTCTGTCGAAACTGCCGGGGGTTTCGCGTATTCATTCGAGTTTTGCGATCCGGAATGTGCTGGCGACGCCGAAGGCGCGGTAGCGTGGAGCGTATGGCTTACCCCCCTCTGTCCTGCCGGACATCTCCCCCTCAAGGGGGGAGATCGGATGGAGCCACCGCTTGTTCCCTCGCAATCATTTACTATCAATAAAGCGGCGTCACTGAATGCCGTGGGCCAGCCACTTGTCGATCTCCCCCCTTGAGGGGGAGATGTCCGGCAGGACAGAGGGGGGTAAGCCCCGCACTCTGCACTAACTCCACCACCGATAAAAATGATGCAGCGGCCCCCGCCCATGTCCAACGGCAAGCCCCCGCCCGGCATCGAGCGCCCCGCTCAGATACTCCTTCGCAAGCCCCACCGCTTCCCGCAACTCACAACCCCTGGCAAGATAAGCCGTGATCGCCGCCGCCAGCGTGCACCCCGTGCCGTGGTCATTCGTCGTCTCCACCCGTGCCACGGAAAGCGCCCGCATGGCGCCATCCGCAAACAGATAATCCGTGCTCTGCGGCCCCTCACCATGGCCGCCCTTGATGAGCACGGCTTTTGCACCCGCTTTCAGGATCGCCTCGGCCTGACGGGTGATCTCCTTCTCCGTGGTGCCCATCGGCGTGCCGGTCAGCAACGCCGCTTCCGGCAGGTTCGGCGTGACGATGGCGGCGAGCGGCAAAAGCTCGCGCCGCAATGTCTCGATGGCATCTTCATGCAGCAAACGGTCGCCTGACGTCGCCACCATGACCGGATCCAGCACCACAGGCTGTGATTGCTGCCGAAGCCGTTCGGCGATGGCGGCGATGGTTTCGATCCGCGATACCATGCCGATCTTCACCGCATTGACGGCAAGATCGGAGAAAACCGCGTCCATCTGCGCGACGATGGTGGCCACGGAAATATCCTCCACCGCGGTCACGCCTCTGGTGTTCTGGGCGGTTATGGCGGTGATGACGCTGGCCGCATAGGTATCAAGCGCTGAAAAGGTCTTGATATCAGCCTGAATGCCCGCGCCGCCGCCGCTGTCGGAGCCAGCAATGGTCAATGCAATTGATGTCATGGTTGTCTTGCTTTCAGCGTTGCGTCAATTGCGGAGCGGAAGTCCTTGGCTGCACTGGCAATATCGCCCGCGCGGAAAATGGCGGAAATGACCGCGACACCATCCGCCCCCGCCTCGATGACGGAGGGTACGCGCGCAAGATCGATGCCGGCAATGGCGCCCACCGGCATATCCGGCCGCCATTCCTTCAGAAGGGTGCGCAGCGTCGAAAAACCGTCGATGCCGACCGGCTTGTCCGGATTGACCTTGGAAACGGTTTCGAACACGCCGCCGATGCAGGCATAATCGACGGGCATGGAGGCCGCCCGTTCGGCATCGGTGCGATTCTTGACGGTGAGGCCGATGATCGCCTTTTCGCCGAGAATGCGCCTTGCGGTCTTCGCATCCATGTCGTCGGCGCCGAGATGCACTCCGTCCGCGCCAGAAGCGAGCGCCACATCCACACGGTCGTTGATGACGAGCGGAACACCGGTGCCGGCGATGGCCTCATGAATGGCGCGGGCGTTTTCGATCATCTCCCGCGTCGAGCCGTTCTTGTCGCGATATTGCAGAATGGTCGCGCCATTGAGTGCGGCGGCCAGAGCAAGCTCCGGCAGCGGCGCGACATCGCCAAGGCTTGCGTCTACCAATGCGTTGAGGCGGTAATCAACCTTGTTCATGCTCTATCCTCGCGTGATTGATGATGTCCTCACCGGAAATTTCGGAAAGCGCATCCAGAAATGCCGGTTCGAATGTGCCGGGGCCTCCGGCGCGTCTGGCGGCGAGTTCGGCGGAAACGCCTGTCACGGCAAGGGCGGAGGCCGCCGCCGTCAGTGCGTCTTTTTCCACCGCCATGAAGGCGGCGATGACGCCGCCCGACAGGCAACCAGTGCCAGTCACCTTCGCCATCCACGGATGGCCATTGACGATCCTGACGCTGCGGGTCGTGTCGCTGAGGTGATCCACAGGCCCGGTCTCTATCCTCACTACATCAGGCACATCGCCGATCAAGCTCATTTCGGCGTGATTACCGCGCACGATGGTCGGGGAAAGTGCGATGAGTTCGCGCGCGAACTCCAGCCGCGACGGCGAATAGTCGCAATGCACGGGGTCGACGATCCACGGCTTGCCTGATGCATTGGCGATCTCGATCGCCAGCCGGATGACCTTGCGCCGTTCGGCATCCAGTGTGCCGAGATTGACGGTAAGCGCATCCGCCTTGGCCACGAAGCTCTCGATTTCCTCGAGCGACGTGGTCATGGAAGGAATGCCGCCGACAACAGTTATGCCGTCTGCGGTGAATTTCTGCACCACGGTGTTCATCAGGCAATGTACGCGCGGGCGCGTGTTGCGCACGCGCTCCAGTATGTCGGCGGCCTTTGTTGCTGTTGGATAAGTCGTGGTCATGGCTGTTGCAGCTCCACGGCAATGTCGTCCGCCGCCGGCGCCTGCTTGATCAGCTGCATCTCCCGCATGAAAGCGCCGAAACGGGCATAACGGGTGCGGTCGAGTGCGGCGGGGCGCTTGGCGAAACGCGGTAGCGTGTCGAAGAAGGCCTGCTTGTTCAGCGCGTCATCAAGGTTCGGATAGGCCTTGATGAAAAGCTGCCAGGCTTCCTGGGGGTGGTTGGTGATGAAGATCGCGGCCTGTTCCACGGCGGAGAGGAAACGCGGCAGGCGGCTGTCTTTTACGAGATCGCGATGGGTGACGAAGATCAGCTCGTCATAGGCCGGCACGCCATGTTCCTCCGGGAAGAAGGAGCGGCCTTCATGTCCCTCCAGCTTCATCTGCGTCAGCTCGAAATTGCGGAAACCGCCAAGCGTGGCATCCACCTTGCCGGCGATCAGCGACGGCGAAAGCGAGAAGTTGACGTTGATGAGTTCGACATCATCCTTCGTCAGCCCGTCCTTTTCCAGCATGCGCTTCAGCATGGCATCTTCAAAGCCGGAAACGGAAAAGCCGACCTTCTTGCCTTTCAGGTCCTTCAGGCTCTTGATCGGCCCATCGGCGAGAACGGTGACGGTGTTGAGGGGCGTTTCGACCAGCGTACCGAAACGCACGAGCGGCAGGCCGGCATCGTGATCGAGATAGAGGTTCGGCTGGTAATGCACGCCGATATCGGCCTGTTTAGCCGAGACAAGACGCGGCACGGCGGAGGGGTCTGCGGGCGGAACCAGTTCCACCTCCAGCCCGGCATCGGCAAACAGGCCGCGTTCCCTGGCGATCACCATCGGCGCATGATCCGGATTCACGAACCATTCGAGCAATACGGTGAGCTTGTCGGCCGCCTGGGATTGCATGGGTGCTAGTGCGCTTGCCGCCGCGACGACGAGGGAAAGAAGAGTTCGTTTCATGGTGCCGAAAGTCTCCGCAAATATCTGAAAGGAGTGGTGTGTTCTGTTTCTTTGGCCCAGGGGGCGAGATGGGCTGTTGAGAGATCGACGATAAGCCGCAGCAGCACTGCCATGACGGCGAGAATGGCCATGGCGGCGAACATGGTGTCGGTCTGCATCCGGGCATTGGACTGGATCATGACAAATCCGAGCCCTGCGGATGCGCCCACCCATTCGCCGATGACGGCGCCCAGCGGGGCTAGCGGCGCCGCCACTCTCAAGCCCGAAATCAGCGAGGGTAATGCGAGCGGCACGCGCAACCGGGTGAGGACCTGCCAGTGGCTCGCCTTTGTCAGCGAGGCGGCGTCAAGGATGGCGCGATCCGTGCGGTTGAGGCCATCAGTGAAGGAGGAAGCGACCGGGAAGAAGATGATGATCGCCGTCATGACCACTTTCGAGGCCATGCCGAAACCGAACCAGAGGACGAGAATGGGGGCGAGCACGAAGACCGGAAAGACCTGCAACACCAGAACCATGGGCCAGACGAGGCGGCCGAGGCGCGGGATGGCGGCAATGGTGAAAGCGACGAGAATGCCGGCGGCGATGCCTGCCGCAAGCCCGAGCGCCATTTCGCTGAGCGTCACCATCGCCTGCCCGAACAGGAAGCCGGGCTGGCGCAGGAAAGCGCCGGCAACATCAGCGGGCGATGGCAGGATATAGCGGGGTGGCGCAAACAGCCACGTCCCCGCCTGCCAGAGAACCAGCAGAAGACCGACACCGTTCAGCGCATGGGTGGCACGCATGGGCCGGACCTCAGACGCAGACGCACCGTGTGCGAAGGGCGGAAGGTTTCAGCATCATCATTCGTCTCCAGATGTGACAATCACGGAGATCAGGGCAAAGCGGAGAAGAGAAAGGGCAGCGCCCCCTGGGCGCGACAGTTCCGTTCCTACGCCGGCATGACCCGGATCAGGTTCAAGGGTCCGGTTCACCACCATCTCAGCACCGTCAGGTGCTCCCCTCGGAAGAGTTTGTTTTGTAAGTCAAGTTTCATAAATGTCAACGTCCCGCCGCCGATCCGTCGTCGGGCGCGATCGCGGATACCCGTATCCATCTGCGTATTAGTTATTAAGGAAATTAGATTTATCGAAAATTAGTTATCTCTTGAAACTGCATTTCAATATTGTATGACTAATTTGGCCCCGGGAAAGATTATTGGGGGCGAATTTGAAGAACTTCTGGCAGGACAAATCGGGAAATTTCGGCATTCTCAGCGCCTTGTTGATGGTGCCGCTGATTGGCGCCGCGGGCGTGGCACTTGATGTGACGCACGGCATGGCCGTCAAATCGGACCTGCAGATGGCGGCGGATGCCGCGGCGCTCGCGGTGGTTGCCGATACGTCGGCGAGCGTTCACAAGGCAAAGGAAATGTCGAGTGACGGCGTCATTACGCTTGGCGGCGATGAGGCCTCCGCATTCTTCGAAAGTAATGAGAGAGCCAGTCCCGACTACAAGCTCCTGTCCCTCGCCGTGTCGGTGATCAAGCGCGGTAACGCCATTGAATCGTCGGTTAGCTTCAAGGCATCCGTCGGCACAACGCTTTCACGGGTTCTCGGAGAGGATCTCATCACCGTTTCGGGCATGGCGACCGCCAAATACGAGACGGAAACATTCAGCGACTTCTATGTCCTTCTGGATAACACCCCGTCGATGGGCGTTGGCGCCACGCCGGCCGATGTCGCCACCATGGTTGCGAATACGAGCGACAAATGCGCTTTTGCCTGTCACATCGTGAAAGACGGGGTGGTGGACAAGAACAGCTATTATTACAAGGCCAAAAGCCTCGGGGTCACGACGCGCATCAATGTGGTGGCGCAGGCCACGGCAAGCCTTATGGATACGGCGAAGTCCACCCGCAAAAGCAGCAATCAATATCGCATGGCGGTCTACACTTTCGGAGAGAAAGCCGAAGATACGAAGCTGCTCGAAGTCGTTCCCTTGACGTCGGATTTGGCGACCGCGAAGAAGAAAGCCGGTGAAGTCGACCTGATGTCGATCCCGAAGCAGGGATTTAACAACGACCAGCAGACGGATTTCGACCGGGCACTCACTCAGATCGGCGACAAGATCGGCAATTCTGGAACCGGGGCGAGTTCGGCCAGCCCCGAGAAGATTATCTTCTTCGTTTCAGACGGTGTCGGTGATAGCTACAAGCCATCCAGCTGCACCAAAAAGACGACCAGCGGCCGCTGTCAGGAGCCGATCGATATCAAATATTGCACGAAGCTGAAGGAAAAGGGTTTCCGGATCGCCGTGCTCTACACCACCTATCTGCCGCTGCCGACCAATGACTGGTATAATAGCTGGATCGAGCCCTTTCAGCCGGAAATCGGCGCACGCATGCAGCAATGCGCCTCCCCGGGCCTGTTTTTCGAAGTCAGCCCGTCGCAGGGCATCAGCGATGCGATGACCGCCCTGTTTAAAAAAGCTATCACATCACCCCGCCTGACGGGGTGATGGAGAACGAACCCGCTATCGTTCAGCCGATGGTGCGAAGTTTTTCAAACAGCTGCCGCTGGCTGCTATCGGCACGGTAGAATATCGCCGGCTCGCCGAGCGGGGCTTCGACGGTGACGTCTCGCCCGCCGCGATAATGCGCGCCGCTCCACAGATGCACCCATTCGCCATCGCCCGGAAGATAGAGCGAACGTTGGGTTTCTCCGGCTTTCCAGACCGGTGCGACAAGCATGTCCGCCCCGTAGAGATAGCAGTCCTGAATGGCGTAGGTCCGCCGGTCATCCTCGTAATGCAGGAAGAGCGGGCGTTGCACCGGCAGGCCTGTCTTGGCGGCTTCCACGGAGAGCGACTTCAGATATGGAGCCAGCGCGACATAGATGGATGTCATGCGGGCAAAATGGGCAATAACCGCCTCATCCTGATCGATCTGAAGATTGTCGCGCGGCCTGTTGCCCTCATGGGTGCGCATGACCGGCGTGAAGGCGGCCATTTCCGTCCAGCGCATGATGAGTTCAGCGGTCCTGACATTGCCGAACAGGCTGGTATAGCCGCCGATGTCGGAATGGTGATAGGCATTGCCCATGAGGCCCGAGGAAAGCGCGCCGCAGATGACGGTGACAAGGCCGTCGTGACGGGAGAAGTCGACAGACTGGTCGCCGCCCCAGATCAGCGGACAATGGGCCTGCACGCCCGTGAAGCCGGCCCGCATAAAGAACAGTGCTTCGCCGGTCTTTCCCCGGCTCTCGACGGCTTTCGCATTGACCTCGGCCCAGAGTGTTGGCCAGGCATTGTGCATCAGCTTGGCGTCGACGCCGTTGGAAAGCGTGATATCGATCGGCAGATATTCGCCGAAATCGGCCATCCAGCCGGAAAGGCCAAAATCCAGCATGTTTTTGCCGATGATCTCTTCGGCGAACCAGTCGGCGGCGGCCGGGTTGGTGAAATCGACCACGCCGCAATCGAATTCACCGAAATCCACCAGCGCCGTTTTGCCCTCGGCGTCGGTTGCGAAATAGCCGGCTTTTTCGGCGACCGGGAAAAGCGGGCCATCGACGCAGAGATAGGGGTTCACGTAACCCAGGAAGCGGACGCCCTGATCGGAGAGTTCGGCGATCTTCTGGCGCAGATGCGGATAACGCGTATCATTCGCCTGCCAGTCCCAGAACAGGCGCGCGCCAAAGGATGTCTGGCGAAGCCCCACCCAGTCCTCGCACCAGAGGCCGGACACCTTCGTTCCGGCCGCGCGGATTTTCTCCAGCCGGGCAAAGGAGTTGGCGCCGTCCTTTAAGCCGATGATCGCACCATTATAGACCCATTCCGGCAGTTGCGGCTGACGCCCGAACCGCAGTGAAAGCGCGGACACGATATCGGTAAAATGATCGCCGGTGAAGAATTCGATCTTTTCGGGGATGGCCCAGATTTCGATCTCGTGGAAATCGCCATTGCGGAAATCGAAGACCGAATAGGCGCTTGTTTCCACATGCAGCGCATATTTGCGTGATGAGAGCCAGGTCGGCTGCGGGTAGTTGGTGTTGTAATAATCGCCGCCCGCCTTGCCGCTGACGTCGGACTTGAAAGTGATCTCGGTGGTCTTGTCGCGGCCGACCCCCGGCTCGGAGGTCCAGAGCGGGAAACGACGGCCGCGCATGTCGAAATAGGACATCTGCTCGCCGCCGCCCCAGACATGCTCGTCCGTTTCTGCAACGATGCGCAGCCAGAGGCGGTTGATGGTCTCGTCCAGCGCCGTCAGCAGGATGGCGTTACCGTCGAGCGTCAGGCGAAGACGCGGCGCCTGTCCCGGCGCGGACGAGAGCGTGACGCTGTCACCGTTGACCTCCGTATGGCGCAGTGCGGTTCGCTCGATGACATAGTCCTCGATATCGAAATTGCCGCGATACATGTCCATCCGCTCCTTGCCGAAACCGGCGAAAAAGGCCGGATTATCGGGCGAATGGGAAAGTATGGTGCGGTTGCCGATCGCGAGCGTGAAGCCGTCTGTGGTCGTTTCGAAATGCATGACTTAACCTTTTAGCCCTTGAGACCACCGGCGGTGAGGCCCGAGACAACCCGTTCCTGGAAGATAACGATCAGGATCGCGACCGGCACGATGCCGACCACCAGCGCTGCCGAAATGACCGGCCAGGGGAAGGCGAATTCACCCTGATACAGCTGGATGCCGACGGGAAGCGTGCGGAGCGCCGGATTGGAATTGAAGGACAGCGCCAGCAGGAACTCATCCCAGGCATTGACGAAGGCAAGGATGCCAGCGGTGAAAACGCCCGGCGCGCAGAGCGGCACGACGACCTTGAACAGCGCGCCGATGCGGGTGCAGCCATCGATCATGGCGGCGTTTTCGAGATCGCGCGGAATGCTCTCGAAGAAAGAGACGAGCATCAGCGTGCAGACCGGCAGCGAAAGCACGGTGTAGGGCAGGATCAGCGCCGTCCAGCTGTTGAGCAGGTTCAGCGCCCGCATGATTTCGAACAGCGGCACCAGCAGAGTCACCAGCGGGAAGGTGGAAACGGCGATGATGAGCGAGAGGATCAGCGCCCGGTATTTGAGGTTGAGCCGCGCCAGCGCATAGGCCGCGAGCACCGAAATCAGAATGGTGAGTGCGGTGGAGAGCAGGGCCACCATGAAGCTGTTGAACAGGAAGAGGTGCAGCGGCTGGTCGGAAAAGGCCTGCATGTAGTTGGCAAGCGTCGGCGCATGCGGAAACCAGGTGATTGGCTTCACCGTCAGTTCCGCTTCGGTCTTCAGCGAGGTGAAGAGGATCCAGACTGCCGGGAAGAGGCCGTTGACCAGCAGGATGGAGGCCGCGATGAAGCGCAGCGGCTTGCCGGAAAAGACGGAGGACAGACCGGAATTTGCAACGGTGCTCATGGGATCAGTCCTTCGTCCTGATGATGCGGAGATAAACGGCGGTAACGCACATGGAGAGCGCAAACATCATGACCGCCAGCGCCGAACCGTAACCGAGATCAAGGAAGGAAACGGTGTTCTGATGGATATACATGGCAAGCGTCGTGGTGGATGTGCCGGGCCCGCCGCCGGTCATCATGTAAGGAATATCAAAGGTCTGCAGCGCCGTGATTGTACGGAAGATGAGGGCGACGACAATCGAGGGCTTGAGGAGCGGCAGGGTGATTTCGAAGAACTGGCGGATTTTGCCGGCGCCATCCACATCAGCCGCTTCATAGAGCGAGCGCGGAATGGTCTGAAGGCCGGCGAGGATCATCAGCGCCATGAACGACGAAGTTTTCCAGATGATCGTCAGGCAGATGGCCGCAAAGGCCCAGTTCGGCGAGTTGAACCAGATGATGCCTTCAAAGCCCAGCCGGTTGAGTACATCATTGACCACGCCATATTCGTAATGGAAGAACCACGCGAAGATGAGGCCGGCGAAAGAGAGCGGCAACGCCCAGGGAATGAGCAGCGAAAGCCGCATCGGCCACTGCATGGAAAAGGGCAGGTTGGCGAGCAGCGCCAGCCCGAGGCCCATGAACAGCGCGCCGGGCACGGTGATCAGCGTTATCAGAACCGTATTCCAGGTCGTTTCCCAGAAGATCGGATCGTCAAACATCGCCGCGTAGTTTTCAAAGCCGATGAATTCCGCCGGCAGACCTGATGTCAGCGACAGACTGAAAAACGAGGTGTAGACGAGCCGCGCCACCGGATAAACGATGATAAGCGACAGCAGGATCGCCGCTGGCGCCAGCAGAAGCACGGCAAGCGACCGGTCGCCGAGATCGAGCCACCGCGTCCAGCGCGGCTGTGGTTTCTCGTCCACCCGAACCATGGTTCTATCAGGCATTGTCACCTCTGCCACTCCCGCAACTGGATTCACGTCATCGTCTCCCGATCGGACCGGTTCATATCCGGCCCGTTTATCGCGCCGTTCAGGCGGCTTTGTTCCTGTCAGTCGAAACGGCCGGAAAGGGCATGGTTTGCATGCCGCCTTCCGGCCCAAAGCTTAGCGCAGAACGCGCCGCAGACGGCTTTCCATCTGCTTTGCGCCGTCTTCCGGCGTCATCACGCCGGCAAGCACGCCGTTGACCGTGGTGCGGATCGTCTCGCTGACCTCGTTGTAACGTGGCGTCACGGGGCGGGCCTTTGCCGTTTCAACGACGGGCAGGGCATCCGCGAACCAAGGGATCGTCTTGGTCACGTCGGCATCCTTGTAGAGTGCGGCATAGGTGGGCAGAAGGGCGGCGTTGATGGCCATGAACTTCGACACATCCTGACCCGAGAGATATTCCACCAGCTTCTTGGCTTCATCCTGCTGCTTGGAATAGGCGGAGACGCCGAATTCCCAGCCGCCGAGGCAGGTCGTCTGCTCGCCGCCCTTGACGGCGGGCAGGCGGGCGACGCCGACCTTGTCGTTCACCTGCGATTCCTTGCCCTGGAAATGGGTCCAGGCGTAGGACCAGTTGACGGCGAAGAGAACCTTGCCGGCCTGGAATTCCTTGCGGGTATCGTCGGTCGCCACTTCCGAAATGTTCTTCTTGGAAATGCCTTCATCGACGAAGCTCTTCCACAGCTTCAGCGAATCCACCGCAGCCTTGTTGTCGAAGTTCAGCTTGCCGTTCTCAACCAGAGACTTGCCCTCGCTCCAGTAGGGCAGGAGGAAGGTGCAAACCGCGCCTTCGATCGCCTTGCCCTGGAAGGACAGGCCCTGAAGCTCGGGGTTCTTTTCGCCTTCCATCACCTTTTTGGAGGCTTCCTTCAGCTCGTCCCAGGTGGTTGGCGGCTTGATGCCGTATTTGTCGAGCAGGTCCTTGCGGTAATAGAGGAACATGGAGTCGGCGAAGGCGGGCAGCGCCACGATCTTGCCATCCACCGTGTTGGCTTCCGCATAGGTCGGCAGATAGGCCGACAAATCTTTGCCGGCAAAATCGCTGGTCCAGCCGGCTGTGGCGAACTGTGCCGGGCGGATGACGTCGAGCATCAGCACGTCGAGGCTGGAGTCCTTGGCCGACATGACGGTGTTGAGATATTGCGCCTGCATTTCCGAGGTGTTGCCGCCGGTCTCGATGACCACCTTCACACCCGGCGTCTTGGCCTCATATTGATCAAGCGCCTTGCGCCACACATCGGGCTGATGCTGGCTGGAAACGAAGATTTTCAGTTCGGTATCGGCAAAGGCCTGCCCCGAAAAGGCGAGCATGGTCGCGCAGAGCGCTGCACCCATGAGGGCTTGGCCCCCGATAGCTTTGAATGTCATGTGTTCCTCCCGTTATTAAACCCTTGGCCGCAGCGTTTTTCGCCGGGCGATCAGTGGATAGAGCGTTCCGTTGTCGCGTCGAAAAGATGGACCTTGGATGGATCGACGCCGATCCGCAGTTCCTCGTTCGGCGTCGGCCGAAGCTGCGGCGGCATGCGTGCGGTCAGCGCCGCATCGCCAAGGCTGAAATGGACGAGCGTGTCCGAGCCCAGCGGTTCCACCACCTGCACCTTGACCGCAAGCTGCGTGTCGAAGCCCTCGACGGGGCCGAAATGTTCCGGGCGAATGCCGACGATGACTTCACGCCCGTCGAGGCCCGTTTCGCGGGATGGCCGGATGGCGGCCATCGGCAGGGAATTGCCGTCGGAGAATGCCAACCGGTCGCCGCTCACCCTTGCGCGGGCGAAGTTCATCGCCGGAGCGCCAACGAAACCGCCGACGAAGACGCTTTCAGGCCGGTTATACACCTCGTCAGGTGTACCGACCTGCTCGATATCGCCGCCGCGCAGGATGACGATGCGGTCCGCCAGCGTCATGGCCTCCACTTGGTCGTGGGTAACGTAGATGATGGTGGTGCCGAGCTGCTGGTGCAGCCGCTTGATTTCCGTGCGCACCTGTCCGCGCAGTTTGGCGTCGAGGTTGGAAAGCGGCTCATCGAACAGGAAGACCTGCGGACGGCGCACGATGGCGCGGCCCATGGCCACACGCTGGCGCTGGCCGCCGGAGAGCTGGCCGGGCCGCCGGTCGAGAAGGTGCTCGATGCCGAGCATCCTCGCCGCCTCGTCAATGCTGGCATTGGCCTGCGATGCGCTGACACCGCGCACCTTCAGGCTGAAACCCATGTTTTCGCGCACCGTCTTGTGCGGATAAAGCGCATAGTCCTGAAATACCATGGCGATGTCGCGCTCACGCGGCGGCAGCCGGTTGACGACACGGTCGCCGATCCTCACCTCGCCGTCGGTAATGCTTTCCAGCCCCGCAACCATGCGCAGCGTCGTGGATTTACCGCAGCCGGAAGGGCCGACGAACACGACGAATTCGCCATCGTTGATTTCAAGGTCGATGCCCTTGACGATGCGAAGCGCACCGTAACTCTTGTCCAGCTTGCGCAGGCTGACCGAAGCCATATTTTCCTCCTCACGACCGGCGCGTCCAGAATTTGAATGGACGCAATAGCCGGTATCAACCTTCAAATTCCACGCATCGCATCTTCGAAAATCGATCCCGATTGTCTGGCGATATCGTGGGATGGCGAAACGCCTGTCTCCCTGAGGTCGTGATATTACCTTTCATAAAAAGGAAATCAATAGTGTATCAATTTTATTTCTGACAGAAATCAAAAACTATTAACCCATTGATTAAAAGAAATATAACTGCAAAATCAGCCCGACGGCAGGCTGCTGCTTGCTTGCCTCCCGTCAAATTCTTTCATCCATGTGGATCACGCGAAATTTGCGCAATCTCAACGTATGCGTGAAACGTATCGTGCGATGGCATGGTCGAACCAAGTCCATGAAACTTCGGCCACGGCACCATCCTGCGCCTGGCTGAGGCGCAGAACCCGCGGCACCGAAACGCCGGCTTTCTGGCCGAAAACCTCGGGCGCCCATTCAGGCACGTCGCCGAGATCGATGCGATCCTCCGCCTTCGATATCCAGAGGTTGAGGCGGGTGCGGTAATAGAGGTAGAGGGATTCCGACATGTTCTCGATGGCGATTGTGTCGACGTAAGAACCATCAAGCCAGATTTCCTCGATGGCTGCGGGTTTGCCGGCGATGCGCCGCAGGCGGCGGATCCTGTGCCCTTCCGCCGATGTGCCGAAAGCGGGCAGGTCAGCGGGCTTGGCAAGGCGCGCCACATCCAGAACCTCCGCCGTCGGCAGGCCGCCGCCTTCGATCAGTTCGAGGCGGAAGAAGGCATAGACGCTTTGTGGATCGCTGACGGCGCGGATGTAGTTGCCGGAACCCTGCACGCGCTCCAGAAGGCCGCGCTCCTGCAGTTCGGCAAGCGCCTTGCGCAGCGTGCCGACGGCGATACCGAGATCTGCCGCCATATCGCGCTCCGGCGCCAGCTTCTCGCCATCGATCAACCGGCCCGCCGCCACTTCGCGCACCAGCATTTCGGCGATCTGCATATACATGGGCAGGCTGCCACCAGTGTGTTTCATGTACCGTTTCCTCCCCCGAAACAAAAATTGATACATCATTGATTTACATATTTCTTGATGTTATGCAAGAAAAACGAGAGCGGCCTTTAGGAGGAATTGCATGACCGTCGTACCCGTTACATCCGCTGATCTCGATGCTGCCGAGGTCTCCTGGTTTTCCGCTTTGTGTTCCGATGACTACGCCTATCTGGGCGTGCCTGACGGCAGCCTGCGCTCCAGCTTCGAGCATTGCTCCGACATCGTCAAAAAAGCCGAAGAACTCGGCTTTCGCAACATTCTCTGCCCTTCGTCCTATCAGGTCGGGCAGGATACGCTGAGCTTTGTGGCCGGCTGCGCGCCGATCAGCGACCGCATCAATTTCCTCGCCGCGATCCGCTGCGGCGAAATGCAGCCGATTATGCTGGCCCGAACCGTGGCGACGCTCGATCACATGCTGAAGGGTCGCCTGACGCTCAACGTCATCAGCTCCGATTTCCCCGGCGAAGTGGCAGACAGCGCCTTTCGTTACAAGCGCAGCCACGAGGTCGTTGAGATTCTGCGTCAGGCCTGGACCCGCGACACCATCGACCACGACGGCGAGATCTACCAGTTCAAGGGTGTGTCGACCGAACCGGCAAGACCCTACCAGCAGAATGGCGGCCCGCTTCTCTATTTCGGTGGTTACTCTCCCGATGCGCTGGAACTCTGCGGCGCACAATGCGATGTCTATCTGATGTGGCCCGAGACGAAGGAGCAACTGTCGGACCGCATGCGCGCCGCCAATGAGCGCGCCGCCGCCCATGGCCGCACGCTGGACTACGGCCTGCGTGTCCATATGGTCGTACGCGATACCGAACAGGAAGCCCGCGAATATGCCGAACATCTGGTTTCGAAGCTGGATGATGAATATGGCCAGCTGATCCGCAGCCGCGCTCATGACAGCGGTTCGCTCGGCGTTTCGCATCAGGCGCGGGCCCGCGAACTCGCCGACAAATTCGGTTATGTCGAACCCAATCTGTGGACCGGCATCGGCCGGGCGCGCTCCGGCTGCGGCGCGGCTCTGGTCGGCTCGACGGATCAGGTTCTTTCGGCGCTGGAGGACTACCAGAAGATGGGTATCCGCGCCTTCATTCTTTCCGGTTATCCGCATCTTGACGAGGCGGAACATTTCGGCACCAAGGTTCTGCCGCAGATGAAAACCTGCTCCCTGCCGCATGCTTACGGTCGGGTGCCTTCTGAAACGCCGGCCACGCCGCTCGGCAACGGGGAACGCCACTGATGGAACGCATTGCTCTTTCCGACAAACTCGAACTCAGCCGCATCGTCTACGGCATGTGGCGCATCGGTGACGACGCCGACACTTCACCGGCCCATGTACAGGCGAAGATCGAGGCCTGCCTCGCGCAGGGCATCACCACCATGGATCAAGCCGATATCTACGGCGGATACACGGCGGAAGCCATTCTCGGCGCCGGCCTGAAGGCTGCACCGGGTCTGCGTGACAAGATCGAAATCGTCACCAAATGCGGCATCGTCGCGCCGGCCGGGCGTCACTCAGCCGCGCGCGTCAAGCATTACGATACGACGGCCGGCCACATCAACGCTTCGCTCGAGGCATCGCTTCGCGACATGGGAACGGATCATGTCGACCTCCTTCTCATTCATCGCCCGGATCCGCTGATCGACGCGGAAGAAACCGGCAAGGCGCTCGATGCGTTGGTGGCGTCGGGCAAGGCCAAGGCCGTCGGCGTCTCCAACTTCCGCCCTTGGGACTTTTCCCTGCTGCAATCGGCCATGAGCAACAGGCTGGTGACCAACCAGATCGAGATGAGCCTCCTTGCGACGGATTGCTTCACCAACGGCGATCTCGCCTTCCTGCAGGAAAAGCGCGTTTCTCCGATGGCATGGTCACCGCTTGGCGGCGGTTCGCTGTTCTCTGGCGCGCATGGCGGAACAATGGCTGCCCTGCAGCGCATCGGTAAGGAACAGGGCGTTGATGCGACGGCTGTCGCGATCGCCTGGCTGCTGCGTCATCCGGCGAAGATCGTGCCGGTCCTCGGCACCAATAATCTCGAGCGGATCAGAACCGCAGCCGATGCGCTCAACGTGACGATGGACCGCCAGACCTGGTTCGAACTTTACACCCTTGCGATTGGAAAAGAGGTGCCGTGATGACAGTGGCAGAGGCGATCAAGATGCCCAATGAGCATGTATTCGTTCCCGGCGGGGAAAACAGCCGCAGCTTTCGCAATGCGCTCGGCGCTTTCACGACAGGCGTGACTGTCGTGACCGCCACCACGCCGGAAGGCCCGATCGGCATGACGGTCAACAGCTTCGCGTCCGTCTCGCTCGATCCGCCGCTGGTGCTCTGGTCTCCGGCCAAAAGCTCGTCCCGTTATCAGGCCTTCAGCGGCGCGACTCATTTCGCCATTCATGTGCTGAGCGCCGATCAGGACGTGCTGAGCGCCCGCTTTACCCGCAACGGCCGCGCCTTCGACGATCTGGATTGGGAATTGAACGACGAAGGCGTGCCGGTCATCCCCGGAACGCTTGCCCGTTTCGAGTGCCGACAGGCCGCCGCCCATGATGCGGGCGACCACACCATCATCGTCGGCGAGGTACTGCGCGCCGCGCATCGTGATGGCGATCCGCTGTGTTTTTCGGGCGGCACCTTCGGTCGCTTTGCCCGGCAATAACGGAACCTTCGGTCATTCCAGACTTTTTGGTATCAATGACGCCGTTATTATCGAAACACTCCACTTTTCTAAGGAGCGCGCTGGTCGCGCTCCTTTTTGCAAAGTAAAATAGCATTCTTCTCTTTTTATACTGACGCTGATCTCTCAAACCGGGTTAAGTGGCTGCAAGAGATGATTCGCCGGACCTAACGGGCGAAACGATGCGTCGATGATGGAGAGGTGATGGCCGGTGGTTTCTTGCGGGAAGAGGCGTCGAAGGCCGGCTCAGGTTTTAGGCCCGTCCGACAGTTCCTCTTGCGGGCATCAACGAGCCTCTTTGCGCTGGCGTTGTCCTGTGCCATCGCGCCTGCTGCATTTGCAGAATCCATCGCCTGGGTTGGCTCTTCCTCGGATGACTGGTTCTCGCCAAGCAGCTGGTTTGGGTACACGCGTGTGCCGGGAGCGAACGACCTCGCCGCCATCAACGCTCCAGGCCCGACAATAGCCGCCGGGCGTGTCGCAGAAATCGAGGAACTCGGCATTGGCATTACTCTGAACGGGTCGCTGTCAGTGGAGGGCGGCCTTAAGACTTCCAATACAAAACTCGGCAACGAGGATTTGGTCGAGGGCACGTTAAATTTTTCCGGCGGCGATTGGTCGAACAAACATGACATATTTATTGGCGGCGTAGGCATTGGGGAACTCTCCCTCACCGGCAGCAGGGCGGTCTCCGGTGGGAATGTCTACCTGGGTGGCGGTTCGGGCCATGGTTGGCTCACTCTCAACAATCTATCGAGTTTCGATAATACCGGCGCCACTTTTGTCGGTGTCGCGGCGGATGATGGCTTTGATCAGTTGCAGATTCTGGGCGCGAGCACGTTCAAGACCGGCGGATTTGTGGTCGCAGATGGTATGGATTCTGTAGGCACCGTCTCCGTAGAGGGGAACGGGAGCAGCCTTACCGTGTCGCAGGACATGGTGATTGGCCACGGTGGTGAGGGGCTTCTGACGATCTCCAGTGGTGGTGTTGTCAAGAGTCTTGCGACCACCATCATCGGCAATCTCGCCACATCGAGCGGAGGTTCGCTGACCGTCAACGGCCGTGGTTCCATTCTAGAAACCTCCGGCCCCTTGATTGTTGGCAATGAAAGCTCGGCAAGTATGTTTGTCGGGACGGCGGCGGAGGTTATCAGTGGCGCTGTCGTGATCGGCCGGCATTCGGTCGGTCAGGCCACCGTCACGGGCAGCGATTCCCGGTGGATCACGGGCAATCTGAGTATTGGCGGTGATGAGAACGATTCTGGCGGTGCCGTCGGTGATGGTACAGTCGATGTAATGGCGGGCGCTACCATCAACAGTGCCTCGGTTCAACTTGGCGCCGTCTCGGGTGCCAGGGGCTCCGCCACTGTTGATGGCGCGGATTCTACCTGGACGATCGGAGACGACGGCCTTTCTGTCGGCCTTTCCGGCTCTGGCTACCTGAGCGTCAAAGCCGGCGGTCATGTCGGATCCGTCAACACGGTTGTCGGGGCAAATGAGGGGAGTAATGGTTCTATCACGGTTTCCGGGGCCGGAAGCACCTTCAACAACGCCGGCGATCTCAATGTGGGTTGGGAAGGCGACGCTTCACTGCATGTCGATACCGGCGGCACGGTAACAAGCGACAGCGCAATTGTCGGCACAAAATCGATGATTGCCGTGGTGAACATCAGCGGCGGCGGTTCGACCCTGACGCTCGCTAAGACGCTGATCGTCGGATATGAGAACGCTACCGTGGGAGAGGTTTCCGTCATGACCGGCGGCGAAATCCGGGCGAGCGAGCTTTCGATCGGCGAGTTTGGCGGTTCTTCCGGCAAGCTGAGCGTTATCGGAGCGGGTTCGATCGTTACCGTCTCCGTTGACAGCAATCTCGTCAATTCCGGTTCAACCTATGTCGGGTGGCGCGGCGGTGGAAATTTAACGGTGACCGATGCCGGTTCTCTCGACACAAATCGCCTGTTTGTTGGCACGCAGGCTGGATCAAACGGCTTCCTGCATGTTGGTGGTATTGGCTCGCAGGTTGAGGTCCACGATGCTCTCGTGATCGGTGGAGGCGGCAACGGTTCAGTCGAGGTGACTGGCGGCGGCGCGCTTGCGGCCCACACGATTGTCATCGCGGCGGCGGCAGGTTCCACTGGCGTCTTGAACATAGGCGCCCGCGCGGGATTGACGGCGCGAGCGGCGGGTGAGGTTGACGCTGCTGGAATCGTTTTCGGCGCCGGCAACGGCAGTATCGTTTTCAATCATTCGGAAGCTGATTATGGCCTCTCCGCGAATATTTCGGGGGCCGGACGTGTTGTCGCGGAGAATGGTGTCACCACGCTCGCAGGCCATAACAGCTACTCCGGCGGCACCACCATATCTGCCGGTACCTTGAAAGGCAGGGCGACAAGTTTTGGTTCTGGTCAAATCGCCAACAGCGGGCAACTCGTTGTGGATGGGGCAGGCACGCTTTCAAATAGTCTCACCGGTTCCGGTACTGTCGAAAAGACGGGCGGCGGCAACCTCGTTCTTGCCGGCAACAACAGCTATTCCGGGACAACGACGATTTCCGCCGGCACGCTGACTGGAGCGGCAAAAAGTTTTGGTTCCGGCCAGATCGTCAACGATGCGCAGCTCGTCGTGGACGGGGCAGGCACATTTTCAAATGTCGTCAGCGGCACCGGCACCTTTGGAAAGACCGGCGACGGCAATCTGGTCATGACCGGCAATAGCACATATTCAGGCGCAACCGAGGTTTCATCGGGCAAGCTCAGCGTCAACGGCGCTCTCGCGAGCGCCGTTTCCGTCCGCAGCGGCGCGACGCTTGGTGGTTCCGGCACCATCGGCGGGCTGACTGTCGCTTCCGGGGGCACGCTGTCGCCCGGCAATTCAATCGGCACCTTGACATCGACCGGCGACGCGAGATTTCTCAGCGGCTCGACCTATGCTGTTGAAATCGACGCGACGGGCAATTCCGACAGGATTGCCGTCACCGGTACTGTCACCATCGACAACAATGTCAAACTCGTCGTCACGCCGCTTGCCAGTCATTCAGCCTATAGTCTGGGCACGCAATATCCGATCCTGACGGCAACGGGCGGTATTGCCGGCACCTTTTCCGGCGTGGACGAGAAATTCGCTTATTTGATTGTGGACGTCACAAAGAGCACGGATAACGGCACGGCATATCTCTCCTTTAGCCGCGCATCACAGGACCCCGGGCTTCTTGCCTCGGAGACATCGTCGGAGAATGCCCAAAACGCCGCGAATGCCGTTGAGGCGGCACGGGAAGATCCGGCGCTTTATCAGGCGGCATTGTTTCTGGGGCAAAATGAAACCCAATCCGCCTTTTCGCAGCTTGCCGGCGAGCTGCATCCGTCACTGGCCATGGCATTGATAAATCGCAGCCAGCTGACGCGGGCTGTCATTCTCGAGAGGTTGCGCAGCGCCTTCGACGGCGTGGATGCGCGTGCGATCACGCCCGCCGGCGATGCGACGGGCGGGAGCGGAACGCAGCGTGTGGACGAGGGTTCTCTTACGTTCTGGTCCAATGGATTCGGATCGCGCGGCCGTGTCGACGGCGATGGAAACGGCGCTACGGTGGATATCAAAGGCAAGGGCGTCCTTATCGGCCTGGATGGGGATTTGGATGACGGCCTGCGTGCTGGTGTTGCCGCGGGTTATGGCCACGACAGCATAAGCCAGAAGTCTGCATCGGCGGATGTGGATAGCTATTATGTGGCAGCTTATGCGGGTCTGACGAACGGTCCGGCATCGCTGCGTCTTGGCGCGACCCATGCCTTTCAGGATATCGACACGCGCCGCGCTCTTTCCTTTTCAACATTGCAGGAAAATCTCACGGCCAGCTATGGTGCATCCACAACGCAGGCCTTTGCCGAGGCCGCCTGGCGTTTCGACCTCGATCGCACCGTCATCGAGCCTTATGCCAATGTCAGCTATGTGAACCTGGAGACGGAGGCCTTTGGCGAGAGGGGCGGTGTTGCCGCAGTATCGTCCGGTTCGGCCAGTCATGATCAGCTATACACGACGCTTGGTGCGCGTTTGCGTCAGGATATTTCGTTGGACGACATGTCCGGGCAGGCGACGTTCGATATCGGGTGGCGGCACGCCTATGGTGACCCATCAGTGGTGAGCACATTGTTTTATACCGGCGGCGATGGATTTTCCGTCGCAGGAACAGCGATGACGCAGGATGCCGCGCTGCTTAACGTGGGGCTCAGCTACGATCTCGCCCCTTCCGCCACTTTGACATTCCGCTATGGCGCGGTCTTTGGGGCAGGAGTGCTGGATCAATCCGTTTCGGCCGAACTGGGAGTCCGTTTCTGATGGCGTTCAGACCACACAAGTCGCGGAATGTGGCGCTTGCTGTTGCCGTCTTCGCCGGGGCCATGGCTGGTGACGCCGGTGCGCAGGAAGCCGCGAACCCGGCCGTGCCGCTGCATGAAGTTCATGGAAGCTGGCAACTTGCCTGCGCCGCACCAGTGAAAAAAGATCCCGCCGATCCGAACACCACGCAGACGGCGCCGGCCAAACCGCTCTGCGCCATCGCGCAGGTGCAGCTTGAGGAAAAAACCCGCAAACTTGTCGTCTCGGTCGAATTCCGGCTCGATGATTCCAAAACGCCGGGACAGCTCTCAGGCACCATCGTCCTGCCGTTCGGCCTGGCTGTCACCAAACTCTTTTCGATAAAATCCGGCAATGTGCGGCTGCAGGAAGTGCAGGTGAGCACCTGCCTTCCTGTCGGCTGCGTCGTGTCTTTCACGCCCTTCGTCGAACTTGTCTCAGCTCTGGAAACAGGCAAGACGCTGACGATCGAAGCCCCGGATCTGCAGGGAAGAACCGTCTCATTCCAGCTGCAGTCGGCTGGTTTTTCCGAGGCGTTGAAGCGCCTCGGAAGCCTGTATTAAGCCGCGACGGAATCGGGCTCTGCGGCGTCTTCCGGCTTTTGCTGTTCGGCATGTTTCTCGGCTGATTTTTTGCGGGAAAACAGCCCGGTGAGAAAGTGGCCAAACCTGTCCATTTCCACGAAGATGACGGGAGTGATAAACAGCGTCAGCAATTGCGAGACGATGAGGCCGCCAACCACGGCGATGCCGAGCGGCTGGCGCAGTTCCGAACTCGCGCCCGAGCCGAGTGCAATGGGCAGTGCGCCCAGCAATGCGCAGAAGGTCGTCATCATGATCGGCCGGAACCGGCGTACGCAGGCTTCGTGAATGGCGGTAGCCGGCGGTTCGGCCTTTTCGCGCATCAGTTCCACCGCCACGTCGATCATCATGATCGCGTTTTTCTTGACGATGCCGATCAGCATCAGCAGGCCGATCAGCGCGATGATCGAGAAATCCATGCCCATCACCTTCAGCGCCACCAGAGCGCCGAAGGCCGCCGCCGGCAGGCCGGAGAGGATGGTCAACGGGTGGATGAAGCTTTCGTAGAGCACACCGAGAACCACATAAATGGTCAACACCGCCGCCAGAATGAGGATGCCGGTATTGCCCTGGCTCTGCTGGAAGATTGCCGCCGTGCCGCCATAGCTGGTGAAGACATCCTGCGGCAGGCCTATCGTGCTCTTGATCTGATCGATCCGGCTTGTGGCATCGGAAAGCGCTACCCCATCCGGGAGGTTGAAGGATATCGTCGTGGAGACGAGCTGGCCCGTCTGGTTGATGGTGACAGGCGCTTGTGTGCGGGTGAGGGTGGCGAAGTTGGAGAGAGGAACCAGAACACCTGATTTCGCCGAGAGAATGTTGATATCGCTGAGGAAATCATCATTCCACGGTTTCGAGCTGTCAAACTCCACAATCACGTCGTAGCTGTCGCCGGTGGACTGAATCTGTGCCGCCGTGTAACCGCCGAAGGACATTTCCAGCGTCTTGCGCAGCTGGTCATTGGTGATGCCGAAGGCGGCTGCCTTTTCCGGATCGACGGAAATCGTTGCCGCGATCGCCCCATTCTGGGCGTCCGAGGTGACTGACGTGAAGGTGTGGTCGCGGCGCATCGCCTCCATCAGCTTGTTCGACCATTCATTGGTCGTGTCGGCATTCAGGCCCTGAACGACGAGCTGGTATTGGCTTGCCGAGCTGCGCCCGCCGAAACGCAGGCTCTGCTGTGGATTGATGTAGGTGCGGATGCCCGCCACTTTCGATGTGGCCTGCCCCAATTCCGTGAGCACCTGGCTGAGCGGCGCGCGTTCTTCCTTGGGTTTCAGTTCGACGAACATCGAGCCATTGTTCAGCGGGTTGCGGGAATTGCCGCCGACAATGGAGGTGACGTGCACCACCGCCGGATTCTTGCGGATCTGATCGGCGACCTGAGCCTGCAAGTCACGCATCGCCGTGTAGGAAATATCCTCACGCGCCTGTGTCGAGACTGAAAGACGGCCAATGTCTTCCTGGGGAAAAAAGCTGGAGGGCAGGGTTTCGAAGAGATAAAGCGATGCCGCGACCGAGGCGAGGAACGATGCCAGCACGATGCGGCGATGGGAAAGGCACCAGCCGACGGCGCGGCCATAGGCGCGCAGCGTACGTTCGAAACCCGCATCGAACCAGCGGATGATCGCCGGCGGTCTGGAGGAATGGCCGGAGAGGCGTGAAGCGAGCATCGGCGTCACCGTCAGCGACACCAGCGCCGAGGCCATGATCGCCAGCGTGACGACCATGCCGAACTCGTTAAAGAGCCTGCCGATGACGCCGCCCATCAACAGGATGGGAATGAAGACGGCAACCAGCGAGATGGACATGGACAGAATGGTGCTGCTGACTTCTGCCGCGCCCTGAAGGGCGGCCTCCCGCATGGGCAGGCCTTTTTCATGCAGGCGCAGGATGTTTTCCAGCATGACGATGGCATCGTCCACCACTAGCCCCACCGACAGGGTTAGTCCGAGCAATGAAATATTGTCGATGCTGTAACCCAGGACATACATCATGCCGAAGGCGGTGATGAGCGACAGCGGCACGGCAAGCCCCGGAATGATGGTTGCCGTCAGGTGTCCGGTGAAGAGATAAATAACCGCCACCACCAGCCCGATGGTGAGGAACAGCGTGAACTGCACGTCCGAGATCGCGTCCTTGATCGCGGTTGAGGCATCATTCATGACGTTGATATTGACTGACGGCGGTAATTGCTGGCGAAGCGCCGGCAGTTTGGCCTTGATGGCGTCAACAACCTCGACTGTATTGGCATCCGGTTGACGCTGCACGGCAAGAATGATGGCCTGTTCGCCGTCGAACCAGCTGCCGGCATTGGTGTTGTCGATGCTGTCTGTGACATTGGCGATATCGCCGAGGTGAATCCGTGCGCCGTTGGTCGTTGAAACGACCAGCGAGCGGAACGCCTCGGCATTGGTGCGTTGCGTGTCCGCCTCGATCGTCAGGCGTTGATTTTCGTTTTGCAGGGCGCCGACAGGCACCTGATTATTGGCCTGAGCGATGGCCGTGGTGACGGTGTCGACGCCGAGGCCCCTTGCCTGAAGCTGCGTCGGATCAAGGCCGATGCGCACGGCGTAGGTCTGAGCGCCATAAATACTGACCTGCGCGACGCCCGAAATGGTGGAAAGAAGCGGCGAGATGATGTTTTCGGCGATTTCGTCCACCTTGCTGGTGGGCATTTCCTTGCTGTTGACAGCGAGCAGCAGCACCGGCGCATCGGCCGGGTTGGTTTTGCGATAGCTCGGCGTCGTCGTCATGTTGCTCGGCAGCTGCCGCTGCGCGCGCGAAATTGCCGCCTGCACATCGGCGGCCGCAGCATCGATATCGCGGTTGAGATCAAACTGCAGCACGATCGAGCTGTTGCCGAGCGTGTTGGTGGCGCTGATTTCGCTGACGCCGGGAATGGTTTCGAACTGCTTCACCAGCGGTGTGGTGACGGAGGTGGCCATTGTTTGCGGCGAAGCGCCTGACAGCGATGACGAGACATTGATCGTCGGAAAATCCACCTTCGGCAGGGCGGCAACGGGCAACAGGCGAAAGCCCGCGAGCCCTGCCAATATCAGGCCTATGGCAAGAAGCGTGGTGGCGACGGGCCGATTGATGCAGAAATTCGGGATCATTGGCCGCCAACCTTTTCTTGCGGAATATTGGCGGCCAGATTGCCCGCCGCGCCGCCGTTGTCGGAAAATTGCTCGACGACGAACTGGCCATCGGCAAGTTCCGATTGGCCCTCGACGATGATATGCTCTCCGCCATTCAGGCCGCTCGCGATGGCCGTGAGATCGCCATTCGAGCGGGCGACTTCCACCGGCGTCATATGGGCATGATGGTCGCTATCGACGGTATAGACGAAATTGCCCTTCGGACCGGGCCGCACAGCGACCGTCGGCACGACGATCATTTCCTTATCCGAAACAAAATGAGCCGTGACGTTGACGGACTGGCCGGGCCATAAAAGACCACGATCGTTCTTGAATTCCGCCTTGGCCAGCACGGTGCCGGAGGTCTGGTCCACCGTATTGTCGTAGAACCGCAGCACACCGCCCATGGGCTCGCCGCCCGTCGCCGCGGGATCGACATCAACAGCGGTGTCTTTTGTCACGCCTTCGCGCAATTGCGGCAGATAGCGTTGCGAAAGCCGGAAACTGACCGAGATCGGATCGTATTTGGTGATTGTCACGATATTGACGCCTGCGCTGAGATAGGCGCCGGGGCTGACAGTGATGTCTCCGAGCCGTCCGTCGAAAGGCGCGCGGATTTCCATATGCTCGAGCGTCACCTGATCAGAGGCGAGCGTTGCCTTGTCGGCGTCGATCTTGGCGCTGGCGCTGTCACGCGCTGCCCTGGCCTGATCCAGCACCTGTTGCGATTCCGCGCTTTGCTTGACCAGATTGGCGGCGCGCTGGAAAGCCGCCTCCGTCTGCTCAAGGGTTGCCTGATCGGCCGCGATATTGGCCTTGTCCTTGTCGACGGCGGCGCGGGCGATGCGGTCGTCCATCTTTAGGATCAGATCACCCGCCTTGATGTGCTGGCCGTCCTTCGCCTCGATTTCGGTGACGAGGCCGGCCTGAAGCGGTGCGATATTGGTGATGTCGGCCGCAACCGCCCAGCCCGTCGCCGTTGCATCCATCGGCAGCGTCGCCTTGCCGACGGCGATGGTGCTGACGGTGGGTGGCGCGCCATTGCGCCGCCCTCCACCCTGTCTTTGTCCTTGCTGTCGGGCTGGCTGGCCGCTCTGGGCCGATTGCGCCGCCGTTTCGGTGTTCGCCTGCGGCGAAACGCTGGCGAATTGTTTAAGGTAAGGAACTTGGTCGAGCGGCAGTCGATCCCTAAAATACCAGGTGCCGGCGGCTGCAATGGCAAGAACGCTGAGGGCGGTCCAGAAACGTTTCATCTGAAAATTCCGCGTAATGAGAGCGATACATGTTTCCCGAACATGTGCGGTAAGCCTTGGGAGCAGCTTTCCCCCACAAGACACCCAATGCGCTGCGAAATCACCTTAAACTTTTGTAATGGCGGCGACAATGACCGTCGCTACATGCGTTGTCTTTCAGGGGGCGGACGATTTCGCTTCGTGCCGAAAGCCCATGCTTGATCATGTTCACCTTCACCGCCGGTTCCGGCCAAAGAAAAAGCCGCCTCGTTTCCGGGGCGGCTTTGGTATGGAGCGGCGAGAAGCCGACGATCAGAAGGCTCGGATGGCGTTGCGTGTGGCAAGAACGTCCTCGGCAACATTGCCCGTCGTTGCCGGAACGGAGCCGACGAGATCCAGGAACTTGTAGAGTTCGGTGGCCTGCGAATTGGTGACGTAGATGATGTCGCGGTCCTGCATCGGGAACTTGGTGGCGGCGAAGAAGGTCGACGGATCGCGCAGATTGGCGCGGAAGATGACCGGAACGTCCTGTCCGGGGAACTTGGACGTGTTGATGCCGAGCTTCACGAGAAGATCGCGCTTGACGATACGATAGACATAGACCTGAGCGGGGTCGGCACGGGAATCGAGCAGCCCGCCCGCCTTGCCGAGTGCATCCGAAAGCTTGAGATCGGCATCCTCGAACTCGAAACGTCCATTCAGGCCAGAAGCGCCGAAGGCGAGATAGGTGCGGCGCTCACGCTCCACCATGATCGTGTCGCCCGGAACCACATAGATGTTTTCGGACGGCGTGCTGACGAGGTGGTTGTAGTTGACGCGCGCAGTCTTGCCGCGGCGGATCAGCGTGACATAGGATTCGATATTCGGGGCGCTGAGGCCCTTGGCGTAGGAGATGACGTCGAGAACCCGATCACCTGCTTCCGAAAGCTGGACCTTGGTCGGCTCCTTGACGTCGCCAAGCACGGAGGCCTGCGCGGAGCGGCTGGAAATCTTGGTGATGAGAACCTGCGGCTCGATGGCGCGGTTGGCGAGACGTTCCTCGATCTCGCTCTGCACATCCTCGACATTGCGGCCCGTGGCGCGAATCTTGCCCGCGTAGGGCACGCTGATATTGCCTTCACGGTCCACCGTCTGGTTCGGCAGGCTGATGAAGTTGCCGGGGCGACTGCCTGCGTCGTTCGGGATAAACAGGCCGCCGGCCTGACTTTCAAAGATTGCGACCTGCACCACATCGCCGACACCCATCGGCAGGGCCGGAACGCCACCCTTGCCGCCGCCGAAACTGCCGAGCAGGGTCGTGGTTGTGGTATCGCCGACGTAATTGAGAACGGCGCTGTTGATATCGAGCAGCGCATAGTCGACACCTGCGGTTTTCTGCTTGTCCTTGGAGGCGAATTTCACGGAAGCGTTAGATTCGATCGACGCTGCATCGGGCCCTGAGGCCGCTGTAACCGTGCACCCCGCCAGTGCTGCGGAGGCAAGCAGAATCGAAACATTCAATAAACGCATTTGGTCCTCGAAATGAATGCCGTCCGAAAAGCAGAAATAATCCGGACATCGTATAAGTTTTTAAAAACAAGCACTTCATAAATGACACCGGTAAAGGAAATCCAAACCGGCATTACATCCGTTCAGCGTAATCGCATCCCGAGATGTTTACGCCCCCCCAATCGGGCATATGCCCAGTTTCAGGTGATGCTTCAAGTTCATCATCGCTCAACTGCGCCGAAAAACTTCGGGTGAGGCACGATGTTTTAATCCCCTGATGGTGTCAGTATTGTTGTGCTTCAATATTCAGTCGGCTGCCATAATCTCTTTGATTACCGCATTGCGCTAGTGCAGTTTTGTCACGCTTGCGCGGTTTCTTTTGCGGTTGATTCAATTGAGTTCTAATCAATTGTTTTATAAATGTTTTTATTAGCTCGTTATGCCCGCTCAGCCAGCGCGAAATTCACGGTATCCGCAAATTCCCGCAGGAAACGCTCGCGCGAGAAGCGCGCGGCATTGTTGATGCAGGCGTTCTTGTCGAAGCGATCGGAATTGTCGACGAACTCCTGTACGGCGGCGCAGATCGCTTCCGGTGTCTGCTCACCGAAATAAAGGCCGGTCGGATGGTTGGAGGCGCCGAGAGGAACGACGGTTTCCAGCACGCCACCCTTGCCATAGGCGATGACCGGTGTGCCGAGCGCCTGGGATTCGACGGGCACGATGCCAAAATCATCTTCTGCCGCAAAGACAAAGGCCTTGGCCTCGGCCATATATTTGTGAAGCTCCTCATTGCCGACGAAACCGAGGATTTCGACGTTCGGCGTGGCGATTTCGCGGATACGTTTCATATCCGGTCCGTCGCCGATGACGACCAGACGTTTGTCCGGCATCTTTGCAAAGGCTTCCACGATAAGGTGCACTTTCTTGTAGGGCACCAGCCGCGACGCCGTGACGAAATAGTCACCCTTGAGGTCGGACGGGGAAAGATGGGACGTATCCACCGGCGGATAGATCACGGTGGAATCGCGGCCATAACACTTGCGCACCCGGTTGCGGATGAATTTGGAGTTGACCGTCATCAGGTCGACGCCGTTGGCGGTGCGGATGTCCCACATGCGGATATAGTGAAGAACGGCGCGCGCGATCCATGAGGCGAAGCCGCGCGTCAATCTGGTTTCCTTGAGATATTGGTGCTGCAGGTCCCAGGCGTAGCGGATGGGGCTATGGATATAGGAGACGTGAAACTGGCCCGGCCCGGTGATGACGCCCTTGGCGACCGCGTAGCTCGAGGAAATCACCAGATCATAGCCGCTCAGATCGAACTGTTCGATGGCGAGCGGCATCAGCGGCAGATAGGAGCGGTATTTTTTTCGGGCGAAGGGCAGTTTCTGGAGGAAGGAGGTGTTGACGGGACGCCCGCCGAGAAACCCCCGGTCCCGCTCGCTCATGAAATCGACGAGGCAATAGAGGTCCGCGTGAGGATAAATTTCAAGAAGGTTGTGAAGCACTTTTTCGGCGCCACCTCTGTCGGTGAGCCAGTCATGCACGATTGCCGTCTTCATAATTTCCCCAATAATTTCAACGTAATAAAAATGAATGTTCCGCCTTGGAGTAAAGTTCGGCGGTGTAGAATATCAGGTCTGTCTGCAGCCTTTAAAAATACGGCTGGCGGTGATGAATAGCGTAACGACTAATAAGAATGTGCTGGTATGTATGTGGTGATCTGATGTTGGTCCGATCTTTAATAGCACTTTGTTCGCAAATGCGAAATATCCAACCTTCTTAATTCCCTTTCTTCCTTTACAGCCTAACGCCTGCCGTCATTCCCGCCGTCCCGGCTGGAAGAGTTGGATTTTTTGGTGCGCTGCATTTTGGGTAAAATCCCCATTTTTCCATCACCTTACAACCTGTTGCCGCCTCCCGCGCAAACCTGCCTCCCGTTTCGCCGATCACGGAAAGTCATCGCCATGCCGCATTGTCATTGACACGGCGACGTATCGAGATATTCTGTTATAAAGATGCATATAACATAATAATGGAACACATAAGAGCTGGGAGCTTGACCATGAGACGTAAACTTGCATTTCTCGCCACTGCCGCTTTGCTGTTGGCACCTAACGTAATGATGGCCGCGGAGAAGGGCGGCGTCATCAATGTCGCGACGATCGGTGAGCCGCCGACACTTGATCCCATGGCGTCTACCGCCGATCTCGTCGGCATCGTCACGCAGCATATTTTCGAAACGCTCTATACCTTTGACAAGGGCTGGAAGGTGACCCCGCTTCTGGCGGAAAGCCTGCCCGAGATCAGTGCTGATGGTAAAACCTACACGATCAAGCTGCGGCAGGGCATCAAGTTCCATGATGGCAGCGACATGACGTCTGAAGATGTCGTCGCCTCGCTTGGCCGCTGGATGAAGATCGCCTCGCGCGGCAAGCAGGCAGCCGGCTTCATCGAGAATATCTCCGCACCGAATGCGGCGACGGTGACGATTACCCTCAAGCAGCCCTATGCGCCGCTGACCTCGCTGCTTGCCTTCAACAATTCGGCGGCGATCATCCTGCCCGCTGAAAAGCAGGCGGAGCCGATGGCCGAATTCATCGGCACCGGTCCCTACATGCTGAAGGAGCGCAAGGCCGATCAGTATATCCAGCTCGTCCGTTTCGACGGCTACAAGTCCCGCGATGGCGAAAGCGACGGTTATGGCGGCGCACGCCATCAATATCTGGATGAAATTCGCTTCGTTCCGGTGCCTGATCCGAATACCCGTGTCGAGGCCGCTGTTTCCGGCCAGTATGATTATGTCGATTCCATTCCGGTGGAATCCTTCGACAAGGTGAAGTCCTCGTCGGCGTCGCAGCCGCTGATGCTGAAGCCTTTCGGTTTCCCGGTCTTCGTGTTTAACACCAAGGAGGGACTGTCTTCCAAGCTTGAGGTGCGCAAGGCGATAACCGAGGCGCTGAACATGGAAGACATGCTAGCAGCCGCTTTCGGTAGCAAGGATTTTTACGCGATTGACGGCGCCTATTATCCCGACAATTTCTCCTGGCACACGGAAGACGGCGTCGAGGGCAATTACAATGTCGGCAATCCGGAAGCCGCGGCTGAAAAGCTCAAGGCGGCCGGTTATAATGGTGAGCCGCTGCGCATCCTCACCAGCCGCCAATATGAGTTCCACTACAAGATGGCGCAGGTCGCTGCGGAATATCTGAAGCTTGCCGGCTTCAAGGTGGATATGCAGGTGGTGGACTGGGCGACGCTGACGCAGCGCCGCGCCGACCCGAAGCTCTGGGACATCTATATCAGCCACAGCCCCTTCCTGCCGGAACCGGCGCTGATGGGCGCGCTGTCCACCAGTTCGCCGGGCTGGTGGGACACGCCGGCGCGCAAGGCGGCGGTTGACGCCTTCACCTCCGAAGCCGATCCGGACAAACGCATCGCGCTCTGGGCCAATGTGCAGAAGACGATCTATGCCGAGCTGCCGCTCCTCAAGATCGGCGACTTCAATGCCGTGGCGGCCAAGTCCAACAAGCTGGAAGGCGTCGATCCGGCTCCGTGGCCCTACTTCTGGAACGCCTCGGTTACGAAGTAAGGCCGGTTTGGCAATCGAGTGCCGGGTACTGCATCCGGCATCTGTCGCCACGGACCTCGTGTCCTTGCCGCGTCTCCCCTCATTCCTGTGCTTGTCACAGGAATCCAGCCGACGCGGCTCTCGCGCGGCGAGAGGAGTCCTTTCAGCCCAAAGACTTGGGCTGGCTAGATTCCTGTGACAAGCACAGGAATGAGGGGGGTAAATAGACGCGAGAAGAGAGAGTTCGATTTTTACGACCGTGAGTGCCGGAATTGCCGGCGCTCATCGACAATTCTATTCAACCGTCGCCTGATAGCGGCCCATCACGCGCTTTGGAGCATACATACGTGATACGGTATATTTTCCAGAGACTTGCCGGAATGATCGTGGTGATGTTCCTCGTCGTCACCATCGTTTTCGTCATCCTGCGCGTCACGCCCGGAGATCCGGCTGCGGTGATGCTGGGGCCGGATGCCTCGGGGCAGGACATTGCGGAACTGCGCACCCGGCTCGGGCTCGATCAGTCGCTTGGCGTGCAATATGTCTATTATATCGGGCAATTGCTGCGCGGTGATCTTGGCCAGTCGATCTTTCTCAACATGCCGGTTGGCTCAGCCCTGCTGGACCGGGCGGAACCGACCTTCTTCCTGACGATCTTTTCGCTGCTGATTGCCAGTGCCATCGCGCTTCCCATCGGCATCTATGCCGCTTACCGGCGCGGTTCCTTCGTGGATCAGGCGGCGACCACCATAGCGATGCTGGCGGCGAGTATTCCAAGCTTCTGGCTCGGCCTCATCCTCATGCAGTTCTTCGCCGTCCGGCTCGATATGTTCCCGGTGTCGGGTTATGGCGGTCCGGGCGCAAGCTTCCTCGAGCGCATGTATCACCTGACCTTGCCGGCAATCGCGCTCGGTCTCGTTTCCTCGGCCCTCATTCTGCGTTTCACCCGCGCCTCGATGCTGGATGTTCTCGGTGACGACTACGTCCGCACTGCCAGAGCCAAGGGCGTCAAGGAGCGCCGGGTGGTGATGAAGCATGCGCTGAAGAATGCGCTCATTCCCATCCTGACCGTACTTGGTCTCACCGCCGCCGTGCTTATTTCCGGCGCGGTGGTGACGGAAACCGTCTTCGGCCTGCCCGGCATCGGCAATCTCGTCGTGTCAGCCGTGTTGAGACGCGATTATCCGGTCATTCAGGGCGCGCTTCTCGTCATCGCCGGGCTTTACGTGCTCATCAATTTTGCAATCGACATGCTCTACCTGCTGGTCGATCCGAGGGTTCGTTACTGATGGCCGATATCACCTCCACCGCCCAGCCGGCGCGCAACCCAACCATCCTGTTCATTCGGCGTCTTTTGAAGCGCAAGACGGTCGCCGCCGGTCTGATCGTGCTGCTCGTCTTCGTGTTGCTCGCCGTTTTCGCACCGATGATCGCGCCTTATTCACCGTCGAAACTGTCGATCGTGAACCGCCTGAAACCGCCGAGCGAACTCTACTGGTTCGGCACCGACGAATTCGGCCGTGACGTCTTTTCCCGCACCATCTTTGCCGGAAGGCTATCGCTTCTGGTGGGGGCCGCCGTGGTGGCGCTCTCGGCGTTGATCGGCATCACGCTCGGCCTGCTTGCCGGTTTCTTCCAGAAGCTGGATACGCCGATCGCGCGGTTGATCGATGCCATGATGGCGTTTCCGGATATTCTGCTGGCCATCGCGCTGGTGGCCGCTCTCGGCCCGTCGCTGACGACTGTCATCATCGCGCTCTCGGTCGTTTATTCGCCGCGCCTTGCCCGCATCGTGCGCGCCTCGACGCTGGTGATCCGCGAATTGCCCTATGTGGAGGCGGCCAAGGCGCTGGGCATTTCCACCTTCCACATCATGACGCGGCATGTGCTGCGCAATCTGATCTCGCCGATCCTCGTGCAATGCACCTTCCTTTTCGCCAGCGCCATGCTGGCCGAGGCCGGCCTGTCGTTTCTGGGGCTCGGTGTCAGCCCCGAAATTCCGACCTGGGGGACCATGATCTCCGCCGGCCGCCAATATATCGGCCAGGCGGACTGGATGACCTATTTCCCCGGCTTTGCCATCATTCTTTCCGTGCTCTCGCTGCAAATGGTCGGCGATGGGCTGCGGGACATGCTCGACCCAAGACTGCGAAGGGATTTGTAATATGACGTCCGGTGAACAGGCGAAAACGCCTCTTCAAGCTCCCATCCTTCTCTCCAATGTGAAACCCGTCGGCTTTGGAAAGGGTGCGCCACAGGCCTCGACCGATATTCTGATCGGCGGCGACGGCAAGATCGCGGCGGTCGGGCCTGCCCTTCAGGCGCCGGCGGATGCGCAGCGCATCGATGCGAAGGGCGCATTCATCTCGCCCGGCTGGGTCGATCTGCATGTGCATATCTGGCATGGCGGCACCGATATCTCCATCCGCCCCTCCGAATGCGGGGCCGAGCGCGGCGTCACCACCCTGGTGGATGCCGGTTCGGCGGGCGAAGCGAATTTCCACGGTTTCCGCGAATATATCATCGAGCCCTCGAAGGAACGCATCAAGGCCTTCCTCAATCTCGGCTCCATCGGGCTTGTCGCCTGCAACCGGGTGCCGGAACTGCGCGATATCAAGGATATCGACCTCGATCGTATCATCGAATGTTACGCCGAAAACAGCGAACATATTGTCGGCCTCAAGGTGCGGGCGAGCCATGTCATTACCGGCTCCTGGGGTGTTACGCCGGTCAAGCTCGGCAAGAAGATCGCCAAGATCCTGAAAGTGCCGATGATGGTGCATGTGGGCGAACCGCCGGCACTTTACGATGAGGTGCTGGAAATTCTCGGCCCCGGCGATGTCGTGACCCATTGCTTCAACGGCAAGTCGGGCTCCAGCATCATGGAAGATGAGGACCTGTTCAACCTTGCGGAACGCTGCGCGGGGGAAGGCATCCGGCTGGATATCGGCCATGGCGGCGCTTCCTTCTCCTTCAAGGTAGCGGAAGCGGCGATTGCGCGCGGCCTTTTGCCCTTCTCGATCTCCACGGATTTGCACGGCCATTCGATGAATTTCCCCGTCTGGGATCTGGCGACGACCATGTCGAAGCTGCTTTCGGTCGATATGCCCTTCGAAAATGTGGTCGAGGCCGTCACCCGCAATCCCGCCTCCATCATCCGCCTCGACATGGAAAACCGCCTCGATGTCGGCCAGCGCGCTGATTTCACGGTTTTCGATCTTGTCGATGCCGATCTGGAAGCGACGGATTCCAATGGTGACGTGTCGCGTCTTAAGCGCCTGTTCGAGCCGCGCTACGCGGTCATCGGTGCAGAGGCCATTGCTGCGAGCCGTTATGTGCCAAGAGCGCGCAAGCTCGTGCGCCACAGCCATGGTTATTCCTGGCGCTGACCCCCGACTGGAATGGCGGAGGGCATTGCCTTTCGCCTTCCGCAGACACGACGGGATACCCGTCCCGGCATTATGAGGAATTCGCGTGAAACAGTCTTCGCTTGATGCCGAAGGGCATCTTTCGCCCTATGACCGGCTTGCCGCGCTCGGCATCTCCCTGCCGCCGCCGCCGCCGCCGATTGCCAATTTCGTCACCCATGTGGTGGAAGGCAACATGCTTTACCTTTCAGGGCAGGGCCCGAGGGAGGAAAACGGCCATCTTTACGCCGGCAAGGTGGGCGCGGAAATCGGGCTGGAAGAGGCCTATAACCATGCGCGGCTCACCGGCATCAATCTGCTTGCCGTCATGCACGAGGCGCTGGGGGATCTGTCGCGGGTGAAGAAGGTGGTGAAACTGCTGGGCATGGTCAATGCCGTCAGCGATTTCCGTGATCATCCGAGCGTCATCAACGGCTGCTCCGATCTCTTCATCGACGTGTTCGGCGATGCCGGGCAGCATGCGCGTTCCGCCGTGGGTTTCGGCTCATTGCCGGGCAATATCACCGTCGAGATCGAAGCGATCGTCGCGCTCAAGGGGTGAGGCTATTTAATGGTTGCGCCAGCCCATCAGCTTTTCGATCCGCTCCGCCGAGACTCTGACCTGTTCGGTGTAGTGGTTCTCGTCCGCCAGCACCTTCTGTTCCGGCAGCACGATGGAGATCGTCGCAACGCATTCGCCCCTGTTATCGCAGATCGGCGAGGCAATGCAGGCCACGGCGTAATCGGATTCGGCAACCTGTATCGACAACCGGTCATGGAAGGCGGTCGCCGCCGATTGCGACAGTGTTTCCGGATTGATCTCCGCGCGACCGGTCGGCGAAGAGCGGGCGCAGCGCCGGAAAAGTTCGAGACGCTCCGCTTCCGGCAGGTGGCCGACCAGCAGGCGGCCGGACGCGGTCCAGTTCAAGGGAACACGGGTGCCGACGCGCGAGGCAACCTGAAAATGGCTCGGCCCATCGGCCATGGCCAGCACCAGCATATGGTCGCCGTCACGACCGCAAAGCTGCACGGTTTCGCCGGCGTGGCGGCAAAGATCATGCATTTCATGCGTGGCGACACCCATGAAATCCAGCGAGCGGGCATAGGCAAGGCCGTAATGGTAAAGGCGCGCGCCGAGCCAGATGTTGCCGTCGGCATTGCGGGCCAGCATGTTCTTTTCCACGAGATCGTCGATGATCACATAGACCGTGGAAAGCGGCGCCCTGACTGCCTTGGCAATCGCGTAAGCGCCGGCCGGCGATCCGGTTTCGTAGAGATAATCAATCACCTGAAGAGCGCGGTCGATGCCGCTGACGCGCGAGCGCTTGGCCCCCTTCGCGTCCGGGTTTTCCGCTGCGTCGGACGGGGCGGTTGAAGACAATTCGTCCAGTCTGTGGGCGTCCAATTTCCGGCTCCTCATGAATTTTGAGAAGCTATTACATTATTATGGCATATATGTCGATGCCCATCGCATCGCAAAGACAGGAGAAAGACATGACCGAGGATATCAGAAGCAGGATCGGCCTTCGCCCGGTCATCAACGTCTCGGGCACCATGACCTCGCTCGGCGCTTCCATCGTCGTTCCGGAAGCGGTTGAAGCCATGGCGGCCATCCTGCCGCAATTTGTCGAGATCAACGATCTGCAGCGCAAGGCAAGCGCGGTGATCGCAAGGCTGACGGGCGGTGAGGCTGGTTTCATCACGGCCTCCTGCTCCTCCGGCATCAGCCTTGCGGTGGCGGGTGCGATCACCGGCAATAATCTTCTGGCCATCGAAAAGCTGCCCGATGTGACGCCGGAAAAGAACGAGGTTCTGGTGCAGATGGGGCATGTGGTGAGCTATGGCGCACCGGTGGATCAGGCGATCCGGCTCGCCGGCGGCAAGGTGGTGCTGGTCGGGCAGGCGACATCCACCCATCGTTTCCACATGGAAAACGCCATCACCGAAAAGACGGCGGCGGCGGTTTATGTCGTTTCGCATCATGTGGTCGATTACGGCCTGCTGCATCTTTCCGAATTTGTCGAGATCGCCCATGCCAAGGGTGTGCCTGTCATCGTCGATGCCGCTTCCGAATATGACCTGAAGCTGTTTCTGGCGACGGGCGCGGATGTGGTGCTCTATTCCGGCCACAAGTTCCTCGGCGGCCCCACATCAGGCATCGTCGCCGGAAGTAAGGAACTGGTGCGCAACGCCTTCCTGCAGAATATGGGCATTGGCCGCGGCATGAAGGTTGGCAAGGAAAGCATTTATGGCGTCATGGCGGCGCTGGAAGCCTGGGAAAAGCGCGACCATGCCGGCATCCGTGAGCGTGAGACCGGCTATCTCAATCTCTGGAAGGAAACGCTGGATGGCCGCCCCGGCGTGACGGCGCTGATCGAGCCGGATCCGACCAATAACCCGCTCGACAGGCTGCGCGTCATCATCGATGCCGAGGAAGCGCATATCACCGCCTGGGACCTGACGACGGCGTTGGCCAGGGGCAATCCTCCGATCATCACCCGCGACCACGAGGTGGAGCATCGCTATTTCTATCTCGACCCATGCAACCTTCACCCCGGCCAGGAAACCATCGTGGCTTCGCGTCTCGCCGAGGAACTGGACAAGGCGCGCGCCTCCAACGAGGTGATTGCAACTCCGTTCGACGACCGCAGCCGCCACCGCTTCGACGGCATGCTGCGCTGGCCGGATTAAGTAACGACTGCATATGGAACGAGCGGGCGCCACGAGCTTCTTCTCCCCGCCGGGGAGAAGGTCGCGGCAGCGGGATGAGGGGGCACCCTCGCCGGATTTCGGAAACCGTGCCCCCTCATCCGACCCTTCGGGCCACCTTCTCCCCGGCGGGGAGAAGAAACAGGCGGCGACGCCGTGCCCGAACAGTTCAAACGAGAAGAAAAGAAGGGAACGATCATGACCATGCCGCAGGCTGCACCACTTGGTGCCGAGGACGCCGTGCTTTCCGTCCGCAATCTCACCACGTCCTTTCACGTGGATGGTGGCTGGAAACCCGTGGTGCGTGATATTTCCTTCGATGTCGGGCCGGGCGAGACGGTCGCGATCGTCGGTGAAAGTGGCTCGGGCAAAAGCGTCACCTCGCTCTCCATCATGCGGCTGCTGGATCGGGAAAGCAGCAGGGTTCAGGGCGAAATCCTGCTTGGTGGGCGCAACCTGCTGTCCCTTTCCGAAGATGCCATGCGGCAGGTGCGGGGCAACGAGGTCGCGATGATCTTTCAGGAGCCGATGACCAGCCTGAATCCGCTATTCACAATCGGCGACCAGATTTCCGAAGCCTTGCTGTGCCATCAGCCCATGTCGAAAGCCGAGGCGCGGGCAGAGACGATCCGTCTCTTGGAAAAGGTCCGTATTCCCTCAGCCGCATCGCGTTTCGACGAGTATCCGCATCGCTTTTCCGGCGGCATGCGCCAGCGCGTGATGATCGCCATGGCGCTTGCCTCGCGGCCGAAACTGCTGATCGCCGACGAGCCGACGACGGCGCTCGATGTGACCATTCAGGGCCAGATTCTCGACCTCATCAAGACACTTCAGGAAGAGGAAGGCACATCGGTTCTGTTCATCACCCATGATATGGGCGTGGTGGCTGAGATCGCCGACCGCACCGTCGTCATGTATCGCGGCGAGCAGGTGGAAGTCGGCGCGACGGCCGATATTTTCCATCGCGGCAAACATCCCTATACCCGCGCGCTTTTGTCCGCTGTTCCGGTTCTGGGTTCCATGACAGGTGAGGAAAGACCGCTCCGGTTTCCCATCGTCAACACCACCACGGGGGAAACGCAGCAACCTGCGCGCCCGGGCGATACCGTCGATGCGAGTGCCCAGCCAGTGCTGAAGGTGGAAGGGCTGACCAAGCGCTTCGACATTCACTCCGGCCTTTTGGGACGGCTCAGCGGCCGCGTGCATGCGGTGGAGAATGTGTCCTTTGATCTGCGAGCCGGCGAAACATTGTCATTGGTCGGCGAAAGCGGTTGCGGAAAATCGACAACGGGACGTGCGATCATGCGGCTGATCGAGCCGGATGCCGGTTCGGTGGTGGTCAATGGCGAGAATATTCTCGCTCTCGACAAATCAGGCATGCGCGAGATGCGCAAGACGGTGCAGATGATCTTTCAGGATCCTTTCGCCTCGCTCAATCCGCGCATGACGGTGGGTGCGGCGATTGCCGAACCGTTTCTGGAACACCGCATGGGAAGCGCCCGCGAGGCGAAGGATGTCGTGGCCGACATGCTCAAAAAAGTCGGTCTCTCGCCCGATATGGCGGCGCGTTACCCCCACGAATTCTCGGGCGGCCAACGCCAGCGCATCTGCATCGCCCGCGCGCTTGCGCTTCAGCCGAAGGTGATTGTCGCCGATGAGAGCGTTTCGGCGCTTGATGTTTCGATCAAGGCGCAGGTGATCAACCTGATGCTAGATTTGCAGCAGAGCCTCGATCTCGCCTTCCTGTTCATCAGTCATGACATGGCGGTGGTGGAACGCGTCAGTCACCGTGTCGCGGTAATGTATCTCGGCGAAATCGTCGAGATCGGTCCGCGTGCAGCGGTATTCGACAATCCGCAGCATGATTACACCCGCAAGCTGATGGCCGCTGTGCCGGTGCCGGACCCAGACCGCAGGAACACCCGGCGGAATGCCGCGAATGACGAGCTGAAAAGCCCGATCCGCGCGGTCGACTACGTGGTGAAGCCGCGTGAGTATCGCGAGGTGTCGCCCGGCCACCTTGTCGCCTGCTAAAGCAGGTTAAAGACCCGGTACGTCGGACGTCGCGAAAGGCACGCGGTAACCACGCTGGAATGTTTCGCGCCGTCCGAGCTGGCGATACCATTGCTGTACTGCCGGAAAATCATCGAGGTCGATTTTGTGACGCGCGAAACGCGAGACCCATGGCCAGATGGCGATATCGGCTATCGAAAAATCACCGGCCATGAATTCCCGGCCCGTCAGCCGGTCGTTCAATGTCCTGTATAGCCGCTCCACATCCGTCGTGAAACGCGTCTCGGCAAAGGGTGCCTGTCCGGCATTATAGGTCAGGAAATAATGGGCGTAACCGAGTGTCGGGCCAAAATTGGCGCCCTGCCACATCAGCCATTCGGTGACTGCCAGCCGTGCAGCCTTGGAGGCAGGCAGAAGCCGCCCGGCCTTTTCGGCGAGGTAGATCAGGATCGCATTCGATTCCGTCAGGATGGTGCCGTTATCGCGATCGGCGATCGCCGGGATTTTCGAGCCGGGATTGATGCGGGTATAATCGGCTGAGAATTGCTCGCCTTTTTCGATGTCGATGGCGTGGCTGACATAGGACAGGCCGAGTTCTTCCAGCGCAATTGAGATTTTCAGGCCGTTGGGGGTGATCCAGGTATAGAGGTCGATCATGTTAATCGAACATCGCCTCATCGAGCGGCAAAGCGCGTCTGCCTTTCTTGCCGGTTACGTCGGAAAGATCAGTATAAAGACCGCGCAATGTCAGAACCAGCTGGACGATGCGCGGATCGGTGACGCGATAGATCACCTGTTTGCCTTCCCGCGAGCCTTCGATCACGCCGGCGTCGCGTAGTTCGGCTAGCTGCTGGGAAAGGGTCGGCTGTTGGATGCCGAGCTCATATTCAAGTGCTGAAACGGAGGCTTCCGTTTCCATGAGATAACAGACGATGGCCAGGCGATTGGCGTTGGCGACAAGCTTCAAAAGCTCGCTCGCTTCCACCACGCTGCGGCAGATGAGATTGGAAACCGGTTTCGTCACGACTACAGGCCCATTTTTCAAACTATAAAAAAGTAAATTGTATCGCGATAAATTTCAATGGCTTGATTAATCCCTATTTGACCAGGTCAAGCATTTTTTAAAATCTACAGGATTAGTAGATTTCTCTTTCGCTTTCCGGACAAGGATCGCCAAAACGTTCCTCGAAAACATTCTATAAAAAAGTAGATTGATTGCGAAATGAGGTGTCGACATGAAAATCGGGGTCCATCCCAACAATCTGCATTTGCGGCTCGCCCGGCTCTGGCCCGGCGCCTTTGATAAATTCGATCCGGAGTTCGTGCCCTATCGCGAAGGGCGCGATACCGCAGCGCTTCTGGAAAAAGGCGACATTCATTTCGGCGGCACAGGTTCGACGCCGCCCATCGAGGCGGATGCGCGGGGGCTTTCAGCAGCCTATATCGCGGCGTCTGCGCCGAGACCCGCAAATGGCGCGATCCTCGTGCGGCGGGATAGCCCGATCCGCTCCGCCGCCGATCTCTCGGGAAAGCGCATATCGTTGATCGACGGGTCGTTTCACACCTATCTTCTGGCGCGTAGCCTGGAAGGGGCGGGACTTGGTCTTGCGGATGTGACACGCATCGAAAGCGGCGACAGCGATAGCCTGCGCGACCTCGTGGAAGGCCGCGTCGATGCCTGGGTGACGATGTCGCCACGGCTCGAAAAAGCCCTGACCCATGAAGAGATCAGTCTTCTGGTCCGTTGCGGCTCCACCATTCCCAACCGCTCGCTGTTCTGGACGCTTGCGCGTCACACTGTAGCACTGGAAAGACGCGAGGCGATTGCCGCCGAACTGGACCGTGTCGGCCGGGCCGTCATGGCGGATATAGACAGGGCCGCAGCCCTTCTTGCCGCCGAGCAGGGCAGCGAAGGCGACGCGCTGTCATGGGCAAAGGTGCTGCGTTCGCGCGATCTTTCGGTGGTGCCCGCTGCCGAAAATATCCTTGCCGAGCAGCAGGAGGAGGCCGATACGCTTTACAGGCACGGACATTTCTCTTTACCGGTTCTAACGGGTCAATCAGCCAGCGCGGGAGGCGACAGATGAATGTTTTCTGGTACATGTGCGCGCCCGATGGCGCCTATCCCTGGCAGCCGGAAGGCTCCCGCAAGGTCGATCTCGGTTATTACAAGCAGCTGGCGCTCGCTTACGACCAGCTTGGTTACACCGGCGCATTGTTTGCCACCGGTGCGCATGACGTCTGGGTTCTGGCGGGCGCGCTGCTTTCCTATACCGAGCGGCTGAAGTTTCTGGTCGCCATTCATCCCGGCCTTGTCGCGCCAACGCTGCTCGCCAAGATGGCGGCGACGCTTCAGGAGTTTTCGCGCGGACGTCTGCTGATCAATGTCGTCTCGGGCGATGCCAAGATGCTCGGCGCTTACGGCATGACCATGCCGCATGACGAGCGTTACGATATGGCGGATGAATATCTGCAGATCTGGCACCGCCTTTTTGCCGGTGAAACGGTCGATTTCAAGGGGCGGCATTTCCAGACGGAAGGCGCAAAGCTGGCGCTGCCGGTGGGGCAGGGCATCGAGCCGCCACCGCTATGGTTCGGCGGTTCTTCGGACAAGGCGATCGACGTTGCGGCCAAACATGTCGAGACCTATCTTTCCTGGGGCGAAACGCCAGACCAGATCGGTGCGAAGGTCGATCTCGTCAAGGCGCGGGCGGAGAAACTCGGCCGCGAGCTGGAATACGGTATTCGGCTTTATGTCATCGTCCGCGATACCGATGAAGAGGCATGGGCCGCCGCAGCCGATCTCTACGGGCGTATGGATGAGCGCGCGATTGCCGCCAACCAGCGTTTCGTCGGCAAGACGGATTCCGTCGGCCAGCAGCGCATGACGGCGATGCATGGCGGGCAGAAGCCGGAGAACCTGCGCGATCTCGAAATCGCGCCCAATCTCTGGGCCGGTATCGGTCTTGTCCGGCCGGGACCGGGCACCGCGATCGTCGGTTCGCCAGATACGGTCATCCGTACGCTGGAGGCCTATAAAAAGGCGGGCGTGAATACCTTTATTCTGTCCGGCATGCCATTGCTGGAAGAAGCATTCCGCTTCGGGGAAAAGGTTCTTCCGCGTCTTGATGTATCGCGGGAAGTCTCGTCGGCGAAACAATTCACATGGTCGACCTTGTTCGACCGCGACCTCTCGGCAAAGGCATCGTAAGCATGGCCTTCCGGGAGTGGAGAAAAAAGACATGACGGCAAGTCCGGCAACAACAATTGCACAACGGCGCATCGGCCCCCAACGCATAGCCGAGCGGGTGCTTGCCGTGCTGGACAAGGCGCTCGGTGCTGTCGCCGCCGCAATCCTTGCCACGCTTCTCGTGGTGGTGCTGGTCAATGTCACCCTGCGTTATCTGTTTCACACCGGCTTTATCGGCGCGGAAGACCTCGGCATCTGGCTGCATGTGGCGATGATCGCGGTCGGCGCGCCGCTCAGTCTCAAAAGCGCGCTCGCCATGCGGCTTGATGTTTTCGTGCGGTTTCTGCCTGAGCGTTTTCACGCCGCGACCGAAGTTCTGGCGGATGCATTTTCCTTCGTCGCGGCGCTCATCCTCGCTTTCGGCGGGGTGAAGATCGCGGCGATGCTGGGCGGTACGTCTCCGACGCTCGGCCTGCCTGAATGGGTGCGGTTCGGCTTTCTTGGCGCTGGCGGCGCGCTGATCCTTCTCTATCTCGCGCTTCAGCGTGTCAGTGAAGGCAAGGCGCTTGCCGTTCTCGCGTCTCTAGCCATCGCCATCGTGGCCTATGTCGGCCTGCCGGAAGTTTTCGTCGATACGACACTGCCGCCAAGCCTGTTTCTGGCGCTGACGGCGGCGGTGGGGCTGGTGCTGGCGGCACCGCTTGCCCATGCCTTCCTCGCTGCGGCTTACGTGGCGATCGCCTTCGGCAGCACCTTGCCCGAGCCGGCCATCGTGTCCTCGACCGTGACCGGCATGTCGAAATTCCTGCTGCTCGCCATCCCGTTCTTCCTGCTGGCCGGAAGCCTGCTGACGGAATCGGGCGTCGCCAACCAGCTGGTTCGCTTTGCCGCTGCCATGGTCGGGCACCGGCGGGCGGGACTGGCGCAGACGACGCTGTTGACCAGCGTGCTGTTTTCCGGCGCCTCAGGTTCCTCTGTCGCCAACGCCGCCTTCGGCGCTTCCACCTTCCAGCCGGAGCTCGTCAAGCACGGCTATCCACCGGCGCAGGCGGGTGCGATCATTGCCGCCACCTCGGTGCTCGACAACGTCATCCCGCCCTCCATCGCCTTCCTGATCCTTGCCACAGCCACCAATCTATCGGTCGGCTCGCTGCTGGTGGGCGGCTTCTTTGCCGGCGGGCTGATGGCGATCTGCCTTGCGGTGGCGATCCATTTGAGCGTGCGCAGCGTCGATACCCTGCCGCGCGCCACGGGAGCCGAGCGCTGGCGCTCCGCCATCGCCGCCATACCCGCCTTCGGTCTCGGCGTCATCGTGGTGGTCGGCATCCGCATCGGCATTGTCACCACCACGGAAGCGGCCGCACTTGCAGCGCTCTACACGCTGCTTCTCGGCTTCGGTTACCGGCTGGGCGCGGGCCGCATCTTCGCAACCTTCCGGCAATCGGCCGGCGAGGCGGCGGCCATCGGCCTTCTAATCGGCACGGCAGGGCCTTTCGCCTTCCTGCTTGCGGTCGATAATGTTTCCGGCCTTGTCACTGACTTCGTGACGTTGCTCGGCGGCAGCAAGATCGCGGTGCTTCTGCTCTCTAACCTCATCCTGCTCGCGGTCGGCCTGGTGCTGGATATCGGTGCTGCCATCCTGCTGTTCGGGCCGATCCTGCTGCCCGCTGCCGTGGCGGCCGGCATCGATCCGATCCATTTCGGCGTCATCCTTGTGGTCAATCTGATGATCCACGGTCTGACGCCGCCGCTCGGCATGCTGATCTTCGTGGTCAGCGGCGTCACGCGCATTCCGGCGACGGCGCTTTTCCGGGCTGTTGTTCCCTATCTCGTCTCCCTTCTCGTTTCCCTGGCCATTTTGTGCGTCTGGGCGATTTTCTTCTAAATCCGGGGTTTTATTCATGACTATTATCGATCGCCGCAATCTCCTCAAATTCTCCGCCATTGGCGCGGCGACGCTTGCTGCACCGGCCTTCGTTCGCACCGCAAATGCCAGAACCCGCAGCCTCACCGTTGCGTCTCTTTTTGCCGACGACAAGCCGGAAACGAAGATCTGGGTGAAGATCAGCGAGCTGGTGGAGGCGAAACTGCCCGGCCGTTTCCGCTTCAACATCGTCAAGAGCGGCGCGCTCGGTGGCGAAAAAGAAGTGGCGGAAAACATCCGTCTGGGATCGGTTCAGGCGAGCCTCTCCACGGTTTCCTCGCTTTCCGGCTGGGTTCCGGAACTGCAGATCCTCGACCTGCCTTTCCTGTTCCGCGATGCCGCCCATGTACGCAAGGTGGTGACGGGCGAGACTGGCAACGACTTGAAGACGAAGCTCGGCGCGCAGCAATTCGTCGCCGTGGATTTCATCAGTTACGGCGCGCGTCATCTTCTGACCAAGGAACCGGTGACCAAGCCGGCTGAGCTCGAAGGCAAGAAAATCCGCGTCATCCAGAGCCCGCTGCACACCAAGCTCTGGAGCGCCTTCGGCACCACGCCGGTCGGTATTCCAATTACCGAAACCTATAATGCGCTGGCGACCGGCGTGGCTGACGCCATGGACCTTACCAAATCCGCCTATGCCGGCTTCAAGCTTTACGAGGTCGTGCCTTATATGACCGAGACCGGCCATATCTGGGCCTCGGGCGTCGTCTATTATGGCGCGACCTTCTGGAACCAGCTGGATGATGAGGAAAAGAAGGTTCTTTCGGAAGCCTCCAGCGAAGGCGCGCAATATTTCAACCAGCTGATCGTTGAAGACGAGACGAAGTCCGTAGAGCTTGCGCTCTCCAAGGGCGGCAAGGTGCTGCAGCCGGAAGCGCTGGATGAATGGCGCAAGGGTGCTCAGGGCGTCTGGCAGGATTTCGCCGGCATCGTCGGCGGTATCGACAGGATCGAGGCGATCCAGTCCGCCTGAGGATCAGCATTTCCAAATTGGAGAACCCCGTGCGTCGATCGGCGCACGGGGTTTTTGTTGCGCAAGATCAGTGCGAAGCGCCTGAACCGCCGACGGCAACGATAGAATAAGGCTGGCCTTCCACCGCAAGCGTGCGGGTTTCCTTCAGGCTTTCCGCATCCACCACGCGGATGAGTGAATGGCGCGGATCGGAGATCGCGACCTGCCCATCGGCAACGGCCAGACGCGGGCGCGGATCACGCCAATGGCCGTCCTTGCTGTAGGGCTCGGTGACCTTTGCCTTGCGGGTGATCGCGCCTTCCAGCACATCAAGCACATGCAGGTCACCGTCTTCCGTCAGAATATAGGCGTTGCGCGGATTGGCGGGATCGAGGATGAAATCCACGCGCCGGGTCGGCAGCTCCACCAGACGGAAGGCGTCCTTGCTATCAGGATCGATCAGGACGACCTTGTCCTCACCGTAATTGCCGAGGAAGAACTGCATGGATTTGCCGCCAAGCAGTGTGCCGGTATAGGCTTTCGGGAAATCCTCGGGATAGGTCAGCATTTCAAGCTTCGGACCATCGGTGCCGCCCGGGCGGGCAACGAGAATGCCTTCCTTGCAGCCGAAGGCGACAAGCCGTGCGGATGTCGCCTCGCCATGCAGATCGGTGCATGCCGCCTGTTCGCCAACCTGCTTGCCCTCCCTGTCGAGAACGCGCAGCCCTATGCGTGGCGGCAGCGCATCGGGTTTTGTTTCGACCTCGGTATTCGGCACGGAAACCAGAACGTAACGCCCCATCGTCACCGCCACACCATGATGCGGTGCAGTCGTGTCGACGGTGCGGACCTTGGCCTTGCCGTCAAGCAATGCTCCCTCGTCGATTATCTCAGCCTTGCCGCCACGGTCATAAAAGAGGATCGCATGGTCATCATGCGGCACGACGTGGAAAGGGCGCTTGCCTTCGAAGGTGACGGGCAGAAGCGCGGCATCCTCCACATTCAGATCGCGATGCTCACCGTGATCGGAAAAAACGATGCCGGTCTTGATTACATGCACCATGTCGGCATCCGATTGCGTCGCGAAAACCGTCATGCCGGAGGCGCTGGCGGTCAGCGCCGCATAGCCTTTGAGATCATAGCGCCCAAGTTCCTTGCCGGTTTCGAAATCGATTGCGCGCACCACCGGCTGGCTGTGATCGGCGACGAATAGCCGCCATTCCTTGATGCTGTCACTGCTTTCTTCTGCCAGCGCCATGCCTGGAATGAGCGGCGTGGCAAGTGCAAGGCATGTGGCGAGTGCGCTCATGCCGAAATGGTGATGAAGGGAAAATCTCATGGTGTTCCTTCCAGACGTTGTCATCCTCTTGCGGGTTCGAACCGATAGCGGGTCTTTGAGAATGATTGTAATGTTATTACGTTACGAAAGACGTATTAGCATTATGCACAGGGTCCATGTCAACCGACGTGGACGCCGTGCTGCTGAAAATCTGGAAAGTGTATATCGGTGAAGCGTTGAAGCGTCGGGGCTTCCGTGAAAGGCCGCAAACGCGACGTCATCCTCGGGCTTCACCCGGGGATGACGGAAGCGGAGGTTCCGGCGCTGAAGGCAGGCGCATTGCCGCGCCTGCCTTTCAGTGATTAGCGAATGTCTTCCGGCAGAACGTCCGAAGGAATGTTCTGATAAGAAACCGGGCGCATGAAGCGGCGGATCGACATGGTGCCGACCGAAGTTGCGCCGAAGTTCGTCGACGCCGGGTAGGGGCCGCCGTGAACCATGGCTTCGGAGACTTCAACGCCGGTCGGGAAGCCGTTGGCGAGAACGCGGCCCGCCTTGCGTTCCAGGATCGGCAGCAGCTTGCGGCCGAGTTCGGCGTCGCCGGCATCCAGATGCAGGGTTGCCGTCAGCTGGCCTTCGAAGCTCTTGGCGACTTCGATCATTTCTTCCGTGCTTTCGACCGTGACGATCAGGCCGAGCGGTCCAAAGACTTCTTCTGCGAGTGCATGGTTGGCAACCCAGTCCTTGCCGGCAACACGGTAGAGATAAGGTGTTGCATTGCGCAGGTTGCAGGAGGTGGTCAACACGTCGCGCACGCCGTTGCCGGCAGCGATGCGGTCGCGGCCATCACGATAGGCCGAAGCGATGCCATCGGTCAGCATGACCTGCGGGCCGACTTCGGAAAGAGCAGCACGCGCGGTTTCCGCGACCGTGTCTGCCTGCGAGGCAAGAACGACGGCAATGCCCGGATTGGTGCAGAACTGGCCGGCACCCATGGTGAGCGAACCCGCCCAGCCCTTGGCGATGGCTTCACCGCGAGCGGAAACGGCTTCCGGCAGCAGGAACATCGGGTTGACCGAACCGAGTTCGCCGAAGAAAGGGATCGGCTCGGGGCGCTGGGCGCAGAGGTCGAACAGCGCGCGGCCGCCGGCGAGCGAACCGGTGAAACCGACTGCCTTGATGCGCGGATGCTGGACGAGCGCGGAGCCGACATCGCGGCGGCCGCCCTGGATCAGCGAGAAGACGCCGGGATGCAGATTGTGCTTCTTGACGGCGGCGAGAACGGCTTCGGCAACGATTTCGCCGGTGCCGGGATGGGCGGAGTGGCCCTTGACGACCACCGGGCAGCCGGCCGCCAGAGCCGCTGCGGTATCACCACCGGCGGTGGAGAAAGCGAGCGGGAAGTTGGAGGCGCCGAAGACCGCAACGGGGCCGATCGGGCGCTGCATGAGGCGGATATCCGGGCGCGGCAGCGGCTGGCGATCCGGCAGCGCTTCGTCATGGCGACGGTCGAGATAATCGCCCTTACGGATATGCGAAGCGAAAAGGCGCAGCTGGCCAACGGTGCGGCCGCGTTCGCCCTGCAGGCGTCCTGCGGGCAGGCCGGTTTCGGACGAGCCGATTTCGGTGATGGCGTCGGCGCGGGCTTCGATCTCATCGGCGATGGTGTCGAGGAATGCGGCGCGCTCTTCGCGGGTGGTATAACCGTAGCTCCAGAAGGCTTCTTCGGCTGCTTCTGCGGCCTTGTTCACCAGATCGACGGTGCCGACCGAAAAATCGAAAGCTTCGCCATGTGCAGGCTCGCTGCGGAATTTTGCTTCCGTTGCGACCCATTCTCCTGCAACCAGATGTTTGCCGTGCGGCTTGAAACTCATTGTGCTCTTCCCTGAAAATCTGATCCTGTGTGGAAAATCCACCCGACACCGTGACGCCAGACCGAAAAGCGACAGCGCAAACGCCATCAGCCGCGATCCTCGCCCGGTTGCCTTCTGCCTTAGCCCGTGTGGGGCTTGAGCGAAAGCCGGTTTTTCAACTATCTGACCAAAAAGTGTGATTAATTGGGCGAGGCGTGAAAAAGACCCGCTTCCGTTTACGCACACGGCGCTTTATTGTGACGCCATGATGACAAATAGACTTCCGAAATATGTCGCCTGGTCGGTTCTGCTGCTGATCGTGATCGTTACAATCTGCCCGATCGGATTTCGGCCGCATACGCTGACGACGGTTGGCATAGACCGCGCTGCCGCCTTCGCTTTCTGCTCTGCCGCCTTCGTGCTCGCCTATCCGCGTTATTGGCTGGCGATCATTATAGCGGGCATTGTCGCGGCTTTCGGCATCGAGGCGCTGCAATTTCTGTCTCCGACACGTCATCCGCAGCTGACGGATGTCGCCGTGAAAGCCGCCGGAGCAGTTGCCGGTGGACTTGCAACCTTCTCCTATCTCTTTTTCCGGGCGCGGTTGACCGCAGGCTGATGGGCCGTCCGCGGTCAATTCTCCTGTTCAGCCTTTGCCGTTCGCAAGACCGAAACGGCTGTGCGACAGCGTGCGCTCGATGCCGCGCAGTTCCGCCAGCCCCTTCAGCCGGCCAATGGCGGGATAACCGGGTTGCGCGCCGCGCGTCAGGTCGTCGAGAATTTCCTGGCCGTGGTCAGGGCGCATTGGAATGGTGTGGTCTTCTCGGCCCTCCGACCGGCGGCGCGCCTCTTCGGTGACGAGTGCGGCGATGACGGCGACCATGTCGGTTCCGCCTTCCAGATGTTCGTCTTCGAAGAAGGAGCAGGGCACGGTGTCCGTGTCGCGCGTCACGTTGCGCAGATGCACGAAATGGATGCGGTCGGCAAAACGGCTGGCGATGAAGGGCAGGTCGTTATCCGCCCGCGCGCCGAGAGAGCCGGTGCAGAGCGTCACGCCATTGGCGCGGCTATCGACCTTTGAGAGCATATGGGCATAGTCGGCCTCGGTGGAGAGGATACGCGGCAGGCCGAGCAGCGGCCACGGCGGATCATCGCCATGGGCGCAGATGTTGATACCGACTTCTTCGGCAACGGGCGTCACCTCGGAGAGAAAGTCGATGAGGTTCTGCTTTAGCCTTTCGCGGTTAATGCCGTGATAGGAGCGCAGCTTTTCCAGAAGCTGGGCAAGCGTATAACCATCCGCCGAGCCCGGCAGACCCGCGCCGATATTACGCCCGAGCGCTGCGATTTTTGTATCCGGCATCTCAGTGAAGCGTTTTGCTGCCTCTTCCTCCAGCCAGTCCGGATAATCGGCCGTTGCGTCCGGGCGCTTCAGGATGTGAATGTCGAAGGCGGCGAAATCGGTAAGATCGAAGCGCATCGCCTTCGCGCCGTGTCTGGTTTCCCAGCGCAGGTCGGTGCGGGTCCAGTCCAGCACGGGCATGAAATTGTAGCAGACAGTGCGGATGCCGGAGGCGGAAAGGCGGCGCAGCGTCTCCTGCCAGTTGGATATGTGGGTTTTCCAATCGCCGGTCTGGGTCTTGATATCCTCGGAAACGGGCACGCTTTCCACCACGTCCCAATAAAGACCGCCGGCCTTGATGGCCTCATGCCGCTTGGCGATCTCGTCCACCGGCCAGACATCGCCGGTGGCGATGTGGTGCAGCGCACTGACAATGCCTTCCGCCCCCGCCTGAGCCGCATCCTGAACCGTGACCTTGTCGACCGGGCCGAACCAGCGCCATGTATGTCTCATCTTAAATCCTCAAATATCATTCTGCGGAAAATGTCAGTTGCACCTTGCAGGCGGCGGATCGGTCTCCGGCCTGTTCGAATGCGGCTTTCGCCTCGCCAAGCGGAAAACTGTGGGAAATGATTGGCCGCACATCGATCTTGCGGGTGGAGATGAGCCCCGCGGCGATGGCGAATTCATCGTGGAAGCGTTGCGAGCCGCGCCATAGGATTTCCTTGCCCACCAGCGCATTGAGCGGAATGGTAATATCGCCGGTCACGCCCACTTGCACGATGGTGCCGCGCGGACGCACGCAGGCGAAGGCGCTGCGGAGCGCGGGGCCAGCGGCGGAGCAATCGAAAATAACGTCGAAATAACCCTTATTGTCCTGATAGGGCAAAAGCGCCTCGGCATCCTTCGCGACATTGATCGTGCGGTCCGCACCCATGGCTGGCGCACGTTCCAGCGCCGCATCGGTCAGATCGGTCGCAACGATGATGCTTGCACCCCCATGGCGGGCGGCGGCGATGGTCAAGAGCCCGATCGGCCCGGCCCCCGTCACCAGCACCTTCGCGCCAGCGAGATCGCCGGCCTGGGCTGCGGCATGCAGGCAGACGGCGAGCGGCTCGGTGCAGGCAGCTTCGGCCGGCGAGGTTGCGTCTGAAAATGTTGCACATTGTTTTGCCGGAACTACGAGCCGGTCGCGGAACATGCCCTGTTCGTGCGGCAGGCGCATGGCGCTGCCCATGAAGCGCATCTCAAGGCAGTGGATCGGCTGACCCTTCAGGCAAAAATGGCAATGGCCGCAGGGCTGCGAGGGATTGACGGCGACGAGCTGGCCGATCGCGAGCCCGCTGACGCCTTCCCCCAGCGCCCGCACATGGCCGGACGCCTCATGCCCGCAGATGATCGGTTCACGCACCCGGACCGGGCCAAAGCCGCCATCCTGGTAATAATGGAGATCGGAGCCGCATATGCCGCCCGCCGCCATGGCGAGCAGCACTTCGCCCGGCCCCGGCTCGACGAGGTCCTGCGTTTCGACGCGAATGTCCTTCTGGCCGTATAGACGTGCCACGCGTGTCTGCATGACGATGCCCTCATGTCTGTGTATGGAATGAATGAACCCGCGCGGCGAACCGCGCGGGCAGGGGGTTCGTCAGCGGATCAGGCCCATTTCGGTCGGCAGCCACAGCGTGATGGCCGGGACGAAGGTGATCAGCAGCAATGCGATGAACAACGGCACCAGCCATGGCAGGATGGCCATGGTGGTGCGTTCGACGGAGAGTTTCGCCACGCGCGAGAGCACGAACAGCACCATGCCGAGCGGCGGATGCAGCAGACCGATCATCAGGTTGAGCGTGATGATAAGGCCGAAATGTACCGGATCGATATGGAACTGCAGCACCAGCGGCAGCAGGATCGGCACGAGGATGGTGATGGCCGCAATCGTATCGAGGAAGCAGCCGACGAACAGCATCAAGAGGTTGACCAGCACGAGGAATATCCACTTGCTGTCGGTGATCGTCAGGATCGCCGCAGAGAGAAGCTGCGCCGCCTGGCTGACGGTCAGAAGCCAGGCAAAGACCGAGGCCGCCGCGACGATGAAGAGCACCGAAGCGGTGGTCTCGATCGTATCGAAGGTCGATTTCGCCAGCGTCTTGAAGGTCATCGTGCGGTAACGCACGAGCCCGAGGAACAGCGACCAGAGCACGGCCGCGACGGCTGCTTCCGTCGGTGTGAACCAGCCCATGGTCATGCCGCCGATCAGGATCACCGGTGTCATCAGCGCCATCACGGCGGAGAAGTCGAAATACCAGTCGCAGGCGAGCAGGATGACCAGCACGATCAGGATCGACAGGTTCAGCGACAGGCCAAATGCTGTGAGGATATAGATGCCGAGCGGCACCATCATCACCACGAAGACTTCGATTGATGCACCAAAGATGGTTCTGAGGCTGAAGGGCGTATCGGAGCCCCAGCCCTTGATATAGGCGAAGACCGCAACCGTGATCATCATCAGCAGCGTCATGACGACACCCGGAATGATGCCGGCCATGAACAGCGCGCCGATGGAGACATTCGCCATCATGCCGTAAATGACGAAGGGCAGCGATGGCGGGAAGATCGGCCCGAGCGTCGCGGAAGCGGCGGTGACGCCGACGGCCGCCTCGACCGGATAACCGTGATCCTTCATGGCCTTGATTTCGATGGTGCCGATGCCCGCCGCATCGGCCAGCGCCGTGCCGGACATGCCGGAAAAGATCACCGAGCCGATGATGTTGACCTGTGCCAGACCGCCCTTCATCCAGCCGACGAGCGCGACGGCGAACGAGTAGATACGTCCCGTCACCCCCGCCGTGTTCATGAGATTACCGGCTAGAATGAAGAAGGGAACGGCCAGAAGCGGGAAGCTCTCGACACCTGCAATCAGACGCTGCGCCGCGATGATATCAGGCGCGACATTGTAGAACACGATGTAGAGCAGCGAGGCCGAGGCCATGGAAATGGCGACCGGCAGGCCGATCAGCATCAGCAGAAGAAATGAGCCGATAAGAAGCAGCATCTGATCAGTCCCCCGCGCTCTGGAATTCTTCGGGCCGCTCCAGAACGGAATAGCCACGCCGCATATTATCGATGAAGACCTGCACCGACCGGAAGAACATCAGCACGAAAGCGGCCAGAACCGTGTAGAAGACGATGTTGCGCGGAAGCGCCACGGTCACCATCTCCTCATCTGCGACGATTTCCAGATAGCGCCACATCAGCCAGGATGTGTAAGCGAAGAAGAGGATACGCAGCACATCGACAATGATCGACATGACGCGGGCCACCTGCGGCGGCACATAGTGATAAAGCACATCCACCTGGATGTGACGCGACATGCGAACGCACATGACCGAGCCCAGAAACACAACGCCGATCAGGCAGTTGATGGCGATTTCTTCCGTCCAGGCGTAGCTGTTGTTAAGCACGTAGCGGGTAAAGAACTGAAGGAAGACGCAGCCCGTCATCAGCCAGAAAAGGCCGAGCGTGACCCAGTCTTCGAATGAGTAGACCTTGAGATCAACCTCGGGCGGCGCCTCGTCGAATGTATGGGCGAGTTCCTCAGGCGTGACCTGAGTATGGATTTCCTGCGACATTGAGATATCCCGTCTGGAGAGAAAGGGCGGTGCGGCAAAAGGAGCCGCACCGGATCTTGGCTCACTTGACGGCGCGAATGGCTTCCCAGTCGGCCTTGTCGTAACCGAAGTCCTCGAACTTCACTTTTTCGATGACGTTCTTCTCGAAGTCGGCCTTGTCGACTTCCGCGACGGTCAGGCCGCGTTTCTTGAAGTCTTCGACAAGGCTTTTCTCGCGGCCTTCGATGGTCTTGGTGGTCCGCTCGGCGGCCTGCTGCATGACCTCGGTGAAGATTTTCTTGTCGTCATCGGAAAGCTGCGACCAGAGGTTCTTCGAAATCACCGTGTTGAGGTGGTCGACGATGTGACCGGTCAAGACGATGTTTTTCTGCACTTCGAAGAACTTCTTCGCCTCGATGGTGGTCAGCGGGTTTTCCTGCGCATCCACGGTGCCGTTCTGGAGCGCCAGATAGACTTCCGCAAAGGCAATCGGCGTGGTGTTGGCGCCGCAGGCGCGCGGCATGGCGAGATAGGCCGGAACGTCAGGTACGCGCATTTTAAGCCCGGCCATGTCGGCGCAGGCGGCAATCGGCTTGTTGGATGTGGTGTGGCGCGTGCCGTAATAGCTGACGGCGGCGATGTGGTTGCCGGTCTTGTCTTCGTAACCCTTGGCGAGGCGCTTGAAGATGTCGCTCTTGGTATAGGCGATCAGATGGCTCGGATCGCGGAAGATATAGGGGAAATAGGTGACGCCGATCGGCTTGAAGTCACGCGCGGCGAAGCTCGAACCGGAAATGATGATATCAACGGTGCCGATCTTCAGGCCCTGATTGATATCGGCTTCCTTGCCAAGCTGGGAAGCCGGAAAGACGTCAATCTTGTAGCGGCCATCGGTGCGCTTGGCGATTTCTTCGGCCGCCCAGACCGAATCCGTGTGGAACGGCTCGGAGGTTTCGTAAACATGGGCCCATTTCAGCGTGGTCTGCGCCTGCGCCGCCAGAGCGGAAAGCAGGATGGCGGCGGTTGCGCCCATCAAAGTCGACAATCTGATTTTCATTCTTAACTCCTCCCGAATTAAAGCCAGATGTGCTGTTTTTTCCGTCGCCGGTTGCGGCAACGGTCACTCTTCCCCGATCGCTTCCTCCCCGAAGCTTTCGGAAAATCTCTTCTGCGACAGCGTCAGATGCTGCCGCATCGCCTCACGGGCCCCTTCCGGGTCGTTGGCGGCAATGGCGTCACGGATTACCCGATGCTCCTGCACGGCGAGGTTCCAGGTGTGCGGGCCCTCGAAATAGCTGGCGAGCTTTTCGAAAAAGGGTGACAGGCTGCGCTCGTCATAGATCAGGCCGGTAAAGCGATTGAGCGCCGAATTGCCGATGATGTCGGCAATGGCGGTGTGGAAAGCCCGGTCGAGATTGAGCGCCTGTGGCGAATTGTCGAGCGCACCGGCCATGCGTTCGATGATATCGTCAAGCTTGGCGATGCATTCCGGCTTGGCAAGCCGTGCGGCTTCCTCGGCAATCGCGCTCTCGATGATGCAGCGCGCCTGCAGGATTTCAAACGGACCATGCGCATCCGGCACCGTCGGCTTTTCTTTAGCCTGCCTGCCGGCTGCGCTGACATAGACGCCCGAACCCATGCGGATATGGATGTGGCCCTCCACTTCCAGGACGATGAGGGCTTCACGAACCGTCGGGCGGGAAACGCCGAAGCGTTCCGCAAGGTCCCGTTCCGCCGGCAGGCGCTGACCTTCGGTCAGCTCCCCGCTTTCGACGAGCAAACGAATTTGTTCCGCGACCAGCCGGTAAAGGCGGCGCGGCTCCAGAGCCACAAACATGATGTCCCTCCCAGCGCGAAAGTCTCCCCCGATCGCGCAAGCGGTAAGATGGTCTTACCAATTTTATTAGGACGCATTTATGTGGTGCTGTCAATTGGCCGGTGTGGAAAAGTGCGGGGCGAAAGACTTGCGGCCGATACAGAGGCTTGGCATTTGCCTTACTCCGGGGCTTTTTCCATTTCCGCCATTCCGGCCTTGAACCGGAAGCCAATCAGCCCAAGTCATTGGACCGAGGGTGATGGCAAAGTCCGAAAACGTCTCCTCCGTCATGCTCGGGCTTGTCCCGGGCATCTGCAACCGCTCGGCTTTGCGATACGTGGTTGGATCCTCGGGACAAGCCCGAGGATGACGGCGCATGTGTGGGCTGGCTTTCAGCTCTTGCTACCTGCAAGCTTCAAGCCGCCGTCGTCGCCGATGATGACATCCAGCTCACCATACCCGCCAATGGAAAGATGCGGCGTTTCGATCGGGTGGGAATGGGTCACGTTGATGACAACCACCGCGGCGCCCATGCGTTCTCCGGCCTGAATGCCTGCGGGCGCATCTTCGAAGACGATGCAGCTTTCCGGCGCAACGCCCAGCCTTTCGGCGGCCTTCCTGTAACCTTCGGGATCGGGCTTGCCGTTGACGACATCGTCCGCACAGATCATGACGGGTGGCGGAGTGATGCCGGCCGCGGCGAGCCGGCGTTCAGCCAGTTCACGCACGGCTGACGTGACGATGGCCCACTTGCCTGCCGGTAGAGACGAAAGAAAGTCTGCGGCGCCCGGTATCTGAATGATGCCGTCCACATCATCCATCTCGGCGCGCAATATCATATCCGCCTCCGCATCCACATTAAGGCCGGGAATCGCCTCGCGACGGATCACCTCCGAGGCCCGCATGCCGTGAATGCGCTGCAGGAAAGCATTCGGCTCGATGCCATTTGCAACGGCCCACTCCCGCCAGACCCGCTCGACGACGGCGATCGAATTGACGAGTGTTCCATCCATGTCGAACAGGAAGGCCGCAAACTCTTGCGAAAAAATCTGGTTCTGCGGCGGGACTTTGCTGTGCATCTCATTCTTCCGTTGGAACTGTGGGACAGCCCGTATCTACAGTATCGGAAGACATAACGGAATCGCTTTTCCATCCCGGGAATCGAGGGCCGGCTCAAGGCCGGTCGGAAATCGTGTGCCAGAATCGGACGTGCTGCGATCCCGTCGAGTCGAAGTTCCAGGGCGGAGAAGGAGAGGGAGAGCGTGTCTTCGCTGAGACGTCAGCCTGCTGCAAGGATAAGCTGTCATCATAAACATTCGTAGAGGGTAGAATATCGCAAAATCAAAAGGTAACCGAGGTTTTTGAAAGTTCCGCGCGAAGAGTTTCGCATTGGGGATTTTCTTAACGATTTCCCTTCTTTGGGGCCGGCGTTAACCATTTGTTAACCATATTCGAGGTACCTAATTGTCAACGATTTATTTACTAAGATGACCAAAGTGCTAACAGACCAGCGTTCGATCCGTATCAAAGGCCGCTCCTTCCTCGCAGTCGTCCTGTCCCCCGAAGCTCCGGTCGATCAATGGCTGGAGAGGCTTGATGATCTCGCCGCCCGTTCGGCGGGCTTCTTTCTGTCGCGGCCGGTGGTTCTCGACGTCTCGGAGCTGTCGCTCGACAAGGCGGGACTGAAGGAACTGCTGGCGGCGCTGACGGAGCGCAATGTCGGCATCATGGGCATTGAGGGCGTTCGCCCCTCGATGATCGAGCCGGGCATGCCGCCATCGCTGAAGGGTGGAAAGCCTGCTTCCGATGTCGAGGTTGAACCGGTCGCCATCGCCGCCGACTTGCCGGAGGAAAAGCCGCGTGCTGCCGGTGAGGTCAGGGCCGTTGTGCAGTCGCTGGTCATCAACGAGCCGGTGCGTTCCGGCCAGTCGATCATGTTTCCCGAGGGCGACGTGACCGTCATCGGCTCGGTCGCCTCGGGGGCGGAGATCATCGCCGGCGGTTCGGTGCATATTTACGGCGCCCTGCGCGGTCGGGCCATGGCCGGTTCGCTCGGCAATGTTTCGGCGCGCATCTTTTGCCGCAAGCTCGAAGCGGAGCTTCTGGCCATCGACGGCGTCTATAAGGTTGCCGAAGACATTGACGACAAGCTGCGCGGCCAGCCCGTTCAGCTCTGGCTGGAAAACGATACGATCAAGGCCGCAAAACTCGGCTGATAACAGATAAACACACAGGAACAGGAGAGAGCCATATGGGGAAGGTAGTCGTTGTAACTTCCGGCAAGGGCGGGGTCGGCAAGACCACCTCGACCGCAGCGCTTGGCGCCGCATTGGCGCAGAATAAAGAGAAGGTCGTGGTCGTCGATTTCGATGTCGGCCTGCGTAACCTCGATCTCGTCATGGGTGCTGAACGCCGTGTGGTTTACGATCTCGTCAACGTCATCCAGGGCGATGCCAAGCTAACGCAGGCGCTGATCCGCGACAAACGCCTCGAGACGCTGTTCCTCCTGCCCGCCTCGCAGACGCGCGACAAGGACAATCTGACGCCCGAAGGTGTCGAATGGGTCATCAACGAGCTGAAGAAACATTTCGACTGGGTAATTTGCGACAGCCCGGCCGGTATCGAGCGCGGCGCGACGCTAGCCATGCGTCATGCGGATGTGGCCGTTGTTGTCACCAATCCGGAAGTTTCCTCCGTGCGTGATAGCGACCGCATCATCGGCCTGCTCGATTCCAAGACGCTGAAGGCCGAGCGCGGCGAGCGCATGGAGAAGCACCTGCTTCTGACGCGTTACGATGCTTCCCGCGCCGAGCGCGGCGATATGCTGAAGGTCGATGACGTTCTGGAAATCCTTTCCATTCCGCTGCTCGGCATTATTCCCGAAAGCACGGATGTGCTGCGCGCTTCGAACGTCGGCGCGCCGGTCACGCTGGCGGATGCCCGTTGCGCGCCGGCCATGGCTTATTTCGACGCCGCTCGCCGTCTGTCCGGCGAGGATATTCCGGTGGTCATCCCGGGTGAGAAGCGCGGCATCTTCTCCAAAATCTTCGCAAGGAGGGCTGCATGAGCATCTTCAGTCTTTTCCGCAAACAGAAGTCGGCACCGCTTGCGCGTGAGCGTCTGCAGGTGCTGCTCGCCCACGAAAGGGCATCGTCCGGCTCCGATCTCGTGGCTATCCTCCGTGAAGAAATTCTCGGTGTCATCGCCAAGCATGTGCAGATCGACAGCGACCGGGTGCATGTGAAGATGGATCGCGACGAGCATGTCTCCATTCTGGAGATCGACGTCGAAATCCCGCTCGGCGCGGACCTGCGCGCTGCCTGAAGATGTTTTGCCAAAGACGCCGCCCGCTTCCGGGCGGCTTTTTTATTCCGCCGTCGTGTCGACGGGTTTGCGAAACGCTTCCTCCAGGTCACCTGGCAGCGGGCGTTTCAGGTTTATCCCGTTCGGCGGGATCGGCGCGTTGAACCATTTGTCGTAGATTTTTTCGATTTCGCCGCTGGCATAGATTTCGCCGAGCGCCTCGTTGACGGCGTCCCTGAAGCCTGTATCGCCGTGCCGGAGCATCAGGCCATAGGGCTGGGGCGGAGCGAGATATTCGTTGGAGATGACGTAGTCTTCCGGCTTGCCCGTCTCGGCGACGAAGGATCGCAGGAGAATATCATCCATCACGAAGGCTGAGGCGCGGTTTTCCGTCACCATGTCGAAACTGCCCTCCGTACTGTCATTCTGCAGCACGGCAATGTTCAGCCCCAATTTGCGATTGAGCACGTTCAGCTGGCTGATATTGATGGTTCCCGTCGTCACCACCACCGTTCGTCCGGCAAGATCGGCGACGGTGTTCAGACCGCTCGATTTCAGCGCGACATAACGCGTGCCGGTGATGAAGTGGCTGTAGGAGAACCACACGGCCTTGCGCCTTTCCTCCGTATTCGTGCTTGCCACGCATTCCATATCCATCGTGCCGTCATTGAGAAGCATGATGCGGTTGCTGGGGGTGCGCTTGACGAATTCTATCTTCAGTTCGGGCAGGCCGAGCTTTCTCTTGATGGAATCCGTCACCCTCAGGCAGAGTTCGATGCTATAACCAATCGGTTCCGGCCCGGCGCCAAGATAAGAAAAGGGAATATTGCGATCGGCATAACCGAGCTTGATCGTGCCGGTTCTGGCAATGGTTTCAAGCGTCGGCGGTTGGGCGCCGTCACTGGCCGCCTGGGCGGGCAGAAGACTGAGGAAAAACAAGAAAAGCCATAATGTCGATCTCTGCATCGCGCATCTCCAGCCAAAATAATCCGTCAAAACATCTTCGTGAAAATCGATAGGGGTTGGCGCTTTGCGCTCTCAGTCCTGGTATTCGCTTGGATATTCGTAGGCCTGTTTTAATGACGCGGCCATTGGCAGGTTCAGGTTCATGCCGTTTGGGGGAATGGGCTTGGTGAACCATTTTTCATAGAGGCCGTGAATGGCCGGCCCGGTGAAGATATGTCTGAGGCTTTCATTGATCGCCGCCTTGAAAGCCGGGTCGTTGCGCCGGAAAACCAGACCATAGGGTTCGGGTGCGCTCAGCGTTTCCTCGGAAAGCGCATAGAGGTCCGGGTTTTCCGATGTCGCCGCCAGCGCCGCGAGCAATATGCCATCCATGACAAAGGCGGACGCCTTGCCGGAAACCACGAGTTCGAAGGCCTCCTCATTGGTTTTTGTCGGCATTACCGAGATATTGAGGTTCTTCGTCCGGTTGACGGCGTTGAGCTGCTCGATATTGACGGTGCCGGAGGCGGATGTGACGGACCGTCCGGCGAGATCGGCAAGGCTTTTCAGATTGTCCTGTCTGCGGGAGAGAAACTGCGTCGCGGTCATGAAATTGGGATAGGAGAAATCCACGATCTTGCGGCGTTCGCTATTATTGGTCGTGGCCGCGCATTCAATGTCGATCTGGCCGCTGCGGACAAGGATGAAGCGGGTCGCGGGCGTTGCCTTGACGTATTCGAGCTCGATTCGGTCGAGCTTCAGCTTCCTGCGAATATCTTCGCTGATCGCCCGACAAAGATCGGTCGAGAAACCGGTGACCTCGCCATCGGGCAATTGATAGGAAAAAGGCGGTTCGGCCTCGCGATAGCCGATGCGGATCTTGGCGGTTCTGGCAATCTGCTGAAGCGTGTCGCCTTCGCCGGCGGCCTGCAAGGGGGTGATGGGAGCAAAGCATGTGAGGAAAAGGCAAAATACTGAAAGACGCATTTTATGTCCTCTGGGCCGGCGGCCGGTTTCTCAAATGGCTTTTTGTGGTGGGCAATAGGTTTCCTGTGTCGGCCGACCGATGTCGCCGAATTCATCCTGCGTGATCGGAGTGATGACGGCGCGGTTCTTGAGAATTCGGGCAAGCGGCGCGGGCTCGGCAAAATAATAGCCCTGCGCTTCGTCGCACCCGGAAAGCTTGAGCGCTTCGACCTGCTCACTGTTCTCAACGCCTTCGGCGGTGACCTTCAGGCCGATCTGTTCAGCCATGTCGATGACGGTGTTGACGATGGCCGAACACATGGGATTTGCCGGCAGGCCGGAGACGAACTCCCGGTCGATCTTGATCTTGTCGAAGGCGACGTGGGTAAGTGTGCTGAGCCCGGCATAACCGGTGCCGAAATCATCAAGAGCGAGGCGAACGCCTCTTTCCTTCAGCAGTTTCAGCGCCCGGGCGCTGCTGTCGCGTTCCAGCATGGCCGTTTCAGTCACTTCCAGTTCAAGCCGCTCCGCCGGGAAGCCGGATGTTTCAAGCGCCCGGTCGACGACAGGGACGATGTCATCATTGCAAAGCTGAACGGCGGATAGGTTGACGGCGAGCCTGATATCCTTCGGCCAGGTCATCGCATCCATGCAGGCCTGTGCCAGAACCCATTCGCCCAACGGCCTGATGAAGTTGTTTTCTTCGGCAAGCGTGATGAAGCGGTCCGGGGTGATGAGGCCAAGCTTGCTATGCCGCCAGCGGGCCAGCGCTTCATAAGCGACGATGCGACCGCTCTGCAGATTGACCACGGGCTGGTAATGCAGCTCGAATTCGTGGTTTTCGAGTGCGGATTTCATGTCTATTTCCAGCGCATGCTTGTGCTGCGCCGCCATGTCCATGCCCGCCTCATAGAAAACGAAATAGCCGCAGCCCATGGATTTCGCCCGGTAAAGGCCGAGATCTGCGTGTTGCAGAAGCTGCGTGGCGGATGTGCCGTGGCCCGGCGCGCAGGCAATGCCGATGCTGGTATCGATGCTGATATCGCTGCCTTCCAGGTTGAAATTGCGCGAGACGGCATGCACCACCCGGGCGGCCAGCATCGCCGCATCGCTCTCGCAGTCACCGTTCGTCGATTGGATGATCGCGAATTCGTCGCCACCGAGGCGGCTCACCATGTCGTTTTCGCCGAGCACGGAAGAAATCCGCGAGGCCACCGCCACCAGCAAGGCGTCACCGGCGGCATGTCCGAGTGTGTCATTGACGGCCTTGAAGCGGTCGAGATCGAGCAGCATGACATTGAAGGGCTGGCCGGACGCCGACAGTTGCTCCAGACGGTTTTCCAGCGTCTTCATCAAAAGCACACGGTTTGGAAGTCCGGTCAGAGCGTCGTGATGGGCCATATGCTCCAGCTGCTGCGCCATATCGCGTATCTGCCGCAGGCGTCCACGCTCCAGAACCGCCTCGCGCAACGTCTCGATGGCGGTGGCCATGTCGCCGATCTCGTCCCTCCGCTCCTGAAACGGCGTAGCGACATCTGTTTCCTCACGGGCAATCCGCAGCGTCGCCTGCACCAGCGCCGGAACCGGTTTCAGGAAATGCCGGGCAATCACGGTCACAAGCACGCCGGTGACGGTCAAGACCACGATCAGGGCGGCGAGCGAATTATAGATCAGCTTGCGCTGCGCGCCATAAAGCGCGTCCGAGCCGCCGATGCTGACGGCGACCGCGCCGATCGGTTTCTTCGTTTCCGTGCTGATGATCGGCAAAAGGCCGATATAATGGCTGGATTCGCCGATGGTCGCAAAACCGGTGGAAAAACGCGCGGCAACCGCATCTCTGGAAAAGATGGGATCGGTGGCGAGCGGCTTTTCATCGTCATCGGTGGCGTTGTCGAAGGCCGCCGCGATCTGTCGGAAGCCGGAATCGGCCTCATCATAACGGAAAAGCCAGACGGCATTCTTGGTCTGCGCGCCGATAAGCGCGAGCACGTCGCTGGGGTTGAAGCCGGTGACGAGAATGGAGTCATCATCGCCGATCGGCTTGTCGGTCAATATGCCGTTGACCTGCCCGTCGGTATCGGCGGTGACGCTGACATAGGTATAGATGCTGCGAAGCGTGGCGCTGGCGATCTGCGAATTGACGCGGGCCTGGTTGAGCCATTGCTCGCTGGCGGCGGCGACGAACATGTACCAGCCGACGAGTGCGCCGATGCTGTAGGAAAAGATCACGCCGCCCAGGAATATCAAGGTTATCTTGCTGGCAAGCGACCGCCGCCGCGAAAACCGGCCTGTTTCCGGTTGCGTCGGTGAGCGAAGCGTGTGGCCCGGTTCAACCTGTCTATCTGTCCCGCGATAGGCAGTCTCTTCCATTCGCGATAGTCCCCCGCGATGTCGCGTTATAATTGTTTTATGGAATTTTATAGGGCATGCGTTTCAATGATGTCTGCTAAATAATTCAACAAAGTTTAGAGGCGATTAAGAATTAATCCGTCTTTTTATAGTCGTAGCTTATATAAGAAATGGCGTTCCTGCACCTCAGGTTGAAAAAATCGGAGGTTAGAGATGAAGTGTCAAGGATAGACTCTAAAATCCTGCGATCTTCGTCATGTTTCCTGATCCGGCGTCTGGGGGCATAGATGGCGCGATGATTGACCTTGCCAACGGGTCGATAAACGGCATGTTGTGCGCAACATGCCGTTTTCAGGGAAGATATCCATGGCTCACAGAGGCAAAAATATCGCGCAGCTTTCCGTTCTCATCCAGAGCGGCCATCTCGATCCGCGCGCCTTGGCGGAGGAGACGCTGGATGCGATCGGCAATGAGGCCGATCAGGCCATTTTTGTCGAGTTGACGGCCGCGCGGGCCATGGTGGAGGCGGAAGCCGCGTCAAAACGCATTGGCGAGGGCCGCTCCTGTGGCGTGCTTGATGGCATTCCGGTGGCCTGGAAGGATCTTTTTGATCTGGAAGGCATGGCGACCACGGCCGGATCGAAGGTGCTTGCTGACGATGCGCCTGCGTCTCGCGATGCGGATGTGGTGACGGCGCTGAAGCAGGCGGGCATGATCTGCATCGGCCGCACCAATATGAGCGAGTTCGCGTTTTCCGGTCTCGGCATCAATCCGCATTATGGCACGCCACGCAATCCTGCTTCTGCGGACGGTCACCGTCTGCCGGGCGGCTCGTCGTCCGGCGCGGGCGTCACTGTCGCCGCCGGCCTGGTGCCGGTGGCGATCGGCACCGATACGGGCGGATCGGTGCGTATTCCCGCCGCCTTCAACGGCGTGGTAGGTTACAAGGCAAGCCGCGGCCGTTATTCGATGCGTGGCATTTATCCCTTGGCGAAAAGCCTGGATTCGCTCGGGCCGCTCACGCACACCGTACAGGACGCCGTCTGGGTGGATGCCGCCATGCGCGGCAAGGCGTCTGCCGATCTCTCTCGCGCGCCTCTTTCCGGCCTTTCGCTGGTGGTGCCGGAAACGGTATTTTTCGATGGCATAGAGGATGGCGTCGCAACCGCTTTCGAGCAGGCGGTGGAACGTCTTGTCCATGCCGGGGCTTCGGTGCGGCGGCAGGCATTTCCGATTTTCTCGGAGCTGTTCGATCTGATCAGGGAAAAGGGCGCGCTGGTGACGGCGGAAGCTTTTGCCCTGCACAAGACACGGCTGGAAGGTGCGGATGCCGCGCGCATGGACCCGCGCGTGGTTGCGCGAACGAAGCTTGGTGCAAATATCTCCATGTCTGATTATATCGCCATCACCGAGGCGCGCGAACGCATGACGGCGGCGTTTTCCGGCATGATCGGCATGCAGGAGCTGCTGGTATCGCCGACATTGCCGCATGTCGCGGCCAAGGTCGCGCCGCTTCTTGATAATGATGATGCCTTTTTCGCCATGAATGCGAAAACCCTGCGCAACACCCAGATCGGCAATTTCTTCGATCTTTGCGGTGTTTCTACCCCTTGCGGCACGGGCGAGGCGGGCATGCCGGTCGGCTTGCTGCTTTCCGGTGTGCACGGCACGGACGACCATGTTCTCAGCGTGGCGATGGCGGCGGAAGAGATTATTCGCGGCTGATGAAAAGAAAGGGCGGCCTTGTTTGGCCGCCTCTCAATGCATGCTTCAACGCGCCGCCCAGTTGGCGCCGCGGCGGAACATGGTCTTCATCTGCGGCACGGAAAATTCCTTGGCCTGATGGCCGAGCGCCGAATAGAAGACGCGGCCCTTGCCGTATTTGCGCTTCCACACCACCGGCATCACCACGCCATCGATCCACCAGGCGTGGTCGCCGGTGAATTTCGTCGTGGCCAGCACCTCGTTGGAGGGGTCGACATGCATGTAATATTGCTCCGACGTATAGGGGAAATCGGAAATTCCCTCCATCAGCGGGTCGTCGGGGCGGGTGATGTTGACCGTGTAATCGATGATATTGCCGGGATGGGCGACCCATTGGCCGCCGATCATGAACTGATATTCCACGCATTCGCGGAAACTGTCGCCCGCGCCGCCATGGAAACCGGCAATGCCGACGCCGTTTTCGACGGCGGCTGTGAGGTTCTTGATCTCTTCCTTCTCGATCTTCGACATGGTGACAATAGGCACGACGAGGCTGAGATCGTGCACGGAAGGATCGGCGAAAGCCTCCGTGCTGTGCTCCACATAAACCTTGAAACCGTCTTCCTCCAATATGTCCTTGACGATCGTGGCGCATTCCTGCGGCTCGTGGCCGCTCCAGCCGCCCCATACGATAAGTGCTTCGCGCATTTATTTCCTCCTGCGGATTATTTGCCGAGCTGGCCGTCGACCAGCGATGTTTCGAGCGGGGCAGGGCGCTCCGCTTTGGTGGTGATGGAAACGGTCGTGCCGCTGTCCGACGCCGTCTGGAAGGCTTCCATGACTTCCAGCACATGCAGGGCGAGATCGCCATTGGCGCGGTGCGGACGGTTCTCGCGGATCGCGTAGGCCATATCTGCGACACCGATGGAACGGTAATTGCCGTCAGCATAGGGCGAGGACAGCGACTGCGGCTCGAACTGGCCGCCCTTCTTCAGCAATTGCACCTCACCGCCGAAATGGTTGGGATCGGGCACGATCAGCGTGCCTTCGGTGCCGTAGAGTTCCAGCGGCACATGTTTGTGGCCCGCCACATCGAAACTCATGCCCACCTGCACAATGGCGCCGTTCTCAAAGGCCAGCACGCCGGACACATGGGTGGCGACATGGACGGGGATTTTTTCACCGTTCTTCGGTTCGCTGGTGATGAGGCGCTCATTGCGCGGTGCAACCGCAAAGCCCGCCACCTTGGCGACCGGGCCGAACAGGTTGACGAGGTCGGTAATGTAATAGGGCCCCATGTCCAGCATCGGTCCGCCGCCGACCTCGTAATAGAAGGCCGGGTTGGGGTGCCAGCGCTCATGGCCGGGGCACATGAAGGTCGCCGTTCCGCCAACGGGCTGGCCCAGCACGCCCTCATCGATCAGGCGGCGTGCGGTCTGGTGTCCGCCCCCAAGGAAGGTGTCGGGGGCCGAACCGATGCGCAGGCCCTTGGCCTTTGCCGCATCCGCAAGGCGCTTGCCTTCCGTGAAATTGATGCCGAGCGGTTTTTCCGAATAGGCGTGTTTGCCGGCATCAAGCGCGCGCAGCCCCACTTCCACATGCGCCTTGGGGATCGTCAGGTTGACGATGATTTCCACTGACGGGTCGGAGAGAAGCGCGTCGATGCTTTTTGCCTGGAGGCCGAATTCCTCCGCCCGCGCCTTTGCCGCTTCCTCGTTCATATCCGCCAGTCCGCGAATATCGAGAATGGGAAACGACGCCATGGCCTTGAGATAGGCGCTGGAAATGTTGCCGCAGCCTATGATGCCGATACCGACCTTGTTCATATGATTCCTCCCGTAAATCAGAAATGCCTGGGCCTGCTCAACCCTGCGGGCTAGAGCGCCGGCCCGGTTGTGTTCCATGGCGATTCGTAAAGTTCGTAAAGCGCAACGGCCGCGGCCCCCTGCGCCCACAATTCGTCGCTCGCAACATCGAAAACCAGTTCGGCCACGCCGGCCAGCGATGGCGGCACGGCGGCGTTGTAGCTGTTGCGAATGCTGGCGATGAAAGGTTCGCCAAGTTCGAGGCTGGAGCCGGTGATGATGACCCGCGGCGGCGCAAACAAGGTGACGATATTGGCAAGCGTGAGACCAAGCGCCGCCCCGGCGCGCAAGGCTGCCGCGATGAGATCGTGATCTTCAGCCGCAATCAGCGCATGGGCATGCTGCATGCCACGGCCGAGCCGGATCGCTTCGGCAAAACGCCCGTCCACCGGGCGGGAGCCTAAAATGGCGTTTTCGCCCGCCTGGCTCGCCAGCCGCACCGTGCCTTCATTGGCAAGGCCTATGACGAGGTCGCCGAGATTGTGGCTTAGACCACCGGCGCCGCGAAACAGCTGGTTCTGGTGCAGCACGCCAAGCCCGAGTGTCTGTTCGAGCGAAATCAGCACCATGTCTTCGAGGTCACGCGCATGGCCGAACCAGTGGTGGGCAAGCGTGATGGCGTGGGCGTCACTTTCGATGATGGTTGGCGAATTCAGCCGCGCGGTCATTTCCTCGGCGAAATTGACGTTCACTTCGCGCAGGATAGGGCTGCTGCGGATCCTGCCCGTGCGGTGTTCGATGACGCCGGGCAGGCCTAGACAGACCATGTCCACATCCTCAAGCGAAAGACCGGCATCAACGACGCAGCGTCGTACGCCGTCTTCCACCAGATCGGCGATGACGCCGATGGGCTGGCGGTCGACGCGGATCGGCAGGGCAAGGGTTGACAGCACATTGCCGCAGAAATCGGTGACGACGAAAACCATGCGGTTTGCGGCGATCTTGGCGCCCACAACGCGGGCGGCATCCGGGTTCAGTTCCAGCATCACGCGCGGTCTGCCGCGCGCGCCTTCGGTACGGATATCACCGATATGGCGGGTGAGAATCAGCCCGTCATCGAGCAGCGAGGCGGTAATCGCCGAAACAGTCGTGGTGGAGAGCTGCGTTCTTTCGCTGATTTCCACCCGCGAGATCGGGCCATGGCGGCGGATGCTGTCTAGCACGCTCAGCCTGTTGATCGCGCGCATCAATTCGGGGTCTGCGGTCTTCATGAGGTCCTGCTGCGATCGGGTTCGATCTAAAACGAATTTATATCGGATTGCGGATTAAATAACGTCTGTCGGGAGGGGTGTGTCAAGCGGTTTGGGTAAAAAATTGGCAAACCGCCTTGACATCGGGCAGGGTGTGGGGTGAATTAATCCGCATTGGGGAATAAATGGTGAGGAACCCCAGGGAGGATCACGATCATGACGTATTGGCACGCAGGCGCAAGCCTGAGCGGCAGGCGGATTGCCTTTGCCGCAACGACAAGCATAGCCCTGATGCTCGGCGCGGCCAGCGCCTCGGCAGCGACCGTCGTTAAATGGATGCATGTGGAGCTGGACCCCAAATCCGTGGCTGTCTGGGAGGAGATTGCCAAGGAATACGAGGCCAAACATCCAGATGTCGATGTTCAGCTGCAGTTCCTCGAAAACGAGGCCTTCAAGGCAAAATTGCCGACGCTGCTGCAATCCAACGACGTGCCCGACTTCTTCTACAGCTGGGGTGGCGGCGTCCTTGAGGAGCAGTCCAAGACCGGCGCGCTGAAGGACCTGACCGAAGTTTTCGACGCCGATGGCGGCAAGCTGCGTCAGGCCTATAATGCGTCCGCAATCGACGGCCTGTCTTTTGACGGCAAGGTCTGGGCCGTGCCTTACCGTGTCAGCCTCGTCAGCTTCTTTTATAACAAGGAGCTTTTCGCCAAGGCCGGTGTGAAGGCGGAGGACATCAAGACATGGGACGATTTCAGCGCCACGGTCAAGAAGATCAAGGAAGCCGGTATCGTCCCGATCGCCGGCGGCGGCGGTGAAAAATGGCCGATCCATTTCTACTGGAGCTATCTCGTCATGCGCAATGGCGGGCAGGCCGTGTTCGATGCCGCCCGCAAGGGCGAAGGCGAAGGTTTCATGGACCCGGCGATCATCAAGGCCGGTGAACAGCTGGCCGAGTTCGGCAAGCTCGAACCCTTCCAGCCCGGATATCTCGGCTCCACCTGGCCACAGGCGCTCGGCGTCTTCGGCGACGGCAAGGCGGCGATTATTCTCGGTTTCGACAATACGGAAGCCAACCAGCGCAAGAATGCCGGTGACGGCAAGGGGCTCGCCCCTGAAAATATCGGCCGCTTCGCCTTCCCGGTTGTCGAAGGCGGCGCCGGCAAGGCCACCGATACGCTGGGCGGCCTGAACGGCTGGGCGCTCACCAAGAACGCCTCCAAGGAAGCGATCGATTTCGCAACCTTCCTGACCAGCAAGGAAAGCGAAGAGAAGATGGCGACCGCCGGCATGATCCTGCCGGTTGCCACGGGTGCCGCCGGTGCGGTGAAGAACCCGCTGCTGGCGGATTCGGCAAAACAGCTTGCCGCCTCCACCTGGCACCAGAACTTCTTCGATCAGACGCTGGGCGCCGCCGTCGGCCGTGTCGTCAACGATATTTCAGTCGAGATCGTTTCCGGCCAGATGACCTCCGAAGAGGGCGCCCAGCAGATTCAGGACGCATTCGAGCTGCGCTGATCTGACGGTTTCCATGGCGGCGCCGCGAATGTGCGGCGCTGCTTATCTGCCTCCATGAAAGCGGATAGAGATGACGGATATTTCCATGACTTCTGCGTCCATACCGGCGCGCGGCGCGGCAAAGGCCAAGCGCAAGCAAAGTTCGGTCGCGCATGACCGGGCGCTCACCCTTCTGGTGTTTCTGCCGCCCGCCCTGCTGCTCTTTACCCTGTTCGTCATCCTGCCCATGGGCGAGGCGGCGTGGTACAGTCTTTACCGCTGGAACGGTTACGGCACGCCGACCGATTTCGTCGGTTTGAAGAATTTCCAGGTTCTGTTCGGCAATGCCGCCTTCTCGCAGGCCCTGATTAATAACGGCCTGATCATCCTTATCTCGATCCTGATCCAGATTCCGCTGGCGATCTGGCTGGCCATGATGCTGGCGCACCGCATTCCCGGCGTCGTCGCCTTCCGGCTGGTGTTCTTTCTGCCCTATGTTCTGGCTGACGTCGCAGCGGGCCTGATCTGGCGCTTCGTTTATGATGGCGACTATGGTCTGTTCGCCGCCATTTCCAATTTCTTCGGCTTCGCCAACCCTTACGTGCTGGCCGACAAGGATGTGGCGATCTACGCCGTGCTCGGCGTCATCGTCTGGAAATATTTCGGTTTCCATATGATGCTGTTCATCGCCGGCCTTCAATCCGTCGACAAGAACGTGCTGGAAGCAGCCGAAGTCGACGGCGCGTCCGGCTGGCAGAAATTCCGTTATGTCACGCTGCCGATGCTTGGTTCCACGGTGCGCCTGTCCGTCTTCTTTGCTGTGATCGGTTCGCTGCAGCTGTTCGACATGATCATGCCGCTCACCGGCGGCGGCCCGTCCAACTCCACACAAACCATGGTCACCTTCCTCTACACCTACGGCGTCATGCGCATGCAGGTGGGGCTTGGCAGCGCAGTCGGCGTCGTTCTCTTCGTCATCTGCGTGACGCTCGCCTTCGGTTACAAAAGGATTTTCATGCGCCATGACTGACACATCCACTTCCGTCCGCATGCCGCTGCAAACCAAGCTTTATCTTTATATATCGCTGAGCCTGATTGCGGCCATCGTGCTTATCCCGTTGCTCACCACCGCGCTCGGCGGCTTCAAGACGCTGGGAGACCTGCGCGTCAACCCCTTCGGCATTCCGGCCGAATGGCAATGGTCCAACTACGGCGATATCCTGCTTGGCAAACGCTATTGGCTGCAAATCTTCAACTCGCTGGTCATCGCGCTGCTGACGGTATTCCTGACGCTGACTGTCTCGGCCATGGCGGCCTTCACCTTCGCGCATGTGAAATTCTTCGGCTCGTCCTTCCTGCTCAACTATTTCTTGCTGGGGCTGATGTTTCCGGCGGCGACCGCCATCCTGCCGCTGTTCATTCGTATCCGCGATCTCGGCCTGCTCGATACCTATTGGGGTGTGGTGCTGCCGCAGGTAGCCTTCGGGCTGGGCATGAGCATTCTCCTGTTCCGCAATTATTTCCGTAACCTGCCGGACGAGCTGTTTCAGGCGGCCTTCGTGGATGGCTGCGGTTATCTGCGCTTCTTCTGGCATATTTCCGTGCCGCTTTCGCGGCCGATCGTGGCGACCGTTGGCATCGTCTCCTTCGTCGGCAGCTGGAACAGTTACATCCTGCCGCTGATCATGCTGAATTCGGAATCGAAATATCCCTGGCCGCTCGGCATCATGGTTTATCGCGGCGAATTCGGCACGGAATGGCAGCTCGTTCTCGCCTTCATCACGCTGACGATCCTGCCGACCGTCATCGTCTTCTTCCTCGCACAGAAACACATCATCGCGGGCCTGACGGCCGGTGCCGTCAAATCGTGACGTGAAAGGAGCAAAACATGGCTTCCGTTGAACTTAAGGATATCCGCAAGTCCTATGCCGCGCTCGATGTCATCCATGGCATTTCGCTTGATATAGCGGATGGTGAATTCATCGCGCTGGTCGGTCCATCCGGCTGCGGCAAGTCCACGCTGTTGCGCATGATCGCCGGGCTGGAGGAAATCACCGATGGGGATATTCTCATCGGCGACAAGGTGGTCAATGGCATGACCCCGCGCGAGCGCAACATCGCCATGGTGTTCCAGTCCTATGCGCTTTATCCGCATATGACGGTGGCCGAAAACATGGGCTTCAATCTGAAGCTCGCCGGCCAGCCAAAAAACATCATTGAAGAACGTGTTGCGGAAGCCGCCCGCATGCTCGATCTCGGCAAGCTTCTGGATCGCAAGCCCTCGCAGCTCTCAGGCGGCCAGCGCCAGCGTGTCGCCATGGGCCGCGCCGTGGTGCGCAACCCGGCCGTCTTCCTGTTCGATGAGCCGCTTTCCAACCTCGATGCCAAGCTACGCGTACAGATGCGCAGCGAAATCAAGGCCCTGCACCAGAAAGTTGGCACGACCTCCATCTATGTCACCCATGACCAGATCGAGGCCATGACGCTTGCGGACCGGGTGGTGGTGCTCAATCACGGCCGCATCGAACAGCAGGGCACGCCGCTCGAGCTCTACAAGACACCCGCCAATCTCTTCGTCGCCGCCTTTATCGGTTCGCCGGCCATGAACCTCATCGAGGGCGTGGTCGATGGCGAGGGTGACCAGCCCGCCGCCCGGCTGAAGGACGGCACCGCGATCCGCATTGCCGCCTCCCGCAAGGTCAAGCGCGGTCAGCCGGTAACGATCGGGCTTCGCCCCGAACATATCGGTTCGGCGATCGGCGGCGATATCTCGCTTACCGGACGGACGGTGCTGGTGGAGCCGACGGGTGCGCAGACCCATGTGGTCTTCGAACTGGCGGGCGATCAGGTTACGGCAGTGGTGGATGGTGAGCAGCCGGTCAAGGTCAACACCCCCTTTGCAGCCACCGTGCACCATGAGCGCGTGCACGTCTTCGACAGGACGAGCGGGCTGGCGCTTTAAGCGCCTCCCGTCTTTTAAATGAAATGCGGAAATTCTCTTGCCCCTCCGCTTTTGGGGCTTGTTTGAAAATCACGAGCGGTTAGCTTGGCGCTTGGGAACAAAGCGGGTTACCGCGCAACTGTATCGATGCAGGAGGAGATTTTTATGAGAACGATCAAAGGGCCGGGTCTTTTTCTCGGTCAGTTTGCCGGTGATGCAGCCCCCTTCAACAGCTGGGACGGCATTACCAAATGGGCGGCGGAAAAGGGCTACGCCGGCGTGCAGGTGCCGACCTGGGCCGGGCAGCTGATCGATCTCAAAAAAGCGGCGGAATCGAAGGATTATTGCGACGAGTTCGCCGGCGTCGCGCGCCGGAACGGCGTGGAAGTAACCGAGCTTTCCACCCACTTGCAGGGTCAGCTCGTCGCCGTTCACCCGGCCTATGACGAGGCCTTTGACGGTTTTGCCGCACCGGAAGTGCGCGGCAACCCGAAGGCGCGTCAGCAATGGGCGGTGGAGCAGGTGAAGCTCGCGCTGAAAGCCTCGAAAAATCTCGGCATCAAGGCGCATGCGACGTTTTCCGGCGCGCTTGCCTGGCCGTTCGTTTATCCGTGGCCGCAGCGTCCGGCCGGTCTGGTGGAAACAGCCTTTGACGAACTGGCGAAACGCTGGACGCCGATCCTCGATTACGCCGATGAGCAGGGTGTGGATGTCTGCTACGAAATCCATCCGGGCGAAGATCTGCATGACGGCGTCACGTTCGAGATGTTCCTCGAGCGGGTGAAGAACCACAAGCGCGCCAACATGCTCTACGATCCCTCGCATTACGTGCTGCAATGCCTCGATTATCTCGACAATATCGACATCTACAAGGACCGCATCAAGATGTTCCACGTCAAGGATGCGGAGTTCAATCCGACCGGGCGGCAGGGCGTCTATGGCGGTTATCAGGGCTGGGTTAACCGTGCTGGCCGCTTCCGTTCGCTGGGCGACGGCCAGGTCGATTTCGGTGCGGTCTTCTCCAAGATGGCGGCCAATGATTTTGACGGCTGGGCCGTCGTTGAATGGGAATGCGCACTGAAACACCCCGAAGACGGCGCCCGCGAAGGGGCCGAATTCGTCAAGGCGCATATCATCCCTGTCACGGAAAAAGCCTTTGACGATTTCGCATCTGCTGGCACCGACGATGCGGCCAACCGCCGTATGCTTGGGCTTTGAGAGCATTTCAGGGGAGATATTATGGCTATTGAAGGAAAGACAACCGACAAGGCGAACAAGCGGATTCGCCTTGGCATGGTCGGTGGTGGTTCGGGCGCATTTATCGGCGGCGTTCACCGTATGGCGGCGCGGCTCGACAATCGTTTCGATCTCGTGGCAGGGGCCCTGTCCTCTACGCCGGAAAAATCTCTCGCCTCCGGCCGCGAGCTGGGGCTCGATGCCGAGCGTTGCTATGGCTCGTTCGAGGAAATGGCCGAAAAGGAAGCGCTGCGCGAGGATGGCATCGAGGCGGTGGCGATCGTTACCCCGAACCATGTGCATTATCCGGCGGCGAAGGCGTTTCTGGAGCGCGGCATCCATGTCATCTGCGACAAGCCGCTGACCTCCAATCTGGAAGACGCCAAAAAGCTGAAGCAGGTGGCCGACAAGGCCGATGCGCTGTTCATCCTCACGCATAACTACACCGGTTATCCGATGGTGCGGCATGCGCGGGAACTGGTGGAGGCAGGCGCGCTCGGCACGATCCGTCTGGTGCAGATGGAATATCCGCAGGACTGGCTGACGGAAGCGGTGGAACAGACCGGCGCGAAACAGGCCGTCTGGCGCACCGATCCGGCTCAGTCCGGCGTCGGCGGCTCCACCGGCGATATCGGCACCCATGCCTATAATCTCGGTTGCTTCATTTCCGGTCTGGAAGCGGATGAGCTGGCCGCGGATGTGCATACCTTTGTCGAAGGCCGCCGTCTGGATGACAATGCGCATGTGATGCTGCGCTTCAAGCCGAAGGGCAAGCAGGCAGCAAAGGGGCTGCTCTGGTGCAGCCAGGTTGCGGTTGGTCACGAAAACGGGCTGAAGGTCCGTGTTTATGGCGACAAGGCCGGCATCGAGTGGACGCAGGCCGATCCGAACTATCTCTGGTTCACGAAGCTTGGCGAGCCGAAGCAGCTCATCACCCGTGGCGGTGCCGGGGCAGGGGCTGCGGCAGCACGCGTCACCCGCATTCCGTCTGGCCACCCGGAAGGTTATCTCGAAGCCTTCGCCACGATCTATACCGAGGCGGCGCATGCCATCGAAGCCCGCCGCAGCGGCGCGGCGCTCGATAAGGCGGTTATTTACCCGACCGTCGATGACGGGGTTAAGGGCGTCGCCTTTGTTACCGCCTGCATCGAGTCCGGCAAGAAGAACGGCGGCTGGGTGAAGCTGTAAAACGACGTTGCGACGTCTTTCTTCTCCCCGCCGGGGAGAAGATGCCCCGAAGGTGTAGATGAGGGGGCAAGCTTTCCGATATCTCTGACGTGCCCCTCATCGCGCTGCCGCGGACTTCTCCCCCCTCGGGGAGAAGGAAACAGGCGGTACGGCCTCGCGTCATCGCTTGGCCCTTTATGCTCAGGACTAGCGGTCAAAGCCGGAAGATGAAGGCTGTGGCGATACGCGGCCGCGATGCAGAGCTTGGTCTGTTCGCCACGAGGTAATCAATTAACGCGGGTTGACTGCGTCTGCGCCCGTTCCGTTATGGGGCAACCGTCCTGAAGCTTGGTCCAGGACGAAACGTTGAGCTTCATCTCGCAGCGCGCGAGATAGGAGCCACCGTCGACCTTCAGACAGGATGTCTGGCCGAGTTCGAACATAGTGCCGCGATTTCGGCATTTGCAATTATGGGCATCCGCCAAGGCAGGAATAAGGGCCATGATCAGGCCAAGTATGAGCACTCCAGTACGCATGGCTGAGGCTCCAAAGGATATCCTGCCAGATTACTCCTGTCCGAGGGCATAGTCAAAAACGGCCTTTGCCTGATGATGCGCGCCCTCTGCGGGCAGCAGCGCTGCGAATTCCCCCGCTGTCACCCGATCAAAATCGCCCTGATATCATTCACATTCGTCAGGGTCGGACCCGTCACGACAAGGTCTCCTGCCGCCTTGAAAGCGGTGTAGCTGTCGTGGCTTACGAGCGACTGACGCGGATCGACACCGGCTTCGCGCATGCGAGCAAGCGTATCCGGCGTCACCACAGCACCCGCCGCATCCTCGACGCCGTCTATGCCGTCGCTATCGCCGGCAATGGCCCAGATGCTGCCCGCGCCCTTCAGCGTCAGTGCAAGGCTCAGCAGGAACTCCGTGTTGCGGCCGCCCTTGCCGGCTGGCCCCTTGCCAATCGTGACCGTGGTTTCGCCGCCGGAAAGCAAAACGGCCGGGCCCTTGACCGGCAGGCCCTTGCGACTGGCGGAGAGCGCTATGCCGGCCATAACAGCGCCGACGTCCTTGGATTCGCCTTCCAGCGAATCCCCGAGGATGAGCGGCGTAAGCCCGAGTTTCACGGCCTTATCCGCTGCCGCCTGCAAGGCGAGCGAAGGAGCGGCAATGAGCCGGATATCCTCGTCGATATCGCCGGCCTTCGGGGTTTCCTCGACTTTTTCCAGCACCTTGCGCACGTTTTCCGGGAGATCGAGCGCATAACGGGCGATGATTTCCCGCACGGTTTTAATGTCGCTCGGATCGGTAACCGTCGGGCCGGAGGCGATTTCCGAGGGGTCGTCGCCCGGCACGTCGGAAATCAGCAGCGAAACAACCTTGGCCGGTCTGGCGGCCAGCGCCAGCCGTCCGCCCTTGATGCGGGAGAGGTGCTTGCGCACGGCGTTCATTTCGGAAATCGTCGCGCCGCTGGCAAGCAAAGCGCGGTTGACGGCCATCTTGTCCGCAAGTGTCATGCCTTCGGCCGGCGCCACCATCAGCGCCGAACCGCCGCCGGAAATCAGCGCGATCACCATGTCGTCGGCAGTCAGCCCTTCAACGGCGGCGAGAATGCGTTTTGCCGCTTCCGCGCTCTTATCGTCGGGCACGGGATGCGAGGCCTCGATGATTTCGATACGCGCGGTCGGGACGGCATGGCCGTAACGCGTGACCACCACACCCGAGAGATCGACATGTGGCCATGCCGCTTCAAGCGCTGCGGCCATGGCGGCCGAGGCCTTGCCGGCGCCCACCACCACGCAACGGCCTTTAGGCGGGGAGGGAAGGTGGTGTTGCAACACCTTTTCCGGATCGGCGCTGGCGACTGCGGCCATGAAAATGCGGTTGAGGGCGTCTCTTGCGGACGTGTCGTTCCATGCGCTCATCGGTTCATGCTCCGATCCAAAGGAAGCCGAGCGCAAACAATGCCGGCAATGCCTGAATGAACAGGATCTTCATATTGGCTGTCATGGCGCCGAAAATACCGGCCACCAGGACGCAGGTCAGGAAGAAAACCTTGAAGCTCAGCCCTTCATCGCCCTGCGTGAGCCCATAGATCAGCCCGGCTGCGAGAAAGCCGTTATAAAGGCCCTGATTGGCGGCAAGCACTTTCGTCTGCCGGGCAAAATCCGCCGAAAGACCGAAAGCCTTGCGGCCGGCCGGCTTTTCCCACAGCAGCATTTCCAGAATGACGATGTAAATATGGATGGCCGCAACCACGGCAATCAGAATGCTGGCGATCATCGGCGGTTTCCTCCAAACCATGATATCCGTCGCCGTTGTCTGAACAGGCGGCGAGCGGACACTTCCGTTTTAACGGCGGGACGAAGGGCTGCAAGGCCAGAATCTCCTCTTCCCGTGCAAACTGTTGAAGAGCGGCAACCTGTTGCTTGACTCTTTGCTGAAATAGGAACAAAACAAGAACAATAGAGATGAATAACCGGAATTGAAACCTGTCATGCCATGCAAAAGCGCGCGGATCAGTTGCTCGTTGTCGAAGAGCTGCGTGAAAGGCTGGAAAGGATCGGTAACGGCCCTGAGCGGCTGCACGAGACCTTGCCTTTCGGCGTGGATGCCATCGACCATCGCCTGCCGGGAGGCGGGCTCAAGCTCGGCTGCCTGCATGAGGTAAGCGGCGGCGGCAATGGCGCTGCCGATGGCGCGGCGGCCGCCCTTTTTGCGGCTGGTGTGGCGGCGCGGCTTTCCGGCAAGGTTTTATGGTGCGTCACCCGGCGGGATCTGTTCATGCCGGGGCTGACGCAGGCTGGCCTGTCGCAGAACCGGCTCATCATTGTTGAATGCCGCGATGAGAAGGGCGTGCTCGACTGTTTCGAGGAGGGTTTACGCTGCAATGGTTTCGGTGCGGTGATGGGTGAGGTGGCGAAACTGCCGATGAACGCCTCGCGGCGGCTGCAACTGGCGGCGGAAACCTCCGGTGTTACCGGCATCGCCATCCGCCGCTTCCGGCGCGCGGCCGATGCGGCGCTGTACGGCGAGCCGACGGCGGCGGTGACCCGCTGGCGCATCTCCGTCCGTCCTTCTTCGCCCTTGCCGGTGCCGGGGGTGGGCAGGCCGCGCTGGTTTCTCGAGCTTTTGCGATGTCGCGGCGGCGAAAGCGCTGAATTTGAAGTGGAAGCCTGTGATGCAAAGGGTCGTCTCGCTCTACCTGCCGACATGGCCGACGGATCGCTTCCGGCGTCTTTCGGGAGAGAACGCGCCGCCGGTTGAAAAGCCGCTGGTCATGATCGGCCGCCAGGGCAGCCGCCGGCTGGTGCTGGCGCTCGACAAAGCGGCAAAGGCGGCGGGCATCCGGCCCGGCACGCCGGTCAGCAAGGCGCAGGCGCTGGTGCCGGGCCTTCTGGTGGAAGATCTGGATGCAGCTGGAGATGCCCGCGCCCTGCAGCAGCTGGCCTTTCATTTTCTGCGCATCTATGCCCCCATTGTCGCCGCCGATACGCCTGATGGGCTGGTGCTGGACACGGCGGGAGCGGACCATCTGCACGGCGATGAGACGCTGATGCTGAGCGGCATGGTCAACCGCCTGCATGCCGCAGGCTTTGCCGCCCGCGCGGCCATTGCCGATAGCTGGGGCGCTGCCCATGCGCTGGCCCGCTTCGGCCGCGAGCAGATCAGCATCATACCGCCGGGCGGGCAGCGGGCGGCGATCAGCGGCTTGCCGCTTGCTGCGCTGAGGCTGGAGGAGCATATCGTTTCCGGGTTGAAGGTGCTCGGCTTCCGCAGCATCGGCGAGCTTGCCGAAGCCCCGCGCGCGCCGCTGACCCTGCGTTTCGGTCCCGAACTCGTCCGTCGTCTTTCCCAGGCTTTCGGGGAGATCGGCGAACCTATCGAACCGGTGCGCGTGGCCGAACTGGTGGAGGTGCGGCGCGTCTTTCCCGAGCCGATTGCGGCGGCGGAAACGATTGCCCGTTATACGCAGAAGCTGGTCACGGGGCTTTGCGCAGCACTTGAAAAACGCGGCCTCGGCGCCCGCAGGGTCGATCTGGTGCTGCACCGGGTCGATAGCGGCCTGCAGGCGGTGCGCGCAGGCACCTCCAGACCGGTGCGCGATATCAAGCAGCTTGTCCGGCTTCTGACTGACCGTATCGATACCATCGATCCCGGTTTCGGTATCGAGATGATGGTGCTGACCGCCACCCATGCTGAGCCGCTTCTCGCCGCGCAGGCTCGCTCCTCGCTTCTGGAGGAGGGACGTGCGGACATCGCCGATACGGTCGATGTCATCCTCAATCGTGGCCACAGGGTCTATCGTTACGCGGCGGTGGCGAGCGATGTGCCGGAACGCTCCATTGCCCGCGTTGCGGCGCTTGCATCTGAGGATATGCTCGGCTGGCCCGGCCACTGGCCGCGCCCGGTCAGGCTTTTTGTAAGGCCGGAACCCATCGAGACGCTGGCGCTGCTGCCGGATCATCCGCCGCGTTATTTCATCTGGAAAGGCGTGCGCCATAATGTGCGGCGCGCTGACGGGCCGGAACGGGTGTTCGGCGAATGGTGGAAACGCGACCGGGAAAAGGCAGCCGTGCGCGATTATTTCACGGTGGAAACCGAAAGCGGCGAACGCTTCTGGATTTTCCGTTCCGGTGACGGAGAACATGTCGAGACGGGCTCGCAGGGCTGGTTCATCCATGGGGTCTTCGCATGAGTACGCCGCGTTATGCCGAGCTGCAGGTGACCACGCATTTTTCCTTTCTGCGCGGCGCAAGCTCCTGCGAGGAGCTTTTCGAACAGGCCAAAAACCTCGGCATCGAGGCGCTGGGTATCGTGGATCGCAACAGCCTTGCGGGCATTCCCCGCGCTTACGAGGCGGCAAATACCTACGGCATCCGGCTCGTCATCGGTTGCCGGCTCGATCTGGATGACGATCTTTCCGTCCTTGTCTACCCCATGGATCGCCCGGCTTACGGTCGGCTTTGCCGGCTGCTTTCCGTGGGCAAGAAAAGGGGCGGCAAGGGCAAGTGCCGGCTGACATGGGACGATCTCGTCGCCTATGGCGAAGGCCTGATCGTGGTGTTGCTCGCCGATCTTGCGGATGATCTTTGCGCGCTTCGCCTGCGGCGGCTCAAGGCTGCTTTTGCGGATCGCGCCTATATGGCGCTCAGCCTCAGAAGACGTCCCAATGACCAGATGCGGCTTTTCGAATTGTCGAATATGGCTCAAGTCGCAGCTGTACCGACGGTGGTCACCAACGATGTGCTGTTTCATGTGCCCGAGCGGCGCATGTTGCAGGATGTCGTCACCTGCATCCGGCATAATTGCACCATCGACGAGGCGGGTTTCCGGCGCGAGCGGCATGCCGACCGTTATATGAAGCCGCCGGAAGAAATGCACCGGCTGTTTGCCCGCTACCCCGAAGCACTCTTCCGCAGCCTCGAAATCATGAAGCGCTGCAAATTTTCACTGAAGGAACTGGTCTATCAATATCCCGAGGAGCGCAGCCTGCCGGGGCTGACGGCGCAGCAGGCGCTGGAGAAGATGGTCTGGGAAGCGGTGCCGGGGCGGTATCCGCAAGGTTTGCCGGAGAAGGTGGAAAAGGCGCTCAAGCATGAGCTGGCGGTTGTCGGCAGGCTGCAATATGCCTCCTATTTCCTGACCGTGAGTGCCATTGTCCGTTATGCGCGTTCAAAAGATATCCTATGTCAGGGGCGCGGTTCGGCAGCCAATTCGATTATCTGTTTTGTACTTGGCATCACCGCCATCGACCCCGCTCTTTTCAGCAATCTCGTCTTCGAACGTTTCGTTTCCGAAAACCGGGGAGAACCGCCTGATATCGACGTGGATTTTGAACACCAGCGGCGCGAGGAAGTCATCCAGTGGGTCTATGACACTTACGGCCGTGACAAGGCGGCGCTCTGCTCCGTTGTTACCCGTTATCGTGGGCGCGGAGCGTTGCGCGATGTCGGTAAGGTTCTGGGCCTACCGGAAGATCTAACGAAGCTTCTATCCTCGCAGGTCTGGCGCTGGAGCGAGGGTGTGGGTGAAAAGCAGGTGAAGGAACTGAACCTCAATATGGAGGATCGTCGCCTGAAGCTTGCCTTCGAATTGGCCAACCAACTTGTCGGCACACCGCGCCATCATAGCCAGCATCCGGGCGGCTTTGTGCTGACCCATAACCGGCTGGACGAACTGGTGCCGATCGAACCCGCCGCCATGGATGATCGCCAGATCATCGAATGGGACAAGGACGATATCGATGTCGTGAAATTCATGAAAATGGATTGCCTGGCGCTCGGCATGCTCTCCTGCATGAAGCGCGGCTTCGATCTGCTGGAGGCGCGCACTGGAGAGACGTATGATCTCGCCGCCATGCCGCCGGATGACGGTCCCACCTATGCCATGATCCAGAAGGCCGATACGCTCGGCACATTCCAGATCGAGAGCCGGGCGCAGATGTCGATGTTGCCGCGCCTGAGGCCGAAGGAGTTTTATGACCTCGTCATTCAGGTCGCCATTGTTCGCCCCGGGCCCATTCAGGGGGATATGGTGCATCCCTATCTGCGTCGCCGACAGGGAAAGGAGCCGGTTCGTTATGAAAAACCGGAACTGGAAAATATTCTGAAAAAGACGATGGGTGTTCCGCTGTTTCAGGAGCAGGCCATGCGGATCGCCATGGATTGCGCCGGTTTTACCGCAGATGAGGCGGACCAGTTGCGCCGAGCCATGGCGACCTTCAAGAATGTGGGTACCATTTCCAAATTCAGGGAAAAGCTCGTCACGGGCATGGTGGAGCGTGGTTATAAGCAAGAATTTGCCGAACGTATCTTCAAGCAGCTGGAAGGGTTCGGCAGCTATGGTTTTCCTGAAAGCCATGCGGCCTCCTTTGCGTTGATTGCCTATGCCTCCTCATGGCTGAAATGCCATTATCCCGATATTTTCTGTACGGCGCTTCTCAATTCGCAGCCCATGGGGTTTTACGCTCCTGCCCAGATCGTGCGCGATGCGCGCGATCATGGCGTTGAGGTACGCCCGGTCTGTGTCAATAACAGCCGCTTCGATTGCACGCTGGAGCCCACGGGTGAGAAGGATGCGAAAGGTGACGAGCGTTATGCCGTGCGGCTCGGTATGCGCCTGGTGAAGGGGCTTTCCAACAAACATACTGCCGATATCGTCGCCGCCCGGCAGAACCGGCCTTTTGCCTCGGTGGATGATCTCTGGCGAAGGGCGGGTGTTCCGGCCGCCGCCCTCGTCTGTCTGGCCGAGGCCGATGCCTTTCTGCCGTCGCTTTCGCTTGCCAGACGCGAAGCGCTCTGGGCCATCAAGGCCTTGCGCGATGAGCCGTTGCCGCTTTTTGCTGCTGCCGCCAGCCGCGAAAACGCCGTGGTGGATGAGCTTCAGGAACCCTCCATCGCGCTGAGGCCCATGACTGATGGTGGTGAGGTGGTGCAGGATTACGGCCATGTGGGGCTGACGCTGCGCGAACATCCCATGACCTTCCTGCGTCGCGATCTTTCCCACCGCCGCATCGTCACCTGTGCGGAGGCCGTGCGCGCCCGTGATGGCGCATGGCTGGAAACGGCGGGTCTGGTGCTGGTGCGCCAGCGCCCCGGCTCGGCAAAAGGGGTAATCTTCATGACGCTGGAGGATGAGACAGGCATCGCCAATGCGGTGCTGTGGGTGAAAACCTTCGAAAAATACCGTCGCGTGGTGCTGTCTGCCGGCATGGTCGGCATTTACGGCAAGATCCAGCGGGAAGGCGAGGTGGTGCATCTGGTCGCCCACCGGCTGACCGATCTGTCGGAAGCGCTGGCCAGCGTGGGTGAGCGCAACCATGCCTTTCCCCTGCCGCATGGGCGGGGCGACGAGTTCCACCACGGCATTCCGCCGGATGATCATCGCATTATCAGGAAGCGTCCGCCGCCTGCCGTGGATGATGCGGACGAGGTGGAGCGGATAAAGGTCATCTCCCGCAATTTTCACTAAAAGGCGGCTCAGATCACCTTTTGCGCGCCACGATGTAAGGGCGATTGTCATTGCCCTTTGTCGCGTGGATTTCCGTGGCCAGAATGTCGAAGCCACTGGCGTCTATATGCCGTCCGAGCTCAACCGTGCTGAACACGCCCGCATAGGGCGCTTTTCCGATCAAACGCATCGCCGGCAGGACAAGGCGGATAAACGGGTTCATATCCCCGACGCAGGGTGTCTTGGTGATGAACAGCCCCTGCGGCGCAAGCAGGGAATGAATATGCTGCAATGTGTCGGGCAGGTCGCGGAGCAGATGAAGATAGTTGAAACCCAGCACCGCGTTGAACTGGCGAGGGCCGGGCACAAGCGTTTCCACGGTCGCAGTACTGAAAACGAGATTCGGTAGAGCACCGGCGGCGTGTTTTCTGTCCTCGGCGATTGCAATCATGTCGGCGGAAATATCCGTCGCGAGATAGTCTTCGACACTGCCAGCAAGCCGGATTGCCGTCGTCCCGGTGCCGCAACCCAGTTCCAATACCCTGTCATCCGGGTTCAGCAGGGCGCGGCTCCGCTCCAGCGTGCGCTCATATCCGGCTTCATCCGAAATCCTTCCCTTCGCATATTTCCGAGCGGTCCGGTTCCAGAAACGGGCGTCGTCGGCAATATTCATGGCGGATGCTCCCCGGACGGCGTCCTTCCACTTCGGGCGGATATGCTCTCACGCGATATCCTATCCGGTTTGTCTGAGTTTTTAAGCCGCATCCTCCAGCCCGGCCGTATCCTTCCTGCGGAACTGGCTGGGGGGCGCGCCGAGCACGCGTTTGAAGGCGCGGCTGAAGGAGGCTTCGGAATCGTAACCGAGTTTCTCCGCCGCCAGCGTCACGCGCATGCCTTCGCGCAGCCACAGCCGTGCCTGGTGCATGCGCACGCGCACCACATAACGCGCCGGGCTTTCGCCCACCACACGGGTGAAGCGCTCCGCGAAACTGGAGCGGGAAGCGCCCATCAGGGAGGCAAGCTCCTCCACGCTCCAGTCCTTTTCGGGATTGAGGTGGATGGCGGCCAGCACCCGCCCGAGTTCGGGGTTGCGCACCGCAGCCAGCCAGCCGCTGGAATCGCCGCAGCCATACTCCACCCATGTGCGGATCAACGTCGCGGTCAGCACATCGGCAAGCCTTGCCAGAATGCCGCCCGCGCCAACGCGGTTCAGTTCCACTTCGCGCGTCATGGCCTCCAGCAGGTGCGGAATGGCCGGGTCGCTTTTGGCGAGATCGCTGGTCAGCATCACATCCGGCATCAGCTGCAGGAGGGGGTGCAGGTTATCCATGTTGAAACGCATCGAAGCGGTGAAGGCGACAGTATCGCCGCCGGCGCTGGCGCATTGCAGGTCGAAAACGCCCTGGCAGACTTCCTTCTTGCCGAAACGGTCGAAAGGGGTAGGCGTCACATTCTCGCCGCTACCCAATACATGGGCGTGGCCGCGGGGCAGAAGAACGGCGTCGCCGCATGTCAGCGTCAGCCACTCGCCGGAAGGTTTGCGCAATTTCGCCTGGCCGACGCCGATGAAATGGAACCGTGCCGCTTCCTGCTCGGGAAAAGCAGTCGCCCAGGGCGTGGCCATGCGGCACCGGCCGTATTCCACGCCGTCGAGCCTCAGGCCACGCAACATTTCCGTCAGGGCATCATTCATGGCGCTCTCGCAAATTCGGATGTTTGGTTAAGGAATATGGATTTTCTAGCATGGAAACGCCGGGCTGTCACGCATAGCTTACGACCATTGATTTGCAGAGGCTGAGCCGGCCTCCCACCGGTTTCACCATTTTGCCATTCCGTTTCAGAGCGCATCCCTGAAATGCGCATCAGGAGATTTTCATGAACAACCGGACCATAAACGAACTTGAATATGTGCCGCGCAAGACGGAGCCGGATGCGAAGTGGGCCGCCGTGGTTTCGCTTTCGCTCGGCGTCTTCGGGCTGGTGACGGCGGAATTCCTGCCGGTCAGCCTTCTCACGCCGCTTTCGGCCGATCTCGCCGTCAGTTCCGGCATTGCCGGCCAATCCATTACCGTCACGGCGCTGGTTGCGGCGGTCGCCGGCCCCGGCGTCGTCATCGGTACACGCAGCATCGACCGCCGCTGGACCTTGCTCGGCCTCACCACGCTGCTGATCATCTCCAGCACTTTGGCCGCCTTCGCAAACGGCCTCTTCATGCTGTTTGCCTCGCGCGTCCTGCTCGGCATCGGCCTTGGCGGCTTCTGGGCCATGTCCGCGGCGCTGGCACTAAGACTCGTACCGCTTGATAAAATGCCACGTGCGATGGCCATCATCCTGACAGGAGTTTCGGTCGCCACCGTCTGCGCCGCGCCCGTGGGCGCGTGGATCGGCGCGACACTTGGCTGGCGTTCTGCCTTCGTGGTTGCAGGTGCGCTCGGTGTCATCGCGCTTCTCACGCAATTGCTCACTGTTCCGTCGCTGCCGCCGGCTGGCGCACCGGGTCTTTCCACCATGTTCCGCCTGTTGCAGCGGCCGCAGGTCCGGATCGGCCTTCTGACGACGCTGTTCATCGTTGCGGGTCACTTTGCCGGCTTCACCTATGTCCGTCCGTTCCTGGAAGATGTGACGCTTCTTGGCGTCGAGGCGATTTCGCTCGTCCTTCTGGTTTATGGTGTCGGCGGCTTTTTCGGTAATCTCTTCGGCGGTTTCCTCTCCGAGAAAAACACGGCATGGGCGGTGACGTTCGCCGCCACCCTGATCGCCGCATCGGCTTCCGTTCTGGTCGTGGCGGGTGCGTCGCCCCTGATTGCCGGCCTTGCCATAGCCTCCTGGGGTTTTGCCTTCGGTGCGCTTCCAGTCAGCGTGCAGAGCTTCATCACCCGGGCCGCTTCCGACGAAGCCGAAAGTGCCGGCGCGCTGCTGCTCACCACGTTCCAGATCGCGATTTCCAGCGGTGCGGTTCTGGGCGGTCTGCTGATCGATCTTCAGGGTGCGACGATGGTCTTTGTCTTCGTGGCGATTGCCGCCCTTCTCGGTGCTTCGCTGATGGCGTCGCGCCGCGGTGTGGTCCCGCAGGTCGAAGCGTCGCAGGGGTAAGCTAAGCCGCGACAAAAAAGACCCGCCTTCGAGCGGGTCTCACGAGAAGCGCAGGCGTTATCGCGTCTTTAGGGCGCCTTGATCGCGTTCTGCGTCCGGTCCTTGCCGACCTCGATCACATGGCGCATGGCTTTCACCGCCGCATCCGCGTCACGCGCCGCAATCGCGTGTACGATACGCAGATGATTGGAGGCGATCTCGGCGATGGTGCCGGGTGAAGCGGCCGGTGACGAGAGCTGGAAGGATATCGCAAGTGCGGCTTCGATCAGCCCGCTTGCCGAGCGCATGAAGGGGTTGCCGGACATATGCGCGACCGCAAGGTGAAATTCGAGATCGACCTTGGCGATGCTTTCCGGCGTATGTTTCGGATTGTCGAATTTGGCGGCGATGACGTAAAGGGAAACGATATCGTCATTGGAGGCCTGCAACGCCGCTGCTGCTGCCGCCGCCGGTTCCAGCGCCAGGCGGATCTCCGCCAGATGCGTGACGAATTCCTGATCTATGCCGGCCTCGCAGCGCCAGCCCAGCACGTCGGGATCGAAGAAGTTCCAGCTGGAGCGGTCTAGAACGCGGGTGCCCACCTTGGCCTTGGGCTCCACCAGCCGCTTGGCCGCCAGCGTCTTCATGGTTTCGCGCAGCACGGTGCGGGAGACGCCGAACCGCAAGGAGAGTTCGGCATCATTGGGCAGCAGGGAGCCTTCCGCAATCCTGCCCGAGACGATGGCGCTGCCGAGTTCGGAGACCACATGGGCGTGGCTGTTCCGGCGTTTTCGCCCGCTTATCGTCGTTTCGAGCAGCCCCAAGCATGCCTCCCTTGGCAATTATGCCGGATGTGGTCCGGCCAGTCTCCTGTTTGAATACCAGATGATTGCGCGCTGCAACACGATGAAGACGAAAAGCAGCACACCGATGACGATTTTCGTCCACCAGGAAGAAAGCGTCCCGTCAAAAACGATGTAGGTCTGGATCAGCCCCTGTATCAGAAGGCCGATGAAGGTTCCCGCCACCAGCCCCGTACCGCCGGTCAAAAGCGTCCCGCCGATGACGACGGCGGCGATGGCGTCCAGTTCCACGCCCACCGTCGCCAGCGAATAACCTGACGAGGTGTAGAGCGTATAAACGATGCCGGCGAGGCCCGACAGGAAACCTGACAGCGCATAGATGCCGATGGTCGTTGCTCCGATCGGCACGCCCATCAGCTCGGCCGACTGCGGATTGCCGCCGAGCGCATAGACATTGGCGCCGAACCGGGTACGGCTGGCGATGAGCATGCCGGCGGCGAAGACGAGAAGCATCAGCATGGCCAGCGCCGTCAGCCTGCCGCCGCCCGGAAAGCGGAAATAAAAGCCCTGTATCGCATCGATGAAGGGGTGCGAAATCGGCACAGACTGGGTGGAGATAAGGTAAGCAGCACCACGCGCCAAAAACATGCCCGCCAGCGTCACCACGAAAGGCGGGATCGACAGGAAGCGGATCATCGCCCCCATCAGGCAGCCGAACAGCGTTGAGACCGCCAGCACGATGGCGAAGGCCAGCAGCGGATGGATGTTATAGGTGCCGACCATGACCGCCACGAAGACGCTGGTGAAGGCGATGACTGAACCGATGGAGAGATCGATGCCGCCCGACAGGATGACAAAGGTCATGCCTACAGCCGCGATGCCGAGAAAGGCGTTGTCGGTCAGAAGATTGCCGATCACGCGCGTCGACAGGATAGACGGATATTGCAGCACGCACAGCAGATAGGCGACCACGAAGATCGTCAGCGTGGTGAGGAAGGGCAGATTGCGGCTGTGGATCATCGCGCGGTTCCTTCCTTGGTCATGCCGTTGGTGGCGGCCGGTTTCGGGTGTGGCTTGGGCGGTCTGACGAAGCCCAGAACCGCCACGATTGCCGGCGATTGCAGGGTGAGCACCACCATGATGATGCCTGCCTTGATGATGAGGTTGAATTCCGGCGGAAAGCCCGAAACGAGGATGCCGGTATTGATGGTCTGGATGATGAGCGCGCCGATCAGCGACGCCGTGATGGAAAAACGGCCGCCATTCAGCGATGTGCCGCCGATCACGACCGCCAGGATCGCGTCCAGCTCCAGCCACAGCCCGGCATTGTTGGCATCCGCGCCGCGAATATCGGCGGTCACGATCATGCCGGCGATGGCCGCGCAGAGGCCGGAGACGGCATAGACGAAAAACAGCAGGAAGCGGGCCCGCACGCCGGCGAGCGCCGCTGCACGGCGATTGATGCCTGTGGCCTCGATCAGGAAACCGAGCGCGCTTTTACGCACCAGAAGGCCGATCAACAGCGCCGCCGCCACCCAGATGATGACGGGCAGCGGGATGCCTGCGAACGAGCCGGAGCCGATGGCGGCAAAGCTGTCATTGTTGAAGGTGAGAATGACACCCTCGGTAATAAGCTGGGCGATGCCGCGCCCGGCCACCATCAGGATCAGGGTGGCGATGATCGGCTGTATGTCGAGAAGGGCGACCAACACGCCGTTCCACAGGCCGCAGGCAATGCCCACCGCAAGTGAGATGACGATGACCGAGGGAATGGAATGGCCATTGCTGATGAGCGTGGCCGCGACCGCGCCGCAGATGGCGATGACCGCGCCGATGGAAAGATCGATACCCTTGGTGGCTATGACCAGCGTCATGCCGATGGTCAGCAGAGCCACGGGAGCGGCGCGCACGAGAATATCCACCAGACTGCCATAGAGCCGGCCATTCTGGAAAGAAACATGCAGGAAACCCGGCGAAATGATTGTAATTGCTGCCAGAATGATAAAGAGCGCGGCAAGCTGGGGAGCAAGTCTTTTGAAGCGTCGCGTCACAGCCACCATCATGCCGCCTCCGTTTTCGCCGCATCCGCAATTGCCCGCATGATGTTGTCGGCGGTCACTTCGCTGCCTTTCAATTCACTGACATGGCGGCGGTCGGAAAGCACGACCACACGATGCGCAACGGCCGTCAGTTCTTCCAGTTCGGAGGAGATGACGACGAGCGACATGCCTTCGCCGCAGAGTTTTTCGATCATTTTGAGAATTTCCGCATGCGCGCCGATATCGATGCCGCGTGTCGGCTCGTCGAGTATCAGCAGTCTGGGCTGGGTGGCGAGCCAGCGCGCCAGAATGGCCTTCTGCTGATTGCCGCCGGACAGGAATTTGATTGGCCGGTTGGGGTCGGCCGGGCGGATATCGAGCGATTTGATGAAGCTTTCGGCAAGCTCCGCCTTCTGTCGGCGCGATAGTGGCCGTGCCCAGCCCTGCCGCGCCTGAAGCGCCAGAGCGATATTATCGGTGACGGAAAAGTCGCCGATAATGCCGTCCGTCTTGCGCTCTTCCGGACAGAAGCCGAACCCGGCCGCAATGGCGGCCTCGGGAGACGAAATCGCCGCGGGTTTTCCGTCAATCATCGCCGTGCCGGTATCGGGACGGTCGATGCCGAACAGCAGGAAGGCGGTCTCCGTTCGGCCGGAGCCAAGAAGACCGGCGACGCCGACGATCTCTCCCGGCCGGATGCCGAGATCAAAGGGGGCGATGCTGCCGCGCTTGCCATAGGCTTCGAACCGGATTGGCGGCTCGCCCTCGGCGACCGTATCTTCGGTGGCCTGATGTTCGTGGGTAATATGCTGAAGCTCGCGACCGAGCATCATCGAAATGAGTTCGGACCTCGGCAGGCTGCCGATGTCGCGGGTGCCGACGAGGCGGCCATTGCGCAGTACCGTCACCCGGTCGGCAATATCATAGACCTGATTGAGGAAGTGGGTGATGATGATGATGCCGATGCCGCGGGCGCGCAGGTTTTTCAAAACCCCGAACAGCATCTCGACCTCATGGGCGTCGAGGCTGGCGGTCGGCTCGTCGAGCACCAGCACCTTGCCGGAAAGATCGACGGCGCGGGCAATAGCGATGATCTGGCGAATGGCGACGGAATAGCTGGAAAGCAGGGCGTTGACGTCGATGGAAAGCCCGTATTGGGCGAGCAGCGCCTGCGAATTCTTCTGCATCGTTCTGCGGTCGATCAGCCCGAAGCGGCGTGGCTGGCGGCCGAGAAACAGGTTTTCGGCGACCGTGAGATTTTCGAGAAGGTTCACTTCCTGATAGACCGTGCCGATGCCAAGCGCCTGCGCCTCGCCCACATTGGTGGGCGAGATTTCGCCGCCCTCCAGAAAGATCGAACCGCTGTCGCGGTGATAAACGCCAGTCAGGATTTTGATGAGCGTCGATTTGCCCGCGCCGTTTTCGCCAAGCAGGGCATGGATTTCACCGTGCCCGAGCGAAAAATCGACGCCATCGAGCGCCGTGATCCCCAAAAAGGATTTGCCGATGGCGCGTGCTTCCAGAAGTGGTGCCGTTTCGGACATTGAGCAGGTTCCGCATGAAGAATGCCATGATGGAGCGGCACGAACGACGCGCCGCTCCTTCCGAAGAATGAGGTATCAGTAACCCAGACCCTTCTTCGCCTCGTAGACCTTCATCGGATCGTCGGATGCCGTGTAAAGTTTGGATTCGGTTTGAATCCACTTCGCTGGCGCCTTCTTGTCCTTCAGATAGGCTTCGAGCGCGTCGAAGGCCGGGCCGGCCATGTCAGGCGTCAGCTCGACGGTGGCGTTGGCTTCACCGGCTGCCATGGCCTTGAAGATGTCAGGCACGGCATCGATGGAGACGATCTTGATGTCGGTTCCGGGCTTCAGGCCGGCTTCCTTGATCGCCTGGATCGCACCGACGGCCATGTCGTCATTGTGGGCGTAGACCGCACAGATGTCCTTGCCGCCGCCTTCGGCCTTGATGAAGCTTTCCATCACTTCCTTGCCCTTGGTGCGGGTGAAATCACCCGTCTGCGAGCGTGCGATCTTGATGTTCTTGTGCGAGGCAATGGCTTCTTCGAAGCCCTTCTTGCGGTTGATGGCGGGCGAAGAGCCGGTCGTGCCCTGCAATTCCACCACCTTGCAATCCTTGGAGCCGACGTCCTTGACCAGCCAGTCGCCGGCAACCTTGCCTTCATGAACCTGATCGGAGGTTACGGCGGTCAGATAAAGATCGTCCGGAGCCTCGATCTGACGGTCGAGCAGGATGACAGGGATTTTTTCTTCCTTGGCTTCCTTCAGCACGGCGTCCCAGCCGGTTGCGACGACCGGCGCGATCAGGATCGCGTCCACGCCCTGCGCGATGAAGCCGCGAACGGCCTTGATCTGGTTTTCCTGCTTCTGCTGCGCGTCGGCGAATTTAAGCGTGACGCCGCGCTTCTCTGCCTGCTGTTTGGTGACGGTGGTTTCAGCCGCGCGCCAGCCGGATTCCGAACCGATCTGCGAGAAGCCGACGGTAAGCGATTTGGCGGAAACACTTGATGCAAGGCACAGCGAAACGGCGACAGTAACTGTCGCGAGAGCTTTTCTCATCTTAATCCTCCCAGAGATGATGTCAGCGTGACGCCAACACTATGAGCATATAGTAATACTCTTGAAAAGAGGCATTTTCGCATATTTCAATTTCAGAATGGTGTTCCTGACCTCAGATTTTGAAATATATTAATTAATATCAAATGGATAAATGATTCATGTTTTGTGGTTCAAACACCCGGTATTGCTGCTGCTCACACCGCTATAGCGCTTGACAGCATATGGCTTCGTCTAATAGTAATACAAATAAGAAGATGATTTTTGCCGGAATTTCGGGCCTTGCGATCGGAATTCAATCGGCAAAAGAGGGAGGGAGATTCCTTTGCGCAATCCTGCGATGGCCGTAAATGCCGAAAAATATTCGGTTAAAGCCGCAGAGCAGCCCAAGCCTACTCGTCTGGGCTCTCACTGTCGGTTATGCGTGATCTCCGAAAGCTGATTCCATTTTCCTTGCGCACAACATAAGCTTGTCGCATTTCGTAATATTTTACCGTTGGCCACTTCCGGCTGGAGACCGCATCATGACCAAATCCGACAATCTGCCCGCAACCCAAGGCAAGGGAGGCAAGCTTCGTTCGCGCGCGTGGTTCGACAACCCCGCCAATGCGGATATGACGGCGCTTTATCTCGAGCGTTACATGAATTTCGGCCTGAGCCAGGCTGAACTTCAGTCCGACCGCCCGATCATCGGCATTGCGCAGACCGGCTCGGACCTTTCGCCCTGCAACCGCCACCATCTGGAACTGGCTAACCGCCTGCGTGAAGGTATCCGTGAAGCGGGCGGCATCGCCATCGAATTCCCGGTGCATCCGATCCAGGAAACCGGCAAGCGTCCGACCGCCGGTCTCGACCGTAACCTTGCATATCTCGGCCTCGTGGAAGTGCTTTATGGCTATCCGCTCGACGGCGTCGTTCTGACCATCGGCTGCGACAAGACCACGCCTGCCTGTCTTATGGCGGCGGCCACCGTCAACATTCCCGCGATTGCCCTTTCCGTCGGCCCCATGCTGAACGGCTGGTTCCGTGGCGAGCGCACCGGTTCCGGCACCATCGTCTGGAAGGCCCGCGAACTTCTGGCAAAGGGCGAGATCGATTATCAGGGCTTCGTCAAGCTCGTCGCTTCGTCGGCCCCGTCCACCGGTTATTGCAACACCATGGGCACGGCAACGACCATGAACTCGCTCGCCGAAGCGCTCGGCATGCAGCTTCCGGGTTCCGCCGCCATTCCGGCGCCTTACCGCGACCGTCAGGAAGTCTCCTACCTGACCGGCCTGCGCATCGTCGAAATGGTCAAGGAAGACCTCAAGCCTTCTGACATCATGACCAAGGATGCCTTTATCAACGCCATCCGCGTCAACTCGGCGATCGGCGGCTCCACCAACGCGCCGATCCATCTGAACGGTCTTGCACGCCATGTCGGTGTTGAACTGACCGTCGATGACTGGCAGACCTATGGCGAAGACGTGCCGTTGCTCGTCAACCTGCAGCCGGCCGGTGAATATCTCGGTGAGGATTATTACCATGCCGGCGGCGTTCCGGCAGTCGTCAACCAGCTGATGACCCAGGGGCTCATCAAGGAAGACGCGATGACCGTCAACGGCAAGACCATCGGCGACAATTGCCGTGGCGCGATCATCGAAGACGAAAAGGTCATCCGTCCCTATGATCAGCCGCTCAAGGAGCGCGCCGGTTTCCGCGTTCTGCGCGGCAACCTGTTCTCCTCCGCCATCATGAAGACGAGTGTGATCTCGGAAGAGTTCCGCAACCGTTACCTCTCCAACCCGAACGACCCGGAAGCCTTCGAAGGCCGCGCCGTGGTGTTTGACGGTCCGGAGGATTACCATCACCGCATCGACGACCCGTCGCTGAAGATCGACGCCAACACCGTGCTGTTCATGCGCGGCGCCGGCCCGATCGGTTATCCGGGTGCTGCGGAAGTGGTGAACATGCGCGCACCGGACTATCTGTTGAAGGAAGGCGTCAATTCGCTGCCCTGCATCGGCGACGGCCGCCAGTCCGGCACGTCGGGCAGCCCGTCCATCCTCAATGCATCTCCCGAAGCTGCGGCTGGTGGCGGTCTTGCCATCCTGCAGACGGGTGACCGCGTTCGCATCGATGTGGGTCGCGGCAAGGCCGACATCCTGATATCAGGTGAGGAACTGGCCAAGCGTTACGAGGCGCTTTCCGCCGAGGGTGGTTACAAGTTCCCTGACCATCAGACGCCATGGCAGGAAATCCAGCGCGGCATCGTCAGCCAGATGGAAACCGGCGCGGTTCTGGAACCAGCCGTAAAATATCAGCGCATCGCCCAGACCAAGGGCCTGCCGCGCGACAACCACTAAGCAAGGCCGTTTCGGCTGACCGCTTTTTAATCAGCCCCGGGGTAGAACCCGGGGCTGAAGCATTTTAAGCACCGTGCTCCACAACCACGTAAACTTTGCGGGCGGGCGAAGAGCACGATGTTTTCGTTGCTTACCTGCCTACTTCCCCGATGGGGCTGGCGGCTTTCCCAGATACGGCAGGAAGAACATGTATAGCCCGCTGAAAATAAGCAAAGTCAGCGGCAACATCGGAGCATAGACGATCACCGGTGGCGTCGGACCGAAGGCCATCGAAACGAAGTTCGCCAGAATGGTGATGGTCAGCAGAATGCCCAGCCACCGATGGCTCTGCCTTATCCAGTTTCGCAAGATCAAAGTCGCCCCCAAGAAAATGCATCCATGATGGAATGTGACACATGGCGCTTCAGCGGGCCTGAACGAGCTTCCAGCCATTGCCGGAAGGATCGCGGAAGCTCGCATCCACCGAGCCGTAGCGGGCGATCGGTTGCTGGGTGAATTCGACGCCGCGTTTGTGCATGGCGTCAAAGGCTTTCTGGCAATCCTCGACCACCAGAACCAGCGGCGGCATGGCGCCTTTGGCCACGGCTTTGTTCAGATCTTGCGCTGTGGCATCGTCAACGGTCGGAGCCTGCGGCCGAAACAGGCCCAGCTGGAAATCCTGTTGGTCCGGGTGCTGCACGGTCAACCAGCGATAATCGCCGTTGCGCGCGTCGGTGTGCACACGAAATCCAAGTTTTTCGACGTAGAATTGCAGCGCTTCGTCCTGATCATGAACGTAAAGCCCGACAACTTGAACACCATTTTTCATGAGATATCTCCCTTTCGCTCGTCGTGCCTAGCGCTTTTCGTTCGCCGGCGCTTCTCCGAAACTGCGATTGTGAGATGAGGGCGATTTGCGGCGCTGACGAAGCAATGGGGAACCTGCTCGAGATCGGCGGGCGAAACCCGCATCCGGCGCCGCAATTCACTCGGGTTCTCGCCGGTCACATCCCGGAAAACACGGCCAAATGTGCCGATGCTGTTCCAGCCGGTCTGCAGCGCGATTTCGATGATAGGAAGATTGGTGTCACGCAAAAGCGCCACGGCGCGCTCCACCCGGCGGGTCAGCAGATAGCGGTGAGGGGGTATGCCAAAGGCATCGCGAAACGATCTCGCGAAATGGGCCTGTGAGGCGCCGCTGACACTGGCAAGTCGTGAAACAGGCCACGCCTCATGGGGCGCGGCATCCATATGATCCCTGGCGCGCAGAAGGCGGCGCAGCAGTTTAAAGTCTCTGTTTGCAGAGTTTTTGTCATTTCCGGACCGGCGCATGCGCCAATCATTGAATGAACCGGCGGCCCTTGGCAAGTTTCACGCCCGGCAGGCCGCCGAGACCGCTTAGATCACCGGATAAAGCGACCAGAAGAACAACTCATATTCCTGATCGCGGTCGTCGTCATGGGACTCGTCATCAGGTCTGCGCGGCGTTTTGTCCTGAAACTCGGTTTCCACCCGCTCATTGACGACGGGCATCCTTCGGCCGATGCCAAAGAGGTCAAAGGAGAGCATGTTGAACCCTGCTACCATGGCCAGTTCCCTTCTTCACGCGAGTTAACGGTGCGTTAAGTTTCGCGCGTTGCCATGATTTCGTCAAGATTGACCGAGGAATTTGTCTACCATTTTTAACAACAATGTCGTGACCGACGTTTCACTGCTGCCGGATTTTGCGCAATGAATGTTTATCGCCATCTTCAAACGCGGTTCGGATCGGCGTCAGAATAGGCTTTTTCGGTCGCCTCCAGCGCGGAATCGGTATCTGCAGTATGGCCGAGGCTTTTCAAGGCGCTGGAGAAGGCCACGATATTGGCTTTCACCGCCTCCGGATGCGCCCGCCGGCCGGTGTGGTTGAGCCTTATCAGCCGTTCCGCGCCGGGGCCCACTCCGGCGGTAATATCCGCGCCATGCTTTTGGGATGCAGCGGCGAGGAATGTCTTGGCTTCGACGGTATCCGGCAGGATAGCGGTGGAAACGAGGGCGGAGGCGTGCGGCTCCTCCACCCAGGTCGGAATACCGAGCGCCCTGATGCCGTTCCGGGTGGCCGCCGCCGCCCTTTCGTGGCGCTCATTGGCGGATGCCAGACCTTCCGCCTCTATCCGGTCGAGGGCGGCCTCCAGCGCATAGAATTCCAGCGGCGCCGGCGTTCCGGGCAGCGCGCCGCGGCCGGCATCAAGCCAGAGTTTCTTCTGGTCCAGAAGCGAGAGCATGGAGTTGTCAGGTGCACCACCATGGGAAAGAAGCTCCCACGCTTTTTCGCTGACGGAAATGGCGGAAACCCCGGCCGGCCCGGCCAGCGCCTTTTGCGGGCCGATGACGGCGATATCGATGCCCAGCCGGTCAGCCTCGAAGGCATGTCCGCCGATGGACGCGACGGCATCAACGAGGGTCACGATGCCCCTTTGCCGAGCGAGTGCGGCGATGGCGGGCAGGGGGTTGAGAATGCCGCTTGCCGATTCCGCGTGGACGATGGCAAGAAGATCGAAATCCGGCCCTTCGTCCAACGCCTGCTCCACCTCCTTCAGTGTGACCGGCTTCGCCGGGCTGGCCGTCAGGTTGCGCACCGTCGCGCCGCCCCTTTCCAGCCAGCCGCCGAACCATGCGCCATAGGGGCTGGTAACGATGTTGAGCGCCCTCAGGCCCGACCTCGCAAGGCTTGTCGCCGCTGCCTCAAGCGCCAGAACGGCTTCCGCCTGTATGAGAAGGACGTCGTTCTCCGTGCCCATCAAGGCTGCCAGCCGGTCGGCAAGAGCGGCATAACGCTCCGCAGGAAAAGCGGGTGGGTCGAGCAGCAATGCATGATCGGGAACGGGCATGTCTTTTCCTTACGTGGTAATGGTCAGGCGCGGCGCGGCGTCTATCAGGGTTCTGGCGGTCGAGGATTGCGGCGCGGAGACGATATTTCCCGTCCTGCCGATTTCAACGATCCGTCCCGCTTCCATAATGGCGACGCGGTGGCAGACGGCGCGGATGACTGCGAGGTCGTGGGAGACGAAAATACAGGAAACGGCCGTCTCCCGCTGGATTTCCACCAGAAGTTCGAGGATTTGCCTGCGAACTGAAACATCCAGCGCAGAGACGGCTTCATCCAGAATGAGAAGCGACGGCTTGAGTGCAATGGCCCGCGCGATCGCGACGCGCTGCCTTTGGCCGCCGGAAAGCTCGAAGACCGAGCGGCTGGCATAGCTGGCGGGCAGGCCCACGCGCTCGAGGAGACGGCGTATTTCCGCTGCACGCTCGCGTCTTGCGACCATGCGATGAATGCGCAACGGCTCGCCGATGGCATCTTCGACGCTGGCGCGCGGATTGAATGCGCCATGCGTATCCTGAAACACCATCTGCATGTGTTGGCGGGCGGCTCGAAGCTTCCCGCCGTCAAGCGCCAGCCAGTCGCGGCCTTTGAAATGGATCGTGCCTTCGTCAGCCGGGATCAGCCGCATCAGAATGCGCGCCAGCGTCGATTTTCCGCAGCCGGAGGGACCAGCAAGTCCCAGTGTCTCACCGGGCTGAAGCGAAAAGGAGATGTCGGAAAGCGCCGCCACTGTTCTTGCGCCGGTGCGATAGGTTTTCGACAGTCCGTCGACGCTCAGAAGGACTTCGCTCATGACGCGGCCTCGCTGATGAGCGGCGGGGTCGAGAGATCGAGATAATCGGCAAGCAGCGCACGCGTATAGTCATGGGAGGGTTTGGAAAGCACCCGCCGTGTCGGGCCATGTTCCACCAGCAGCCCCGCGCGCAGAACCGCGATCTCGTCGGCAAGGCTGGAAGCAAGGCCGATATCATGGGTGATGAAGACCAGCGTTTTGTTTTCCTGTCGCACCAGATCGTCCAGCAGCGTGGCGATGGCGGCTTGGCTGACAGTATCGAGCGCGCTCGTGGCCTCGTCGGCAATCAGGATCGAAGGACTGGCGGCAATGGCGGCGGCAATCGCCACGCGTTGCCTCTGGCCGCCGGAAAGCTGATGCGGATAGGCACCGAGCAGATGGGAGGGATGCGGCAGCCGCACCCGCTCCAGAAGGTCACGGGCAAGATCGCGTGCTTGCCTCCATGACAGGCCGAGATGCCGCACGGCACCTTCCGCCACCTGTTCGCCGATGGTGAGAACCGGGTTGAGTGTGGCGCCAGTATCCTGAAAGATCGTGCCGATATCGCGCCCCGGCAGCGGCCTGCCGTGAAACAGGCCGCTATCGCGGCTCCAGGAGATATCACCGGAAACACGCGCGTTGCCTGGGAGAAGCCCGGCGATGGCTTTGCCGAGCGTGGATTTTCCCGAACCGCTTTCGCCGATGATCGCCAGCCTTTGCCCCTGCCGGATGGTCATCGAGACATTCTGCAACGCCGGCGCATCGCCCGCCGCATAAAAAACGCTGAGATCGTCGATCCGGCACAGCGCATTTCCGCTCATGGCGCTTGCCTCCTTGTCGCCATCGCCTTGTTGATGCCTTCTGCGAGAAGATAAACGCCGAGAACCGTGACCAGAAGGCCGATGCCGGGGATGACGGACAAAAAAGCGGCCGAGCGCAGGACGTTGCGTCCTTCCGCGATCATCGAGCCCCAGGTGACGATATTGGGATCGCCGAGCCCGAGGAAGGACAGTGCCGCCTCGGTAAGGATGGCGGCCGCGACGATGATGGCGGCGAGCGCCAGAACCGGCGGCAGGGCATTGGGCAGGATCTGCCTGAACGCAATCTCCAGCGGATGCATGCCGATGGCGCGCGCGGATTGCACATAATCGCGTTCGCGGATGCTCAACACCTGCGCCCGCATCAGCCGCGCCGGATCCGCCCATGCGCCGAGCGCAATGGCGAGAATGACAATGGGCATGGAGGGACCGATGGTGCTGACGAAGGCGAGTCCGAGCAGGAAATTCGGCACGATCTGAAAGGCGTCGGTGACGCGCATCAAAGCTTCATCCACGAGGCCGCCGGCAAATCCGGCAATGGTGCCGATGACGGTGCCGATGACCAGTGCTGCGGCGGCGGCGCCGATGCCGACGAGCAGGGAGGCCTGCGCGCCATGGGCAAGTTCGGCCAGCACGTTGCGGCCCAGCCGGTCGGTGCCGAGAGGCAGGGCGGCGTCCGTAAAGGGCGCGATCAGCGGTTCGCCGACGATGGCCAGCGGGTCGGCCGGAAAAACGACGGGCGCGGCGAGCGCCGTCATGGCAAGCAGCACCAGAATGATGGCTCCTGTGGCGCCTTCGAAACTGCGCAGCAGCCGGAGAGCGAAACTCATGCCTGTCGCTCCCCGCTGCCGATGCGCGGATCGAGAACGGCATAGAGAATATCGACGGCGAGATTGACGAGGATGACGAAGACGGCGCTGGTCAGAATAATGCCCATCAAAAGCGGCGTGTCGCGGCCGCTGACGGCTTCCTGCGCCAGCCTGCCAAAGCCGGGAATGGCAAAGACGCTTTCGATTACCACGCTGCCGCCCAGCATGGTTGCGGCCTGCAGGCCGAGCACGGTGACGAGCGGAAGAGCGGCATTGCGCGCGACATGGCGCAGCACGATCCGCCGTTTGGAAAGCCCTTTTGACCTGGCGAACAGCACGAAATCCAGCGGCCAGACCGCGGCCATGGCGGTGCGCATGACGCGCAGGAAAAGCGCCAGGTAGATGAGGCCGAGACTGGCGACCGGCAACACGAGATGACGGGCAATATCGAGCGCCCTTGCAAATCCCTGCTTGCCCGAGGCGATGGTTTCGATGCCTGAGGTGGGTAGCCATTTGAGTTGAACGGCGAAGACGATTGCGAGCACGAGGCCAAGCCAGAAGCCGGGCGTGGCGTAAAGCGCCAGCGAAAGCGTTGAAAGCACGCGATCCGTCAGCCCGCCGGGACGCGCACCGGCCACGATGCCAAGTCCGGTGCCGAGGATGAAGGCGAGTATGGTAGCGCTGCCCATCAGGAGAAGCGTGTTCGGCAACCGTTCGAGGATCAGCCCCAGCACCGGCCGGTCGAAGGCAAGCGACCAGCCGAGATCGAGCCGCAGCACCGAGCTGGCATAGAGCCAGAAACGGGCAAGCACCGAACCGTTCAGGCCATATTGCTCGCGCAATACATCCCGCAGCCCGGCATCGCCGCCGCCGATGGAGACGAGATAGGCATCCACAGCGTCTCCGGAGGCATTTTCAAGCAGCACGAACGTGAAGACGAGAACAATCAGCAGCACCGGAATGGCGCTGACTGCCCGTCGCTTCAGCAATGTCGTTGCACGCTTCACGGCGCGTCCTCAGGTGTCGACCGTCGTATCCGCCCAGTTGGAAACGGCCCAGCGGGGATTGCTGGCGACATGTTTGACCGTATCGCGCGCCACCGTGATGAAACCCCATTCGGCGACGTTGATCAGCGGCAGATCGGCGGTGACCTGCTTCTGGAAATCCTTGTAAAGCGCCGTGCGTGCCGCCGTATCAACCGTTACCGCCGCCTTGTCGATCAGTTCGTCCAGCGTCTTGTTCTCGTAACCGCCCTGATTGGAGAAGCCGACACCCGCCGGAATGCCGGAACGCACGAGAATCGTGGTGGAAATCGCCGGATCGCCGCGGAAGACCGGCGGCGCGATCGCGAGGTCGAAGGCATGATCGGTGTAGACGGCCTTCTGGTGAGCTGCTGAATCATTATTGACCAACTCGGCATCAATGCCGATTTCCTGCAGCGCCTGACGAAGATAGGAACCGAACTGTCTGGTTTCATTGAAATAGGGAGCCGGAAGAAGTTTCAGGGAGAAACGTGCTCCGTTCGCGCCGCGCGCATAACCCGCCTCGTCCAGCAGGGCATTGGCCTTGGCCACATCGAAATCATAGGTCTCGACATCGTCGGTATAAAATTCCGGCGCGTTTTTCGGCACCGGGCCTGTGGATGCCGTGGCGTAGCCGAGGAAGACTTTGTCGATGACGAATTTTTTGTCGATGGCGTGGGCGATGGCCTGTCTGACCTTGAGATCGGCCAGTTCCTTGCGGCGATGGTTGATTTCGACCACCAGCTGATAGGTCAGCGCCTCGTAACCATCGGCGATGACCTTGATGCCCGCTACCTTCGAGATGCGGTCGAGATCGGCCAGAGGCACGGCGGAAAAGGCGGCGAGCTGAATTTCCTCTGCTTCGAGCGCGGAAGCCGCTCCCGCCCGGTCCGGCAGGACGCGGTAGATGATCTCCTCCAGCTGCGGCTGCCCCTTGCCCCAGTAATTCGGGTTGCGGGTCAGGCGATAATATTCGCCGGGCTTGTATTCGGCAAAGATGAAAGGCCCGGTGCCGACCGGTTTGGTATTGGCCGGGTTGGTGGCGATATCGGTGCCTTCATAAAGATGTTTCGGCACGACGCTCGTGACGACCGGCAGCGCGTTGCGGATGAGCTGGAACGGCGTTGGCTTGGAGAAGCGGAAGATCGCCGTGTGTTCATCCGGCGTGTCGACCTTATCGAGATTGGCAAAGACCAGCCGTCCGAGGTTCTGCAATGGTTTCCAGACGGAGAGCGCCGAAAAGGCAACGTCCGCGGAGGTAAAGGGTTTGCCATCATGCCAGGTCACGCCCTCACGCAGCTTGAAGGTGGCGCTTAACCCGTCATCCGATCCCGCCCATTCGGTTGCGAGGCGCGGTTCCAGGCCGTCCTTGCCGTTGAAGGAGGCTTCGGCCAATGGCTCGATAATCTTGCTGGCAATATAAAACACGCCGTTTGAGGCGACGATCGCCGGATTGAGGTTCTTCGGCTCCGAATCGGCCGCGACGATCAACCTTCCGCCGGGCGCCGCCTGCTGCGCAGCGGCAATGCCCGCCAGCCCCGTGGTTGCGGCAAGAAGAAGCGAGGTCTTGAGAAGCGAGCGACGGGACAGGTGGACAGGCGACATGATTCACTCCGGAAATGAGGGCTGGGCGGGCCTTTCCGCTTGGTCCGCGGCCGGCCGATCTTAAGACTGCAACCTCGGCAGTGTCCACGTTAATTCGCGGGCTTTACAGCAATGATTTTACGTTGCGAGGGCCTTTGCGGAAACAATATGCTTTCCGGCGGTACTGCGCTTTTCTCACCTTGCCTTCTTGCCCTCGGTAATGCTCTGAAAATTTGATATAACCTAATAAAATTAAACGGTTGGAATGCCGTGCCCTCGATGGTATGTGTCCCGTGCCGCCTGTGGACGGAACGAAAATCTGCCGCGTCGACCCCGTTTGGAAAGGGGTAATTAACCTTTATTTTTTATTTCAGGGAGACCGAAATATGTACGTTTATGATGAGTGTGCACGCTGCCATGAGCTTCTCCCGATCCAGATTCCAGAATTCGTCCAATAGCGTAGGGGAGGGGAGCGAGAAGGCTCGTCATGCCGGCGGCCAGTCGGTTGCCGGTCAACAGACGGCGGCGATGAAGGCCAGCGCGGCACCCAAGCCGAATGCCGATGTCAGCGCAGCCGACGCCATCGAAGGCCGCGCCGAGATGCCCGGCTGGCAGAATGCTTTTGTGCTCGGCCCGAATGTCCGTTTCACCCGCACGCCGGAAAGCGCGTTTGCGCGGCGCATGCCGGTCGAGACCCCCAATATTCCGGAGGAGGAAGTCCCGGCTGTCGCTCCGCCTGAAGCAGTGGAGGCGGAAGTGGTGGAGCAGCAACAGGCTGTGCAGCAGGAGGTTGCTCCTGTCAATGAACCGGTCATAAAGCCGGCGGAGCAGCGCATGCCGCCGCCGCGCATGCCGTTCCTGCCGCAGCCGCCGGATGCCCGGGGCGCGAGGGCGCTGACCTACAAATTGCGGCTGGAGCTCGCCCGCAAGCAGGCGGAAGAGGCGGCTGCTGCTGCCCGGATGCCGGTTCAGACGGAGACTTCCGTGGCTGCAGAAGCGGCTGCGCAGCAGATATTCTCGCCGGTTCAGCCGCCATCCGTCGAGCCCGCCATCGATGCAGTTCAGACCACCGCACCGCAGGCCGTCATTCCGGCTTTCGCCACCCATCTGCCGGATGAGCTGTTCTGGGAAGTGATGACGCTTGATCTGCCGGGCAGCGCCGGCGAGGGCGTCTCCGCGTCCGCGCGCGCCGTTCTTGCAAAATCGGTCACGGCACCTGCTGTTGTCGCGCCGGTCGCCTTTGCATCGCCAGCAGCCGCTGCGATCGTACTTTCATCCGAGCCTCCCGTCGTCACCGTGCCGGGCGGTTCCGCAATTCGGCTTTACCGTGAGATCGGCGTGCGTCAGTCCGTCCTTCCCGCCGCCATTGCGGTTGCTGAACAGGAAATAGCGCCGCCGCCAGTCGCGGAAGCGCCTATGGTGGTCGAGACGCAGAGACCTGTGGAGCAGGTTCAGCCGGTGGAGAAAATTGCGGCCGAGCCGCGTTTCACCGTCCGCGCGCCCATCCAGGCCTCGCAGCCGATGTTTCGCGAAGCGCCGGTCTTTGCCGAAGGCGAATATGAATACCCCTCCATCGATCTTCTGCAGGAAGCCCGCGTCCAGCAGACCACGACCATGACGCCGGAAGCGCTGGAGCAGAGCGCCGGACTTCTCGAAAGCGTGCTGGAGGATTTCGGCATCAAGGGCGAGATCATCGATGTTCGCCCCGGCCCTGTCGTCACGCTGTACGAGTTCGAGCCCGCCCCCGGCGTCAAGTCCTCGCGCGTCATCGGCCTCTCGGACGATATCGCCCGCTCCATGTCGGCGCTTTCGGCACGTGTCGCCGTTGTGCCCGGCCGCAATGTCATCGGCATCGAACTGCCGAACCCGGTGCGTGAGACGGTTTATCTGCGCGAGTTGATCGAAGCGACCGATTACGCTGAAACCCGCCAGAAGCTTGCGCTCTGCCTCGGCAAGACCATCGGCGGCGAACCTGTCATCGCCGAGCTGGCGAAGATGCCGCACCTTCTGGTCGCCGGCACCACCGGCTCCGGCAAGTCGGTTGCCATCAACACCATGATCCTGTCGCTGCTCTACCGCCTGAAACCGGAAGAGTGCCGCCTGATCATGGTCGATCCCAAGATGCTCGAGCTTTCGGTTTATGACGGCATTCCGCACCTGCTGACGCCTGTGGTCACCGATCCGAAAAAGGCGGTCATGGCGCTAAAATGGGCCGTGCGCGAAATGGAAGACCGTTATCGCAAGATGTCGCGTCTCGGCGTGCGCAATATCGACGGTTATAATGCAAGAGCCGCTGCCGCCCGGGCCAAGGGCGAGACCGTGTTCTGCAACGTGCAGACCGGCTTTGACCGCGCCACCGGCGAAGCGGTTTACGAGCAGGAGGAAATGGACCTCACGGCCATGCCTTACATCGTCGTCATCGTCGACGAAATGGCCGACCTGATGATGGTCGCGGGCAAGGAAATCGAAGGTGCGATCCAGCGTCTGGCGCAGATGGCGCGCGCCGCCGGCATCCATCTCATCATGGCCACACAGCGTCCGTCGGTCGATGTCATCACCGGCACGATCAAGGCGAACTTCCCGACCCGCATCTCATTCCAGGTGACGTCGAAGATCGACAGCCGCACCATCCTTGGCGAACAGGGCGCGGAGCATCTGCTCGGCCAGGGCGATATGCTGCACATGATGGGCGGCGGCCGCATTGCGCGTGTCCACGGCCCCTTCGTTTCCGACGAGGAAGTGGAAAAGGTGGTCGCGCATCTGAAGACGCAGGGACGTCCGGAATATCTCGGCACCGTTACCGAAGACGCCGACGAGACCGACGAAGAGGTGGAAGAGGAAGCCGCTGTTTTCGACAAGTCCGCCATGGGTGAGGACGATAGCGATGATCTCTACGAGAAGGCTGTCAAGGTGGTGATGCGCGACAAGAAGTGCTCCACATCCTACATCCAGCGCCGCCTGTCCGTGGGCTATAACCGCGCCGCTTCGCTCGTCGAGCGCATGGAGCAGGAAGGCATTGTCGGGCCTGCCAACCATGTCGGCAAACGCGCGATCATCGCCGGCGAACGCTCTTCCTATGACGCCGTGGGGGCGGAAGACTGATTGAGCCTTCGGGCTGCGATATTCGATTGCAAAAACGCGCCCCGTGAATAGCTTGTGCGGCATGGATTCTGGAATTGGGAGGATTCCCTCATGGCGCACAGCAATGAAAAAGCCAACGTCCTGGCGAGGCTGGATGAGTTGGAGCGGTTTTGCCGCGCCGTTTTCCTGGCCGCCGGCACCGATGGCGAAACGGCCGATGCGGCGACACGCGCCATGATGCATGGCACAAGGCTCGGTGTGGACAGCCATGGGGTTCGCCTGCTTGCCCATTATATTACCGCGCTCGAAGGCGGGCGTCTCAATCGGCGGCCGCAGATAGCCCGTGTTTCCGGCTTCGGCGCAGTGGAAACGATCGATGCCGACCACGCCCATGGCGCCCGCTCCACCTATGCGGCCATGGACAGCGCCATGGCGCTTGCTGAAAAATTCGGCATCGGCGCGGTGGCGATCCGTAACTCCTCACATTTCGGCCCGGCCGGTGCCTATGCGCTGGAAGCTGCGCGACAGGGTTATATCGGCCTCGCCTTCTGCAATTCGGACAGTTTCGTGCGCCTGCATGATGGCGCCATGCGCTTCCACGGCACCAACCCCATCGCCATTGGCGTGCCGGCAGCGGATGACATGCCCTGGCTGCTGGACATGGCCACCAGCGCGGTGCCCTATAATCGCGTTCTGCTTTACCGGAGCCTCGGCCAGCAGCTGCCGCAAGGCGTCGCCTCCGATGGAGACGGCGTCGATACGCGCGATCCGCATGCCGTTGAAATGCTTGCCCCGGTCGGCGGCGAGTTCGGGTTCAAGGGTGCGGCACTTGCGGGAATGGTGGAGATTTTCAGTGCTGTGCTCACGGGCATGAAACTCAGCTTCGATATCGCTCCCATGGGCGGGCCGGATTTTGCCACGCCGCGCGGGCTCGGGGCCTTCGTTCTGGCGCTGAAGCCGGAAGCCTTCCTGGAACGGGAGGCGTTCGATGAGGGCATGAAACGTTATCTCGAGGTCCTGCGGGAATCCCCCGCGCGGGAAGACTGCAAGGTCATGGCGCCGGGTGACCGGGAGTGGGCGGTGGCCGCAAAACGGGAAAGGGAAGGGGCTCCTGTCGATCCCGTCACGCGGGAGGCGTTCTCGGAGCTCGCGGCAAGATTCTCGGTTAGTCCGCCCGCCTATCATTAAATCTGCCTGCGGCTTTCCGTCTTCACCCCAGGGTCAGGCGGGGCGCAGCAGCATGTTCGGGTGCGGATAGGCGGCGGCCGCCGGGCCCAGCCTTTCGGCGACGACGGGGCGACCGATATAATAACCCTGCGCGTAGTCGATTTCCATCTGCCGCACCAGCCTTAGCTGTTCCTCAGTCTCCACGCCTTCAATCAGGATCCTGTGGCCGCGGTTGCGGATGAGGCGGATCATGTCCTGCAGCATCGCCCGGCCGCGCGGGGTCTTGCTGTCATGCAGGAAGGAGCGGTCGATCTTGACGGTATCGAAATCCGTCATGCGCAGCCACGAAAGGCCTGCGAAACCGGTTCCGAAATCATCCAGCCAGATATTGATGCCGAGCGTCTTCAGGTCGTTCAGACACCGCAGCACGTCCGAATGCATTTCCATGTCGACGCCTTCGGTGATTTCGAAGGCGAGCCTGTTGCCGGCAATGCCGGCCTCCACGAGAATGGCCGCGACCGAGGTGGCGAAACCGGGATTTTTCAATTGCATCGGCGAGACGTTGACGCTGACGACAGCCACCTTGTCATCGGCCAGTATCTGTTTGCAGACGGTCTTGATGGTCCACAGGCCCAGTTCCATGATCGTGCCGGTGCGCTCGGCAATCGGAATGAAAATACCGGGTGCAACAGGGTTCCCGTCCAGCAGTCGAAGCCGCATCAGCGCTTCGACCCCTGCGGTCTCATTGGTCGAGACGTTGAGAATCGGCTGGTAGACGAGGGAAACGAGGTTTTCCGCAATGGCGATTTTCAGCAGCGCGGCAATGTTCTCTGTCTCGTCGCTGGTCTGCGGATCATCGGGATCGAACAGCTTCATGCAGTTGCGGCCGTTGCCCTTGGCAATATAGAGCGCGCGGTCGGCTTCATTGATGATCTTTTCCAGCTTGCCGTCCGGATTGGGGCGGGTGAAGGACGCACCGATGCTGACAGTGACGATGAAGGTGCCGTCCCGGCGCTGGTCATGGGCGAGCGACAGGTTTTCAACGGTGTGGCGGATCGTCTCGGCCAGCTCGCCAACCTGCTGCTTGGACTTGAAGGGCGCCAGCACGATGAATTCCTCACCGCCATAGCGGCCGATTGAGGCGCCGTGTTCGGTGATGGCATCCTGCAGGGCGGTGCCAACAGTCATCAGGCATTTGTCGCCTTCCTGGTGGCCGTAACGATCGTTGTATTTCTTGAAGAAGTCGACGTCGATCAGGAAAACGGCAAAGCCTTCTTCCTTCTTGATCCAATTGTCCCACAGCAGGCGCAGATGATGATCAATGGCGCGGCGGTTCTGAAGGCCGGTCAGGGAGTCGGTGTTGGAAAGCCGCAGCAGCGCCTGGCCACGCTCGTCCGCCGCCTTCTGCTGCGCCTTCGCCTCCAGCCCGTTCACGAAGACGTGGTAGCGCTCCCGGTTCAGGTTCCAGTTCACGTAGGAAGTGAAGACGAAGCAGGAAATGTAGAAGGTGCCGAAGGCGAACTTGTAGAACGAATCTTCGGGAAACTGTGTCGCCGCCAGAAAATAGGTAACAAGAATAATGCCCGAAGACACCAGCGACAGATGAAAGCGGAAGGTGAAAAACAGGTTGGCGCCCATCATGAAGATCGCCCCGAAAACCATGTAATAGGACATGTTTTCGGTATTGTCGGTCAGCAGCGAAGGTAATAGCCAGCCGATATAACCCATGACGAGAGCGGTGGCGCAGGTAAGATCAAGCGCCGCAGTGCTGGCGCCATTGCGCAGCTGAATTTCCAGCGTCAGCAGCGATGAAATGACGACGGCGAAACGTGCGAGAATGGTGTAAGATGCGACGTCGGGTATCAGAATGATGTCGGTTGCGGCAAACAGCAGATAGATGAAAACAGCGGTCCACAGGCCCCGTCGGATTGAACCACGGCGGCTGCGCTCACCTTCCTGCTGGTAAAGGGCAAGAAGTTCATCAGAAAACCGGGACTCCGGCCGCCGATAGTCTTGCTGTCCACTCACCTCTCCCAATGTGTGCTTCATGCACTTTCCCATAGTGTTGCGTATACTTTATTAAGTAACTGCTTATTCCACTTTTCCGTGTGCTGTCGCACCCAGTGCGGGTTCCCGTCGATCTCTGCCGATGTGCGCGGAGAACATGGAAAGGAAGAACGCATCATACGTTCGCAACATTAAGTTTCACTAAATCGCGTATCCGCTTTCTCCCGTACTTACGAGTGTGACCAAAAAAATACGCTAATCTACTAATGTATCCCTACACCGCACAAAAATCGAAAGCGAGTGGCCTTCCGTCTCCCAGAAACGTATAGTTAACAATGTGTTAATACTGGAGGCTGAAGTGGTGCGGGTAAAGAAGAAAAATCTTGACGGGGCAAGTCTGATTACCCCGGATACTGTCGCAAAAGAGATTTTTGCACGCAGGACGGAAACATTCGATGAGCAGTTCGCAGTTGCGAAAGCAGAGGTGGCGCTCATTCTCGAATTGGCACAACAGCAATTCGACAATCGTGTTTCAGCACGTGAGATAATACATAGAACGGCGGGCGCACTTCATGGCCTGCGGGAAAATCTCCACTCCAGCGTGTGGGCTGAACTGATTCCGCTGGTACAGAATCACCCCGTTTCGAACCATTTTCTGGAGGACCCGTTCACGCGGTGGTCTTTCGAAAAGCCGCGGGGTTATTCGGGTGATGCGCAATTGCTCGATTTCATTTATGGTCACGACAGTGTTGCCGAACTGGTGAAGAAGGCCACACCGCTCGGTGCCGCCCTTTACGATTACACGAAGGACGCCAGTTCCTCGGTCGCCGTGCGCGAGCGGCGCGATTTGCTGACACGGTTCGTTGACGAGGCTGCAGCCCGGCACGGCAATGAGACGGAAATCCTCACCATCGCGTCCGGCCATCTGCGCGAGGCGGATGCGTCCGTGGCGCTGAAAGAGGGCGGGATCAAGCGCTGGGTGGCGCTCGATCAGGATCCCTTGAGCGTTGGTTCCGTCGCCCGCGATTTTAACGGCAGCTGCATCGAGGCGATCGATGGTTCCGTGCGTGATATCGTGCTGCGCACGCAGGAACTCGGCACTTTCGACCTGATCTATGCGGCCGGTCTTTACGATTATCTGAACGACCGCGTGGCGATCAAGCTCACGCGCCGCTGCATGGAGATGTTGAAACCCGGCGGCATGTTCCTCTTCGCCAATTTCTCGGAAGACATCGTCGTCGACGGTTATATGGAGACCTTCATGAACTGGGCGCTGCTGTTGCGCTCCAAGGCGGATATGTGGCGGATCGTCAATGCAAGCGCCGACCCTTCCAGCATCGAGGCGGAGGTGTTTTTCGGCGAAAACCACAATATCGTCTACGCGACGATGCGTAAGAAGGCGTGAGACCTCAAGGTCGATAGAAAGCTACCCTCGGCACTCGTTCACGGGAAGCGAGCGAGTGCGCCTTTCGCCTTCTCCCCGCCGGGGAGAAGGTCGCGGCAGCGGGATGAGGGGGCAAGGGGCGTGAGATGCGGAGAGCTCGCCCCCTCATCCGACCCTTCGGGCCACCTTATCCCCGTCGGGGAGAAGAAATGGGCGGAGACGCCGTGCCCCATCTCTTTGCTTGCGACTTCCTGTTCCCCGCCTGTCCGCCGCCAATAACCATTTGATTAAACGCCGTCGCGGGCCTAAGAATCCGCGCCGAATGCGTTGCAGAATGGAATGGCTGAAATGAAGAGATATTATTCGGATATGGGCGGTCTGCCGGGGCAGACGGAACTTCTGTCGAGCAAGGCGGTGTTCAAGACCGCCTATGCGGTCATCCCCAAAACCGTTATGTCCGATATCGTGACGAGCGTGCTGCCGCACTGGACCGGCACGCGGGCCTGGATCATCGCCCGGCCGATGACCGGCTTTTCCGAAACTTTCGCGCAATATATCGTTGAGGTGCAGCCCGGCGGCGGCAGCGACCGGCCGGAACCGGACGCACGGGCCGAGGCGGCGATTTTCGTTGTTGACGGCGAGATGACCGTGGAGTTCGAAGGCGTGCAGCATGGTCTGCGGGAGGGTTCCTTTGCCTTCCTGCCTGCCGGGTCCCGCTGGCAGCTTCGCAACTCGGGCAAGGCGCCCGTCAAGTTCCACTGGGTCCGCAAAGCGTTTCAGGCGGTTGACGGTCTGGAGCCGCCGCCGGCGATCTTTACGCATGAAGATGAAAACACCCTGTCGCCCATGCCTGACACGGACGGCAAATGGGCGACGACCCGCTTTATCGATCCGGAGGACGTACGTTACGACATGCACCTCAACATCGTCACCTTCGAGCCGGGCGCGACCATTCCTTTCATGGAAACCCATGTGATGGAACATGGCCTTTATGTGCTGGAAGGCAAGGCCGTCTACCGGCTGAACGAGGATTGGGTGGAGGTGCAGGCGGGTGACTTCATGTGGCTGCGCGCCTATTGCCCGCAGGCCTGTTATGCGGGTGGACCGGGCCGCTTCCGTTACCTGCTCTACAAGGATGTGAACCGGCACGTGAAGCTCTGGTAACGGGCATCATAGTCACAAAGCCCAGGAATTATCGCGCAATCCGGCGGTTTGCGCGATAAATGCTTGCGTTAAATCGAATATCCCTAATAAATCCGGTGATGCGGGCGGCCATTGCTGCCCCGCACCCTTTCGGCCTTCATCCGCATTTACCTCAAGAAGAATGCCCGCATGAGTGAGACGACCGATACCAATATCTTCAACCTTGCGCCCGTGGCGATGTGGATAGAAGATTTCAGCGACGTGAAAAGCCAGTTCGATATCTGGCGGTCTCAGGGCGTCGAGGATATCAGGGCGTTTCTTCTCGAAGATTTATCAAGGGTAGCGGCCTGTTCGCAGAAAATCCGTGTGATCAAGGTCAACGCCAGGACGCTGGAGCTGTTCGAGGCCCGTGATCAGGCGCATCTCGTCGACAATCTGCACCGGATCTTTCGTGACGACATGCTGGAAAGCCATGTGAACGAGCTTTCCGAGCTCTGGGCGGGCAAGACGGAATTTACCAGCAACGCGGTCAATTATTCAATCGGCGGCAAGCGGCTGGATATTCAGTTGCGCGGCGCGGTCATCCCCGGCCACGAAGAAACACTCGGGCGGCTGCTTTTGACCACCGAGGATGTGACGGAGCGGGAGGAAGCCCGCCGCAAGGAACTTCTCAACCGCCGTTATGCCGAAGGTATGTTCAAACACTCACCCGTTTCCCTGTGGGTGGAAGATTTCAGCCGGGTGCGGCGATTGATCGAAGAGGTCAGGGACCGCGGCATCATCGATTTCCGCGTGTTCATGGATGTGCATCCCGAATTCGTGCGGCAATGCATGAGCGAAATTCGCGTCATCGACGTCAACCGCGCGACGCTCGACCTGTTCTGTGCGCCGGATCGGCAGGTTCTGTTGCAGCGGCTTGGCGATATTTTCCGCGGCGAGATGGAAAAGCCGTTCCGAGAACAGCTGATGGAGCTTTGGAACGGCAATCTCAACCACCATCGCGAGGTGGTGAATTATGCGCTTGACGGTTCGGAGCGGCACGTTCTCCTGCATTTTTCCGTTTTTCCGGGCCATGAGCACGACTGGTCGCTGGTGCAGGTGGCGCTGACGGACATTACCGCGCGCAAAAAGGCTGAAGCCTATCTCGAATATCTCGGCAAGCACGATGTGCTGACCAAGCTGCACAACCGCGCCTTCTATTCGGATGAGTTGAACAGGCTGGAACGCAACGCCCTCAGGCCGGTTTCTGCGATTGTCATCGATCTCAACGGCCTGAAGGACGCCAATGACAAGCTGGGGCACGATGCCGGCGACGCGTTGTTGCGGCGCATGGGAGAGGTGCTGAACGGCGTGGTGACCGCCCCGAACCATGCCGCGCGTATCGGCGGCGACGAATTCGCCATCCTTCTTCCCGGCGCCGACAAGCAGGTTGCCGCCGCCATGGTCGAAACCGTTTATGAGCTGCTGAAGATCAACAACCAGTTCTATTCCAGCGCGCCGCTCAGCCTGTCGCTGGGTGTGGCGACCAGCGAGGCCGGCGAGACGATGGAATCGCTGGTGCGCCGCGCCGATATGAATATGTACGAGCAGAAGAACGCCTATTATGCGGCCCTGCGCAACAGATCCGCCGATAATAGCGACACGACGAAGAACGGTCCGCCGGAATCCACCTCGCTGAAGCGTCTGTTCTAAGGGGGGAGGGCGTCTGGGACATTCCCCTCAGCCCCGACGTCATCCTCGGCCTCGTGCCGAGGATCTAATCACGTCGAATAAAATCAATCGGTTGCAGATCCTCGGGACAGGCCCGAGGATGACGTCGAGAGAATGTTTATCTCCGGAATCTAAACCGCACATCGGTGGTTTGGACGTGACGGAAGCAGCGGAAAGCTTCATTCGTCCGGCTGTCGCCTCCAGCCCGTCGCGATATGTCCTGCCTTGAACGCCAGTTAGTCCTCCGTTCCCAATTACAGCGCCCCTGTGCAAACCGTCTTACACGCCTTCACAAGCGCGTGAGACGGCTTTTGCACTGCAACAATTTCGTTGCCAAATTTTACATACGTCTTAGTATGTATGTAAATGTGACCTTTTTTATGGATTCGGAGCGCAGTATGGCGAACAGATTGAGGCAGATCGCGGCGGTGTTGTTGACAGGCATCGTTTTGGTCGGATGTAGCGATGAGCAGGCCTCAGCGCCCGGCGCGCCGCCGCCCGGTGCGGTGAAGGTCGTGACGGTGAAGCAGGAAGAGCTTCCCATTACCAACGAATTGCCCGGACGCATTGCGCCGACGCGGCTTGCCGAAGTGCGCCCGCGTGTCTCCGGCATCATCGTGGAGCGGGTATTCGAACAGGGCTCGCTGGTACAGGAAGGGGATGTTCTCTACCGGATCGATCCCGCGCCGTTTCAGGTGCGTGTCGACAGCGCCGAAGGCACGTTACGCCGGGCGCAGGCCGCGCAGCTTCAGGCGCGGCAGACCGCCGACAGGCAGCAGCAGCTGCGCCGGTCCAATGTTGGTTCCCAGCAGGAGTTTGACAATGCCATCGCCCAGCTGGCGCAGGCCGATGCCGAGGTAGCTGTGGCCGAAGCCGGCGTCGCGGAAGCGAAGCTCAATCTGCAATATGCCGATGTCAAAGCCCCGATCGGCGGCCGGATCGGCCGCGCACGTATTACCGAAGGCGCACTTGTTAGCGCCACCGGCTCGGAAAATCTGGCGACGATCCAGCAGCTTGATCCGATCTATGCCGACTTCACCCAGCCGGCCGCCGATCTCATCCGGCTGCGCAAGGCCCTGCAGGATGGCAAGCTGATGACCGGCCCGAACGAAGCCGAAGTCAACCTGCTGTTTGATGACGGCAGCCGCTACCCCGTTCCGGGTCGTCTGCTGTTTTCTGAAGCCGCGGTGGATGAAACCACCGGTCAGGTGACGCTGCGCGGTGAATTCCCGAACCCGAACGGCGATCTGCTGCCGGGCATGTATGTGCGCGTGCAGATCCAGCAGGGCATCCAGAAAGCCGCCTTCGCCGTGCCGCAGCAGGCGGTTCAGCGCGATGCCGGCGGCCAGGCCAGTGTGCTTGTCGTTAATGCCGAAGACACGGTTGAGCAGCGTCGCGTCAGCGTTGGCCGCTCCGTTGGCGATCGCTGGGTAATTTCCGAGGGCCTGAAGGATGGCGACCGCGTCGTGGCCGAAGGTTTCCAGAAGACCGCTCCGGGCGCGAAGGTGAAGCCGGAACCGTGGTCTGATGAGGCCGATGTCGCCACTGCCGCCGGCAGTGAGAGCGCGGCTCCCGCTGCGAAGCAATAAGGACCGATTTTATGGCACGTTTTTTCATCGATCGGCCCATTTTTGCCTGGGTCGTCGCCATCTTCATCATGCTGGCGGGCCTGCTTGCCATTCCCATGCTGCCGATTGCGCAATATCCGAATGTCGCCCCGCCGCAGATCTCCGTCTCGACCACCTATCCGGGCGCATCGCCGGAGGATATTTACCAGAGCGTCACGCGTCCCATCGAAGAAGAGCTGAACGGGGTTCCCGGCCTGATCTACTTCGAATCGACGTCGGAATCCTCGGGTCGCATTTCCATCAACGTCACCTTTGCGCCGGGCTCCAACATTGGTGAAGCCCAGGTGGAGGTTCAAAACCGCATTGCGCGCGTTGAACCTCGCCTTCCGCAGGCGGTGACGCAGCAGGGTCTGCGTGTGGAGCAGGCGGGCACGTCGTTCCTGATGATGGTGGCCCTCACCTCCGTCGACGGCAACACGGATGCCATCGGTCTAGGTGATTATCTCAGCCGCAACGTTCTCGGCGAGTTGCGCCGCGTTCCCGGCGTCGGCAGCGCGCAATTGTTCGCCACCCAGCGCTCCATGCGCATCTGGATGGACCCGGACAAGATGCTGGGCCTCAGCCTGACATCGAACGACGTCATCAGCGCCATCCAGGCACAGAACTCGCAGGTTGCCGCCGGCCGCATCGGTGCATCGCCAAATCCCATCGGCCAGCAGATTTCCGCAACCGTCAACGTGCAGGGTCAGCTCACCTCGCCGGAAGAATTCGGTTCCATCGTGCTGCGCGCTAATCCGGACGGCTCATCCGTCCGGCTGCGCGACGTCGCGCGCGTGGAAGTGGGCGGCGAAAGCTATAACTTCTCGAGCCGCCTGAACGGCAAGCCAAGCGCCGCCATTGGCGTGCAGCTTTCGCCCACCGGCAATGCGCTGCAGACCTCCGAGGGCGTTCGCGCCACGATGGAGGAGCTGTCGCGGTATTTCCCGCCGGGTCTGGAATACGAAATTCCCTATGACACCAGCCCCTTCGTCAAGATTTCGATCGAGAAGGTCATTCACACGCTGCTCGAGGCCATCATCCTCGTCTTCGTGGTGATGTTCGTTTTCCTGCAGAATATCCGCTACACGATCATTCCGACACTGGTGGTGCCCGTGGCGCTGCTCGGCACCTGCGCCATCATGTATGTCTCGGGTTTCTCGATCAATGTTCTGACCATGTTCGCCATGGTTCTCGCCATCGGCATTCTGGTCGATGACGCGATCGTCGTCGTCGAGAATGTCGAGCGCATCATGGCGGAAGAGCATCTGTCGCCCAGGGAGGCGACCCGCAAGGCGATGGGCCAGATTTCCGGCGCGATCATCGGCATCACGCTGGTGCTGACGGCCGTGTTCGTGCCCATGGCCTTCTTCCCGGGCGCCGTCGGCATCATCTACCAGCAGTTCAGCCTGACCATGGTGGTGTCGATCCTGTTTTCGGGCTTCCTCGCCTTGTCGCTCACACCTGCGCTCTGCGCGTCGTTCCTGAAGCCCATCAAGGCGGGGCACCATGAGAAGAAAGGTTTCTTCGGCTGGTTCAACCGCGGCTTCGACAAGGCGTCGCACAAATATTCCTCGTCCGTCGGCAGCATCATCAAGCGTTCCGGCCGCTTCATGGTCATCTATGCGGCGTTGCTGGTCGGCCTCGGTTGGGCGTATATGCAGCTGCCGAGCTCGTTCCTTCCGAACGAAGATCAGGGCTACCTGATCGTTGACATTCAGGCGCCGGCGGAAGCCAGCAGTGACCGCACCCTGCAATCCATCCAGCAGATCGAAAAGATCTTCATGGAAGAGCCGGCGGTGGATCGTGTGATTGCGGTTTCGGGTTTCTCCTTCTCCGGCTCCGGCCAGAACGCGGGTCTCGCCTTCGCCACCTTGAAGGACTGGAGCGAACGCGGCCCGAACGATTCCGCCGCCGCCATATCGGCGCGCGTCAATGCCAAGCTGTGGGGTCTTCCGGACGCCATGTCGTTTGCGCTGTCGCCGCCGCCAATCCAGGGCCTCGGCAATTCCAGCGGCTTCACCTTCCGCCTGCAGGATCGCGCGGGCGCGGGACAGGCAGCTCTCAGCGCCGCCGGTGCGCAACTGATGGCCGCTGCCCGTCAGAGCCCCATCCTTGCCGGCCTTCGCATTGAAGGCATGCCGGATGCGGCGCAGGTCAATCTCATCATCGACCGTGAGAAGGCCAATACGTTCGGCGTCACCTTCAGCGATATCAACGCCACCATCTCGGCCAATATGGGCTCGTCCTACGTCAACGACTTCCCCAATGCCGGCCGCATGCAGCGCGTGACGGTGCAGGCGGAGCAGGGCCAGCGCATGAAGACGGAGGATCTCCTGAACCTCAACGTCCGTAATGCCAATGGCGGCATGGTGCCGGTGAGCTCGTTTGCCACGGTGGAATGGGTGCGCGGTCCCTCGCAGGTGGTCGGTTATAACGGCTATCCGGCTGTGCGTATCGGCGGCCAGTCCGCACCGGGCTATTCTTCCGGTGACGCCATTGCCGAAATGGAGCGTCTGGCGAGCGAATTGCCTGCTGGTTTCGGTTTCGAATGGACCGGGCAGTCGCTGCAGGAAATCCAGTCCGGTTCGCAGGCGCCGGCGTTGATTGGGCTCAGCGTTCTGTTCGTCTTTCTTCTGCTGGCAGCGCTTTACGAAAGCTGGTCCATTCCGCTCTCCGTCATGCTGGTGGTGCCGCTTGGCGTCATCGGCTCGGTGGCGGCTGTCATGCTGCGCGGCATGCCGAACGACGTCTACTTCCTGGTGGGCCTCGTCGCCATCATCGGCCTGTCCGCAAAGAACGCGATCCTGATCATCGAATTCGCCAAGGATTTGCGGGCGGAAGGAAAATCCACCTATGATGCGACGGTGGAGGCGGCGCACTTGCGCTTCCGGCCGATCCTGATGACGTCGCTTGCCTTCTCGCTCGGCGTGCTACCAATGGCGATCGCCTCCGGTGCGAGTGCGGCGAGCCAGAACGCCATCGGCACCGGCGTTCTGGGCGGCATGATCTCGGCGACGATCCTCGCGATCTTCTTCGTCCCCGTCTTCTTCGTATTTGTCATGAAGATTTTCGGGGATCGGAAGAAGGAGAAAGAGATTGCTGCTGACGCCGTATCGCCGGCGGAATAAAACGAGTGTGGAGGCCGGGCTAAAAGTCATTTGAATGCGTTCATCTGATTGACAGCGCGGTACTGCAAAGAAGGCACGGTGCGAAAGCGCCGTGCCGCGATTGGAAGGAGACATCAGCATGCGCCGAACCAAGGCCGAGGCAGAAGAGACGCGTCAGGCGATCCTTGCCGCTGCCGAGCGGGTGTTCTTCAAAAAGGGCGTTGCCAACAGCTCCCTCGATGAGGTGGCGGCTGCGGCCGGCGTCACGCGCGGAGCGATCTACTGGCATTTTTCCAGCAAGAGCGATCTCTTTATCGGCCTCTATCAATCGGTGTCCCTGCCGGAATCGGATCTGCTCGATTTCGGCGACCCCGACGTCAAGGGGCTGGCTCTGCTGGCCAAGATCGAGGAAGCCGCCTGCAAATGGCTGACGCTTCTTTCAAAAGATGAACAGCGCCAGCGCATCATGACCATCAGCCTGCGCACCAATTACTCCGATGAGTTCGCTCCGGTGCTGCACGCACAGGAAGAACTGGACCGGTATCACAAGGATCGGCTTGAGGGCGCTTTCGCGCGGGCGCAGGCGGAAGGTGCATTCAACGACAACTGGACGGCGGACTCTGCGCTCGACGCGCTCTACTGGCTGCTGAAGGGCATGTGCTCCGACTGGCTGCTGTTCGGCAAGCGTTTCGATCTGGCCAGGGAGGGCGCCGAAGCTGTGCACCGTCTGATGAAGGGGTTCAAGCGCTCCTCCGCATCCTGACAGGACTTTCGGGACCTTCGGGTCTGCGGTTCATACGGTCAAATTTGAGTGTATTCTAAAAGACCAGCGAAAATTGCTTTACGTACCTCAAAACGAACGCTAGCTTCTTCTTCGAGCTTTGGGAGGAGTTCGCAGATGGTCATTTCAAATAAAATTAAGGGGCAAGCGCCGTCCGTTCCTACCGGACACCGGTGACGGCACATGGCTTTTGCTGACGAATCTCCAGACCATGCCCTTATCCGGACGGTTGGGCTGTCGAAGTCTTTCGGGCCGGTACAGGTTTTGAAGGATATCGAGATCGCGGTGCGTGCCGGTGAGGTCCACGCGATCATAGGCGAGAACGGCGCCGGCAAGTCGACGCTGATGAAGCTTCTGGCCGGCAATGAAAAGCCGTCGGGCGGGGAAATCCGCATCGATGGCGAAGCCGTGACGCTGAGCGGTCCCGTGGATGCCGAACATCGCGGCATTGTTCTCGTGCATCAGGAAATATTGCTGGCGCCCGATTTGACGGTGGCGCAGAACATTTATCTCGGCCGCGAAGTGCGCAGAGGCGCCATGGTGGATGACCGCGCCATGCGCGCCGGCGCCCGCAAGGCGATCGCCGATCTTGGCGGTACGATCGATCCGGACGCCATTGTCGGCAGCCTTTCTATTGCCCAGCGGCAGCTGGTGCAGATCGCCCGCGTTCTGCTCGTGCCGCATCGCGTGGTCATTTTTGATGAGCCGACGGCGAGCCTTACGCCCATCGAAACGGATGCGCTGCTGAATGTCATCAGGGACATCCGGGCAAAGGGCGTGGCCGTGCTTTATATTTCGCACCGTCTGCCTGAAGTGAAGGAGATTGCCGACCGGGTGACGGTTCTGCGTGACGGCAAGCTGATCGCTTCCCATCCGGCATCGGCGCTGGAGCCTGCCGATATGGCGCGGCTCATGGTGGGGCGCGACGTGGCCAAGCTTTATCCGGACCGCGCCGCCGGCGGCGAGCACGAGCCGGTTCTGCAGGTGGAGCATTTTACCGTTCCGGGGTATGCTCAGGATGCCGGTTTCAGCCTGCGCAGGGGCGAAATCCTTGGTTTCGCCGGTCTGGTCGGCGCCGGCAGAACGGAACTCATGGAAGGAATACTCGGCCTGCGCGCCGGGCGGGGAACCGTGCGGCACCACGGCGGGCCGGTGCATTTCGCAAAGGCGGAAGACAGCCTGAAGGCCGGCATCGTTTATCTGAGCGAGGACCGCAAGGGCAAGGGGTTGCTGCTTGGCAAGGATCTGCGGATCAACTTGACACTGGCCTCGCTCAGGAAATTCAGCCGGATGTTCCAGATCGACACGCGGCGCGAAACGGCGGCGCTCGATGATGCGGTGCGCGATTTCGATATTCGCACTGGCCGCAAGGATTTGCTTGCGGGCCAGCTCTCCGGCGGCAACCAGCAGAAGCTGCTGCTCGCCAAGATGATGCTTCTCGATCCCTCCATCGTCATCATCGACGAACCGACACGGGGCATCGACATCGGCACCAAGGAGCAGATCTACCGCTTTATCGCCAAGCTCGCGGATGAGGGGCGTTCGATCATCGTCGTTTCCTCGGAAATGCCGGAGCTGATCGGTATCTGCGATCGTATTCTTGTGATGCGTTCGGGCCGGATCGTCGGTGAGGTGACCGGTGAGCGCATGACTGAAAACGACATCGTGGCGCTGGCGACGGGCGTTCATACGCAGGAACCTGCCTGAGCGCCCGTGTCGCGGGAAATATGGCCTGATAAAGAAACTGAGGGAAAACATGACTGAGGCCGCATTTGATAACGGCAAAACGCCGAAGACCTCGAAGGACTGGGACCTGCGAGCGGTTGCGCCTTTCGTGGCGCTGGCCCTGCTGCTGGTTCTCGGCACCATCGCCAATCCCAATTTCATCGGCATCGACAATCTGTTGAATGTCGTCACCCGCAGCGCCTTCATCGCCATCATCGCGCTCGGCGCCACTTATGTCATCACGTCAGGCGGGCTTGATCTGTCGGTCGGCGCCATGGTTGCATTTGTCGCCAGCCTGATGATCCTGTTCATGAATAGCGGCGTCATCGCCAGTCCGCTCTTGATGCTGCTCACCGCCATGGCTCTGGCGCTCGCCATCGGCGCGGCCTGCGGGCTGACAAACGGCCTCATCACCACGGTCGGCCGCATCGAGCCCTTCATCGCCACGCTCGGCACCATGGGCATCTATCGCGGGTTGACCACATGGCTGTCACAGGGCGGCGCGATCACGCTGCGCAATCCGGAAATCCAGACGCTGTATCGCCCGGTCTATTTCGGCAATGTCCTTGGCGTGCCGGTGCCTGTCATCGTCATCTTCGTCACCGCCGCAATAGCCGCCTTCGTGCTTTACCGCACCCGCTATGGCCGGCATCTGACGGCGGTCGGCTCCAGTGAGGATGTGGCGCGTTACTCCGGCATTTCGGTCGCGCGGGTGCGCACCATCGCTTATGTGGTGCAGGGGCTCTGCGTCGCCGTTGCGGTGCTGCTTTATGTGCCGCGTCTTGCCTCCACCTCGGCCACGACAGGCATGTTGTGGGAGCTGCAGGCGATCACCGCCGTCGTCGTCGGCGGCACGGCGCTGAGAGGCGGGGTAGGGCGCATCTGGGGTACGATCTGCGGCGCCTTCATTCTGGAGATCGTCGGCAACATCATGATCCTGTCGAACTTCGTCAGCGAATATCTGATCGGCGCCATTCAGGGCGCGATCATCATCATCGCCATGCTGGTGCAGCGCTCGCTCAGCCGCAGGTGACGTATCACGCCGCGCCATGTGGGGCAGGCGCGGTTGAAGGAGGAACGCCCCGGTCTTGGGAGGAAAGAGACTATGCGTAGTAAATTCATCGGCGTGGCCTTTGCCGCGCTGGCCACGGTGCTTGCGGGTTCAGTACACGCACAGGACAAGAAGGTCACCATCGGCGTGTCCATTCCGGCGGCCGACCATGGCTGGACGGCAGGCGTCGTCTATCATGCCGAGCGTGTGGCGAAGCTGCTGATGCAGGAGCATCCGGGGCTCAACATCATCGTCAAGACGTCGCCGGATGCCGCCAATCAGGCGAATGCGCTTCAGGACCTTGCCGTGCAGGGGCTCGATGCGCTTGTCGTGCTGCCGTCCGATCCGGATCCGCTCGTCAACGCCATCAAGGAGATCAAGGACAAGGGCACCTTCGTCGCGCTCGTCGACCGCGCGCCGAGCGTCAACGACAATTCGATCCGCGATCTCTACGTTGCCGGCAACAACCCCGCGCTTGGCCAGGTGGCGGGCGAATACATCAAGAAGACGACGCCGGATGCCGAAGTCGTGGTCATTCGCGGCCTGCCGATCCCGATCGACCAGCAGCGCCAGGATGGTTTCGACAAGGGTATTGCCGGTTCCAGCGTCAAGGTTCTCGACCGGCAATATGGCAACTGGAACCGCGACGACGCCTTCCGTGTGATGCAGGACTATCTGACCAAGTACAAGAAGATCGACGTGGTCTGGTGTCAGGATGACGACATGGCAATCGGCGTGCTGGAGGCTATCCAGCAGGCGAAACGTACCGACATCAAGTATATCGTTGCGGGCGCCGGTTCCAAGGACATGATCAAGAAGGTCATGGACGGCGACAAGCTGGTGCCGGTCGACGTGCTCTATCCGCCGGCAATGGTGGCGACAGCCATGCAGCTGACGGCAGGGCATTTCTACGATCAGGTCCCGGTTGCGGGTGAGTATATCCTCGATGCGACCCTGATCACCAAGGACAATGCCGAGCAGTTCTACTTCCCGGATTCGCCGTTCTGATCTGACTTTCAGCCAACACCGACGCCCGCCGCAAGGCGGGCGTTTCATTTGATGGGTTACCCGTTCTTCCTGAACCACGCCGAGAGATAATCGACAAAGCTCCGCACCTTGGCGGGCAGGTAGCGGCGATGCGGATAGACCGCATAAATGCCCCTGTCCTTGGAAATATAATCGTCAAACAGCGTCACCAGTTCACCGGACTGGATGTAAGGTCGGGCGATGAAATCCGGTACCAAAGCGATGCCGAGACCGGCGCGCGCCGCGCGCAGCGTCGCCTGCGGGCTGTTGACCTCGATTGGCCCGCTGATGGTGACGGAATTCGAGCCGCCATCCGGCTCCAGATACCGCACTGTATTATGAAAACGCGTATTGGTGTCGATGATGAAGGGAACGCGGGAGAAGTCCTGTGGGCCATCGAGCGGCCCGTGTTGCGCCACGAAATCGGCCGTCGCCACCGCATAGACCCGGAAATCGGAAAGCTTGCGGGCAATGAGGCCCGAATCTTCCAGCCGGGTGATTCGAACCGCGAGATCGAAACCTTCCTCGATCAGGTCGACGAACCGGTCTTCCGCGACAATTTCCAGCGACAGTTCAGGATTTTCCTTGGCAAAATCGATCAGGCTCTGGCCGACATCCGCATCGATGAAGGTGCGGGGAACGGAAATCTTGAGCTTGCCCTTCAGATCGGCATTCTTTTCACGCACCAGATCGGCGAGGTTATCGATCTCCTTCAGAATATCGGAGGCGGTGCGGTAATAGGTGTGGCCGGCTTCCGTCAGCGAAAACTGCCGGGTGGTGCGGTTGAGGAGCAGCGCGCCGAGATCATCTTCCAGTTCCCGCACATATTTGGACAGAAGCGCCTTGGAGCGCCCGGTCTTGCGCGCTGCGGCGGAAAACCCCTCAGCTTCGACAACATCGATAAAGGCGCGGATGCGGGTCAGCGTGTCCATGAAAATCCTCCAGTTCGTTCCACATAATTGAACGCTGAAAGGCGACTGTTCAACCTTAAAATCGCTGCTGAAAAAATCCGCGACATGATGAAAAAATCCTCTTGATTATGACGGCGAATATTCTTATCTCCCGTGCTGCCCAAAGTCGCACGTGCCCATGTGTGTCCGCCGAGTCCTCGATGTGGTGAGGATTTAGGTAAGGTACCTGGAACTAACCCCTCCAGTCGCTATTCCGGCCAACCGGGAAATGCGAGGACATATGAAGCAACGACGGTGCGGGCCTTTCTGGTTCTCTGCCGGCTTTCCATCAGCCGGGGTACTGAAGAGGCACACCATCATTGCCTGAAGTGCGGTCGGGTCATTCCCTCCAATCGATGGCAGACAAAGCCGAATGATGCTCTGGCAGGGCGTCGTTCACATTCGCGCCTTGAGCGTATGTTATCGAATCTGCGCCTCCACCGGCTGATTCGTATGCATATCTCGAGCGTCCTTTGTCCTTCGGATTTTTCCGGAGCCGGTTTAACAGGGAATATATCGATGACGACTGCACGCATTCTCGACTTCATCAAGACCCGACGTCCCGAAGGCCCTTGCCTCGTGGTTGATCTCGACGTCGTGCGCGACAATTTCAACGCTTTCCGGCATTCCCTGCCGAACAGCGCCATCTATTACGCCGTCAAGGCAAACCCGGCTCCCGAAATCCTGAAGCTGCTTGCTTCGCTCGGCTCCAACTTCGATTGCGCCTCCGTGGCTGAAATCCAGATGGCGCTCGACGCGGGTGCGACGTCCGACCGTATCTCCTTCGGTAACACCATCAAGAAGGAACGCGATGTTGCGCGCGCCCATGCGCTCGGCATCGATCTCTTCGCCGTTGATAGCCATGAGGAAGTCGAGAAGGTTGCCCGCGCCGCTCCCGGCGCACGCGTGTTCTGCCGCGTACTGACGGATGGCGAAGGCGCCGAATGGCCGCTGTCGCGCAAGTTCGGCTGCGTGCCGCAGATGGCTGTCGACGTTCTGGTCTATGCACATCAGCTCGGCCTCGAATCCTACGGCGTATCCTTCCATGTCGGTTCGCAGATGATGAATCTCGACGCATGGGATGCGGCGCTGGCCGATGCCAAGCGCGTCTTCGCTTCGCTTGCCAAGCAGGGCATCCACCTGCAGATGGTCAACATGGGTGGTGGTTTCCCGACCAAGTACCTGCGCGACGTTCCGGCTGCCGAAGAATACGGCCAGGCGATCGACACGGCGCTGCGCAAGCACTTCGGCAACCAGATCCCGAAGACGATCATCGAGCCGGGCCGCGGCATGGTCGGCAATGCCGGCGTCATCAAGGCGGAAGTTGTTCTCGTGTCGCGCAAGTCCGACAATGACAACCACCGCTGGGTATTCCTCGACATCGGCAAGTTCGGCGGTCTCGCCGAAACGATGGACGAGGCTATCCGTTACCCGATCCGCACCGAGCGCGATCAGGACGAGATGGAGCCCTGCGTTCTGGCCGGTCCGACCTGCGACAGCGCCGATGTGCTTTATGAAAAGAACATGTACCCGCTGCCGGTCTCTCTGACCATCGGCGACGAAGTTCTGATCGAAGGCACGGGCGCCTACACGACGACCTATTCGGCAGTTGCCTTTAATGGCTTCGAGCCGCTGAAGGCTTACGTCATCTAAGCGTCGGAAAATCCGATCATTAAAAGTCCGAACGCCGTCCGCTGAGCAGGGCGGCGTCTCGACCAAGCTTCCGTTCCGGCTTTGCCGATTGTGCTGATGCGCAAATCCCTGCTTGCTGCACCTCTTCCAGCCGAGGAAAGCGTGTCGGCGGGCCGGAACGGCTCCACCATTTTTTTATCAAGGGCCGCGTGTGGGCGGTAGTGTGACGGGAGGCCAAGGATGGCCGCTCTTTTGAATTCGGTACGGGCATTTTTCACACCGCAGACATTTCATGTCGATCAGGAAAATCCGGGCGATGTCGTCGCCCGTGAGAACCTCTTGGACCGCGCCATGGGCGCAGGCCGCCGCCGCAAGTCTTCCGAGAAGCTGCGCGCCGGCCGCGTTCCGGCCGAAGGCCTGGCGCTGGTCGCCCGCGATGAGGATGGCCACGTCATCGGCACGGTGCGCCTGTGGAATGTCGAGGCCGGCATCTCCCGCGAAGGTCGCGCCGTCGAAGCGCTGCTGCTCGGCCCGCTGGCTGTCGATGCCGCCCATGAGGGCAAGGGCATCGGCTCGGCGCTGATGCGTGCAGCGATTGGCGAAGCCACCAAGCGCGGCCACGGCGCCGTTCTTCTGGTTGGCGACGCCCCTTATTACGAACGTTTCGGCTTTTTCGCTGACAAGGCCCAGCATCTCATCATGCCTGGCCCGTTCGAGCGCAGCCGTTTCCTGGCGCTGGAACTGAAAGCCGGCTGGCTGGAGGGCGCTGCCGGTCTGCTCGTGGCAAGCGGTCGCAGGCTCTCAGCCTGAGACGAACCTCGCTGCTGATATAAAACCCCGGCCCAAGCCGGGGTTTCTCGTTTCTGCTATATGGCCATGGGATCGGCCGTTCCCCGCCCATAATTTCCCGGGCGCCTCTTGCGCGCAAAAATTTACGGGTATATACCCGAGACAAATGCCAAACGATAGTTGCCACTGCATCCTGTTGCGCAAAGCATCCCGTAAGGTCTCGTCCTATTATGACGAGGCCCTGGCGCCGCTTGGCGTCAATATCGGTCAGTTCAGCCTGCTGCGGAACATCAACCGCACCGCGCCCGTCTCGCTAACCGATCTGGCCGCGCGGGTGGAACTGGATCGCTCCACCGTCGGCCGCAACGCCAAGGTGCTGGCTCGTATGGGTCTGGTGGCCATCGGCCACGGTGAGGACCAGCGGGAAGCGATGCTGACGGTGACGAAGGAAGGCCACGCAATCCTGAAGGCGGGTGCGCCGCTCTGGGATGGGGTGCAGGATGAAATCGAGGCCCGGCTTGGGCCCGAGAAGACAGCACAATTGCAGGAACTGCTCGCAGCCCTGTAATTTTTGGGGACATGCGGGTATCTGCCTGCAATATGGGGTATATACCCGCAAAATATCGGCCACGGCCGCTGGAAAGGGAATTGATCATGCTCTCCACACGCCTCGCCAGCTGGATGGCCGGCAGAAATCTGCATTATGGCTGGCTCGTTGCCACAACCACCTTTCTGACCATGCTGGCCACCGCCGGTGCGATGGGGGCTGCGGGGGTGATGATCCAGCCGCTGCATCAGGAATTCGGCTGGGATATTGCTGATATTTCTTCCGCAATGGCTGTCAGGCTGGTGCTTTTTGGCCTGCTTGGGCCTTTTGCCGCCGCCTTCATGAATCATTTCGGCGTCCGGCAGGTGGTGTCCACTGCGCTTGCCCTGATCATGGGCGGCATTGTCGCCTCCTTCTTCATGAACGAGGTATGGCAATTGCTGCTGCTCTGGGGCGTGGTGATCGGTGTCGGCACTGGTATGACCGCGCTGGTATTGGGCGCCACCGTGGCGGCACGCTGGTTTTCCAAGCGCCGCGGATTGGTGATCGGCCTCATGACGGCGAGCAACGCCACCGGCCAGCTGGTCTTTCTGCCGCTGCTGGCGGCGCTGACGGAAGCCTATGGCTGGCGAACCGCTCTTACCTTGTCCGTCGCGGTAATTGCCACCGCCATGGTCCTTGTCCTGCTTTTGATGCGTGACCATCCGGCCGATGTCGGCCTGCCGGCCTATGGCGAGACAGTGGTGGCAAAGCCGGTCAAGCAGGATCACAATCTTCTTGCCACATTGCTATCGCCGCTGGTGACGCTGAAGAGCGTATCGGGCAATCCGGTCTTCTGGGTGCTGTTCGGCACATTTTTCGTCTGCGGGCTTTCGACCAACGGTCTCATCCAGACGCACTGGATTTCTATCTGCGGCGATTTCGGCATGGCTGCAGTAACGGCGGCGGGCACGCTGGCGGTAATCGGTATTTTTGATTTCTTCGGCACGATTTTCGCCGGCTGGCTTTCCGACCGGTTCGACAATCGCTTCCTGCTGTTCTGGTTCTATGGTTTGCGGGGCCTGTCCCTGCTCTACCTTTCTTTTTCGGGGTTCAGCTTCGTGGAGCTTTCGGTCTTTGCCGTCTTTTACGGGCTGGACTGGGTAGCGACCGTACCGCCGACGGTGAAACTTGCCGCCGAGAATTTCGGCCGTGAAAAAGCCGGTCTCGTTTTCGGGTGGGTCTTTGCCGGCCACCAGCTGGGAGCCGCCACCGCCGCATTTGGCGCCGGTTTCTTCAAGAGCGACTTCGACACCTATATGCCCGCGCTGCAGATTGCCGGTCTGATGTGCATGATCGCGGCCGTCTCGGTGCTGCTTCTGCGCAAGCCCGGTTCCGCGAGCCTCACGCCCCAGGCCGCGTGAGAAAGGTGATGCACTGAAAAAGGCCTGCCGATGCAGGCCTTTTGTATTTCCCAGAATATGTGCCGGGCGCGCAGTGTACCGCTCATAGACCGCGAATGTATCTGTTGCGAAATTATCACAATGCGCGCCGGTTCTCAGTTCCCTTGCGCGATCCGTATCCCGGTTTGATCCATCTCAATCGGCCTGCCTTTCCCGTCGTCATAGTGGCTCCCAAGCGGTTGCGGCAGGCGACGATTCGCCAGTCCCGCCGTCATCAGCCGGTTTCCGGGGACTTGCCCGGCTGCGGTGCGCTACAGGAGAGATGGAATGACGAACAGAAACAGAAAAATCGCCCTGCTTGCCAGTGTCATGGCTGGTGTTGCGGCCACGCTGATATCCGCTAATGCCATGGCGGCCGATCTGGCCCCGGCAGCGCCGGCGCCCACCGCGGAAGAGGCGATTGCTGCGGCAAGCCCGTGGATGCTGCGCGTGCGTGGTCTCGGCGTCATCACCAATGATAGCGGCAGCGTCGATGGTGTGCCGGGCGCCGGACTGTCCTATTCGGATACCGTAATTCCCGAACTCGACATCAGCTATTTCTTTACCGAAAACTTTGCGGCCGAACTCATCCTCGGCACCACCTATGCCAAGATCAATGGCGAGGGCGTGCTGGCCGGCACGCCCGTCGGCAAGACCTGGCTTCTGCCGCCAACGCTGACGCTGCAATATCACTTCACCGATTTCGGCGCCTTCAAGCCCTATATCGGCGCGGGCGTGAACTATTCGCTGTTCTACAACCAGTCGGAAAAGCCCGGTTTCAGCAATCTCGACGTGAAGAACAAGCTCGGTGCTGCCGTGCAGGTCGGTTTCGACTATATGCTGGACGAGCATTGGGGCGTGAACTTCGACGTCAAGAAGATCTTCCTGAAGACCGACTGGACCGCGGAACTCGGCGGCACGCCGATCAGCGGCAAGGCGAAGCTCGATCCCTGGCTGATCGGCGCGGGTATCACCTATCGCTTCTGAGCACGGTTCGATGTTGCGCCGCCTTTGACGGGCGGCGCTAGATCGGCTATAGGACGGCCACGGGCGTAAGAGCCCCGGCCGTCCGCAGGCGTTTGCGCCCCTGGTGAAGCTCTTTCCTGAATAACGGTCATCCCCCATGTTTTGCATGTCGTCGATGGCAACGCGGACCCCCTTCGGAACATTCGGCATGCGCATGTTGGAGAACCGTTATGAACGTGTCCAAACCGCTTCCCGCGCTTGAGGGTCTGAAGGAACAGGCAAAACGCCTGCGCGCCGCCCTCGAAGGTGAGGGGCAGGCAATCAACCATTCGAAGGCGCTGGAACTCATCGCTGCGCAATATGGCTTCCGCGACTGGAACACCCTCCACGCAGCGACCGGCAATCGCCCCGCCTTCAATCCCTATCTTCTGGGCTCAAGGGTGGAAGGCTTTTATCTTGGCCAGCCCTTCGTGGCCTCCGTTCTGGGCGTGCAGGCGCTCGGCGGCGATCCCGAACGCTACCGGCTGACCCTGCATCTCGACGATCCGGTGGATGTGGTGACTTTCGAAAGCTTTTCCGCCTTCCGTCAGCGGGTTCACTGCAACGTCGACACCTCCGGACGCACCGTGGAGAAAACCTCCAACGGCCGGCCGCAGGTGGAACTGGTCTGGTAGGGGGAGGCCAAAGGTTAAATGCGGGCATCCACCAGATGTCGGTCAGGACACTTACCTGCCCTTAAAGCTCTCCTTCGTCATGCTCGGGCTTGTCCCGAGCATCTGCAACGTCGTGATTTTGTTCACCGTGATCAGATCCTTGAGACAAGCCCAAGGATGACCTCGAGCGAAGGGTATGTTTGTCAGCGATCTGACCGAATGGCGGGTGTCTCGCCTTCCGTCAAAAAGCCTAAATCCGCTTGCCCGACGCATCGAATAGATGGAAATCCTTTGCCTGTGCGGCGATTTTCAGTGTTTCGCCGATGCGCAGCTGCGAACGACCGTGGACGCGGAAGATGATGGCGGTGCCATCCGCGAAGGAGCCGTGCACATAACTTTCCGCACCCACCAGTTCCACGGCGTCCACCTGCACCGTGCCGCTGAAGGCTGCGTCCGCAGGGGCTTCGTCGGCAAGTGTGATGTCCTCGGGGCGGATGCCGAGTGTGGCGACGCCTTGCGGCAATGCAGTGGTTCCCTGCACCGACCAGCCGGAGGAGCCGTTGGACGTCGCCGCGCCGTGGTTGAGCAGGTTCATCGAGGGGGAGCCGATGAAGGTGGCGACGAAGGTGGTGGCCGGTTTTTCGTAAAGCTCGATCGGCGTGCCCATCTGCTCGATGCGGCCGGCATTCAGCACCACCAGCCGGTCTGCCAGCGTCATGGCCTCCATCTGGTCATGGGTAACGTAGACGCTGGTGGTGGCGAGCGAGCGTTGCAGGCGGCGGATTTCGACGCGCATCTGCACGCGCAGCTTGGCGTCGAGGTTGGAGAGCGGCTCATCGAACAGGAAGGCGGCGGGCTTGCGCACGATGGCGCGGCCCATGGCCACACGCTGGCGCTGGCCGCCGGAAAGCTGGCGCGGCCTGCGCTCCAGGAACTGTTCGATTTCCAGCGCCTTGGCCGCCTCGGTGATACGCCGATCGATCTCGTCCTTCGGCGTGTTGCGGTTCTTCAGGCCGTAGGCAAGGTTCTGCCGCACCGTCATATGCGGATAAAGCGCATAATTCTGGAACACCATGGCGATGTCGCGGTCCGACGGTTCGAGATCGTTGACGACGCGATCACCGATGATGATCTGGCCGCCAGAAATGCCCTCCAGTCCGGCAATCATGCGCAGCAGGGTGGATTTTCCGCAGCCGGAGGGGCCGACGAGCACGATCATCTCGCCGTCGGCGATGTCCATCGATACGCCCTTGATGGCCTCGACATTGCCGCCATAAACCTTGCGGACGTCTTTTAGCGCAATTTTTGCCATTACTTCTCGGTCTCCACCAAACCTTTGACGAACCAGCGCTGCATCAGCACCACAACGATAACAGGGGGGATGATGGCGAGGATCGCCGTCACCATCACATAATTCCAGGGCGTCGAAGCGTCGGTGAAGTCCACCATGCGCTTGAGGCCGATGATGATCGTGTTCATCTTGGCGTCGTTGGTCACGAGCAGCGGCCAGAGATATTGGGTCCAGCCATAGATGAACAGGATCACGAAGAGGGCAGCAATATTGGTTTTCGACAGCGGCAGCAGGATATCGCGCATGAAGCGGAACGGCCCGGCATTATCGATACGCGCCGCCTCGACCATTTCACCGGGAATGGTCAGGAAGAACTGCCGGAACAGGAATGTTGCCGTCGCGGACGCCATCAGCGGCAGTGTCAGTCCCGCATAGGTGTCGATCAGCCCAAGATCGACGATGACCTTGTAGGTGGGCAGAATGCGCACCTCCACCGGCAGCATGAGCGTGATGAAAATCATCCAGAAGAAGCCCATGCGGAAAGGGAAGCGGAAGAAGACGATGGCGAAGGCCGACAGGAAAGAGATGACGATCTTGCCGATGGCGATGGCGAGCGCCACGACGAAGCTGTTGAACAGCAGCCGCTCGAGGCTGACACCGACAACCCTTTCCACGCCGCCGACCATGGCGTCAGTATAATTTTCACCGAGATGGCCGCCGGGCAGCAGCGACATTGGCGGGCGGATGATGTCGTTCGACGTCATCGAGGAGGCGACGAAGGTGTAATAGATCGGGAAGGCCACAATGATGATGCCGAGAACCAGCATCAGATGGGCGATCACGCGGGCGACCGGGCGATTTTCAATCATGGGAAATCCTCAGCCGTAATGCACGCGCTTCTCGACGAAGCGGAACTGGAAGGCGGTCAGCGCAATGACGATCACCATCAGGATGACGGATTGCGCGGCGGAAGAGCCGAGATTGAGGTTCACGAAGCCATCATTATAGACCTTGTAGACCAGCGTTTCCGTGGCCTTTGCAGGCCCGCCGCCGGTCACGGCATGGATGATGCCGAAGGTATCGAAGAAGGCGTAGACCGTGTTGACGACCAGCAGGAAGAAGGTTGTCGGCGCAAGCAGCGGAAAAACGATGGTCCAGAAGCGCCGCGAACCGCGCGCGCCATCTATAGAGGCCGCTTCCAGCAATGAGTTAGGAATTGCCTGCAAGCCTGCGACAAAAAACAGGAAATTGTAACTGATCTGCTTCCATGCGGCGGCCGCGACGACGAGCAGCATGGCCTGATTGCCGTTGAGCAGCGGGTCCCACATGATACCGTTGCGGCGCAGGATGTAGGAGAAGGTTCCCATGGCCGGGTTGAACATGAAGAGCCACAACATGCCGGCCACGGCGGGCGCGACGGCGTAAGGCATGATCATCATGGTGCGGTAAAAGCCTTTACCGCGCACCACGCGGTCCGCCGCTGTCGCCAGAAGCAGCGCCAGCCCCATGGAGACGAGTGCGGTCAGGATGCTGAAGATGACCGTGACCTGTAGCGAGTTCAGATAGCTTTCATCCGAGAGCACGGCAGAAAAATTGGCCAGCCCGACGAAATTGCTGCTCAGCCCGAAGGCGTCCTCGCGCATGGTTGACTGGTAGAGCGCCTGACTTGCGGGCCAGAAGAAAAAGATCACCGTCAGGATGATCTGTGGCGCGACCAGCAGATAGGGTAGGATCTTGTTGGGGAATACGACGCTTTGCACGGCGATCTCCTGATGAGATGGGAATACCGCCCGCACCTGATAAGGATGCGGGCGGAGCAGGGGATCGTTTAGTTGCCGGCAGCCTGCTTGATGGCTGCATCACCGCGCTCTACGATCTTGTCGAGAGCCGTTTTGGCATCCTGCTTGCCGGCCAGCATCGCCTCGAACTCTTCGTTCATGATGTCGCGCACCTGCGGCAGGTTCACGAGACGAACGCCCTTGGAATTTTCCGTCGGCGGCTTGCCCATCATCTGCAGAAGCGGCGTCTCACGGGCGGGGTTCTTGTCGTAGAAGCCGGATTTCTTGGTTTCCTCATAGGCCGCGATCGTCACCGGCATGTAGCCGGAGACCTGATGCAGGCGTGCCTGAATCTTGGTCTGGGAGAGGAAATGGAAGAACTCGGCCACACCCTTATATTCGGCTTCGCTCTTGCCGCCGAAGACCCAGAGGCTCGCGCCGCCGGGAATGGTGTTCTGCGGACCATGGCCCTCATAATAGGGAAGCTGGCCGATGCCGTAATTCATGCCGGTCTTGACGATATCGCCAAGGCCGCCTGAGGATTCGGTCAGGATGCCGCATTCGCCGGACATGAACAGCTGCTTGGCTTCCGAAGTGCGGCCGCCGTAACGGAAGACGCCGTCTTTCGCCAGATCGGCAATCGCCTGGAAGTGTTCAACGAAGAGCGGCGCGTTGACCGCAAGCTTGACATCGGTGCCACCAAGCCCGTTTTCATTGCTGCCATAGGAAACGTTGTTCCACGCGGCGAAGTTTTCGGTCTGGATCCAGGTGAGCCATGTGGAGGTGAAACCGCATTGGGCGGCACCGCTTGTCTTGATCTTCTTGGCGGCTTCGAAAACTTCCGGCCATGTCTTCGGCGGGTTGGCGGCATCGAGGCCGGCCTTCTGGAGGACATCCTTGTTGTAATAGAGGATCGGAGAGGACGAATTATAGGGGAAGGACAGCATGGTGCCGTCAGGCTTCGAATAATAGGCGACGATGCCGGCCAGATATTCGTCCTTGTTGAAGGTATAGCCGCCTTCCTTCAGCACATCCGCCACCGGCTTGATGGCGCCGGCGGCACCCATCATCACGCCCGAGCCGGCGTCGAAGACCTGAATGATCGCGGGCGGCTGCTTGGCGCGGAAGGCGGCAATGCCGGCATTCAGCGTTTCCGGATAGGTGCCCTTGAAGACGGGCGTGATCTTGTAGTCTTTCTGGCTCTCGTTGAACTCTTTCGCCAGCGTATCCACGACCTCGTTATTGGCGCCGGTCATGGCGTGCCACCACTGGATTTCCGTTACTGCATATGCATTCGATGTGACAAAAAACGAAAGCGCGGATGCCGCGGCGAGGCGGTAGCTGAGTTTTTTCAAGGTGATTCCTCCCATTATGAAAACAGTAAAAGATACAGCCCCTTAATTGCAGCCTATCCTCCTCGATCCGGCTGCGGGCGATCTTTTCTGTATTAGCGCTACCGATTAAAAGCGAACTCTAACGAAAATGCAAGAGAACGTGGAACGATTAAAACGAAAGTGAAGGAAACGGATTTATTATTCCATTTCCTTCGTTCCGTGGTTTTTTCATGCGCCCGAGAGTTGGGAGCATGTGGATACGCCCTTTTCCTCCCCGGCATAAGGGAATTGCTCTTGCCGGAACTCCCCTAATCACCATTGATATGTTATTACATTACATATTATGATGTCGTGAATTTTATAGATAGCGAAGGTGTCGGCGTGTTTGGAATGAAGCGGAAGAAGGCGGTGGAGCGCAGAGGCGACGCAAGCGTCGCGCCATCCGTCAGCACGGTGCCGGTCACCCTGCTGACGGGTTTTCTGGGGGCGGGCAAGACGACGTTGCTGAACGAGCTTCTGGCTGAGCCGGCCATGGGTGATGCTGCGGTTATCGTCAATGAATTCGGCGCGGTGCCCATTGATCACGGTCTGGTGCGGACGGGTTCTGAACGATATTTCAGAACGACGACGGGCTGCATCTGCTGTACGGCCACCAGCGATATCCGCACCTCGCTTTACGAGCTGCATCAGGCCTTTCTGGAAGGGGTGATGCCTGAGGTATCGCGCGTCGTCATCGAAACCACCGGCCTTGCCGATCCCGCGCCGATCATCAACAGCCTGATTGCCGGTGGTACGCCGGCGCTTGGCCTGCGCGATCACATCGTGGCCCGGCATTTCCATCTTTCCGGCGTGGTCACGGTTTTCGACGTCGCCTCCGGTCCGGCGATGCTCGACAGTTTTATCGAAGGCTGGAAACAGCTTGCCTTTGCCGACCACGTCGTCCTGACGAAAACCGATATTGCGGATGCCGCGGCTATTGACCGCGAAAGCCTCGCGGATCTCAATCCTGCGGCGTCGTTTCATGACCGTAATGCGGCCGGCTTCGACCTGATGTCGTTATTTGCAGCCTCGGATTATTCGCTGCGCGGCAAGCCGGAGGATGCGCCGGGATGGCTTGCGGCCGACAGGCTTAGCCTTCATGCCGCCCATCACCACGATATCAACCGCCATGGCGTCGGGGTTGAGGCTTTCGATCTCACCTTTGACGGTGTCCTTGATCCGCAGGCGATTGTCACTTTTCTTGAACTCGTCACCAGCAATGTGCATTCCGGCCTGTTGCGGCTCAAGGGAATTTTCGGTGCGGCGGATGACCCGGAGCGGCCGGTTGTCGCCCATGCGGTGCAGCATCGGCTTTATCCTCTGACCCGGTTGGAAAGCTGGCCGGATGGCGAGCGCGTAACGCGCATCGTCCTGATCGGCATGGATATGCCGCAGCAGCCGATCCGCGATCTGTTCGATACATTGGCCTCGCAGGCGGGGCGAAAGGCATTCCGATGACGGTAAAAACGAATCCGCTTGCGCGCAGCGGCTCCGCGATCGTCTCGCGGGCCCGCATCATGAAGGATTGGACGCGGGAACTGCTGTGCCTTTCAGAAGACGACATCGTCTCCGTCCACGAGATTTCCTGCGCGCTGCCGAATTGCCCGCCGAAGGAAACCGTGATCCTCATTCTGTCCGCATCCGGCAATATCCGGCAATTGTCGGTCCATAAGGCGCTGCTGGATGTAGCCCGTCACGATGTCGTGGAGGCCATTGCCGCTGATGTGTCGTAAGACCGTGTGAAATGTCGCCCGCTTGACGGCGGGAGCGTCATCCGGCACTTCGGCAAAGACCGTGAGATTCGCGGATGATGAAGGACGGGTAATGGCCGATCTGGCAGTATATGCGGGTTTGTTTCTGACGGCGTTTATCGCGGCGACCATTCTGCCCATGCAGTCGGAGGCGGCGCTGGCGGGCCTCATCCTTCTTAAGTCCCAGCCTGTCTGGCTACTGGTCGCCGTGGCCAGCGCCGGCAATGTTGCAGGCTCCTTTGCCAACTGGCTGCTTGGCCGCGGCATTGAGCGCTTTCGGCATGAACGCTGGTTTCCGGTCGGGGAGGCGGCGCTGGAGCGCGCGCAGAACTGGTATCGCCGTTATGGCAAATGGTCCCTGCTCATCAGCTGGGCGCCGCTGATCGGCGATCCGCTGACGGTTGCCGCCGGCATCATGAAGGAGCCGCTGCCGGTCTTCCTGCTGCTGGTCACCATCGCCAAGGTCGGGCGTTATCTTGTGCTGGCGCTTGTGACGCTGAATTTTCTGTAGTGTTTCGCAAGAAACGCTGCGGCCTGTTTCTTCTCCCCGCCGGGGAGAAGATGGCCCGAAGGGTCAGATGAGGGGGCAAGCTTACCGCATATCGCTACCCTCGCCCCCTTATCCCGCTGCCGCGACCTTCTCCCCGGCGGGGAGAAGGCGAAAGACGCAACCGCTCGGCTGAAATGCGGGCGGTGGAGACAATCAAGCCGCCTGCCGGTCCCAGCTTGCGAAAGGATCAGGCAGGTGCCGCCATGCATCCGGCGTGAATGCATCGGTATCGATCAGGCAGGCATCGAGCTGCGCGCGGATGCGCGCCTCGCTCATCGGATCGGAGCCGATGAAGACGATTTCCTGCCGCCGGTCGCCGAAGACCGGATCGAGATAGGGCTTCATCATATCCAGGAACTGCTTTTCGCGCGGCCATTGCTCTTTGGGCACGGCGGACCACCACAGGCCCATCCTGCCGGTGCGAACCAGCGCGCCGGCCTGGCTGATCTCCCCGACATAACGCGGTCGCGTTGCCAGCCAGAAGAAGCCCTTGGCGCGCACCACGCCGGGCCAGGCGCGGTCGATGAAGCGCTGGAACAGCACGGGGTCAAACGGCTTTTGAGCGCGATAGACGAAGGAGCGGATGCCATATTCCTCGGTTTCGGGAATGTGATCCTTGAAGCCGTGCAATTCCTTGAACCATAGAGGGTGTTCTTCAGCCCTGGCGAAATCGAAACGGCCGGTGCCCAGAACCTCCTTCAGCGCCACCTTGCCGAAATCGGCCTCGATGAGTTTCGCATCCGGGTTCAGCCCGACGATGATCTTGCGTGCGGCGTCCCGCTCATCCGGTGTGGCGGTGCCGATCTTGTTGAGGACGACGACATCGGCAAATTCGATCTGCTCGACCAGAAGGTCGACGATGGTTCGGTTGTCACCTTCGCCCGCCGTTTCGCCCCGGTCGGCCAGAAAATCAGACGAACCGTAATCCTTGAGAAGATTGGCGGCATCCACCACCGTCACCATGGTGTCCAGACGCGCGACATCGGAAAGGCTGCGGCCGTTTTCATCGCGAAAATCGAAAGTTGCTGCGACCGGCAGCGGTTCGGCGATGCCGGTGGATTCAATCAGCAGGTAATCGAAACGGCCCTGTTCGGCCAGCGCCCGCACCTCGGTCAGCAGGTCGTCGCGCAGCGTGCAACAGATGCAGCCATTGGTCATTTCCACCAATTGCTCCTCCGTGCGGGAGAGATTGGCGCCGCCATCGCGCACCAGCGCGGCGTCGATATTGATCTCACTCATGTCATTGACGATCAACGCCACGCGCAGACCTTCGCGATTGGCGAGAATATGATTGAGAAGCGTCGTCTTGCCGGCGCCCAGAAAGCCGGAAAGCACGGTGACGGGAAGTTTTTTTGACATGCGGACCTCGTTCTCTAGCAACGGTCGCGTGGACCTCATATTGGCCACGTCAGAAGATCTGGAAACGAGGGGTTCGGGATTTCTCGCTTCCATGAATGTAACGTAATAACATTACATTCTAGTTGTATGTCAACCTGCTATGGCAAAAAACGTCCCGCAACGGAATGGTCTGCGGCTTGGGGAGCGCGCAACGCCATCTTTCCAATGGTTAATGTTATTTCATTACATATTCGTTTGACGAATGTAATAACATTACATATTACGGGTCATCGAATGACATCCTGCCCCGGAGGGATCGATGAACGATCCGTGCCTTGCCTTCAAAAACCTGACACTTGGATATGCCGGCCGCGCGGCGGTGCATCACCTGAACGGCGATATTGCCAAAGGCTCGCTCACTGCGGTGGTCGGCGCCAATGGCTCTGGAAAATCGACGCTGATGAAAGGAATTGCCGGCATTCTGAAGCCGCTTGGCGGCGAATGCCGGGTGAGTTCAGGTATTGCCATCGCCTATCTGCCGCAGCAATCGGAACTCGACCGCTCATTTCCCGCGCAGGTGCGGGATCTGGTGGCGCTTGGCCTCTGGCCGAAACGCGGCCTGCTCGGCCGCCACCGTCCGGCAGACCGGGCGGCGATGGGCCGCGTGATGGAGGCCGTCGGGCTTTCTGGTTTTGAGAGGCGCAATATCGACTCCCTCTCAGGCGGCCAGATGCAGCGCGCTTTGTTTGCCCGCGCCATGCTGCAGGATGCGCAGTTGATCCTGCTGGACGAACCCTTCAACGCCGTCGACGAGCGCACCGTTGCCGACCTTATGCTGCTGATCAAATCATGGGTGGCGGAAGGGCGCACGGTCCTTGCCGTCCTTCATGACCATCAATTGGTGCGGCAGCACTTTCCCCAAACCCTGTTCCTTGCCCGCAAGCTCGTCGGTCTGGGCACGACTGCCGATGTCCTCAAGGCGGAGAACATCCGGCAGGCGCGGCATTTCCACGAGGCATGGGAGGAAAATGCACCCTGGTGTGCGCCAGCCGACGAGCCTGCCGGCCAAATAGTCGCGGCAAGTCCGCAGATGGCATCCGCTCATTCCCATTCCCACTCACACGCGAATTCGAATGCCCATGGCTGATATCTTCATCCAACCCTTCGTCCAGTATGTCTTCATGCAGCGCGCGCTTGCCGGCGCCTTGATCCTTGCCGTCAGCTGCGGTCCGGTCGGGGTGTTTCTCATGCTGCGCCGCATGAGCCTGACGGGTGACGCCATGTCTCACGCCATCCTGCCGGGGGCGGCGGTCGGGTTTCTGTTTTACGGACTGGAAATCCTGCCCATGACCATTGGCGGTCTGGCCGTCGGCCTTCTGGTCGCGCTGGGTGCAGGCGCTGTGTCACGCTTCACCATCCAGAAGGAGGACGCGTCGCTTGCCGCCTTTTATCTCATTTCACTGGCGCTCGGCGTGCTGCTTGTCTCGTGGCGCGGTTCGAGCGTGGATCTCATGCATGTGCTGTTCGGTACGGTGCTCGCGCTGAACAACGAGGCGCTCGGCCTGATCGGCGGCATCTGCATCGTGACGCTTCTGGTGATGATCACCTTCTGGCGGGCGTTGCTGGCGGAATGCCTTGATCCCCTGTTCCTGCGCTCGGTCAGTAACTGGGGCAGCCCGGTGCATTTCCTCTTCCTCGCCATTGTCGTGCTCAATCTTGTTGGCGGCTTCCAGGCGCTGGGAACGCTGCTGTCGGTCGGCCTCATGATGTTGCCCGCCGCCGCCAGCCGCTTCTGGTCCAACCGCGTCGCACCCATGTGCTTCATTTCCATCGGCATCGGCATGATCTCCTGCTTTGCGGGCCTGCTCTTGTCCTATCACGCGTCGCTGCCTTCAGGCCCGGCGATCATCCTTTCTGCGGGCGTCATCTATGCGCTCTCCATCCTCGTCGGCACGCGTGGCGTGCTCAGCGATCTTCTCGGTTCCGGCCGTCACAGAACGGCCTGAAAACAGCGTTCGAAAAAGGAGAATCTTCATGTTCAAAACCCTCCGTCTAGCCACCGGCGTCAGCCTTCTTTCCCTCTCCCCGGTTCTGGTGGCGCAGGCGTCCGCCGCCGAACTCAAGGTCGTGGCGAGCTTCTCGATCATCGCCGATTTCGCCAAAAATGTTGGCGGCGACCGCGTCGAGATCACCACACTAGTCGGGCCGGATGGCGACGCCCATGTCTATGAACCACGCCCGGCCGATGCCGTCGCCGTCAGCAAGGCGGATGTGGTGCTGGTCAATGGCCTGGAATTTGAAGGCTTCCTGAAGCGTCTGATCGACACAAGCGGCACAAAGGCGCCGGTGGTGGAGCTGACGAAGGGCGTGGAACCGCTCAAGCTTTCCGAAGAACCGGCAGGCCATGCGCATCCGGAAGCCGAAGAAGAGGAAGGTCACGACCACAAGGCAGAAGAAGCCGGCCACAAGCACGAGACGACGGAGGCCCATGATCACGATCACGGCCATGAGGGGCATCACCATCACGGCGAGTTCGACCCCCATGCCTGGCAGTCGATCAAGAATGCCGAAATCTACGTGAAGAACATTGCCGGCGCATTTTGCGAGGTCGACAAGGCCGGTTGCGCCACTTACACAGCCAATTCGGATGCCTATATCGCCAAGCTTGCCGCTCTGAACGAGAAGGTGAAGACCGAGATCGCCGCCATCCCGCCGGAAAAGCGCGTCATCATCACCTCGCATGACGCCTTCGGTTATTTCGAGCATGCCTATGGCCTGAATTTCCTCGCGCCCGAGGGCGTATCGACGGAGTCCGAAGCCTCGGCCGCCGATGTCGCCAAGCTGGTGGATCAGGTGAAGCACGACAAGGCTTCGGCAATCTTTGTCGAAAACATCACCGACAAGCGGCTGATCGACCAGATCGCCAGCGAAACGGGTCTGAAAGTTGGCGGCACGCTCTATTCAGACGCGCTTTCGACCGTCGACGGCCCGGCTGCGACCTATATCGACATGATCAACCACAATATCGAGACGATCACGGCGGCCGTTCTCAGCCAGTAAGTTCGACCATATCGCTGTGAGTTCGGCGAGGGTGGCTTGTGCCACCCTCTCTGCTTTTGTGTTTATGCAATGGCCTTGGAGCTCTTCCTTTAACGATTTCCATATTGGTGCTAAAAAGCCTCCTCATGTCCGATGCGCTTCACATCTTCACCGACGGCTCCTTCGACGATGCCTCCAGATCCGGAGGATGGGCGTTCGTGGTTCATGACGCGGGCCACCAAGTCCATTCCGCTTCAGGCAGGACTGTCGGCACATCGAACAATACGTTCGAGGTCCTCGCCGTCCTCAATGCACTATCCTGGATCGCTGTCGAGGCGCCAACGCGGGCTGTCACGCTCTGGACGGATGCCGTTCATGTCATCGAAGGCTGCCGCCGATATCGGGCGATCTGGCGCAACAACGGCTGGAAGCGGATCACGCCCAACCAGCGCAGTCGCCGCAGACCGATCCCCGACAGGGACATCTGGCAGCAGCTCGACAGCCTGCTGGAGCGGCATCCCCATGTGGTTGTAGAATGGTGCAAAGGGCATTCCGGCACTGTTGGCAACGAGCATGCCGATACTTTGGCGCGGGGAGTGGCCCGCGTGACGGCGATTTAGCCGGTGGCCGTCAGTCGCCGTGATTCGGCGCTTTAACCTCTTCACTTCAGCCATCCCGTCTTGACCTTTTTCCGTATCGAGCGGTTGCGTCGGTACTCTTCCGCGACTCAAACCGAATGGTGTGCACCCACGGCCGCTTGCCGGTTGACAATCGACATCCCGTTTGAAATGGTAAGATGTCAGACCAATTTAGGGGATGCGTCTTGGACAGGTCCAGCCGGGAACTCATGCAGCCGATTCCGCCGAGCGACCGCGTGCGCCAGGTCGAGGCTGCGCTTTCCGACTATGTGGAGCGGGCAGGGCTGAAGGCGGGAGACCGGCTGCCGGCGGAGCGGGAGCTGATGGTGGCGCTCGGTGTCGGCCGTTCCACGATCCGCGAAGTCATCCGCAAATTTCAGGCGCTCGGCGTCATCGACAGCCGCAAAGGCAGCGGCAATTATCTGCTGAAGCCGATTTCTGCCGCCACCGTGCATATGCCGATCTCGATCGATGCCGAAAGCCTGCGTGATGCGCTGCTGATGACGCTGGAAGTGCGGCGCGGCATCGAGGTGGAGGCCTCCATGGCCGCCGCGCGCCGGCGCACGCCTGAGGATATCGCTACGATGGAAGCGCGGCTCGACGAAATGGAGCGCGTGCATCTGGCCGAGGGAACCTCCGGCAAGGCCGACCTTGCCTTCCATCTTTCGATCTACGACGCCACCCACAACACGCTTTTCAAGCAGCTTCTGGAGCAGATGCGCGAAGGTTTTGAACGCTTCTGGTCGAAGCCGTTCGATCGCCCGGATTTCGCCGGTCGCTCCTTTCCCTTTCACCGCACGCTATTCAACGCCATCGCTGCCGGCGATGCCGAGACCGCCCGTGAAGAAACACTGAAAATCCTCGCTGTTGTCGAGGAGGATATCAAGGACATGTCGAAATGAACCAAGGCAACGATCTTTTCGATCCCGCCTCCCTGATTGTAGCGCATGACGAGACCCACGCTTTCGAAGCCGTGGTCCCGCCGCTTGTGCAGACCTCGCTTTTTACCTTTTCCAGCTACGATGAAATGGTCTCCACCTATCGCGGCGAAAAGGTGCGGCCGGTCTATACGCGCGGGCTGAACCCGACCGTGCGCCTGTTCGAGGAGATGCTGGCAAAGCTGGAAGGTGCGGAAGATGCGCTCGGTTTTGCAAGCGGCATGTCCGCCATCTCGTCCACCGTTCTTTCCTTCGTGTCGCCAGGCGACCGTATCGTCGCGGTGCGCCATGTCTATCCCGATGCGTTCCGCCTGTTCGGCACCTTCATGCAGCGCATGAATATCGAGGTGGTCTATGTCGATGGCCGCGACGAGGCGGCGGTTGAAAAGGCGATGCCGGGCGCGAAGCTTTTCTACATGGAAAGCCCGACAAGCTGGGTGATGGAGGCCCATGATGTCGGCGCGCTCGCCGCGATTGGCAAGCGCCATGGCGCGGTCACCGTCATCGACAATTCCTGGGCAAGCCCGGTCTTCCAGCAGCCGATCTCGCTTGGCGTCGATCTCGTGGTGCATTCGGCATCGAAATATCTCGGCGGCCACAGCGATGTGGTCTCCGGCGTCGTTGCCGGTTCCAAGGCGATGATCGACCGCATCCGGGCGGAAACCTATCCCTATCTCGGTGGCAAGATGTCGCCTTTCGATGCCTGGCTGCTCATTCGGGGCTTGCGCACCCTGCCGTTGCGCATGAAGGCCCATCAGGCCTCGGCGCTTGATATCGCAACCCGTCTTCATGCGCTCGATGTGGTGGAGAAGGTCTGCCATCCCGGGCTGACGAACCGTTTGCCGCCCGGCCTTAACGGCACGTCGGGCCTGTTTTCCTTCATTTTCAAGGAAGGGGTGGATGTGCGCGCTTTTGCCGACCGCCTCAAGCTTTTCAAACTGGGTGTTTCCTGGGGCGGGCATGAAAGCCTCATCGTTCCGGGAGAAGTGGTGCTCGAACAGAAGGCGCAGCCAAACTCCGCCCACACCTTCGGCATCAGCGCGCGTTCGGTGCGCCTGCATATCGGACTGGAGGGCACGGAAGCGCTCTGGAACGACCTCGAACCCGCGATCAAGGCGGCCTCCGCCGCCTGACGTGTTTTTAAACTGACCACAAAAAAGGGGAGAACGACATGAAAAAACTGGTAACAGCAGCAATCTTCACCGCCCTGATGACCGGAACGGCGCTGGCGGACACGACCTTGAAACTGGTCGAGGTCATCACAAGTCCCGAACGGACGGAAACGCTGAAGGGCATCGTCTCGAAGTTCGAGGCCGCCAATCCCGGCACCAAGGTGGAAATCATCTCCCTGCCGTGGAGCGAAGCCTTCCAGAAATTCGCCACCATGGTGTCGGCCGGCGATATTCCCGACGTGATGGAAATGCCCGACACCTGGCTTTCGCTCTACGCCAATAACGGCATGCTCGAAAGCCTCGAGCCCTATCTCGCCAAGTGGGAGCACACAGCAGGCCTCAGCGAGCGCACGCTCGAACTCGGCCGCGACGTGAAGGAAACGGCCTATATGCTGCCCTATGGTTTCTACCTCAGGGCCATGTTCTACAACAAAAAACTGCTGGAACAGGCCGGCGTGAAGGAGCCGCCGAAGACGCTCGACGAATTCGCCGATGCCTCCAAGAAGGTCGCGGCGCTTCCGGGCAAATACGGCTATTGCCTTCGCGGCGGGCCGGGCGGACTTAACGGCTGGGTCATGTTCGGCGCGTCCATGGCGGGATCGAACGAGTTCTTCACCAAGGACGGCACCTCCACCTTTGACAGCCCTGGCTGGGTGAAAGGCCTGACCTATGTGATCGATCTCTACAAGAACGGGTTGGCGCCGAAAGACAGCGTCAACTGGGGCTTCAACGAGATCGTCGCGGGATTTTATTCCGGCACCTGCGCTTTCCTCGATCAGGATCCGGACGCCCTTATCGCCATTGCCCAGCGCATGAAGCCGGAAGATTTCGGCGTCATGACCATGCCGAAGGGACCTGACGGCAAGACCTTCCCGACCATCGGTTTCGCCGGCTGGTCGATCATGTCGGCATCCGCCAACAAGGACCTCTCGTGGAAGCTGGTCGAGACGCTGGAAGGGCCGGAAGGCAATATCGAGTGGAACAAGAAGACGGGGGCGCTGCCGGTGCACAAGTCGGCGGAGAAGGACCCCTTCTATGCCAGCGAGCAGTTCAAGGGCTGGTTCGACGAACTCGCCGACAAGAACGCCGTGCCGACGACGATGCCGACCTATCTTGAGGAATTCGCCTTCTTCAAGGATTCGCTTGTGATCAAGACATCGCAGGAGGCGCTTCTCGGCGATATCACGCCTGAAGACCTCGCCAAGCAATGGGCTGATTACATGACCAAGGCGCAGCAGAAGTTCCTGGCCTCGAAGTAACGACACGGACCGGCCGCGCGGGCGACAATGCCCGTGCGGCGGGTCTTGCCGGCCTTCGCTGCGACAGGCCTTTTCCTGCAATTTTTCGGATCGGTGAGCCGAGAGGCTGGAAAACCCGTCCGTTCCGTCGTCCGATCAGGGAGCGATACAATGTCCTATGCCCATGGCGCCGGGCCGTTGGCCGCGCGCAAACCGGCTGGCAAACCAGCAATGCGAAGGTTTGCCGATTGGGCCGAACCCTGGCTCTACAGCGCGCCCGTGCTGGTGCTCATCGTCGCCGTCATGCTCGTGCCGCTGGTGCTTGGCCTTTCCTATGCCTTTCGTGATGTGCAGCTGCTCAATCCGTTTTCCGGCGGTTTCGTTGGCCTGAAACATCTGGAGGCGCTGTCGCAGGATGCGGCCTTTTACCGGGCGCTGAAGAACACGCTGTGGTGGACGGGCGCTTCCGTGTTCCTGCAATTCTTCTTCGGCCTCATTCTGGCGCTGCTGCTGGACAAGCCCTTTGCGGGCAGGGGGCTGGCGCAGGCGCTGGTATTCCTGCCATGGGCCGTGCCGACCTTCCTTGCCGGCCTCAACTGGGCATGGCTGTTCAACCCGGTCATCGGGCCGCTGCCGCACTGGATGGTCTCGCTCGGGCTTTTATCCGCGCCCAACAATATTCTCGCCGATCCGCGTCTCGCCATGTGGGGGCCGATCATTGCCAATGTCTGGTGGGGCATTCCCTTCTTCGCCATCACCCTGCTTGCCGCATTGCAGGCGATCCCGCGCGATCTTTACGAGGCGGCGGAAATTGACGGGGCAAACCCGCTGCAACGCTTCACCTCCATCACGTTGCCGTTTCTCGCGCCCACCATCGCCATCACCATTCTGCTGCGCACCGTCTGGATCGCCAATTTCGCCGATCTCATCATCGTCATGACCAATGGGGGACCGGCCGACCGCACGCAGATCGTCGCCAGCTATATCTTCACGCAGGCCTTCCGACGTCTCGATTTCGGTTATGCCTCGGCCATCGCGCTGGTGCTTCTGGTGCTGCTTCTGGCCTATTCCATGCTGATCGTGCTGTTGCGCCAGCGCCTGATCGAGAAGGACTGACCGATGACATCAAGGATATTCCTCACCCTTGCCCATCGCCTCGCGATCCTCGCCTATATCGCCTTTGCGCTTTTTCCGCTGTTCTGGCTGCTTAAGGTCTCCGTCACGCCGAATGACCTGCTTTACAGCGAAGGTGTGCGGATGTGGCCCTCGCGCGCGACATGGGATCACTATCGTTTCGTCATAGAAAACAGTGCCTTCCCGACATTTTTTAAGAACAGTGTCATCGTCGCTGGCTCCACGGCGCTTGCCGTGACGGTACTCTCGTCACTATCAGGCTATGCGCTGTCGCGCTTCCGCTTCAAGGGCAAATACTGGATCGTCGCGCTGATGCTGATTACCCAGATGTTCCCGCTGGTCATGCTGGTCGCGCCGATCTTCAAGATGCTGTCGCCGCTCGGCCTCACCAACAGCCTCACCGGTCTCGTCATCGTCTACACCGCCTTCAACGTGCCCTTCGCCACCTTCCTCATGCAGTCGTTCTTCGATGGCATTCCGAAGGATCTGGAAGAGGCGGCGATGATTGACGGGGCAAGCCGGTTTACGGCCTTCCGCCAGATCATCCTGCCGCTCACCTTGCCGGGCATCGCCGCAACGCTCGGCTTCGTCTTCACCGCCGCGTGGAGCGAGCTTCTGTTTGCGCTGATGCTGATTTCGGGCAATCAGAGCGCCACCTTCCCGGTCGGGCTTTTGACCTTCGTTTCCAAGTTTTCCGTCGATTTCGGGCAGATGATGGCCGCGGGCGTTCTGGCGCTCATTCCGGCCTGCCTCTTCTTCCTGCTCATTCAACGTTATCTCGTGCAGGGCCTGACGGCCGGCGCGGTGAAAGGATAATCCCATGGCTTCCATCGAGCTGAAGAATGTCGGCAAGACCTATGGCGACCTCGCCGTGCTGCACGGGGTCGATCTGAAGATCGAGGACGGCGAGTTCATCGTCCTCGTCGGCCCCTCCGGCTGCGGAAAATCGACGCTGCTGCGCATGATCGCGGGTCTGGAAGAGATATCATCAGGTGATTTGTCCATCGACGGCGAGCGTGTCAACGATCGCAGACCGAAGGATCGCGACATCGCCATGGTGTTCCAGTCCTATGCCCTCTATCCGCATATGAGTGTCGCCGACAATATGAGCTACAGCTTGCGCCTGCGCCGCAGCACCAAGGAAACCATTGCGGCCGCCGTGGCCGGCGCCTCCGCAAAGCTCGGGCTCGATCCCTATCTGGCGCGCCGTCCGAAGGCGCTCTCCGGCGGCCAGCGCCAGCGCGTTGCCATGGGCCGCGCCATCGTGCGCCAGCCAAAGGCCTTCCTGTTCGATGAGCCGCTCTCCAATCTCGATGCCCGGCTTCGCGAGCAGATGCGCGCCGAAATCAAGCGCATGCATGCCGATCTTGGCGCAACCTCGGTTTACGTCACCCATGACCAGATCGAGGCGATGACGCTCGCCTCGCGTATTGTCGCGATGAATGCCGGCCATGTGCAGCAGATCGGCGCGCCGCTCGATCTTTACGATCGCCCCGCCAATCTTTTCGTCGCTGGTTTCATCGGCTCACCGGGCATGAATTTTCTGGAAGGGCGGATCGAACGGGAGAATGGCGGCAGTTTCGTCGTGCTCGGCGATGGCACGCTCCTTGAACTCGGCCGCGATGTGAAGCTTGCCGACGGTGAACCTGTCACAGTCGGCATCCGGCCGGAACATGTCACTGTTTCGCCCGCCGAGGGCGGTGTCGAGGCAACCGTCGATCTCGTTGAGCCGACCGGCCTCGGCGTCATCCTGCATCTCACCGTACACGGATTGCCCTTCAAGCTGTTTTCATCGGATCGGGCATTGTTGCAGCCGGGCAAATCCCTGCGGGTCGGTTTCCCCCGGGAAAGGCTGCATGTCTTTGACAGAAATGGCGTCAGGATCGGCGAGGCGTGAGGTTTGGCATAGTGCGCAGGAATATTTCCTGTGCGGTTGCACATCCACCTCCGTCATTCCGGCCTTGAGCCGGAATCCAGCCGACGCGCGTCTGCGCGGCGGGATGAGTCTTTTCGGCCCAAGGACTTGGGCTGGCTGGATTCCGGCTCAAGGCCGGAATGACGGAAAGTTGGGAGCCTTCGCAAACGCCGCGCCTCTGGCGTCAGATTATCCTTCCAGTCTTCCCGTCATATCGCGATACCCTTATCATCGAACCTGTGGATCTTGCTGTCATCGGGTGTGATGAAGACGGTATCGCCATGCCTGCATTCGAACTCGCCATCGGTGCGGGCGGTGATCGGGCCGATACCTTGGACGTCGAGATGCAGGAACGTATCCGATCCGAGATGTTCGGCAACGGTGACCTTGCCCTGCCACAGGCCGCTGTCCTTCGACAGCTTCAGGTGCTCGGGCCGCACGCCGGCGGTGGTGGCGTTTTTGCTGCGGGCGTAATC
>NZ_FYEM01000004.1:0-381406 GCF_900188475.1 Agrobacterium sp. 719_389
GGTGTATTCTCTTGTTCAAAACGTGACCGTCAAAGTCTATTCACTAGGGTCCAAATCTCTCCAGACCCCGCAAGCTTCGCCGCCCACGTTTCTCTTTCTTCTCATATTCAATTGTCAAAAAACAGACCGCATCAAACAGTCACAAAATCAAACCCCAAAAGCATCAAGCCATTGGAAACAAACAAGCATTCAGCTCATCATCCTGATTTCTTTAGAACGAAAGTCGTCGTCGCCAGCAGCGCCGCCGCCCTCGTTCAGTGAGCGGACTTATAAATCCACACCCTCAAACAAGTCAACACAAACACCGTCAAAAAACTGACATTTTTATCAAGTCATTGATTTCATTATATAGTTTCGTGGTGCGCAACAAAATGAAGGGCAAGGACAGTCTTTATGTCGCGACTGGCCCTGTTCCAGGAAACATGCAATAGGAACGGACGAGAGTTTCAGAAGACTTGGGGCGTCTCACGTCCCCTTATAAAGCCAAGAATTGGAGAGCCCGTGCGCATTCTCGATGAAGCCGTCATTCCCGAGCTGCCGAATTATTACCGTGGAAAGGTGCGGGAAAACTACGATCTGCCGGACGGCAACCGTATCATCATATCCACTGACCGCCTCAGCGCCTTCGACCGTATTCTCACCTGCATACCTTATAAGGGACAGGTCCTGACCCAGACGGCCCGCTACTGGTTCGAAAAGACAAAGGACATCTGCCCCAATCACGTGGTCAGCTATCCTGACCCAAATGTCGTCATCGGCAAAAGACTTGAGATATTACCGGTCGAGGTGGTTGTTCGCGGTTATCTGGCCGGCACGACAGGCACGTCCATCCTGACCCTTTATAAGAAGGGCGAGCGGCAGATGTACGGCATGAACCTTCCTGACGGGATGAAGGACAACCAGATTCTGCCCGAACCGGTGATCACGCCCACAAGCAAGGCCTTCGATGGCGGCCATGACGAGCCGCTGACACCGATCGAAATCGTGGAAAAGAAACTCCTGACGCAGGAGCAATGGGACACGCTTTCCCGTTACGCGCTGGCGCTGTTCAAGCGCGGTCAGGAAATTGCCGCAAAACAGGGTCTCATTCTCGTCGACACGAAGTATGAATTCGGAACGGATGAAAACGGCACCATCATCCTGGCCGACGAGATCCACACACCGGATAGCAGCCGCTACTGGATGGCTGGCAGCTATGAGGAAAGCTTTCGCAACGGAACACGGCCGGCGAGCTTCGACAAGGATTTCGTGAGAGCCTGGGTCGCCGAACGCTGCGACCCTTATAAGGACGACGTTCCCGAAATTCCGCAGGACCTCGTCTTGCAGACCTCGAAGGTCTATATTGATGCTTACGAGCGCATCACCGGACAGAGCTTCGTTCCCGACGATAGTGGCGAGACGCCGCTTGCAAGAGTACGCCGGAATCTGGAGCCGTTCTTCCCCGGAGTCTGACCGTGAGCAAAATGATCGAACAGGCGAGAAAGGGCGACAGGAAGAATGACCGTCCTGTCAAGCGCAGGCCTCGCCGTTCCGCCGAGGAAACCCGGCGGGACATTCTCGCCAAAGCGGAAGAACTTTTCCGGGAGCGCGGTTTCAATGCGGTGGCGATTGCCGATATCGCCGCAGCGCTTGGCATGTCTCCCGCCAATGTCTTTAAGAATTTCAGCTCGAAGAACGCGCTCGTTGACGCCCTTGGCTTCGAACAGATCGGCGCTTTCGAACGGCAGATCTGTCCGCTCGACAAAAGCCATGCACCGCTTTCCAGATTGCGCCATCTCGCGCGCAACCTGATGGAGCAGCACCATCAGGATCTCAATAAGAATCCCTACGTCTTCGAAATGATCCTGATGACCGCCAAGCAGGACATGAAGTGCGGAGACTATTATAAATCCGTCATCGTGAAATTGCTGGCCGAAATCATTCAGGACGGCGTCGAGGCCGGAAGCTACACCGCCACCGATATTCCTCCCCTGGCGGAAACCGTGCTCCACGCGCTGACCAGTGTCATCCACCCCGTCCTCATTGCGCGGGAAGATATCGGCAATTTGGCAACACGTTGCGATCAACTCGTCGATTTAATCGACGCGGGATTGCGCAATCCGCTTGCTAAGTGACGATTCCCAATTTACGTCACCTTCTCGCAATTGCTTGCGAAGCGCAAAAGCCTGCGCTTCTATGCGCATGGCGGTCCGGACAAAATGAGCGAATCGGGTCCCTTCAAAGGCCTTCGCCTGTCGTGTCTGTTTCCGGACGCGCATCCGCCGAGCGACATTGCGCTTATAGTTGAATGCGATTGATACGCAGGGAAGAACAATGAGCCGACGTATTTTACCCCTATTTGCTTCTCTGTGTGTAACCGCGCTTCTGGCGGGCTGCAGCGATGGCGGCGAGAACAGCCAGACAGCCGGCCAGACTGCAGAGCGTCCGCCGTCTCCGGTCAGCGTCATCCTGATGAAGACCAGCGAATATCCTCTGACCACCGTCCTGCCCGGCCGCGCCAGCGCGTTCCAGACAGCCGAAATCCGGCCGCGCGTCACCGGCATCATCCGCGAAATTCCGTTCAAGGAAGGCAGCGAAGTCAAGCAGGGCGACGTTCTCTACCAGATCGAGGACAATACATATCTGGCGGAAGTGGCGCAGGCCAAGGCCAACGTTGCGAAGGCGGAAGCAAGCATTCCGAGCGCCGAGGCGAACCTTGCCCGTTACGAACGCCTGGTCAACAGCGGTGCGACGCAGATTGAATATGAAAACGCCAAGGTGACGCTGCTGCAGGCGCAAGCCGACGTGGCACAGACAAAGGCAGCGCTGGAAACGGCCGAGATCAATCTCGATCTCACCAAGGTCCGCGCCCCCTTCGACGGCATTACCAGCGCGACCGCCTTCAGCATCGGCAACGTGGTGACGGCGAACCAGACGACGGCGCTGACAACGCTGCGCCGCATCGATCCGATCTATATCGACCTGATGGAATCCAGCATCAATCTCCTGCGTCTGAAAAAGGCGATCTCATCGGGCCAGCTTGGCGGCGACACGAAGGAGACCGGCATTCACCTGACGCTGGAAGACGGCACCGAATACAAGCATGACGGCAAGATCGATATGTCGGACATGGCGGTGAGCGAAACGACGGGCACCTTCTCCATCCGCGCCCTCTTCGACAACCCTGACGATCTTCTGCTTCCCGGCACCTATGTTCGCGCCACGCTGACGATCGGCAAGGAAAAAGGCTTCCGCATTCCGCAGCGCGCAGCAAGCCGGAACGCCAATGGCGAACTGACCGCAAAATTCGTGACCGCGGAAAACAAGGTGGAAACCCGCACCTTCCCGTCCAGCCAGCAGTCGGGCAACGCCTGGCTGGTGACGGAAAATGTCAAGGATGGCGACAAGCTCATCGTCGACGGCTTCCAGTGGATTGCCGAAGGCGCAACGGTTGCGCCAGTTGAAGTGACCATTGACGATCGCGGTATCGTCGTTCTGCCGCAGCAAGCTCCGCCTGCCGCCGCCCCCTCGAAATAAGCATGAGCACGAAACCCTTGGTCGAAGCTCGTAAAAGGTAAGGCAGGACTGCCATGGCCCATTTCTTCATCAGGCGCCCCGTGTTTGCATGGGTTATCGCCATCGTCATCATGCTGGGCGGCGCCCTTGCGATCTGGACGCTTTCCATTTCGCAATATCCAGATATTGCGCCGACAACGGTGCGTGTCAGTGCGACCTACAACGGCGCCAGCGCCGAAACCGTCGAGAAATCGGTGACGACCATCATCGAGGACGGCATGACCGGCCTCGACGACCTCACCTATATGACCTCGTCGTCCTCGACCGGCAGCGCCGAAGTGACGCTGACCTTCGGCAACAGCATCCTGCCTGACATTGCGCAGGTTCAGGTGCAGAACAAGCTGCAGCTCGTCCAGTCGCAATTGCCCGATACCGTGCAGCAACGGGGTATCCAGGTCAGCCGTTCGACATCGAGCATCCTGATGGTTGGTGCGCTGATCTCGTCCGACGGCAAGCGCAATTCGGCCGATCTCGGCGACGTGTTCTCCTCGCGTGTCGAAGACCAGATCAAGCGCCTCGAAGGCGTGGGCAGCATCAACGTGTTCGGCTCCGAATATGCGATGCGTATCTGGCTGGATCCGTTCAAGCTCAACAAATACCAGCTGACCACTGCCGATGTCACCAGCGCCATCGAAAGCCAGAATACCCAGGTTTCGGTCGGCTCGCTCGGCGCCGTGCCCGCGGTCAAGGGCCAGCAGCTCAATGTGACGGTGACGGCGCAGAGCCAGCTCACCACGGTTGCCGATTTCGAATCGGTCATCCTGAAAGTCGAAAAGGATGGCGCCACCGTTCGCCTCAGCGACGTCGCGCGCATCGAAATCGGCCAGGAAACCTATGGCGGCGATTCCCGATCCAACGGCCGTCCGTCCGCCGGTTTCGCAGTCAATCTTGCCACGGGTGCAAACGCGCTCGACACGGCAGCGCGCGTGAAAGCTGCCCTGACAAATGTCGAGGGTTCGCTGCCCGAGGGCGTTTCGATTGAATACCCCTATGACACGACGCCGTTTGTGAAGCTGTCGATCGAGAAAGTGGTGCATACGCTGATCGAGGCGATCATCCTCGTCTTCGTCGTGCTTCTGGTGTTCCTGCAGAATCTGAGAGCCACCTTCATTCCGATGATCGCCGTTCCGGTCGTGCTTCTCGGCACCTTCGGCGTCCTCGCGCTCACCGGGTATTCCATCAATACGCTCACCATGTTCGCCATGGTTCTCGCCATCGGCCTTCTCGTCGACGACGCCATCGTCGTTGTCGAAAACGTCGAGCGCATCATGTCGGAAGAAGGCTTGTCACCGGTCGAGGCGACCGAAAAGTCGATGGGCGAAATCACCGGTGCGATCATCGGCATTGCGCTCGTGCTCACCGCCGTGTTCATTCCGATGGCCTTCTTCGGCGGATCGACGGGCATCATCTACCGCCAGTTCTCGATCACCATCGTTTCGGCCATGCTGCTTTCGGCCGTTGTCGCGATCGTGCTGACGCCGGCGCTTTGCGCCACCATGCTGAAGCCGATCGACCACCACAAGAAGCAGCGCGGACCGGGCGCGTGGTTCAACCGCGGCTTCGGCAAGACGACGGACGGCTACGTTTCCTCCATCGGTTATCTGCTGAAACGGCCCCTGCGCGTGATGATCATCTTCGCGATCGTGATCGGCGGCTGCGCCTGGTTCTTTTCAAAGCTGCCAAGCTCGTTCCTGCCGCAGGAAGACCAGGGCGTACTGCTGACGATCATCCAGACACCGACCGGTTCGAATATCGAGCGAACCAACGAGGTGGTGAAGCAGGTCGAAAACTACTTCCGCGAAAAGGAAGCCAACAACGTCGAATCTGTTTTCGGCGTGCTCGGCTTCAGCTTCAGCGGTTCGGGCCAGAACAACGCTATCGTCTTCACCAAGCTCAAGGATTTCGCCGAGAGAACCGCACCCGATCAGCATGCCGGCGCCATCGTGCAGCGTGCGATGGGCACCTTCTTCGGCTTCCGCGATGCGCAGGTGTTCCCGCTTCTGCCGCCGGCCATTCAGGGCATGGGCACATCGAGCGGTTTCTCGATGTATCTCGTGGATAGCGGCCGCAACGGCACCGAGGCATTGACCGCGACGTCCAAGGAGCTGATCGCGCTGGCGACCAGCAATCCGAAGATCAGCTCGCTTCGAAGCGACAGCCAGGACAATGAAACGCAGATGAAGATCGTTCTCGATCAGGAAAAGATGGGAGCCATGGGGGTCGATCTCTCCTCCGTGAACCTCATGCTGTCGACGATCTTTGCCGGCCGGGATGTCAATGACTTCACTCTGAACGGCGAACTGAAGCCTGTTTATGTCCAGGGTGACGCGCCCTACCGCATGCAGCCGGACGACCTGAAGTTCTGGTATGCCCGCAATACCAGCGGCGAGATGGTGCCTTTCTCTTCCTTCAGCGAGGTGAAATGGATCAATGCACCGCCGTCTCTCGCCCGCTTTAACGGCACAGGCGCGATCTCGCTGGAAGGCACCGCCGGCGCAGGCGTTGCATCCGGTGATGCGATGGACGAGATGGAACGCCTGACGGCAAGCATGCCGGGCGGTTACACGGTGGCATGGCAGGGCATCTCCTATCAGGAACGCCTTTCCGGTTCACAGGCGCCCATGCTGTACGCGCTGTCGGTTCTCATCGTGTTCCTTTGCCTTGCCGCCCTCTATGAAAGCTGGTCGATCCCGTTCTCGGTCATCCTGGCCGTTCCGGTGGGCGTCCTTGGCGCCTTGACCGCGGCCCATTTCTTCGGCCAGACGAACGACGTCTACTTCAAGGTGGGCCTGCTGACGACCATCGGCCTTGCCGCGAAAAACGCGATCCTGATCGTCGAATTCGCCAAGGAGAGGCAGGAGCACGGGTTAAGTCTGGTGGAAGCGGCACTGGAGGCAGCGAAGCTGCGCCTGCGTCCGATCATCATGACATCGCTCGCCTTCATTCTCGGTGTCGTGCCTCTTGCGATCGCAACCGGAGCGGGTTCCGCCGCGCAAAATGCAATCGGTATCGGGGTGCTGGGTGGTATGCTTTCTGCAACACTCCTCGGAATTTTCTTCGTTCCGTCCTTTTTCGTCATCATTCGTCGCCTTTCAAGGCGTTAACAAAACAAAAATGGGCTGTGCCAACCGTTAATACGCTGCTAGAAATATTGCCGATTTGGCAAATGCACGTTTCTACGGCATATCGATCGCGCAGCCCATTTGTCAGCAAGCCGCGCTCGGTAAGCCAACCAGAGAATTGGGAAAATTACATGCTGTCTATTCGCGCTACCCTTCCCCTGACAATGCTGCTGCTCTCAGGCTGTGTTGTTGGACCCGACCACAAGACGCCGGAAATCCAATTGCCGGGAAAGTTTGCGGAAGCCGGAAAAACCAGTAATGGCGACATCAGCAGCGTTGCATGGTGGACGGCCTTTAACGACAACCGCCTGAACGGTTACGTCTCCACCGGCCTCGCGCAGAACCTCACCGTGATGCAGGCGATCGAACGCATCAATCAGGCGCAGGCCCAGGTGATCGTTGACGGCGCCGGCGGCCTGCCGAGCCTGACGGGCAGCGGTAGCCACACGACCAGCCAGACCAAGGGCAGCTACCGTGACGTTCCCGTCACCAACGTGTCCAGCGGCAGCCTCAGCGTTTCGTGGTTCCTCGACCTCTTCGGTCGCTACCGCCGAGCGACGGAAAGCGCGGATGCATCGCTCGATGCCGCTTACTCCACCGTCGACGTGCAGCGCCTGACGCTGATTTCGTCCGTCGCCGCCGCCTATATCGACGTGCGCTATTATCAGGAGCGCCTGGCGATTGCCCGCCAGAACCTGGGTTCACGCCGCGAAACGCTCGATCTGACCAAGCTGCAGCTCGAAGCGGGTGCGGCCTCGCGTCTCGATGTCGTCCAGTCCGAAGGTCTGGTCAATTCCACGCTGTCGCAGATACCCGGCCTCGAAACCAGCTTCCGCAAGGCAGCGCACCGCATCGCGACCCTGCTTGGCATGCCGGCCTCGTCGCTCATCGCCGAGCTGCAGAAGGGCGCACGCCAGCCTGTTGCGCGCGCAGTTCCCCGCACCGGTATCCCGGCCGACCTGATCCGCAACCGTCCGGACATCCGCGTCGCTGAACGCAATCTCGCCGCTGCGGTCGCCACGATCGGTGTCACCGAGGCGCAGCTTTATCCAAGCATCGAGCTTGGTGGAGCGATCACGCCGAGCTACAATTTCCTGAGTGGCGGCGGCAGGGGAACTGCCAATAGCTGGTCCTTCGGTCCGAGCCTCACGCTCCCGATCCTCGATGGCGGCAGACTCCGCGCCAATGTCGACATCGCCAACTCACAGGCACGCGAACAATATCTCGTCTGGAAGGCCACCGTTCTCAATGCGGTGGAAGAAGTCGAAAACGCCCTGGCCGCCATCAATCGCGACCAGCGTACCGTTGACGCGCTGAGAAAGACCGTCGCCTCCTACCAGGAAGCGCTGCAGCTCTCCACCGCCAGCTATCGTGATGGCGCCTCGTCTCTGCTCGATGTTCTGGATGCCCAGCGCTCGGTATCGGATGCGCAGGCAAACCTTGCCACGGCGATCCAGACGACCGCACAGGATTATGTCTCGCTTAACGTGGCTCTCGGTGGCGGTTATGCCGTTGGCCAGCCTGCCCCGAAGAAGTCCGCCGGCCCGACCGTGGCCGCCGCGAAGGGCATGTAAGCACGGCCCAAAAAAGCAAACAAAAAGCCCGCGTCTTTCGATGCGGGCTTTTTGTTATTCAAGGCACAAAAAAGCACCGGTCACCCGGTGCTTTTTTTCAGCCCGTCATCAGGCTCAGTTCTTGGCGCGCTCGACGTAGGAATTGTCTTCCGTCGCGATGACCACGCGAATGCCGGCATCGATATGCGGCGGCACCATGGTGCGGATGCCGTTGGAAAGGATTGCCGGCTTGTAGGAGGAAGAAGCCGTCTGGCCCTTCACGACCGGTTCGGTCTCCGTGATCTCAAGCGTGACGTGACGCGGCAGTTCAACGGCCAGCGGATTGCCTTCATGGATGGAAAGAATGCAGGTCATGCCTTCCTGGAGATAGGCCTTCTGATCGCCCATCGTCTCGGCATCGACCACGACCTGGTCGTAGTTCTCAGGGTTCATGAAGTGGAAGCCTTCGCCGTCTTCATAAAGGAACTGGAAGTTCAGGTCTTCAACGAAAGCACGCTCGACCTGCTCGGTGGTGCGCCAGCGCTCGGAGACCTTCACGCCGTCAACGATGCGGCGCATGTCCACCTGCGTGACCGGCGTGCCCTTGCCGGGGTGAAAGTTCTGCGCGGTAAGAACGACGTAAAGCTTGCCGTCCACGTCGAGAACATTGCCCTTGCGGACGGATGAGGCGATAACCTTGACCATATGACTTCCTTGTAACTCGATGAAATGCGTCGTAAAGGACTGCGCGGCAGCACCGGCCCCGGCAGACGTTTTGTCTTTTTTCTGGGGCGCAACTACCTTAAATCCGCACGAATTGCCAGCCTTCTACAGCAATTCCCGGAAGAGTGCCTAGCGGTTTTCCGCCCGGAATAGCTTTAAATGACGCGATCAGGCGTTTTGCGGACCATTTATCCGCAATTGAGCGCCGCAGAGAAGACGGAAAAGAACTGAGAATGCGCGCAAGCAACGAGACAATGTCGCCATGGTGGACGCCTGACGTCCACGCGGACCGCCGCGCGTTTCTCATTGGGCGCAACGCGATCCAGTCGGCCTTTCGCGGCTATTTCGCCCGCGCCGATTTTCTTGAGGTCGATACCGCGACATTGCAGATCTCCCCCGGCAACGAGGCGCATCTGCATGCTTTCGCCACGCAAGGCCTGACGCCGGCCGGCGACGCCGCGCCGCTTTATCTGCACACCTCGCCCGAATTTGCCTGCAAGAAGCTGCTCGCTGCCGGTGAAAAACGCATCACCTGTTTTGCCCATGTTTACAGAAACCGGGAAAGAGGCCCCCTGCACCATCCGGAATTCACCATGCTGGAATGGTATCGGGTCGGCGAAACCTATGAGAGCCTGATGAAGGACAGCGCCAATCTTCTGGCGCTGGCAGCTGAAACCGCAAAGACGAAGAATTTCACCTATCGCGGCCGCAGCGTCGATCCGTTTCTCGAACCGGAGCGGGTAAGCGTCGCCGAAGCCTTTGAGCGATATGCCGGTGTGGACCTGCTGGCCACCATCAGCCGAAACGGCGAAACCGACAGCCGCCATCTTGCCGCGAGCCTCACCAATGCTGGCATTCGCGTGGCCGATGACGATACCTGGGCGGATATGTTCAGCCGTGTCATCGTGGAGCGGGTGGAACCGGAACTGGGTTTCGGCAGAGCGACTATTCTTGACGAATATCCGACCTGCGAAGCAGCCCTTGCCCGCAAGTCCCCCGGCGATGCGCGGGTGGCGGAGCGTTTCGAACTTTATGCCTGCGGCGTTGAACTCGCGAATGCCTTTGGCGAATTGACCGACGCGATCGAGCAGAGACGGCGTTTCGAAATGGAAATGGCCGAGAAGCAGCGCATTTACGGCGAAACCTATCCGCTGGACGAGGATTTTCTGGCCGCACTCGCCATCATTCCGCCGGCAAGCGGCATAGCACTCGGTTTCGATCGGCTGGTAATGCTGGCGACCGGCGCCCCCCGTATCGATCTCGTCATGTGGGCCCCAGTCGCGGAATATGGACGATGACAGGGTTTGAGACCATCAAGACACCCGAAGCGCTTCTCGAAGCGGGGCTGATTGAAGCCGAAGCGCTGGAGAACCTGCGCGCGGTGACGCAGCGTTACGCGCTCGCCATCACGCCATCGATTGCCGGGCTGATCGACAGCCGCGACCCGCAGGATCCCATTGCCCGGCAATTCGTGCCGGATGCGGCCGAACTCCTGCACCTTGCCGAAGAACGCGACGATCCGATTGGCGACGCCGCACACAGCCCCGTCCACGGCATCGTTCACCGTTATCCCGACCGGGTTCTTTTAAAGGCAGTGCACGTCTGCCCCGTCTATTGCCGCTTCTGTTTCCGCCGGGAAATGGTCGGACCGCAGGGCAATGGCATGATGAGCCCGGCCGAGCTTGACGCCGCATTCGACTATATGAATGCGAACCCCGCCATCTGGGAGGTCATCCTGACCGGTGGCGATCCGCTGGTGCTTTCCCCCCGGCGCCTGTCTGACCTGATGACGCGCCTGAAAAACATACCTCATGTGAAGATCGTCCGGTTCCATACCCGCGTGCCGGTGGTCGATCCCGACCGTATCGACGCGGCACTGATTGATGCGCTGAAGGCCAGCGGCAAAACCACCTATGTGGCCCTGCACGCCAATCATGCCCGGGAACTCAGCGAAGCCGCAAGGCACGCCTCGGCACGCCTGATCGATGCCGGCATCGCGATGGTCAGCCAGACGGTTCTTCTAAAAGGCGTCAATGACGACCCGGCAATTCTTGCCGAGTTGATGCGCGCCTTTGTCGAGACCCGTATCAAGCCCTATTATCTGCATCATCCCGATCTTGCGCCAGGCACCAGCCATTTCCGGCTGACGATCGACGAGGGCCAGCGAATCGTTTCGGCGTTACGTGGAAATGTCTCCGGGCTTTGCCAGCCGACCTATGTTCTGGACATTCCGGGCGGTCACGGCAAGGCAGCTATCGGCCGAAATGCGGCCGAAAAGACCCGCGATGGCTGTTATTCCGTTTCCGATTTCAACGGAAACGATCATATTTACCCACCACCCGCCACCGGCGACAATTAAAAAAAACATAAAAAGCCCGCTGCACCGGGCTTTTGGCGGCGGCCTCGGACGAAAACAAAAATTTCACAATTCCGCCCCTCTCCTGTCATCATAAAGAAAAATATTCTACCTATAACAATCAGCATTGATTTTAGTGCTGGTCTGGATTATCAGTGTGGAACTGGAGAGCGAGTCTCCTGATTCTGGGCCAACACCAATACAGGGAGTGTGTCATGTCAAAACATATCAACATTAACGCAATCCTTGGTCTTGAGTCCTGGAATACTGGATTTAAATCCACGTGTTCCCGCTGCTGTCGAATGTGACCTGACGGTCTCAATTTCCTGAAAATCAGTTCGACAACATGCTGTGTTTATTAGCCACAGCGGGAGTATATCTATGCAGAAGCAAGTCATTGAATTCGCTGGCGAACCCGTCGGCATCGTCATCCCGGATAACGACCGGTTGAAGTTCATCGCGGTGAAGTTCCACGTTCACGATCTGGACGAACAGAAGTTCGACAGCGCCGACGACGTGCGGATTGCCATCCGCGATCTCGTGCGCAACCGGAATCTGGCCGCGGTCGCCTGATGCGGGAAAACTTTCGCACGCTCACACAACCCTCAAAACCAGAGCGCGCCAAATATCAGCCCCCCAAAACGCGGGCCGATGGCGCGCTTTTCCTTTGCCTGACAGCTCGCCAGCCTGCAGTCGCGCTGGCCATGCATTGCGCATCAGAGCGCTCTGCGCGGAACTGAAGTCCAAAAATCCGGATTCGAACGGAATGCCGGACGCCGGGCGCAATACCTCTTAAAGCCGCACCTCAGTTCATCCCTGTACGCATCACAGGAACCTAGCCGGCCGCAAGTCTTCGGACCGAAAAGGCTCTTCCTGCCATGCGCGCGCACCTCCACCCTATTGCGGGCAGCAGGCGTTTGAGGCCGGATGGACGGCAATCTTCAAAAGTCTTCAGAATGCGGTAAACGTCAGCGTCGTCAGCGAGCGCACGATTCCCGGAATATTGACAATGTTCTGGTTGATGAACTTGCCGATATCTTCTTCCTGCGGCAGGTAGACTTTCAGCAGCAGATCATATTCACCGCTGGTGGAATAAAGCTCGGAAACCAGTTCCGTTTTGTAGATGGCATCGGCGACATCATAGGTCTTGCCGGGTTCACATTGAAGCTGAACAAAGATGGGCTTCACGGACATCTCCCGTATTTGAACTTTCGGTGTATGGCTGCTCGTGCCACGCGTCATGGCGCACTATTGGCTGAGCTGCGTCCGTCTTGCAAGGCCGGTTACCGGATTACGCCGAAAACTGGCCCGTGCTGCCGTTCGCCCCAATTGCGGCCTCGGAAACGATCCACCGCCGAAAACTCTCAAGCGGTGCATAACCGGCGCGATCCGGCATGCAGGCGAGATAATAGGCTTCCTCGCTCTCCACTTCACCCGCGACAGCCGCGACCAGGCGACCGCTTCGCAACTCTTCCTCGATCATGAAAGACGGAATGAGCGACGCCCCGACACCGGCGCTCGCCGCCTCGGCAATCGTCGTGAACTGATCAAAAAGCATGCCATGCACATTGTCGAAACGAACCTCGTGGCTGCGAAACCATTGTTCCCAGGCATCCGGCCGGGTCGTCATGTGCAGCAACGGCACCTGCAACAGATCCTCCGGCTTCGAAAGTCCGTGTCGCTCCTTGAAGGCCGGGCTGCAGACCGGAATGACCTTTTCATGCATCAGGAAAACCAGCTCGGTGCCCGGCCAATGCGGCAATCCGAAATGGATCGCCGCATCAACAGTGTCCGTGCGGAAATCGAACAGCGATGATCGCGTCAGAAGATTGACCGAAACGCCCGGGTGTCTGGCAATGAAATCGGGAAGCCGCGGCACCAGCCAGCGCGTGCCGAAGCTCGGCAGAATCCCGAGATTGAGCGTGCCGCCATCGGGATTGGCGCGCAGGTTGAGCGAGGCCGTCGATATGCGCCGCAAGGCCTCGCGGATTTCCCGTGCATACCCCTCCCCGGCCCTTGTCAGCCGTATCGTTTGCCGCTCGCGCAGGAATAGCGCCACGCCAAGCTGCTCTTCAAGCGCCAGAATTTGGCGGCTGACCGCACCCTGCGTCAACCCCAGTTCCCCTGCGGCAGCGGTAACGCTGCCCGTGCGCGAGGCGGCTTCGAAAGCCGCCAGCAGCGAAAGTGACGGCAGAAAACGGCGCGGCGGCAGAACCATATTCCCTCACGGAATGAACTCTTGACGATATGTCGATATTCAATAGGCAAGACCGCTTGTAAAGTCTCATAAACAAGGGCTTGTCACTCATACGAAAAACAAATGAACTGGCCCGGAACATGGTGGAACGATGTATAACGACCCCCGCTCGCACGGTCTCTGGGAAAAGACCGCGCCGCAACCGCCCGTAACGCCCGCCCTGCAGGGCGCGGCAGTTGCCGATGTCGTCGTCGTCGGAGGTGGCTTCACCGGACAATCCGCCGCCCTTCATCTTGCCGAATGTGGTGTGGATGTCGTTCTTCTCGAAGCAAGGGAAATCGGCTTCGGCGGCGCCGGCCGCAATGTTGGTCTCATCAATGGCGGCATGTGGGTCATGCCGAAAGAACTGCCCGGCGTGCTGGGTTCGACTTACGGCGAACGGCTTCTCGATCTTCTGGGCAATGCGCCCCTCCTCGTTCGCGAGCTGGTGGAGAAACACGCAATTCCCTGCGAAATCGAAAAAAACGGCACGCTGCATTGCGCCGTCGGCGAAAAGGGGCTCGTCGAAATCCGCGAGCGCTGCGAACAATGGGCTGCGAGAGGCGCGCCCGTCCGCATTCTCGATACCGAGGAGACAGCGAGACGCACCGGCAGCACGGCCTATTCCGGTGCGCTTCTGGATACACGCGCTGGGACGATACAGCCGCTCGCTTATGTTCGAGGCCTTGCCGCAGCCGCCCGGAAAGCGGGTGCACGTCTGCACACCGAAAGCCCGGTGGTAGCGACCGAACGCAGCAACGGAAAATGGGTGGTGAAGACGTCGCAAGGGTCTGTAACCGCCAACTGGATCGTTGTGGCCACCGAAGCCTACAGCACCGGACCGTGGCAGATCGTTCGCGATGAGCAGATCTACCTGCCCTATTTCAACTTCGCGACCAGACCGCTCGGCGACAACCTGCAAAAGAGCATCCTGCCCGGCCGCGAGGGCTGCTGGGATACGAAGGAAATTCTCTCCTCCTTCCGCATGGACAAAGCGGGCCGGCTGGTCTTTGGCAGTGTCGGTGCGCTACGCGGCACCGGCGCCGCCATTCATCGTGCCTGGGCAAAACGATCGCTGAAGCGGCTTTTCCCGCAGCTTGGAGACACGGAATTCGAATGTGAATGGTATGGCCAGATCGGCATGACGGACAATGCCGTTCCACGGTTTCACAAATTTGCGGAGAACGTCGTCGGCTTCTCGGGCTATAACGGCCGCGGCATTGCGCCGGGTACGGCCTTCGGCAAGGTAATCGCGCAGCATATTCTCGGTGAGATTGCTGAAGCCGAATTGCCCCTGCCTGTGACGGAGCCGAAAGCGCAGGCTTTCCGGGCGGTGAAGGAAGCCTATTACGAGGCAGGCGCACAGATCGCCCATTTCGCCGGCGAGCGTTTTTGATCGAACTTTCAGTGCACGACACGAACGTTGGGGCCGATGCCCCAATACGACGTTTGCCGTTTTCGGGTGCGCTCACCGTCCCTCATCCCTATGCTTCTCACCAGGATTCAGCCAGCCCGCCAAGGGCTTTTTTCCACCCCAGCGATATATCCTTGAAAATATAATGATTGCCCTATAGGCCTATCGATATATTTATAGAAATATCTCGAACCGGGGGTAACATACCATGAGACTTTTGCGTCGCAGCTTTTTCAAAACCATCGCCGCAGCTACATCCGTCTGGATGGCGGCCTCCTTTGCGGCCGTTCCGGCCCATGCCGCCGAAAAAGTCACGGTGTTTGCCGCCGCGAGCATGAAAAACGCCCTCGACGCCATCAACTCCGAATGGGCGAAGGACAGCGGTAACGAGGCAACCGTTTCTTATGCCGCAAGCTCTGCGCTGGCCAAGCAGATCGAGCAGGGCGCACCGGCGGATATCTTCATTTCCGCCGACCTTGCATGGATGGACTATGTTGCCGAAAAGAAGCTGATCAACGCTGACAGCCGGTCCAATCTCCTCGGCAACCGCATCGTTCTCGTCGCTCCCGCAGACAAGGCAAAGCCGGTCGAAATCAAGCAGGGCTTCGATCTTGCCGCTCTGGTGGGCGACGGTCGTCTGGCGATGGGCGCGGTTGATTCCGTACCAGCGGGCAAATACGGCAAGGCCGCTCTGGAAAAACTCGGCGTCTGGTCGTCTGTCGAACAAAAGGTCGCCGGCGCGGAAAGCGTGCGTGCCGCGCTGCTGCTCGTCTCGCGCGGCGAAGCCCCCTATGGCATCGTCTACCAGACCGACGCCGCCGCCGATCCCGGCGTGAAGATCGTCGGCACCTTCCCGGAAGACAGCCATCCGCCGATCATCTATCCCGTCGCCGTTCTCTCGGAGGCAAAATCGCCGGCAGCAAAAGCCTATCTGGATTTCCTGAAATCCGAAAAGGCGACGCCTTTCTTCGAAAAGCAAGGCTTTACCGTTTTGAAATAAACTGCCTTTCGTGAGCCCATCATATTGGCCGCGAGAGATGACGATTGCAGGATATGGCATTGCATTGGTGGACACTCAGCCCTGAAGAATGGACGGCAATCAGGCTCAGCCTGTGGGTGTCCTCCATCGCCATGCTCGCCAGCCTGCCTTTCGGCATTGCGGTTGCCGTGGCGCTGGCGCGCGGCCGCTTCTGGGGCAAATCGCTTCTTAACGGCATCGTCCATCTGCCGCTCATCCTGCCACCCGTCGTCACCGGCTTTCTGCTGCTCGTCCTGTTCGGTCGCAGAGGCGCAATCGGGCAATTTCTCGATAGCTGGTTCGGCATCGTCTTTTCCTTCCGCTGGACCGGGGCGGCGCTCGCCTGCGCCGTGATGGCGTTTCCGCTGATGGTGCGTTCCATCCGGCTCTCCATCGAAACAGTTGACCGCAAGCTGGAGGAAGCGGCGGGCACATTGGGGGCAAGCCCGTTCTGGGTGTTCCTTACTGTCACGCTTCCCCTGACATTGCCTGGCATCATCGCCGGCATGATCCTGGCTTTCGCCAAGGCCATGGGCGAATTCGGCGCGACCATCACCTTCGTTTCCAATATTCCCGGTGAAACCCAGACACTCTCCGCCGCCATCTATACCTTCACCCAGGTTCCAGGCGGGGATGCCGGCGCATTGCGGCTGACCATTGTCTCCGTCGTGATTTCCATGCTCGCCTTGCTCGTCTCGGAATTTCTGGCCCGCATCATCGGCAAACGGGTGAGCATGGAATGACGCTTTCGGTCACCACCCGCCATCGCCTCGGCTCCTTCGAACTCGATGCGTCATTCACCTCCGAAGGCGGTGTCACCGCGCTGTTCGGACGCTCCGGTTCCGGCAAGACCTCGATGATCCGTATCATCGCCGGCCTGCTGCGACCGGATGAGGGACAGGTTTTGCTGGACGGCGAAGTGCTGGCCGATAGCGAAAAGCGACTGTTCGTGCCGGCCCATAAACGCCGTTTCGGCTATGTCTTTCAGGAGGCGCGGCTTTTCCCGCATCTCAGCGTGGCGCAAAATCTGCACTACGGTAGCTGGTTCACCACAGACAAAACGAAGGCCGCGCAGGAAGACAATATCGTGGAGATGCTCGGCATCGGCCATCTCTTGCAGCGGCGTCCAAACAAACTCTCGGGCGGCGAAAAACAGCGCGTTGCCATCGGCCGCGCATTGCTTTCTTCCCCCAGACTGCTGCTGATGGACGAACCGCTCGCCTCGCTGGACGAGCAGCGGAAAGCCGAAATCATTCCTTATCTCGAACGGCTGCGCGACGAGACGAAAATCCCTGTTGTCTATGTCAGCCACTCTATTCAGGAAGTCGCCCGCCTCGCAGACCGCATCGTGGTGATGAAGGATGGCAAGGTGGAAGCGCAGGGAAAAGCAGCCGAGGTGCTGGCGAGACCGGATTTCAGCATGCATCTCGAACGGCGTGAGGCAGGCAGCATTCTTTCCGGGCACATTGAAAGCTTTGATGAGCGGCACGGGCTTGCCGCCGTGCGGCTAAAGACCATGCTGCTCCATGTTCCGGCAAAAAGGGGAACATCCGGTAACCCGGCGCGCGTGCTTATACCGGCGCGTGATGTGATGCTGGCAACCGTAAAACCCGAAGGCTTGAGCGCCCTCAACATTCTCGAGGGTCGTGTCGCAACCGTCTCGGCCAGTGAAGACGGCATGGTCACGGTTCAGGTGGATTGCGGCGGAGGTATCATCCAGTCGCGCATCACCGATCTGTCACGCGAGAGGCTGCAGCTGGAACCCGGAAAACCGGTGCATGCGATCATAAAGTCGGCGGCTCTTGATCCCTATTAGGGGCCGCATCAGGATTGCGATTGGCCTCCAGCCAGTCGATATCGGCGCGCAATGCTTCGTTCATTCGCTTTTGCATGCCGCGATAGCGTTCCAGCAATTCGGCGCCGAAAGCGGTCAATGCCGCACCACCGCCCTGTTTGCCGCCGCGCTGTGATTCAATAACCGGTTGCCGGAACATATGGTTCAGCGCATCCACCAGCAGCCATGCGCGACGATAGGACATGTCCATCGCCCGCCCGGCGGCGGAGATGGAGCCGGTCTCGACAATCAGCTCCATCAATTCGATTTTGCCGTGCCCCAATCGCTCTCCGGGCGGAAAATCGATACGAAGAACAGGTTTTAGTGGAGCGAGGGCCTCACTCATCGTTCAAAGGCTCCGTCCATGAAGATCGCGATAGGCCCTTTGCGCCCCATCCACCGGCAAGGCCGTCGCCTCATAGACGCCACGCGCCACCGCGCGCGCCATCACGATAGTGGCAAGATGACAAAGTTCGGCGAAATGAACGCCGCCCTCAAGCGGCTTTTCACCGGTTGAGGCCGCGAACATGGTGTCGCCGTCACTCGGCAGATGGGCGGGCAGAACGGCGCGCGCCAGCCCATCGTGCGCCATGATGGAAAGGCGATGCGCCTGCGCCTTGGTGAGCACGGCATCCGTCACCACCGCACCGATGGTCGTTGCCGTGAGATTGACCCCCTTGAGGCGCAGCGCGGTATGATCCGGCTCGAAACGATCAGGAAAACCGCAATCGCCATATTCACCCCGCACTTCAAACGGCGCGGACCAGAAATGGCGGCTCGTTCCAACCGTTGCGGAGCCGAGCGCATTGACGGCAACGACGGCCGCCACCTTATAACCGCCGGAACTGACGGCGCTTGCCGAACCGAGCCCGCCCTTGAAGGTGGCGGTCGTCGCACCCGTTCCAGCCCCGGCTGTTCCAAGCTCGAAAGGTGTCGCACGCGCCGCCTTGAAGGCCGCATATCCCATCTCGCGATAGGGCGAATGCAGACCCCAATCCTTGTCGCCGCCATTCAGCAGATCCATCAGGATCGCCTGCGGTACGATGGGAACGCGGGTGGAACCCACCTGCAGGCCGCGCCCGATCTCGCGCAGCCCGGCCTGAACGCCGCCCGCCGCATCCAGCCCGAAGGCCGAACCACCTGACAGCACGAAGGCATCCACCGTTTCCACTGTCATCGCCGGGTCGAGCAGGCCGGTATCGCGCCCGCCCGGCGCACCACCCAAAACAGAACCGGAGGCAATGGCGGGTTTTTCGAAAACAATCGCCGTAACACCGGAGCCGAGGGAACGATCGGTGACATTGCCGACCGAAACGCCGCCTATGTCAGTCAGAAGATTGGTGAGTACCGCCATGCCGTTTCCCTTTTTTCCCGGTATCCCGCCACCATCAGGCACTGTCAACGCAAAACGTGACGTGCCTGATGTCTACGACAAGCCGCGATCAGGAAAAAACAGCCGTGCCGATGACCGGCGTCGAGGGAACGGCCATGTCCCTCGGCTCCAGCGGCCCGGAGAGATATGCCTGATGGCCGGCCTCTATGGCGCGGGCGAAAGCCTCCGCCATGCCGACCGGATCACCCGCGCCCGCAACCGCCGTGTTGAGCAGAACGGCATCGTAACCAAGCTCCATCACCGTGACCGCATGGGACGGGCGGCCGATACCCGCGTCAACAATCATCGGCACATCCGAAAAACGCGCCCGCATGGATTTCAGCGCGGTTAGATTGAGCGGTCCCATGGCGCTGCCGATCGGCGCGCACCAGGGCATCAGTACCCTGCAACCCGCCTCCAGCAGCTTTTCGGCGACGACCAGATCATCGGTCGTATAAGGAAAGACCTCGAAACCATCGTCACAGAGAATTTTCGCCGCTTCGACAAGCGCAAAGACGTCGGGCTGCAACGTATCGTGATGGCCGATAACCTCCAGCTTGATCCAGTTGGTACGGAACACCTCGCGGGCCATCTTTGCCGTCAGCACCGCTTCCTTGACGGTATGGCACCCGGCCGTATTCGGCAGGATGTAGCGGTCAAGCTCTCGGATCAGCTCAAAAAACTGGCCACCCTTCTTATTGCTGGCCGTCTCCCGGCGCAACGAAATCGTCAGAATATCCGTGCTGCTCGCCCGCACGGCATCAGCAAGCACGGCGGGGGATGGATACCGCGCGGTGCCAAGGAGAAGACGGGACGAGACCTCACGGCCATAAAGCGTCAGCATGTCTCAGCCTCCCTGCATCGGCGAGAGAATTTCGATACGGTCGAAGGCCTTCAGTTGATAATCGGCGCGCTCTTCCGAATGCACCAGATCGCCATTGACCGCCGTCGCCAGCCAATCGCCTTCGTATTCGAGGCTGACGAGCAAGCCTGCCAGCGTATCAGTGGCGAGATCAAGCTCGTCGCCATTGACAAGAAGTTTCATGATCCTGTTCCTTTTGTGAGAGAGTCTGGCAGACGATGTCAGCCGCCTGCCGCGCGATAGCCGGCGAGAGCAGAAAGCCATGCCGGTGCGCGCCGTTGATGAAAATGATCCGGCCATCTTGCGTGACTTTGGGCAGATTGTCGGGATAGGCGGGGCGCACGCCCGTGCCGGTCTCGATGATTTCCGCTTCCGCGAAAGCCGGATGCACTGCATAGGCCGCATTCAGGAATTCCATCATCGAACGGACAGAAATGGCCCCGGCATCCTCGGTTTCGATCATCGTCGCACCCACCATGAAACGGCCGGGCTCGCGCGGCACGATGTAAAGCGGAATGCGCGGATGCAACAGCCGGACGGGACGGGACAAAGAAACTTCCGGCGTGGAGAGATAAAGCATCTCTCCACGCACGCCGCGAAGGTGGGCAATCTCTCCCACCGCAGCGGCGCCGGTGCAATCCACCACCCGGTCGAACGGTCGGTCATCCACCGGGATGCCCATGTGGAACCGCACACCCATGGTGCAAAGCCGCTCATGCAGCGATTTCAGTGCCAGGCGCGGATCGAGATGCCCCTCGCCCGGAAAATAAAGCCCGGAGCGAAACCGCCCGGCAAGATCAGGCTCCAGAGCGGCGATCTCTCCCTCGTCCGCCCAGCGATAGCCGCCGGTCCGCGATGCGAAACGCGAGAGCTCCGCTTTGTCGCGGGCGGGCGCGACAACCAGCGTGCCATGTCGGGCCACAAGGCCGGGGGTTGCCTCATCCCACCAGTCGAGCGCCGCCTGGCCGAGCGTCAGAACCGGCTCTTCCGCATTTTCACGCTCACACCAGGGCGCTAGCATTCCGCCCGCATACCAGGATGCGCCGCGAAAGGGTTCGGCATTGCACTCGCAAACCTCGACGGTAACGCCGTTCCGCGCCAGTTCGAAGGCCGCCGTCAGACCGGCGACCCCCGTTCCCTTGACCAGAACGCGCATGCTATTCGGCATCCGCAGGCGTCGCGAGCGGCATATAAAGTTCGCCGCCTTCCTTGAAGCGCGCGGCCATGGCCTCCAGCCCCTCCTTCTGCGCTTCGGCGCGGATATCGTGGGAAATCCGCATCGAGCAGAATTTCGGCCCGCACATGGAGCAGAAATGCGCAACCTTGTGCGCCTCCTTTGGCAGGGTCTCATCATGGAAGGAACGCGCCGTATCCGGATCGAGCGACAGGTTGAACTGGTCTTCCCAGCGGAACTCGAACCTTGCGCGCGACAGCGCATCGTCCCGCACCTGTGCGGCCGGATGGCCCTTGGCGAGGTCGGCGGCGTGCGCAGCGATCTTATAAGTGATGACGCCCACCTTCACATCGTTACGATCAGGCAGGCCGAGATGTTCCTTGGGCGTGACGTAGCAGAGCATGGCCGTGCCGAACCAGCCGATCATAGCAGCACCGATGCCCGAAGTGATATGGTCGTAACCAGGCGCAATATCGGTGGTGAGAGGTCCAAGCGTATAGAAGGGCGCCTCACCGCAGGTCTTCAGCTGCTTGTCCATATTCTCCTTGATCTTGTGCATCGGCACATGGCCGGGGCCTTCGATCATCACCTGGCAGTCCTTGGCCCAGGCGATCTGCGTCAGCTCGCCCAACGTTTCCAGCTCCGCGAACTGCGCTGCGTCATTGGCGTCGGCGATCGAACCGGGCCGCAACCCGTCACCCAGCGAGAAGGAAACGTCATAGGCGCGGCAGATGTCGCAGATCTCGTCGAAATGCTCGTAGAGGAAACTTTCCTTGTGGTGATGCAGACACCACTTCGCCATGATCGACCCGCCGCGCGACACGATGCCGGTGACGCGATTGACGGTGAGCGGAATGTAATGCAGCCGGACGCCGGCATGGATGGTGAAATAGTCCACGCCCTGTTCCGCCTGTTCGATCAGCGTATCGCGGAACACCTCCCAGTTGAGATCCTCGGCAATGCCGTTGACCTTCTCCAGCGCCTGATAAAGCGGCACCGTGCCGATCGGCACCGGCGAATTGCGGATGATCCATTCGCGGATATTGTGGATGTTGCGCCCCGTCGAAAGGTCCATGACGGTGTCGGCGCCCCAGCGGATCGCCCAGACCATCTTTTCCACCTCTTCCGCCATGGAGGAGGTGACGGCGGAATTGCCGATATTGGCGTTGATCTTCACCAGAAAATTGCGGCCGATGATCATCGGTTCAAGTTCCGGATGGTTGATGTTGGCGGGAATGATGGCGCGGCCCGACGCCACTTCCTGACGGACGAATTCCGCCGTGACGTAATCAGGGATATGAGCGCCGAAACTCTCGCCGTCGCGCGCGAGTTTCTCCTTCGCTGCCTCGCGCCCGAGATTTTCGCGAATGGCGATAAATTCCATTTCCGGCGTGATGATACCTGCCCGCGCATAGGCAAGCTGCGTTACGGCTTTACCTGTTGTGGCTCTGAGCGGCTGGTGGCGCACGGAAAATTCGGGCGTCAGCCGTTCGCCGGTGGCAAAGCCGTTATCCTCCGGCTTGACGTGCCGGCCTTCATAAGCCTCGACATCGCCGCGCGCCGCGACCCACTCGTGACGCAGGCGCGGCAGACCCTTTTCAATAAGAACGGCATGTGAGGGGTCGGTATAGGGGCCGGAGGAATCATAGACCGTCACCGGCGGTTCGCCCGCCGTCGGATGGACGGCGATCTCGCGCATCGGCACGCGGATATGCGGATGTAAAATGCCTGATTTGTGGATTTTCGTCGAAGCGGCATGCGGTCCGGTGGTGACGACAAGCGGGATATTCTTGGCAGCGATATTCATCTTGAGGCTCCAAAGTTTGACAGTGGAGACCCAGTTCGAGCCGGAATGATGGAAAATACCGAAGTGCCGAAACACGACGTCATGCGCCCGTCCGACATCAGGTCTTTGCACCGTCCCTACGCCAGTATGAACTGGATCAGGTTCAACGGGTCACTGCGCATGAAAGCAGAATCTCAGCCCCTTGACGGGACACCCCTGGTGAATGCCCCCAGCAAAAAACACCATCAGGCATTTGTCAAGGCCGACGATCCATGCTTGGCAAAGGTGCGGGAATGGCGCATGCTGCCGTTAGTTGCAATTAACCTAACGGTTTAGGCGAATATTATCGTTTGCAACGTAACGATAAGCACAAACCATCCTGATGTGAAATTCATGGGAGATACGTCGGAATGAATGCGACTATACGCGAAATACTGGCCAAATTCGGCCAGCTTCCAACCCCCGTCGATACGATTGCAGATGAAGCCGATCTTTACGCGGCGGGCCTTTCTTCCTTTGCATCGGTGCAATTGATGCTCGGCATCGAAGAAGCATTCGATATCGAATTCCCGGACAATCTGCTGAACCGCAAGTCGTTTGCCAGCATCAAGGCCATTGAAGACACCGTTAAGCTCATTCTGGATGGTAAAGAGGCAGCCTGATGAACGTCACCGTAGCGCCGCAGGATGAAACGCTGTCCGCGCGCGCGGGCCGTGTCGCGGCAATTGCCGCCAAACATGCAGATGAGGTGGATGTCACCGGCCGCTTCCCGCAGGAAGCCGTTGATGCGCTCAGGCAGGAACGTCTGCTCGGCATTCAGGTCCCCGCTTCGCTCGGCGGCGAAGGTGCTTCCCTGCAGGAAATCGCCGATATCTGCGCCCGGCTCGGCCAGGCCTGTTCCGCAACCGCGATGATTTTCGCCATGCACCATATCAAGCTGTCCAGCCTTGTGGAACATGGCGAGGCGAGCGCATGGCATGCGGACTTCATGCGCCGCGTCGCGGCGGAACAGCTGCTGCTCGGCTCGGCCACCACCGAAGGCGGCATCGGCGGCAATCTGCGCAATTCCATCTGTGCGATCGAGGTCGAAGGCGATTTCTGCCGGCTGGAAAAGGACGCCACCGTCATTTCCTATGGCAGCAATGCCGATGCGATCCTCATCACCTCGCGCACCCATAAGGATGCCGCGCCCGCCGATCAGGTGATGACGGTCTTTCTGAAAAACCAGTACACGCTTGAGAAGACCCATGTCTGGGATACGCTCGGCATGCGCGGCACCTGTTCGGATGGTTTCCTGTTTCGCGGCGAAGCGCCGGCGGCGCAGATCTTCCCGAAGCCTTTTGCGGAAATCGCAGCGCAATCCATGCTTGCAAGCTCGCATCTACTCTGGAGCGCCGTCTGGTATGGCATCGCGTCCGACGCCGTGCTGCGCGCCCAGTCTTTCGTCAGAGCCGCAGCGCGCAAGTCGCCCGGCACGGCTCCTCCCGGCGCGATCCGCCTTGCGGAGGTTTCCACCAAGCTGCAGGTGGTGAAATCCAACATCATCGCCGGCATCAAGGCTTACGAGGATACCAAGAGCGATCCGGAAAAACTGATGTCGATGGCCTTTGCCGTCGCCATGAACAATGTGAAAATCTGCTCTTCGGAAACCATTCTTGAAATCATCGATCACGCCATGCTGGTCTGCGGCATCATGGGCTACAAGAACGGCACGCCCTACAGCCTCGGCCGGCACCTGCGCGACGCGCATTCCGCCCGTCTGATGATTTCCAACGACCGCATTCTCGGCAATTCCGCCAATCTCCTGCTGGTTCACAAGCAGGACACCAGCCTCTTGGGATAAGACCATGGACATGCAAACATCGTTTCTCGATCGACTGTTCGAAGAAGGCCTGCTGATTGAAACGGGTGTGGACGGTCTCTATGGGCGTAGCGGCCAGTTCGAGGATGTGATTGCCGCATTCGAGCGGCTGATCGACCGCACTGGCGGCGCTGACGGCGCCGAAGCGATCCGTTTTCCGCCCGGCATCAACCGCGCCTACTTCGAAAAGAGCGGTTACATGAAGAGCTTCCCGCAGCTCGCCGGCACCGTCCATTCCTTCTGCGGTTGCGAGCTCGACCATGTCAGCCTGCTGAAAACCATGGATGAGGGCGGTGACTGGACCAAGGACCAGAAAGCGACAGACATCGTGCTGACGCCGGCGGCCTGCTACCCGCTTTATCCGACGATCGCCAAGCGCGGCGCGCTACCTGCCGGCGGCGGTCTCTATGACATCCAGTCCTATTGCTTCCGCCATGAACCCTCCAAGGATCCGGCCCGCCAGCAGCTTTTCCGCATGCGCGAATATGTTTGCATGGGCACCGAGTCCAACGTCACCGAGTTCCGCCAGACCTGGATGGATCGCGGCGTCGAGATGATGAAGGCGGTCGGGCTCGACGTCACCATCGATGTGGCCAACGATCCGTTCTTCGGCCGCGCCGGCAAGATGCTCGCCAACAACCAGCGCGACCAGAACCTGAAATTCGAGCTCTTGATCCCGGTCACATCGACGACCAGCCCAACAGCCTGCATGAGCTTCAACTATCACCAAGATGCCTTCGGCCAGAAATGGGGTCTGAACCTCGACAATGGCGATGTCGCCCATACCGCCTGCGTCGGTTTCGGCCTTGAGCGCATCGCGCTGGCGCTATTTGCGCATCATGGCCTCGACGTGAAGAAATGGCCTGCGAAGGTCGTGGAAACGCTCTGGGGCTGATCATTCATGCGGCAGATTTTTCCCGGTCTCGATCCCCAAAACTATGTGCAGCATCCGCTCCATTCCTCCGAGAGAATGTGGCCGGAAACCAATTGCTACATCGATTTGTGGATCGAGGTGCTGGCCTCGAAAGGCTTATCCCCGGAAGCCATGTTCGGTTTCACCCTGACACAGGATTTCGAAGGCGACCAGTTCACCTTCTTCAAGGTGCCGCTGGAAGATCTCGAAGCACTTTATGGCGTTCGCGCCACCGAACTTGCGATCTTCGACAGGGTGGAAAACCACATTGAGGCGCAGCTGGAACGCGGCCGCATCTGCCTGATCGAGATGGACAGCTTCTATATGCCCGATACCCATGGGGTGGGCTACCAGAAGGAACACGGCAAGACCACCATCGCCATCAACCGGCTCGACCTCGAAAACCGCGAACTCGACTATTTCCACAATGCCGGCTTCTTCCACCTTGCAGGCGAAGATTTTGACGGCCTGTTCCAGCATCATCTGGCCGAGAGCGACCCGCCGTTCCTGCCCTATACCGAATTTGCGAAATTCGCGGACGGCACCCCCTCGCCCGCACATATTCGCAAGACCGCCGAGCGGCTCCTGAAGTTTCATTTTTCGCGACGACCCTCCGCCAACCCGGTCAGGGCTTTCGCAAGCGTCTTTCCGGCACAGGTGGAAAAGGTTGCCGACAGGCCCTTCGGCTTTTTTCACAAATATGCCTTCAACACGCTGCGTCAGCTCGGCGCCAATTTCGAACTCTTGGCAAGCCACCTCGAGTGGCTGGACAGGGATGGATTCGCTGAAGCGAGAGATCACGCGTTGCGCATATCCGAGGTCGCCAAGACGGTGCAGTTCCAGCTTGCCCGCGCTGTTACCCGGCGGAAGTTCGATGCGCTCGCCTCGGTACTCGATCCGGCAGCGGATGCATGGGATGGCGTGATGAAAGCGCTTGCGGCCAAACTGTCTGATGCCAGCGAGGCCGCGTGAGGACCTATCTTCCCGGCGAAAGCGAGGAATTGCTGAGCGAAGGCTGGACGCTGACGCTGACGCCCGCCGACGCCTGCGAAACACCCTCCGATATTCCCGCATCGCTTGAAGGCCTTCATGTCTCCGTGCCCGGCACTGTGGCGCAGGCTCTGGAAGCCGCCGAAAAGTTCGACCGCCTTGCTCCAGAGCCTCTCAATGACAGGGATGCCTGGTATCGGCTGACGATGATTTCCGATACGCGCGAACGGGCTACACTGCGCTTCGATGGTCTCTCCACCATTGCCGAAATCTTCTTCAACGGTGAGCTGATCGCCGCAAGCCAGAGCATGTTCGAAAGGCTGGAAGTGCCTGTCGAACTGACGGGTGCAGACGAACTTTCGATCTGCTTCCGGGCGCTTGCGCCGAGACTTGAAAAAACCGGTCCCCGCGCCCGTTGGCGGCCCCAGATGATGAATACGCAGGGGTTGCGGCTGATCCGCACCACTGCACTGGGTTACATGCCCGGCTGGTGCCCGGAAATCCACGCCGCCGGCCCCTGGCGACCCATCAGCCTCGTAAAACAGGACGGAGTGCTCTGCACGCTCCGGTCTTCGCTGGACGGGGACGGAGCAGGAACAGTCAGCATCGTGCTGCAAAGCAACCGCCCGATAAAATCGGCAAGGCTTGGCTGCGCTGGTTACAGCGCCGATCTCTCTCCGGACGAGGACGGCAAGTTTTCCGGCGAACTACGCATATCCGATGTTGAGCAATGGTGGCCGCATACCCATGGCAGACCGGCTCTGCATGAGGTCGCCCTTGAGCTGGACGGCACTCAACATCACCTTGGGCGCACGGGCTTTCGGCAAGTCGAGATCGATTACGGCGAAGACGGCAACGGTTTCGGCCTCAAGGTGAACGGTCAGCCGGTCTTCTGCCGCGGTGCGGTCTGGACGACGGCCGACATTGTGCGCCTGCCGGGAACAGGGCCGGACTACGAGCCATGGCTTAGAAAAGCCGCGGAAGCCGGCATGAACATGATCCGCATCGGCGGCACCATGGCCTATGAGACGCCGGAATTCTTCGCGCTTTGCGACGAGCTTGGAATCATGGTCTGGCAGGACGCCATGCTCGCCAATTTCGATTACCCGGCAAAGGATGAGGGCCTGCGCCAGCATATCGTCACGGAAATCTCGCAGTTCCTGGAAGCCACCGCGCTTTCTCCATCGCTTGCCGTTTTCTGCGGCGGCAGTGAAATGTACCAGCAGGGCGCAATGCTCGGCCTGCCGGAGCAGATATGGAAAGGAACGCTCACAGAGGAGGTTCTGCCGGAACTCGTCGCCGAGAAGCGGCCAGACGCAGCCTATGTCGCCAATTCTCCTTCCGGCGGTGCATTGCCCTTCTTTCCCAACGCCGGGGTCGGCCATTATTACGGCGTGGGAGCTTACTGCCGCCCGCTGGAAGATGCCCGCCGCGCCAATCTGCGCTTTGCCGCCGAGTGCCTCGCCTTCGCCAATATTCCCGAACAGGAAACGCTGGACAGATACCTTCCCGGCGTCGCCGTGCATGATCCAAGATGGAAGGCCCGCGCACCGCGCGATCGTGGCGCCTCCTGGGATTTCGAGGATGTACGCGATCACTATCTGAAACTGCTCTACGACGTCGAACCGGACGTGCTGCGTCGCGAAGATGGCGGCCTTTATCTCGACATGTCCCGGGCCGCAACGGCCGAGGTCATGGAGGCGACTTTTGCCGAATGGCGGCGCAGCGGTTCCTCCTGTCATGGCGCTCTGGTCTGGACCCTGCAGGATCTCGTTCCCGGCGCGGGCTGGGGCATCATCGATGCGACCGGCAGGCCGAAATCCGTGTGGCATGCACTGAAAAGGGCGTTCCGTCCCATTCAGGTCAGCCTTTCAGATGAGGGCACGAACGGGCTGGATATCCATCTCATCAACGAGACCGGCGGCGGCTTTGAAGCCATGCTGGAACTGACCTGCCTGCGCGAAGGTGTGCAACCCGTCGTTCACGCCAAACGACCGCTCACGCTTTTGCCGCGGCAGGGCCAGACGATTGCCGCAACAGATTTGTTCGGCGCCTTTTTCGATACGACCTATGCCTATCGTTTCGGCCCCCCATCCCATGATGTAACGGTCGCCAGGCTTCGCGACGTTGCGACGGGACATGTCATCGCCGACGCGTTCCATTTCCCTCTCGGCCGTAAAAAGGTGCTGCACGCCGCGAACCTTCAGGTCTCGCTCAGCGAAACGAGCGGCAGCTGGTCTCTTGAAATCGGCACGGACCGGCTGGCGCAGTCTGTCCATGTCGAGGTGCAGGGTTACGACGCCTCAGAAAACTGGTTCCATCTCGGCCCCGGAGAAACCAGAAAAATCGACCTTGTGCCGGAGACTGCGATGACCGAAACACCCCCTTCCGGAGAGGTTCTGTCACTGGGTTCCAGCCGGCGATTTTCCTTCTAGGGCAAGCCGCTTCACCGTATTGATGTACATCTTCCTGGCTTCCGGCGTGGAGAGATTGTGATCGGCATCGGGAATAATGGTCAGCGACACGTTCTGATAGGCTGATAGTCCTTCGCCATGGGCATCGAAATAATATTGAAAGTGCTCCAGACCATCGTCGTTGTCGCTGTAGAGCAGATGAACGGCGGTATCATTCGCCTTCAATTTGTCGAACGCCCCATAAACGGCACGCCCTTCCTCGCTGCCCCTGCGAAACAGCCTTGCCGTTTTTGTCGAAAGCCTCTTGATCGTCGCCTTGATGATATTCAGCCCCGCACTCGCCACATCGACATCACCGCTGATGAGACGCTTGAATGTCGCGCCCTGGCGAAAGCGCTGGCTGTATTCCCCGAAGGAACGCGGCCGTTTATGCAAGGCCTCATCCACCGAGCGGCCTTTGCGCCAATGGAAGACCACCGGATTGACCGCGACCACCGCACCGATCCGCTCATCAGCGACTGCGCCGTTGAAGGCGAGGTAAGCGCCGCTGCACCGGCCCGCCGCAATGAAAGGCCCCTTGCCGCGCTTGCCGAGAAAATCGAGCGCGGCAGCCACGTCGTCATTCTGCGCGACATCGTAAAGAACCTGCTCGGGCACATTTTTGACCGGAGGGCTATCGGCAATATTGGCCGCGTCGAAGCGAAGCGATGCCACACCCTCACGCGCCAATGCACGGGCCATCTGCACGGAAAGCCTGCCCCAGCCCGCATGCCGGTCATAGGCGGCGCCGAGCAGAAGAACCGAAGAAACCACCTCCCGGCCGTCCGGCCCGCAAAACACGCCGAAAAGCCGTCCGCCGTCTCCAAACTGCACCGGCTGCTCGACAAAACCGTGACCGCGCTGCGGGGCATTGAGGGTGAAATCCTCCAGAAGCATCGCCGTACTCTCGGTGTGGGTCTGAGAGAGAACCCAATCGACCAGCCGATTGACCACATCGTCGGATATTTTCGAGAGCGTAGGGCTGGAGACGAGCTCGTCGTAGCCCGAAAACTCCGCCTCCTCCACCTTAGCGCCGATCGTGGCTAGATGTTTGGCGAAATCGGCATCGGTCACGCGGCCCGGTCGGGAGAGAGCCAGAATGGTGCGCGCCGGAGCAGCCGCGAGATTGGAAAGACTTGTCTTCCTGATCGCATCCGCAACCCCCGCAGGCATGGCCATGCCGGCAATTGATCCCGCATCCGTCATACGTTGCGCGGGCCGAAGGCCTAAACCATCGTCGATCATCGACGACCACATTGCCAGCTCACGCAGATAGGCGCGGCCGGACACGACAGGCGCCAGAAACGCCATGGAACCCGCTTCGGCCACACCGGCAAATGCCTGTGCCGCTATCAGGCAACCGAGGCCCTGAGCGACGACAACCACCTTGGTACAGCCGGAAAAACGCTTCAGACAGTTGAGCGCCGCGCGCGCATCCGAAACCCAGTCCGCCGCGCGGCCCGCATCATCAGGGTCAAGCGCGTCGCCCGCGCCGAGATAGTCAAATCGAAGGCTAGCGACACCGCAAGCGGCGAGCCGCTCGGCCAGTACCCGTTGAAACTTGCGGCTGCAGAGCTCCTCCATGCCCCATGGGCTGACGAAAAGAACGGCATGGCCTTGTCTGACTTGCTTGTGCGCCGGATGGAAAATCCCGGTGAGCCCTTCAAAAGAAACCGGATGCGCAACCGCCCCATGCGAGGCAATGCCGGAAAGCGACAATGCATCAAGGGACGGATCGCTGCCTGCACGCTCTGAAATATCTATCGCCATCGACCTTGCCATCATTGCGCCAGTGTCTGGCTCAACCCTTGCGGGATCATTGCATCGAAGCGTCTTAACGCCTGATCTACAATAAAAACAACAATATTAGAGAAGTCTAAAAATATAGTCGCATTTATATCCCTTGTCGCCCACACGTTGCAAAAACAAAAGCGGGGGTGACGGAGAAGTCTCGGCAGGGCCGCTATTTTGCTCGAAACCGCTTGAATATACTGATAAATAGCGAGTCCCACACCTATTTGCAGGAGGAGGTTGCGCCACCCGGCCACCGGATCGTCTAGACACCGCGCAAACCAACACGCCGGGCCTCGCCCGCCAGGTCATAGAAGTTTTATATGGAACAAAGCCTTACGCGTTATATCTGGTCGCACACGAGGCGGCAGCAGCTTTTCATTCTGCTGATCGTGGCCCTGTCGATGATCCCCTATTTCCTCGCCTTCGATCTGCCCAAGCAGATCGTCAACGGCCCAATTCAGGGGGATGGTTTCGAAGGGGCGAATGCGACGCAGCTTTTCATGCATCTCACGGTCGATATTCCCTATTGGGGCACCGTGACATTATTCCCCGGGCTTGAGCTCAACCGCATGTCGATGCTGATGGCGCTCAGCCTGACCTTCCTTGCGCTTGTCGTCATCAACGGTCTTTTCAAATATTACATCAATACCTTCAAGGGTCGCCTCGGTGAGCGACTTCTGCGGCGTATCCGCTTCGAGCTCATAGACAAGATTCTGCGGTTCCCACCCTCCCATTTCAAACGGGTCAAGGGCGCTGAAATCTCCAGCATGGTGAAGGACGAGGTTGAGCCGCTCGGCGGCTTCACCGGCGACGCCTTCGTGCAGCCGGCCCTTCTCGGCGGCCAGGCGCTCTCCGCGCTCTTCTTCATTCTCGTGCAGAATTTCTGGCTGGGCCTGATCGCAGCTTTCATGGCCGCGATCCAGGTGGGCATCATTCCCAAAATGCGCCGCCGCCTCATCGAGCTCGGCCGCCAGCGGCAGCTGAGCGCCCGCCAGCTTGCCGGACGCATCGGCGAAATGGTTGACGGTATCGGCACAATTCACGCCTATGACACCTCCAATTACGAGCGCGCGGATGCCTCGCATCGCCTCGGCGACATCTTCAAGATCCGCTACGACCTCTACCAGTGGAAGTTTCTGGTCAAATTCATCAATAACTTCCTCGCGCAGCTGACGCCTTTCTTCTTTTATGCGCTTGGCGGGTATCTCACCCTGAAGGGCAGTCTCGATGTCGGGCAGCTGGTCGCCGTCATCAATGCCTATAAGGAACTGCCGGGACCGCTGAAAGAACTGATCGACTGGGATCAGGCGCGCCAGGATGTGCAGGTGAAATACGAGCAGGTTTTTGAGCAGTTCGATGCCCCGAACATGATCGAAGAGAAGGTGCAGAAACTGTCTCCCGGCACCGTTGCTGCAATCAGCGCCCCGATCGTCGTCGCCAATCTGACGCTCGAGGATGATAGCGGCAGCCGGCTTCTGGAGCAGGCATCGCTGAAGGTCGAGCCGGGTGAGGTGATCGCCATCGTCGGCGGCTCGGGCGCCGAGGCGCTGGCGGATGCGATCGGCCGCACGCTCTGGCCAACCTCTGGCAAGATCAGCATCAACGACGTCGACATATTGGAACTGCCGGAATCGCTCACCGGGCGGCGCATTTCCTATGTCTCCTCGGACAGTTACTTCTTCCACGCCAGCCTGAAGGACAATCTGCTTTACGGCCTCAAACACGCCCCGCTTGCCGACAGGGACTATGAGGGCGCGGCGCTGGAACACCGCAAGTGGGAAATCCGCGAAGCCAAAATGGCGGGAAATCCGCTGATCGATATCAACAGCGAATGGATCGATTACGCTTCAAGCCCGGCCGGCGACGGCAAACCGGAAAATCTTATCCAGGCCATTCTCGCCGTCCTCGACAGCGTGGAGCTCTCACAGGATATTCTGGAATTTGCGCTGCGTTCGTCGATCGATCCTTTGAACGATCTGCACCTTGCCGCGCGCATCGTGGAGTTGCGCCATGTCCTGCGGGCCGAACTGGAGAAGGAAAATCTGAGCGGCCTCATCGCACCCTTTGAACTGGAGAGCTACAACAGCGAGGCGACAGTCGGTGAAAACCTTCTGTTCGGCACCATGCGGGATTCGTCCCAGACGATCAGAATCGTCATCGAAAGCGACTATTTCCGCTCCCTGATGCGCGAAACCGGTCTCGTCAAAACCCTGTTCGAAATGGGTTACACGATTGCCGAAAACATCGTGGAAATCTTTGCCGACCTGCCGGGAGATCACCCCTTCTTCCAGCAGCTTACCTTCATGACCCCCGATGACATTCCGGTCTATCAGCAGATGCTGCAGCGGCTTCAGGGAAAGAGTTTCGACGAGGCCAATGAAAGCGAAAAGCGCGCAATGCTGCGGCTCAGCTTCTTCTACATCGAGCCTCGCCAGCGTTTCGGTCTGCTGTCGCCGGAGATCATGAACCGGATCGTCGAAGTCCGGCATATGTTCCATGAGAACCTGCCCGACAGCCTGAAAAACGTGATCGAAATCTACGATCCGACCAAATATATGAGCGCCACCAGCCTTCTGGACAACATCCTCTTCGGCAAGGTCAGCCATCGTTACACCGACGCCTCGCGGCGCATCACCCGCATCGTGGCCGATGTCATGCGCAAGCAGGGTGTTTATGAGCGCGTGCTGGCGGTGGGTCTGGACTTCAACCTTGGCGCCGGCGGCAAACGGCTTGGCCCGCTCCAGCGCCAGAAGCTCAATCTCGCGCGGGCGCTGATCCGCAAATCGGATTATTACGTCTTCAACCGCCCTCTTCCCGGCCTCGATCCCCGACAGCAGGAGGAAATTGTCGAACGGGTCATCACACTCCTGAAACAGAACAACAATAACCCGTCGATCATATGGGTTCTGTCGAATGCGACGCTCTCTCGCATGTTCGAGCGAGTGATCGTTGTTCACCAGGGCCTGATCACCGCCGACGGAAGTTACGAGACTCTCGCCGAGGAAAACGGTACATTCAAGGACATGGTCGCAACATAAGTCCAAGAAGGTGACCGAGGTGGAACAAGAACAGGGTAAGTCAATGCTGTTTAAAGACGAAATTCAAATGCTGAAAAGGGTCCCGTTTTTTTCGGAAATGGAACCGTCAAAGCTCAAACTACTCGCATTCGCGTCCGACCGAGTATCCTATCATGCTGGCGACGTACTGTTTCATCAGGGAGATGTCGGCGATGCGGCCTATGTTCTCTTGACCGGAAAAGTCGACGTTCTCGTCGATTCCCCTTCTGGCACCCTGAAAGTGGCCGAAATGACCGGTAACGCCATTGTCGGCGAAATCGCAATCCTCTGTGATAGCGTCAGGACAGCGACCATTCGCGCCTCCACCAATGTGGAAGCCCTGCGCATCGGCAAGGAACAGTTCTTCAAGCTCATGTCCGATTTCCCTGATATCACCATCAAGGTCATGCGTGTTCTCGCCGAACGCCTCACCCAGACGACGGCGGAACTGAGCAAAGCGCGAACGAGCGCCAGGACATAAACGGCAATTCCTTGCTACCGTGAATGGCGATATTGGAAAAATAAATGTCGTACTATTGCAATATAAATGAAATGCTGACTGAATAAGGGGTAAAGGCTTCCGCCAGAAACGAGCGGATATAAGAATCGATAGAGACAACGGGCTTCATGGGAGGAAAGCGTGCAAGATTCCGTTGTTATTGGGGTGTGTCATGGCGTTCGATTCCGACACAGCAAGTCGGGAAAGTAATAGAAATTTTCGGGTAAAAATCTGGGGTGCGCGGGGAACGCTTCCTGTTTCAGGTGAAAACTTCCGAAAATACGGCGGAAATACCATCTGCATCGAGGTAAGATGCGGCGATCACGTTCTTTTGTTCGATGCGGGTTCGGGCTTACATCCCGCTGGCCTTGCCTTGCGGGCAGAAGGCATTACCGACGTCAACCTGTTCTTCTCGCATTGCCATTACGACCACATTGTCGGCTTCCCCTATTTCAAGCCCTTTTATAACAGCTCCAACGATGTCGCCATCTGGTCGGGCCACCTTGCCGGCACCATGACGACCCGGGAAATGCTCAAGGATTTCATGAGCCCGCCCTGGTTCCCCGTGCCGCTGGAGATCTGTTGTGCCAAGATCGCGACACGGGACTTCCTGCCCGGCGATGCGCTCGATGTGCATCCCGGCCTTTCGATCAGAACCGGAATGCTCAATCATCCCGGCAACGCCATCGGATACCGGCTGGACTGGGAAGGAAAATCCCTTGCCATCATCACCGACACCGAACATGAGCCGGGCAGCATCGACGAAACCGTGCTCGACCTGATCAGGGATGTCGATCTTTTCCTCTATGACGCCATGTTCACCGATGAGGAAATGGGCCTTTATCGCGGTTATGGCCATTCGTCCTGGCAAGAGGCGATCCGCCTCGCCAAACGCGCCGGCGCAAAAAATGTGGGCTTTATCCACCACGCCCCCAGCCGCAGCGACGAGGAACTGGACAACATCGAAAAACAGGCAAAGGCCCTGTTCAGCGGTGCATTTGCGGCCATGGACGGCCAGATCATCGAACTCTGATCGTAATTTGGCGCCGGCGAAGATTTAATCTTTCCGACCGTTTTTTCGAAGCCCTGATTCAACATTTTTTGCACGCGGGCATTCGAACACGCACAATTGACTGTTTGCGATCAATTGCTCCACGATATTGCCACGAGGCGCCCTGCACTAAGGGCGCCACCACATACTACATGATGATTCTGCGCCGATGACCACATGATGGGATTTGCATGATCCGTTTCTTTTCGGAGACCAATTTGAGACGCGCCCGGATTTTATCCGGTCTCATCATATTTGCTTTCGTATTTTCCCATCTTTTCAATCACTCCCTCGCGCTCATCTCCATCGATACCGCCGAACGGGCGCGAAAATGGTTCAGCCTGATCTGGCTCAATCCCGTCAGCAGCCTGCTTTTTTATGGTTCGGTTGTCGTGCACGTCTGCCTTGTTCTGCGCTCGCTTTATCAGCGCAGAACGTTGCGCATGCCGCTTCGCGAAGCGCTCCAGGTCATTTTCGGCCTGTCGATCCCGTTTCTGATCATCGGCCATGCCGTCAATATCCGCGTATCGCACATGCTCTATGGCATCGACGTCGGTTATTATTCGGTTATCCGCCGCCTGTGGATCAACAATCCCGTCAGCGGCGCATGGCAGAGCCTTGCATTGGTCGTGATCTGGATCCACGGATGCATCGGCCTTTATTTCTGGCTGCGTTATCGCGACTGGTATCCGAAAATCGCCGGGCTCTTCATGACAGTGGCGGTGACGCTGCCGCTTCTGGCCTTGCTGGGTTTCAGCGATGCGGGCCGCTGGCTGGAGGAAATCGATCGGAAATACGCGCTTCCTCCCGGGCTCTCGGATTACGCCATCCAGAGAGACGAACTCCCGCTGCAAAGGGAGATGGAAACGCGAATCCGGTTCATTACCAGCACGACCGAAGCGCTTTTTGCCGGCGCAGTCATGCTGGTCTTCGTGTTGCGCGGCGTGCGCAGCTTCCGGCAACGTTTGACCGCCATCGAAATCCATTATGAACAGGGCGCACAAGCGCGCATTCCCGCCGGCTTCAGCATTCTCGAAGCCAGCAGGCTCGCGGGCATCCCGCATTACTCCGTCTGCGGCGGCAAGGGACGCTGCTCAACCTGTCGCGTCAAGGTTCTGAACAGCAAGGGCCCGCTTCCGCCACCCGGGGAGAGCGAGCAGACCACGTTGAGGCGCATCCATGCCGATTCGGATGTACGGCTCGGTTGTCAGCTGCGCCCTACGAGCGATCTCAATATCGCGCTTCTCGTTTCACCGCCCCAGCAGAGCGATCTGCCCGCGGATGCACAGCCGGCCCGGCCGGGCCGGGAAGAAGAAATCGCCATCCTCTTCTGCGATCTGCGTAACTTCACCACGCTGTCCGAAGCGAAGCTGCCCTATGATGTCGTCTTCCTTCTCAATCGCTACTTCACCATCGTGGGCCAGGCGGTCGAACAGGCCGGCGGTCATCTCGACAAATTCATCGGCGATGGCGCCATGGCCCTTTTTGGACTTGGCGAGGATGCGGACCGTGCCTGTCGAAGCGCCATGAAGGCTGCCGCAACCATATTGCGGGATATCGCCATCCTGAACGAGGGGCTGGAGAAACAATTCGCCGTCCGCCTGGAAGTGGTGGTCGGCATTCACTCCGGCCCGAGCATCGTCGGCGTGATGGGATATGGCGCGGCAAAAACCCTGACGGCCATAGGCGACACCGTTAACGTGGCAAGCAGGCTCGAATCCAAGGCAAAGGAGTTCGGCGCCGCCATCGTCGTTTCCGAACCGGCCATCATTCAGGCGGGACAGGAGATTGCCGATCTCAGGAGCGAAGAAATCACCATTCGCGGCCGAAACTCGCAGATGAGGGTCTTCCTGCTCTCGAAGGAAGAGAGCGAGCGCTATTTATGATATAGCCCGAACACATCTGCGGAGCGTCCGATTTCAAATCTTGCGATAGAGAAAATAACGGTCCGTCGGCACACTTGCCGGCACCGGCAATGGCTTCAGCATGGGATGATCCAGGGGCAGGCCGCTGACCGCGAGACCGCCTTTCGCCAGCATGCCGGCTGCAAGATCGGGTAACCATGTAAGGGTAACCGCATCCTTCTCCGGATAGCCTGTGCCGATATCCGCATGCACGAAAGCCGCTTCCGTGCCGATGAAAGCCGGAGCGGTCTGCGATATTTCGCCGATCACCAGATCCTCCTGCGCCGGAACCGAGGAGGCATGTGCACCCATGGCCCTGTCGAAAGCGATGATGCGGCGATTGGGGAACAACTCCCGCAGGTGATTGAAGGTGCGCCCGTTGCCAAGGCCGATTTCCATAAGCGCCCCTTCACCCGGCAGATCGAGATCGGCTGCGACATGGTTGAGGATATCCCGCTGCGCGGTCAACCGGCGAATGAAACTATCGAGTCTGCTCATTTTATCAGGCCTTGATGATGTGTTTTGCGGCTATATCCCGACGCGCGAAAGCATTGCGTGTGTCGATGATGAGCGGCGCCCATTCGCTGAGAGCGGCATAATCCACATTGTCATGGTCAGTCGCAACGAGAACGGCGTCGAAGGCGCCGATCGCCTGCCTGTCCCACGGCACGGACTTCATGCCCATCAGATGGCTATATTCCCGGGTTTTCGGGATTTCGGCCACGTAGGGATCGAAATAGGCCGCTTCGCCGCCACGCTCCTGAATAAGCTCGATGAGCTTCAGCGAGGGGCTTTCGCGAATGTCAGGCACATTCTTTTTATAGGCGAGCCCGACAACCAGCACCTTCGAGCGGCTGAGCGCCTTGCCGGAGTGAATATCGAGCGCTTCGGCAACGCGCCCGATGACATGCCGCGGCATGCCGGTATTGATCTCGCCGGCCAGTTCGATGAACCGCGTCGGCAACTCATATTCCCGCGATTTCCAGGTGAGGTAGAACGGGTCGATCGGTATGCAATGGCCGCCAAGACCCGGACCGGGATAAAACGGCATGAACCCGAACGGCTTGGTTTTCGCCGCATCGATCACTTCCCATATGTCGATACCCATCGCCTCGTAGACGACCTTGAGTTCGTTGACGAGCGCGATATTGACGGCACGGAAGACGTTTTCGGTGATTTTCACCGCTTCCGCCGTGGCATTGGTCGAAACCGGAACGATTTTTTTGACCACCGAACCGTAAAAAGCCTGCATCAGCTTTCCAGCGGCCTCACCATCGCCAGCGACAACCTTCGGAATGGTCGAGGTCTCGAAATCACGATTGCCGGGATCTTCCCGTTCAGGCGAAAAGCCAAGGAAGAAATCGACGCCGGAGACAAGCCCGGTGCTTTCCAGAATGGTCTTCACCACCCCGTCGGTGGTGCCGGGATAGGTGGTCGATTCCAGAACCACGAGCTGCCCCTTGCGCAGATGGGCGGCAATATCCCGGCACGTCTTTTCGACATAGGAGAGATCCGGCTCGCGATATTTGGTCAGGGGCGTGGGCACGCAGATGGCGATGACATCGCATTCTGCCAGCCTGGAAAAATCCGAGGTGGCGACAAAGCCGTCACTCTGTCTCACACTTGCCAGCACCTCTTCCGAAACGGCCTCGATATAGCTGCGTCCGGCCTCGATCGCGGTAATCTTACCGGGATCGATATCGAAACCGACAACTTTGAAACCGCCCTTGGCGATCGTCATGGCAAGCGGCAGACCGACATAGCCGAGGCCGATCACCCCCGCTTTGGCGCTTCTGTTTTCAATGCTGGAAAGCAGGTTCTGGGAAATGTCTGGGGAAGTCAAAGCGTGTCACGCTCCGCGCATGTGCAAAAGATGCCTTTCAGTTGGGCAAGAATGACTGACCTGTCAAGGCTCGGCCCTTTCAAATTCCGGTTGACGCCCAAGCCGCCAACAACGCAAAACCATCGCCATGAAGATCGCCTTTTATGCGCCGCTCAAATCGCCCAACCATCCCGTTCCCTCCGGTGACCGGCTGATGGCCCGTTTGCTGATGCAGGCGATGTCGATGGGCGGCCATGAGGTTTTCGTCGCCTCCGAACTGCGCAGCTTCCTGAAACAGCCGGATGATCCGGCGCGGACTTCGCTTGCCGATGCTGCCGAGCGCGAAATTGAGACCATCACGCAGCGCTGGCAGCGCGAGGGCGCACCGGACCTCTGGTTTTGTTATCACCCCTATTACAAGGCCCTCGATTTGCTTGGGCCGGAACTGGCCAGACGTTTCGATATTCCCTACGTCACCGCCGAGTCCTCCTATTCGCCCAAGCGCAACGGGATGGGCTGGCAGGCAGTTCAGGACAGGTTGCTGACCGCATTGAATGCCGCATCGATCAATATCTGCTTCACTGCGCGGGATCGCGAGGGGCTTGTGCGGGCCTCTCCGGTCCTTCGATGGGCCATGCTTCCGCCCTTTATCGATGCCGGGGCCTTTCTAAAAAACGCCCCCGATCCGACCCCGGCAAAGCTGATTGCCGTCGCCATGATGCGGGCGGGTGATAAGCTCGACAGCTACCGCACCCTTGCCGAAGCACTTGCCTTTTTGCCCCAGGATCTCAACTGGACGCTGGATATCGTCGGCGATGGGCCGGAACGCGCGGCCGTACAGGCCATGTTCAGCGTTTTTCCGGATCAGCGCCTTGTCTGGCACGGGGAAAAAACCGCGTCCGAGATCGCCGTGCTTCTTTCAAAAGCGTCCCTTTATGTCTGGCCGGGCCATGGCGAGGCCTATGGGCTTGCCTATCTCGAAGCGCAGGCCGCCGGCCTGCCCGTCGTGGCCGAAAAAGTAGCGGGCGTTCCCGAAGTGGTAAAATCCGGCGCCACAGGATTACTGACACCGGAGAATGATAAAGCCGCTTATGCCGACGCGATTAAAACCCTGATCGGTGACGACAACAGGCGTAAAGAACTGGCAAGGGCGGCCCGGCAATTCGTCAGGAATGAGCGGTCTCTGGAAAACGCCGCAAAAGAGTTGAACCATATCCTGCTGCAAGCAAAGGCGCGAAGATCATGAGTCTGGAAACACTCGTTGCGGCACTGGACGAATGCGAACGGCGCGGCATAAAGGCCGATCTCTGGCTCAGGGACGACGATGCGGTGGAGCCGACACCGGCCCTCGACACGCTGCTTGATCTGTGCGCCGGCTTTTCCGCTCCGGTCACGCTCGCGGTCATTCCCGAGATGACGACAGACAGGCTCGCGCAGCATCTGGATGTGTCTGATATCGCCCAGGTCGCCGTCCATGGCTGGTCCCATGCGAACTATGCCGGGGAAAAAGAAAAGAAGCAGGAACTCGGATCACATCGCGATCCGGCCATCGTTCTTGATGAGTTGCAATCCGGGCTGGATAAACTCCACGACCTGCATGGCAGGCGTTTGGTGCCGATGCTCGTGCCGCCATGGAACCGCATAGATGCCGATATCGTGAAGGAATTGGCGGGCCTCGGATATCGCGCCTTGTCCGTTTTCGGCCCGGAGAAAAGCACCCTGCCGCCCTGCCTGAACACCCATATCGACGTGATCGACTGGCACGGCAGCCGCGGTGGCCGTGACGACGGTATCCTGTTTTCCGAAACCGCCGCCCGCATCCTGAAGGCCGCCGAAAATGGCGGTGTCACAGGCATCCTCACCCATCATCTCGTGCATGACGACAATGTCTGGCGCTTCCTGAGACGGCTTTTCGAAGTGACCGCCGAACATCCAGCCGCGCGCTGGCGTTCTTCAAGCGACCTTGTCGAAGAAATCTCACCATGATTTCCAGGCGATCAGCAACCCGCCCGCCTCAGTGGAAAGTTTCCGCCTGACCGCTTCCACCTCATCGAAAGGTGCGCGGTCAGGAAGAGACGCGGCGACGAAGGACGCCGGCGCGAGGCTGATGCTTCCGGCCCGGGCGATAACGGTGAATATCAAAGGGCCGGTCGACCACCAGGCAGGCGCGCGCGGCATGTCTTCGATAACCCCGGGAAAGGCCTCCAGCATCTTGCCAAAGACCGGATGTCCGGCAGGCGCAGCGATGAAGGAATTGGCAAGCAGCATGCTGCCCTGCCCCGTGTCGCGTGGCGTTTTTTCGTCAAACACCGTCAGCCCCGCCAAGGGCAGGAATGTATCGAAGCTCACATCGTCCCGCGCCGGATACCAGTCACAATCGAGATAGATGCCACCAAAACGCGCCAGCAGGATATAACGGGCCACATCCACCGCGCCCGGATAATCGCCTTTGTCCAGCATGGTTTTGAAGATGCCGTTCGAAAACACGCCTTCCCGCTCGAGATCGGCCTCCCGCCAGAGGTGATAGTGGTAACCATGGTTCGAAGCGTGTGCGGCCCATGCCTCAACCGATACCGGCGGGGCGTTTTCCCCGATCCATATCTGGTGGATAAGCCTTGGTACATCCTCCCTGCTTTTCAAGCTGATTATGCGGCGCTCTTCCGACGAAAACTGTGCATATTTTGCCAGCGCCTGCGGCGGCGGAACCAGCGTATATTGATAGCCGATCTTGGCGATCATATCACCCTCGGCCTTGGCGAGACGCAGCCTCGCCGCATGAAGCCGGCGCGGCAGGCCAAGCACCGTTTGCTCACCCATCAGGTGGCCGTCCTTTGCTGCAACCAGCGATAAGAGAAGCGCATTGGCTTCCACATATTGGCCGTCATTTTGCAACTGCCGGGCCTTGTCCAGCTGGATATCGTAATATTTCTTGTCGGACATGGATCCTCATCCAAAAACGCTCGTTAACATATCGCCAAACAAATGCCGTCAGGCAAGCCGTCGCGTTTCGGAAGCCGGCTTTGAATTTGCTAAACAATTCGATGTTTCAGAGGCATAGACAGACAACAAACCCTGCGATAACGTGGATTTAAGCCCTCCTGAGCAATTGTCACAACGTAACAATAAAGAGACGGCAAGGAACCCTTTGGCATGAGCGCAGGCGCAGATTTGCTCCGTATTGAAAATCTGCGGGTTTCGTTTTCTCTGATGGGCGGCACCATCGATGCCGTCAGGGGCACCAGTCTTCGCATTCTTCCGGGAAAAGTCACTGCTCTCGTCGGCGAGTCCGGCTCGGGAAAGTCCGTCATCGGCCAGACCATCATGGGCATTCATCCCAAGACGGCGCGCGTGGACGGCCGTGTGCTGTTCACCGATCCGGAAAATGCCGCAGCCGGCCCTATCGATCTGCTGCAATTGCCGAAAGACGGGCGGGAAATCCGCTCGATACGCGGAAACCGCATCGGCCTGATTTTTCAGGAACCGATGACGTCCTTTTCGCCGCTGCATACGATCGGCAACCAGATCGACGAGGCGCTCAGAATCCACAGCATCCTGTCGCCCGCCGAACGTGCGGAAAAAATGTATGAAACGCTCGACCTCGTTGGGTTTTCCAAACCCAAGAAGGTCGTGAACATGTATCCCTTCGAATTGTCGGGCGGCATGCGCCAGCGCGCCATGATTGCCATGGCGCTGATCTGTCGCCCCGCGCTCCTGATTGCCGACGAGCCGACGACGGCGCTTGATGTGACGATACAGGCGCAAATCCTCAAGCTCCTGCGTGATCTCCAGAGCCGGCTGAACATGAGCATGCTGCTCATCACCCACGATCTCGGCGTGGTGGCCAATATCGCCGATGAGGTCGCCGTGATCTATCAGGGTGAAATCATGGAGGCGGGCACGGTCGACGACATTTTCAAGTCGCCAAGCCATCCCTATCTCAAGGGCCTGATGGCCGCCGTGCCGCATTTCGACATGAAGCCCGGCGAAAGGCTGAAGGCGCTGCGCGAAATCAACATTGACCACGAAAGCCTTGTCGGCAAGAAGACCGCCGCGGTCAATAAAACCCCCGGCCCGCTCCTGACCGTGGACAATATCAGCAAGACCTTCACGACCCGCAAATCCAGCTGGTTCCGCAAGGGCGACGCCAACGCCACCAAGGCGGTCAACAGCGTCAGTTTTGAAATCCGCCGCGGAGAATGCCTCGGGCTGGTCGGCGAAAGCGGCAGCGGCAAGACCACCGTCAGCAAAATCCTCATGCGCGCCGTGCGCCCGGATGAAGGTTCGGTAACCTTTCATCGGCCCGAGGGCGATATCGATGTCCTCAATGCCAGGGATGGAGACCTCAAGGAGCTGCGGTCGAAGATACAGATGGTCTTTCAGGACCCGATATCATCGCTGTCTCCACGCATGACCGTTGGCAATATTCTGAGCGAGCCGCTCGAAATCCACGGACGGGGCGATGCGAAATACCGCGCGGAGAAAGTCCGCAATCTCGTCAGGGCTATCGGGCTTGGCGAAAGCGCGCTGAACCGTTACCCCCACAGTTTCTCCGGCGGACAGAGGCAGCGTATCGGTATCGCCAGAGCATTGGCGCTCGGACCCGAACTGCTGATCTGCGACGAACCCGTCTCCGCCCTCGATGTCTCCGTGCAGGCGCAAATTCTCAACCTGCTCAAGGATCTGCAAAAAGACCTCGGACTTACCTATCTCTTCATCTCGCACAATCTGGCGGTGGTGGATTACATGGCCGACCGCGTGGCCGTGATGTGCGAGGGCCGCATCGTCGAGCTGGCCCCGCGGGAAATCATGATGCGCGCTCCCGTGCATCCCTATACCAAATCGCTGCTGGCGGCTGTGCCATTCCCCGATCTCGACCGTCCGCTCGATTTCCGCACCATCGGCAAGATCAGCGCGACGGGCAAATTCGACTGGGGCAAGCAGTTCCGGGACGAGGGTGATGGGGACATGATCTCCGCCGATCTGGGCGACGGCCATTTCGTTCTCGCAAACGGCAATGCCGACATCCGGGAGCTTCGCCCTTGATCACGCGCCGCACCACCCTTGCTTTGCTAGCCTCTGTCTTCCTGCCGGCCTATGCGCGAGCCGCCTATACCGACCCCGCCTATTTCAAGGAAAAACGGGAAAAGGGTGAATTGCCCGATGTGGCCGAGCGGCTGCCGAAAAACCCGCGCGTCATCGACATGAAAGCGCTTGGCCGTGAGCCGGGAAAACATGGCGGCTCTGTGCGCATGCTCATTGGCGGCCAGCGTGATATCAGGCTCATGCCGATCAGCAATTACGCCCGCCTTGTCGGTTATGACGAAAAATTCGAGCTTCATCCGGATATTCTGGAAAGCTACGAGGTTCAGGACGAACGCATTTTCACCTTCAAGCTGCGTGAGGGCCACAAATGGTCCGATGGCAGCGACTTCACCTCTGAGGATTTCCGCTATTTCTGGGAGGATGTCGCCCTCAACAAGGAAATCCACAAGGGCGGTCCCCCGATCGAACTTCTGGTCAATAACAAGCCGCCTCTGATCGAGGTCATTGACCAGCTGACGGTGCGTTACACCTGGGACGGCCCCAACCCGGATTTTCTGGCGAAACTCGCGGCCGCCTCACCGGCGCGGCTGTTCCTGCCTGCCGCCTATATGAAGCAGTTCCACGTCAAATATCAGACTGCGGAAAACCTCGCCAAACTCATCAAGAAAAACAAGGCGGACGACTGGAGCGGGCTGCATATCAAGATGTCGCGGCAGGTGCGCCCGGAAAACCCAGCTCTGCCGACACTGGATGCCTGGCGCAACACAACCGCGCCGCCAGCCGAACAGTTCGTGTTCGAACGCAACCCCTATTATCATCGTGTCGACGAAAACGGCCTGCAATTGCCCTATCTCGACCGCTTCCTGCTGAACGTCACCTCGTCCGACATCATCTCGGCCAAGACGGCGTCCGGCGACAGCGACCTGCAATATTTCGGCCTCGATTTCGCCGACTACACCTTCTTGAAGGACGCGGAAAAGCGCTTTCCCCTGAAGGTCAACCTCTACAAGCGCTCACAGGGATCGCGCGTCGCGCTTCTTCCCAATCTGAATTGCGCCGATCCGGTCTGGCGCAGTGCTTTTCAGGACGTACGCGTGCGCCGTGCTTTGTCCCTTGCGATCAACCGGCACGAAATCAACATGGTCTGTTTTTACGGGCTGGCGAAAGAGAGCGCCGATACCGTTCTGCCGGAAAGCCCGCTTTACCGGCAGGAGTTTGCGGACGCCTGGAGCGCCTTCGACCGAGCAACCGCCAACAGGCTGCTCGATGAAGCCGGTCTCGACAAGCGCGACAGCGCCGGCCTCCGGCTCCTGCCGGATGGGCGTCCGGCCTATATCATCGTCGAGACGACTGGCGAAAGCACGCTCGAAACCGACGTGATGGAGCTGGTGACGGATCACTGGCGGCATATCGGTATTGCTGTTTCCGTGCGCCCCACCCAGCGCGATGTTTTCCGCAAACGCGCCATGGGCGGCGAGGTGCTGATGTCGGTATGGATGGGCATGGACAATGGTGTGCCGACACCTGATATGCTGCCTTCCGGCCTTGCGCCCACCGGTGACGACCAGCTGCAATGGCCGGTCTGGGGCGTCCATTATCTTTCCGGCGGCCGCGAGGGCAAGGAACCTGACCTGCCGGAGGCGGCGCACCTGCTCGATCTCCTGAAAAAATGGCGCCGAAGCGTCACCGAGGAAGAACGTCAGGCCATCTGGCTGGAAATGCTCGGGATTTATACGCAGCAGGTGTTTTCCATCGGTATCGTCAACGGCGCGCTGCAACCCGTCGTCCATGTCAAACGCATGCGAAACGTGCCGGACAAGGCGCTTTTCGGTTACGAGCCCACATCTTATCTCGGCGTCTATATGCCGGATGCCTTCTGGTATGACGGAGACGCCTGATATGCTGCGGTATATTTTAAAGCGCATCCTCGTCATGATCCCTACGCTGATCCTGATCTCGATGCTGGTCTTCACCATCATCGAACTGCCGCCTGGCGATTATTTCGAAAGCTACGTCGCAGAGCTGCGTGCCATGGGCGAAACGGCGAACCTTGCCGAAATCGAGGAATTGCGCGTCCGCTATGGCTTCGATCAGCCGGCGCCGATCCGCTATTTCCGCTGGGCGACCGGCATGCTCGTCGGTGATTTCGGTTATTCCTTCGAATACCAGTTACCGGTCAGCGATGTGGTCGGAGACCGGCTGTGGCTGACGGTTCTGGTGTCCTTCGTCACCATCATCGTCACCTGGATCCTCGCTTTTCCAATCGGCATCTATTCCGCCACGCACAAATATAGCTGGGGTGACTACGGGCTTACCTTCCTCGGCCTGCTCGGCATCGCCATTCCCAATTTCATGCTGGCGTTGATCCTGATGTATTTTGCCAATATCTGGTTTGGCATCTCCATCGGCCATCTGATGGACCGGGAATATCTGAACCAGGCGATGAGCTGGGCGAAATTCAAATCGATCCTCGAACATATCTGGATCCCAGTCCTCATCATCGGAACGGCAGGTACGGCCGGCATGATCCGCCGCCTGCGCGCCAATCTGCTCGATGAATTGCAGAAACAGTATGTGGTGACGGCCCGGGCCAAGGGGCTTCATCCATTCAAGGTACTGACCAAATATCCGCTGCGCATGGCGCTGAATTTCTTCATCTCCGATATCGGTTCGATCCTGCCTGCGATCATATCAGGCGCGGAAATCACCGCCGTCGTCCTGTCGCTTGAAACCACCGGCCCGATGCTCATCAGGGCGTTGCAGAGCCAGGACATGTATCTGGCCGGTTCGTTCCTGATGTTCCTTGCTTTCCTGACGGTGATCGGCGTTCTGGTGTCGGATATCGCCCTTGCCATACTCGACCCGCGAATCCGCTTCGGAGGTGGTAACGTCAAATGACTTCATCCATTCCGAACCCCGGCGAAGCGCTGCCCCATTATGTCTCGACAGCGCCCTTCGACCCCTCGCTGATCGAACCCAACACGTCAGGAATGGCGGCCTTCAGCAAGGCCTCGCAGCTGCGTCTCATGTGGTGGCAGTTCCGCCAGCACAAGATCGCGGTCTGGTCCGGCGCTTTTCTGGTGGTGCTTTACCTTTCGATCCTGATCAGCGAGTTCCTCGCGCCCTATAATCTCCATACCCGCAATATCGAGCACATCTACGCCCCACCGCAGGCCATTCACCTGTTCAACGACGGAAAATTTGTCGGCCCCTTCGTTTACGGCCGGGAAATGACGCTCGACATGGACAATCTGAGGCGGGTCTATCGGGACGTGCCGACAGATATCCAGCCGCTGCGTTTCTTTTGCAAGGGCGATACCTATCGCTTCTGGGGCATGTTCGAGGGCAGGACCCATCTCGTTTGCCCGGCGGAGGGCGGTGAATTGTTCCTGCTCGGGACGGATCGTCTTGGCCGTGACGTGCTGTCCCGCATCATCTATGGCGCCCGCATTTCGCTGACCATCGGTCTTCTTGGCGTCGCCATGAGCTTCGTTCTCGGCATTGTGATCGGTGGTCTTGCGGGTTATCGCGGCGGCACCTTCGATCTGATTGTCCAGCGTGTGATTGAAGTCCTGCAATCCATCCCGAGCATTCCGCTGTGGCTGGCGCTTGCGGCCATCATGCCGGTGACGTGGAGCCCCATCCTCGTCTATCTCGGCATCACCATCATTCTCGGCATGCTGGACTGGACGGGGCTGGCGCGCGCCGTGCGCTCAAAACTGCTGGCGCTTCGCGAAGAAGACTATGTTTTGTCTGCACAATTGATGGGCGCGGGCACGCCTCGCATCATCGGCAGACACCTTATTCCCGGCTTTATGTCACACCTGATCGCCTCTGCCACATTGACAATTCCAGGCATGATCCTGGGCGAGACCGCACTGAGCTTCCTCGGGCTTGGTCTCAGACCACCGATCACAAGTTGGGGAATTCTGCTCACAGAGGCGCGCAGCGTCAGCGTCATTGCGCTATATCCGTGGCTTCTAATACCGACGATCCCGGTCGTTCTCGTCATTCTGGCCTTTAATTTCTTCGGTGACGGACTACGTGATGCTGCGGACCCCTTCAAATAAAATGGAATACGTCTTGATACACTGCCCTTCCGACGCCGCCTTCATCGTGAAAGGCAAAAAGAGGTCTGGCCCATGAGCTCCCGTTTGAACGACGCGCGCATTCTCATGTACAGCCATGATTCCTTCGGCCTCGGCCATCTGCGGCGGTGTCGCACGATTGCGCATGCTCTGGTGGAGGACTATCGCGGCCTCAACGTCCTCATCATTTCAGGTGCGACAATTGCCGGCGCCTTCGATTATCGCGCCCGCGTCGATTTCGTGAAAATCCCGAGCGTCATCAAACTGCGCAACGGTGAATATACCTCGATGGACAGGCATATCGATCTTCAGGAAACGCTGAAGATGCGCCGCTCCATCATCTATCACACCGCTGAAAGCTTCCAGCCGGATATCTTCATCGTCGACAAGGAGCCCATGGGCCTGCGCGGCGAGGTGGAGGAAACGCTCGCCTATCTCAAGGGACAGGGCACCAAGCTCGTCATCGGCCTGCGCGACGTCATGGATGCGCCGCAGCTGCTCGAAGCGGAGTGGAAGCGCAACAATGTCATGACAAAGATCGGCCAGTTTTACGACCATGTCTGGATCTATGGCCCGCCGGATTTCCACGACCCGCTGACGGGGCTCGATGTTCCTAACACCGTGCGCGACAAGATGGATTTCGTCGGTTTCCTGCAGCGGTCGAAAACACAGGCGGAAACCGTGGCGCACCGGCCGGAAGGCGATTATCTTCTCATCACCACCGGAGGCGGCGGTGATGGCAGCGAATTGATCGATGACGTCATCAACGCCTATCGCCATGACAGCGAACTGACGCATAAGGCGCTGGTGGTGCTCGGCCCCTATATGCCGGCGGATCAGCGCCAGCGCTTCATGAACAGCGTCGCCGATATCCCGCATATCGAGATCATCGAGTTCGACAATCGCATGGAAGATCTCGTCGCCGGCGCGCAGGCCGTTGTTTCCATGGGCGGATACAACACCGTCTGCGAGATATTGTCTTTCGACAAACCCGCCCTCGTCGTGCCGCGCACGGTGCCGCGCGAAGAGCAGCTTATCCGCGCCAGCCGCGCCTCGGAGCTTGGCCTTTTCGACATGCTTCTACCGGAAGACGCCGAAAATCCGGCAAAGATGGCAGCAGCTCTGAAGGCACTGCCAAACCGCGCGCCGCCTTCCGTCAATGCGCGCGGGCTGAAGCTGGATGGTCTGGAAAACATATCGCGCCGGATCGCCGAATGGCTGCCGCCCGAGGGCGACAAGGCGCCGATCACGCTAACCGCGTGACCGGTTCCCCGACAAACACCACTTCAAAAGAGACACGCGCAACGTGACCGATACAAAAAAAATCGTGGTGCTCCTCAAGGGCTATCCGCGCCTGTCCGAGACATTCATAGCTCAGGAGCTTCTCGGGCTGGAAAAGGCCGGCCTGAAGCTCGAACTCATGTCGATGCGCCGACCCACGGACAAGAAGCGCCATCCCGTTCACGATGAAATCCGCGCGCCCGTTACCTATTTGCCGGAGTATCTGCACGAGGAACCGCTGCGCGTTCTGAGGGCGCTATGGGCCTGCCGCAAAAAGCCGGGCTTCACCAAAGCGCTTCGCCGCTTTTTCAGCGACCTGCCGCATGACCTCAGCCGCAACCGCTTCCGCCGTTTCGGGCAGGCCGCGGTGCTCGCACATGAATGGCCGGACGATGCCGAATGGCTGCACGTTCACTTCATCCACACGCCCGCCTCGGTCGCTGCTTATACCCATCTGATGACAGGCACGCCCTGGACGATCTCGGCGCACGCGAAGGACATCTGGACCTCGAACGACCGCGACCTTGCCGCCAAGCTGCAAAGCGCACGCTGGGCTGTGACCTGCACCGCCGGCGGTTTTCAGCATCTGCAGACCCTTTCCGGGGCTAAGAAGAATGTGCATCTGAGCTATCACGGGCTGGATCTTACCCGCTTCCCGCATTTCAAGACACCGCGTCCGGTAAGGGACGGATCGAACGCCGATGATCCTGTCAGGATTTTAAGCGTCGGCCGAGCCGTCAAGAAAAAGGGCATCGATATTCTGCTGCGCGCGCTCGCCTTGCTGCCGCAGGATATCCATTGGCGTTTCACCCATATCGGCGGTGGCGATGAACTGGTCGCACTGAAGAAACTCGCAGACGAACTCGGCATTGCCGACAGGATCGTCTGGACCGGGGCCATGGACCAGAAGCAGGTTTTGGAGAACTACCGGGAAGCGGACCTCTTCGCCCTTGCCTGCCGCATCACCAGCGATGGCGACCGCGATGGCCTTCCCAATGTGCTGGTCGAGGCCGCGAGCCAGGCGCTGACCTGCATCTCCACCAACATATCGGGCATCCCGGAATTCTTCGTCAGCGGTGAAAACGGCCTGTTGACGGAACCGGAAAATCCGGCCGCTTTCGCAGAGGCGCTGCGCATGGCCATCACCGATCCGCAATTGCGCCAGCGTCTTGGCAGTGCAGCCGAAAACCGTGTGCGCATCGCCTTCGACCATCGCACCAGCATTGCCGAACTGAAGGCCCTGTTCGAGACCGAGTGGGAAAAAACGCCATGACCGATACGGAAAAACGCCCCTGCGTCTTCTTTTACGTGCAGCATCTTCTCGGCATCGGCCATATCGCCCGCGCCAGCCGCATTGCCAACGCCCTGCAGGCGGACGGTTTCGATGTGGTTCTGGTGACGGGCGGCACACCGGTCCCGGGCTTTCCGGGCGAGGGCATCCGCCATGTCGAATTGCCGCCCATCGCCGTCAGCGACGGCAGCTTTGCCGGCCTGGTCGACAGTTCCGGCAAAACGGTGGATGACGATTTCAAGAAGCTTAGAACCGATATGCTGATCGGGGCCTATCACGGCGCCAAACCCGATATCGTTGTCATCGAGGCTTTTCCTTTTGGCCGAAGACAGGTGCGTTTCGAATTGCTGCCGCTTCTCCGTGAGATTGAGGACAGCGAACCGCGCCCCCTCGTCATGGCGTCGCTGCGCGATATTCTCCAGGAAAAAACCAAACCGGGACGGGACGAAGAGACCGTGTCGCTGGTGAAGAAACATTTCGACGCGGTGCTCGTCCATGGCGATCCGGATTTCGCCCGGCTGGAAGACACCTTTCCACTTGCTGGCGAAATCAGCCAGCGCATCGTCTATACCGGCCTCGTCGCTCCCCTTCCGCCGCCGGAACCGGAGGAGAAATTCGACATCGTGGTTTCCGCAGGCGGCGGCGCCGTAGGGGCAACACTCATACGGGCTGCTATCGAGGCCGCCCCTCTGCTTGATGGCATCAAGAACTGGTGCCTCGTAACCGGTCCAAACATGCCGCAGGCGGATTTCGATGCGATCTCGGCACAGGCGGCCGAGAATGTGTCCGTCTTCCGTTTCCGCAAGGATTTCGCAAGTTTGCTCGCCGGGGCACGGCTTTCGGTTTCACAGGCCGGTTACAATACCGTCTGCGATATTCTTCAGGCAAAATGCCGCTCGCTTCTGATCCCCTTCGCGGCCGGGGGCGAAACCGAACAGAGCGCCCGTGCCGAACGGTTGGCGCGGCTGGGGCTGGCGCATGTGCTGGAGGAAAAGGATATTTCCGCGCAAGCGATGGCCGATGCCATCAAGGCGACGATGGCCTTGCCGGCACCCGGCACGGTCACGCTCGATCTCGATGGCGCGGCCGGAACGGCTAGAGCGCTGCGCCGCCTTTATGATGAGCGGTGAGGATCGTCTTCAACTCGCGAACCGCCGACTCATCGGTAACCTTACGCCCTGCGCCGGTGAAGCCTAGCTTCGCCACCCTGCTGTCGGGATCATAGGCCGGAACGGCGGAACAGGATGCGTGGATTTCCGTGATCGGGAAGCGATCCAGCAATGTCTGAACGCTCTGCGGACGCACGCCGGCACCGGGCATGATGACGATCCGGCCTGCGGCCATCTCGGACAGGTGCGCCAGAGCCTCCATCCCCTCAAGCGCTGAACGCGCGCCACCGGAAGTGAGAATTCTTGGAAACCCCAATGCGATGGCGGCTTGCAGCGCCTCTTCCATGTCAGGCACGACATCGAAAGCCCGATGCAGCGTCACATCCAGCCCGTCGGCATGACTGCGCAGTTCTTCCAGCAAGGCAATATCGAGTGAACCATCGCCACGCGACGCGCCAAGCACCACGCCGGAAAGGCCTGCAGCACGCGCCGCATCGATGTCGCGTTTCATCACATCCGCTTCGTCGCGTGTGAACACGAAATCACCGGCGCGCGGCCTGATCATGACGCTCACCGGCAACCCGCAGGACGCCGCGCGTTGCATGAAACCCGCCGATGGCGTCACACCGCCGCCCGACAGCGCCGCACAGAGCTCGATGCGATCGGCCCCGCCGCTGACCGCCGCTTCCAGACCGGCGACATCGTCCACACAAATCTCGAGAATCATCGTAACCTCTTTCATTTGGGTGGCCGTTACCTGCGGCGGCCCTTTCCATCAAGCGCGTAAAGCATATAAACGCCGCCGAGCCCCACAATTGCTCCCAATATGGAAGTTCCCGAATAGCTGGAGACCAGGGTTCCAACGGCAAAAATCAACGCACCCAGACCAGCCCCGAGGAAGATATTGACGGCGATCAGCGAGCTTCCGAGCCCCGGCCGGTCCGCGATCAATTCCTGCAGGTAGGTAATGGGAATGCTGATGATCGCGGCAGCGCCCAGCGCACTGATGACCGTCTGCGCGTAAATATGCCACGGCGCGGAAGCAAGCCCCTGCAGGATGAGATAGATGGCATAAAGCCCCGCTCCCGCCGCAAGTGTCAGCGTTTGCGGAACCTTCTTCTCGATCCAGCCCCAGAGGAGAATGAAGACGATTTCCAGCGCAGCGACGATACCCGCAACAATACCGATATCCGCCACCGTGCCCTTGGCCTGTCCGGTTATGATAAGCGAGCGCACGGAATCGTTGAGATGCAGCATCGAGCAGATAAGCGCGATGGCGATGATCCTGAGCAGCACCCGCCGTGATCCGATTTCCGCAAGCGAGGCGCGCAGGCCGAACCGCGCCTCGGTATTTGCCGATGCCGGCGTGGCGGCCCGCGGCAGACAAAAGGCGACGAGCAGAAAGCAGACAAGCGCGCAGATGCCCGAAAACAGGAAAGCCATCAGCATATTGCCGGAATTCACCAGAAAAACACCGACAATACCAGGCACCATCACCCAGGAAAGCGAGATGGTTGCCCGCATGATCGAATTCACCGCGATCATCTCACCCGTCGAAAGGTTGCGCGCGTCGGCGCGCACATGCGCGAAGATCAACGAATTCATCGCCCCGAAAATCGGCAGAAGCACCAGCTTCGCCGCGATGAAGGCAGTGGCGTTGCCAGCCAGATAAACCAGCAGATAACCGCTGATGCCAAAGAGCGCGATATAGAGCATTGGCTTGCGATATTCGCCCAGCCTGTCGGCGACGATGCCCATCAACACGCTGGCGCTGACATTGATGACGGCGGCAAACAGCATCAACAGCGAATAGACGCTGTTGCTCAGCCCGATTTCGCGAATGCCGATGACCGCCTGATAGGGGGCGGTCGCCGCATTCGAAAACCCAAAAAACAGGATGGCGAGCGCCCCGATGCGGATCGACGGATTATTGATGACGATGGAAAGAGCCGACGGCATGGAGATTCGCCTGAGATGATCCGGCACCGCCGGATCGCTGGGTAAAAAGCTACCGGACCGCTGTCATCGCCAGCGGGCCGAAAGGATGGGTTTGGGGGTATAGTCGAAATGCGGCTTCCATGGGTAAAAATCGCCATCCCGGCGGCGATTGGGAAGATTTTCGATATCCTGATTGATAACCCCTTCCGTCAGCGCCATGAGGTTGGGATTGGCGATCGGTGCAAGTTCCGGTGAAAGATAACCGGACTTGACGACCAGCAGCCGCATGTCCTTTGGATTAAAGCCGAGACGGGTGAAATCCGAAATCATGTGATAAGGCCTGCGCCGCGCCGCCAGAATGACCGTGATGCCGCCGATGGCGACCACCGCCTGCCGCTCTTCCGCAGCACCTGGGTCGTCCAGTTTCACAACGCGGGCCTCGACGGTGACAGACGCGCTCTGCGGATCGAGACTGCCGCCGATCTCCAGGGAAAGTGTTGCACCTTCGCCGGCCGCAAAACAGGCTTCGACCGCCGGCCGGTCTGTGATGCCGCCCAGCAACGCACCCTGCCAGTGGCGCGCAATCAGCGCAGCCAGAACATCAGCGCGATCGCCAACCCCACCACCGGTCGGATTATCGCCCGAGTCGGCGAGAATGATCGGTCGCGTTGCCGTGTTTTCGGCAATATCCAGGATGGCCTCAAGCGGCTCGGTCACGGGGCCGAAACGAAAGTCCCGCCGGGCATTCCAGTAGGATTGCGCGATCTCGGTCGCGACCGCCTGTGCTGCCGCTTTGTCCGTTCCCGTTACGACGGCGCAGGCCGTTGCCCGGGGTTCATCGGCCCAGACGTAGCCGATCATGAAATTCGCATCCCAAATGCCGGGTAGTGCATCGTGATCCGGCAGAACCGCATAAAGGCTTTTGGCAGGCTCATCTTCCGTGGAGGTCTTCTCACCTGGCAGCAGAACCGGAATTTTCGCCCATACCACGCCGGGCTTTTCGCCGGTCTTCAGGGCCTTCAGCAGCATCGTCCAGGCCCGCACCATCGTTTCGCGCACGTCGATATGCGGCGCAGTTCGGTAGCCGGCAAATATGTCGAGCTGGTCGATGATCGTCTGGCTGACATTACCATGCAGATCGTAGCTCGCGGAAACGATTACATCCGGGCCCACCACAGCGCGCGCGCTGGAAATCCAGTCTCCTTCCGCATCGTCCATGCCTTCGACATTCATCGCGCCGTGCATGGCGAGATAAAGCCCGTCAAGCGGCAGCGCGGCCTTCAGACGTTCAAGGAATTCCCGCTTGAACGCGTCATAGGCCGCACGCGACACCGGTCCGCCCGGCACCGCACGCGCATGCAGAAGCGGCAGCACGTCCGCCCCGCCCTCACCGAGGAAATTGAAATACTCAGCCTCCAGCAGTTCGACGCCGCGAAAGACACGAAAATCTTCCTGCCCCATCAGCACCGGCGAATAGGTGCTGCATTCGGTATGAATTCCACCAACGGCAATACGCATGTCGGTTTCCCCTCAATAAACCGGGCTCAAGGGGACGATGGCGGAAAAACGCAGCCAGTCCTTCTGCGCCTTTGGTGTCCACGCCGCCTCGGCGATGGCCGGCAGCCTCGGGAAAACCAGATGGTTGAAATAGGCACGGTTGAGGAAGTGTTCCGACCAGATGCAGGCCTGAACGCCCTTCATCCGCTCCTTCAACTCCTCGGGAAATTCGCCGACGGCTTCATAGGCATAAGTATGCGAAGGCGGAACGGTGCCGGCCCAGCTTGCGCCCGGCTCCTGCCAGGCTTCATCCTGCACCATGTCCAGATAATAGGCCTGACCCGGCGTCATAACCACGTCGTAACCCTGGCGCGCAAGCTCAAGCCCAACTTCCGGCTTCTGCCATGCCATCAGCAACGTTCCGGCCGGATCGACACCACCACCATGGGAAACTTCGTCCCAGCCGGCAAGCTGGCGGCCGCGCTCATGCAGCATCCCCTGAATACGTTTCATGAAATAGGACTGGATGCCGAAGGTGCCATCCAGCCCCTCCTTTTCCATCAGCGCCTTGGCAAGCGGCGAGGCGAGCCACGACCCATCCGCGACCTCGTCGCCGCCAATATGGATCAGCCGCGACGGGAAGAGCTCAACCATCTCGTCGAATATCTTGCCGAGGAACTCATAAGTGGGCTCAATGGCCGGGTTCAGCGCATTATTGGGATATCCCTGCACAGAGCGGTAACTGTCCGGCGCTTCCTGCCCGTCCGTCAGTTCCGGATAGGCGACAAGAGCCGCCGTACTGTGGCCGGGAATATCGACTTCCGGCACGATTTCGATATTCAATGCCGCCGCATGCGCGACGACCATGCGCACATCGTCCTGCGTGTAATAGCCGGACACGGGTTCAGCCCCGTTACCGAGCTGCGGCAGAAGCGGCGCATCCGGACCGCGGGTTGCCCCAACGCTGGTCAACAGCGGATAGGCCTTGATTTCGAGCCGCCATGCCTCGTCATCCGTCAGATGCCAATGGAAGCGGTTCATGCGCAGCCATGCGAGAATATCGATAAGCCGCAGGACATCGCCTGTCGGATAGAATTGCCGCGAAACATCGAGATGGCAGCCACGCCAGCTATAACGCGGCGCATCGCTAATGGCGCCGGAGGCCGGGAAGCGAAATTTGGGGTCGATGCGCGCGCCATGCAGCAACTGCGCCAGAACCGTCAGGCCATATTGCAGACCGGCAGCGGCCGAATATTCCACGACAACTGCTTCTTTGGAAAAGCTGAGGCGATAACCTTCCGCTTCCAGCCCGCTATGCTGCTTGAAACGAAGCGGTTTTCCCTCATGAACCGGCGCAAGGCTGAAAGGCACATGGCCAACGGCAAAAAGCCGGCGGAACAGCGAAAGCACGGCTTCCACTGCAAGCACTTCTTCTGCGCTCGCATCTTCCGCCGGGAAGAGCGCGACGGGAAAACCCTCGCCTGGTTCGGCGTCAATTTCAGCGGGCCAGGGCTGGATGGAGAAGGGCAAATCGAGCTTTCCCTCGGGAAGCAATACCGGCGCGGGTTCGCTGTGACGCCCATCCAGCATCAGGTCACCGACATCAACGGCGCGATGCGTTCCGTCGGCAAGGCTGATATAGGCGGATTTCGCGCCATCCGTGCGATGCCTGGCCGGCCGCAGCAGGCCATCGACTGTGAAGCGCCAGGATTTTCCCGGCTCCAGCACAAAGCCCGGCGGCGGTGCAAATTCATGGAAATTGGCGTTGCGGCGCAGATAAACGGCATTGCCGCACACCGGCTTGTCCACCGTACGCGTCAGCGACGTGTAAACAATATGGAAATCCTTCAGCGGCGCGCCGGAAAGATTGACGAGGGTGAAGGTAAAGCCGCCCGATGCGGACTCTGCGAGCGGATGCCAAGAATTTTCAAGACGATATTGTGCGAGCGCCATGATGCTCCCCTTTATTGCGCATTGAACCGGTGAGACGGTTTTAATCAGTAGTGTTCGGATTGCGAGAAAGTCCGGGCAAGCGGCGCCTGCCCCGCCGTGAGACCACAATCAACCGGCAGGCACACGCCGCTGATGGCGGCGGCCTGCGGACTGGCGAGGAAAGCGACCGCATTGGCCACATCTTCGGGCCGCACGATCCGCTGCAGCGGATACCAGTGCTTTGCCTCCTCAAAGACCTGAGGATTGACGGCGGCCCGCGCCTCCCATGCCTGCGTGCGCACGGTGCCCGGCGCAACGGCGTTGGAGCGGATACCGAATTTGCCGTATTCGACAGCGATCAGCTTCGTCAGATGGATCAACCCGGCCTTCGCCGCGCTGTAGGCCGGGTGGCCGAATACCGCCATGCCATTGACAGACGTGATGTTGACCACCGACCCTTGCGTCCGCTTCAGCGCGTCCTCGAAAGCCCTGAAGCAGAGAAACGGCGCTTCGAGATTGAGGGCATTATCCTTGCGCCATATATCGGCGGTCGTGTCATGCAGGCTGACGGCCCTTGCGGCACCCGCATTGTTGATGAGGGTCGCAACATCGCCCAGTTCCGCAACCTCAGCGGCCAGCCTCGCAAGGTCCTGCGGATCGGTGACATCGCAGGTTTTCGCAACGAAATGCGGACCGGAAAGCAGGGATAGCGCGCCCGAAAGAGCGTCGGAATCGATATCGACCAACATTACCTTTGCATGGCTTTCAGCGAGCGCCGCGGCAATTGCCCGGCCAATATCACCTGCTGCGCCGGTAACGACGGCGAGCTGATCTTTCCTGTCCTTCATCTCCTACCACTCCCTTGAAGCTTTCCGACCCGCCCAAAAGCCGGGTCTCAGGCAAAGCAGCCTGTATTTTTCGGCATACCGCCCTCAATCACCGAGCAATTGCTTGTCATCCGGGTCACGGTGTTCCACGAGCTGCTGCTTGATATGACGCAACGTCACCATCGATCGTTGCCGTTGGTGATAGGCAGCAAGCGTCGCCAGAACATCGACGGCGGCCAGATAGGCGTAGCGCGATGAGGTGGGGCGGAAGATATTGTTTCCCTCGGGTACATTGACGGCCACCACCATGTCGGCGGCCGCAGCGACAGGCGTGTCACTCTGGGTGAGCGCAATGGTGGTTACCCCCATTTCCCGCGCCAGCCTGAAACATTTCACCAGTTCCATGTTACGGCCGGAAAAGGACGAACCAATGATGACGTCTTCCTTGCGCGCTGCAGCCGTCATCATCAGCTGCATGCTGTGATCGGCGCTGGTCGAAACGCGCAGGCCAAGGCGGAACAGCCGGTTCTGGATTTCCGAAGCGATCATCGAGGAATTGCCGCCTGCGCCGAAAGCATAGATCATGCCGCTATTGGCGATCTTGATCGCCGCTTCATCGGCAAGGGCGGGATCGAGCGTCCTGTGCAGCAGGAAAAGCGCTTCCTGCGCCTTGGCAAGCACCTCTTCCGCAACATCCGAGGGGCCAGTGCTGGACGGTTCGGAGGTGAGGTATCGGATACCCACATAGGCGGTCTTGGCGAGGCTGACCTTGAAATCTGAAAAGCTCTGGCAGCCGAGACGCCGGCAGAACCGCGTCACCGTCGGCGGAGACACTTCGGCCCGGGCCGCAAGCTCGATAATCGAGGCATTGACGGCGAATTCGAAGTCCGAAACCAGAATATCGGCGATCCGCCGTTCCGATTGCGAGAACTGCCCCTTGTCTTCCTGTATCCTTGCGAAAATATCCATGCTCATCGGTCTCCGTTCCGCCAAAACTTAAAGCCTGGCCCTGTTACCGATGCACCCTAATAAAGCGCGCCCGTCAACCGCATAGACCCCTGAATCGACCTTGTTTCGTCCCACTGACGACACGGCGGACACCTCTGATTTGAAAATTATTTTCTCTGTTGATTGACAGATGAGCATATGCCAACAATCCTCGCCAGAGAAAACTCCAAATCTTGAAAATAATTTCAAAAACGGACCCAAACCATGCGTGACCCCTTCAAAAACCCCTTTCCCGCAACGGACGTCGCCCGCCATTCCATCTGGGAGATGCTGGTGACGCGGGACATCGACGCATTCCTCGCCGCCGACTGGTCGAAGGTCGCGGATGATTTCGTCGAGGACGGCTTTCTCGGCATCAACGCCAACCGGGATGCGAACCCGGACAATTGGCGCCTGTCCTTCCCTTCGCTTGCCGCCTATCGCGACGAATGGCTGCGGCAGGCGCGGGATTTTCAAACCCAGCAATTCGCGGAGAATCCACGCGATGCGATCTTTGCGACCACCACGCTGGAAGAAATCGAAGTGGAAGGTGAGACCGCGCTGGTGCGCAAGAAGTTCGACGGCGGGCTTCGCAAGGCGGACGACAGCTTCGACGTCATGAAATGGCAGACGCTCTATTATTGCCGGCTGCATGAGGGACGCTGGAAGATCAGCGGTTTCACCGGCTACATGCCCAACCCCATGCCGTGATCCAGTGGACATGCAGTAAGGCTTTGCACGCCGGGCCAAAAGCCCGGCGTTGTTTTTTTGTCTGGAAGGAACGGGAAAATACTGCCTGAGACGGATCGCGTCAGGAACAGCCGGGCACGGGGAAACAGATTTCATGGCCCGTTTCCTGCCCCTATTGGATCAGCTTGAGAACTGAGAGATCAACGCGCCGTTCCAGCGCGATGCCGCTCTCATCGAACAGATGGCAATCCGATGCGTTGATGCCGGTGACGATCGGCTCATCCACGACTACAGGTGCGGAGCCGGAAAGCAGGGCGCAATAATTCTCACCCGTCGGCGCAACGCCATAAGCAATGGTATTTACCCCAAGCCGTTCGATCACGCTCGGCGCAACCTTGATATTGAGGTCTGCCGTTTCGAGGCCGGTATGTTCCGGGCGGATTCCGAGCGTCAACTGCCGGCCTTCAAGACCGGCACGCGGCTCGACCGGCACCGTAATCGTCTGGCCTTCATATTCCACCGTCACGCCCTCGGCGCTGACGGATTTACAGGTCACCTTCAGGAAATTCATTTTCGGATTGCCGATGAAGCCGGCCACGAACAGGTTAGCTGGCTTGTGATAAAGCTCGAGCGGCGCACCGACCTGGGCGATTTCACCGGCATTCAGCACCACGATCCGGTCCGCCATGGTCATGGCTTCCACCTGATCGTGGGTGACATAGATCATCGTCGCTTTCAGCGTGCGGTGAAGATTGGTGAGTTCGATGCGCATATCGGCGCGAAGCGCCGCATCAAGGTTGGAAAGCGGCTCATCGAACAGAAATATCTTCGGCTCTCGAACGATGGCACGGCCGATCGCCACGCGCTGGCGCTGGCCGCCGGACAACATGCCGGGGCGCTGCTGCAGGCGCTGATCGAGCTGGAGGATTTTCGCGACACCCTCGACCTTCTGCTTGATCTTGTCCTCCTCCATCTTCTCGACGCGGAGGGGAAAAGCGATGTTTTCGAAGACCGTCATATGCGGATAGAGCGCATAGGACTGGAACACCATGGCGATGCCGCGCTTGACCGGCGGCAATTCATTGACCTTCACGCCGTTAATGACGACGTCGCCACCGGAAATATCCTCAAGGCCCGCGATCATGCGCAGCAATGTGGATTTGCCACATCCCGAGGGGCCGACAAAAACGACGAACTCGCCATCCCTGATGTCGAGCTGAACACCCTTGATGACTTCGAAATGTCCATAGTTCTTGCGGACGTTGTTGAGATAAAGCTGACCCAAAACTTGCCTCTCCCGTCACCAGCCGACATCAGGCTGCGTTCAGAGACGTTCCGCAACACGGAAAAATCGCGTCGAACCGGAACGGTTGAAAAACACGAGACGCCCCTTCCGTCATAACGGCAGGCATTCCCGCGGCGGATTATGGGGTTGCGGGCGACCTGCGCCCGCAACCGTATCAATGTGGATTACTTGTACTGCTCGAGAGCGGCAGAGGCCTTCTTTGCGGCATCTTCCGGTGTTGCCTTGCCGGTGACGACAGACTGCACCATCTCGATCATCGTGTCCTGGAAGCCCTTGTAGTCGGTGAAGAGCGGCTCGGGGCCGCCATAGGCGATACCGTCGATCAGCGGCTTCCAGAAGGGATCCTTGGCGATGAATTCATCGACCTTCGGCGACGGACGCAGCGGAGTCAGACCCGCGCCGCCCTGCAGTTCGTATTCGCCCTGCGGGCCGGGAGAGGTGATGAATTTGGCGAATTCGGTCGCCTTTTCTTCCACGCCGGTTCCCTTGAAGATCGCCAGGCTGTCGGTGATGAGCAGCGTGCCGGGACCCTTAGCTTCCGGGCCAAGCGGCAGCGTCGCAATGCCCCAGTTGATCTTGGTTTCCTGCAGACGGGTGGCCGCACCGGAGCCAGCCTGGATCATACCAACCTTGCCATCGAGGAAGATGGCGCGGATTTCGTTCTGCTCATAGGCCGTCGGACCTTCGACGGAATAGGGCGTGATGTCCTTGTAGGCCTTCAGCGCCGCTACAACCTGCGGGCTGTCGACCGTGATCTTGTCACCGTCGATAACCTTGCCGTTATTGGTGTAAACCCAGTGCATGAACTGGTGCATGGTGTTGTCGAAGGTCTTGGCGGGCAGGCCGTAACCGGCAATGCCGGTCTTTTCCTTGATCTGCTTGGCGAAGGCGATTTCTTCAGCCCAGGTCTTCGGCGGCGTTTCCGGATCGAGACCAGCCTGCTTGAACAGGTCCTTGTTCCAGTAAAGCGCCTTGGTCGAGAATGCGACCGGCACGCCCCACTGCGTGTCCTCGAAGGTCACCGTGTCAACGATATTGGGGTAATAGGTCTTCTTTTCGTCTTCCGTCATCGGCACCGGAACGATCAGATCGTTCTGCGCGAACTGCTTCAGCGTGCGCGAACCGACATAGGCCATGGCGACAGGCGTGCCGGCAGCGGCAAGCGTGGTCGCCTTGTCCTGGCACTGCGCCCAGCCGACGACCTCAGGCACAACCTTCCAGCCCTCGTTCTTGCCTTCCCATTCCTTGATGTATTTCTCATGGATAGGGTCCATCTTGTCGCCGCAATAGATCCAGCTGATCTCCTTGTCGGCGGCGTGCGCCGTCACCGTGGTAAGGGCAGTGGAACCGGCAAATGCGAAAGCGCAGAGCGCCAATCCGTAATGTTTCAGTGCCATAGGTAGTCTCCCGTTTTGGTGGTCGTTCCGGTTGTTGTTTATTTCACCGCGCCGGCGGTAAGGCCGCTGACGAGATATCGTTGCATGAAGAAGATCACGACCATGGCCGGCGCAATGCCGACGAAACTGGCCGCCATCAACTCATTCCAGATGACTTCCTGACGACCGAAATAGGCGAAGAGGCCGATGGGCAGCGGCATATATTCGGTCTTGGAATTGAAGGTGAGCGCAAAGATGAACTGCTGGGCATAGGCGCCGATGAATGTGGTGATGGAGACGACAGCGATGCCCGGCATCGCCAGCGGCAGGATCACCCGGCGGAAGGTGTAGAAGTAGCTCGCGCCATCCACATAGGCCGCTTCTTCCAGTTCCCGCGGGATACGCAGCATGTAGGTGCGCAACAGCCAGATGGCGGTCGGGATAAGGAAGGCGGCGCCGGGAATGATCATCGCCAGATAGGTGTTGAGCACACCCATGTTGCGCATCAACCGGTAAAGCGGGATCAGAAGCACCGCGCCGGAGAACATGTTGATCGCCAGAAATGCGCCAAGCAATTGCCCGCGACCGCGAAACTGGAACCTGGCAAAGGCATAGGAGGCCGGAACCACCAGAAGCAGAACGATGATCGTCGAGATCGTCGAAATGAAGAAGGAGTTGAAGACGTAGCGGGCAAAGCCCGGAACGCTGACCCACATGGTGCGGTAGGCCTCGAAGGAACCGTTCGTCGGCCAGAATTTGTAGGGCGAGGAGAAAAGCAGGCTCAGCGGTTTCAGCGAAACCAGAAACCCTTCCACGAAGGGCGCCAGCACGAAGGTCAGGAATACGGCGATGCCGCAATAGATCCCGACAATTTCATACCACCTGTAGCGGTTGATCATCGCATTCTTGTCGGTCATCGGCTGGCCTCCTGCGAGATACGGCTGGTGATGCGGAAGTAGAAATAGGTGAAGATCGACAGGAAGATGCAGATCAGCACGGCGCGCGCCGCACCCTCACCGTATTTGTAGGAGCCGATCGCCGTCTTGTACGTGTCGATGATCATGGTCGTGGTCTGGCCGGTCGGGCCGCCCTGCGTCAGGATCCAGATGATATCGAAGGAATTGAAGGTCGAAATCAGCGAGATCATCGACATGGTAATCATGGCGGGCAGCATCAGCGGCAGCGTGATACGGCGGAAGCGGTAGGCGCGGCTGGCGCCGTCCGTCCACGCCGCCTCATAGAGATCCTGCGGAATGGCCTGAATGGCCGCCAGCAGATAAAGCGTCACCATCGGCACACCGATCCACACGTCGGTGATGATCGTCGCCCAGAAGGCGGTGTTGCCATAAGCAAGGAAAGCAACAGGCCCATTCACAAGCCCGAGATTTTGCAGCACGCCGGAAATCATGCCGAACTGGCCGTTATACATCCAGCCCCACATGAAGATACCGATAGCCATCGGCACGATCCATGGCGGCATGGTCAAAAGGCGAAACAGCGCCCGACCGGGAACGGCCGAATTCAGCAGTACTGCACCAAATGTGCCGATGATCATCTTTATCGAGACGGAAAAGAACGTCCAGATAAAGGTCCGCGTGATGACCTCGGCAAAAGTCGCGTTGAAAATTTTCTCGTAGTTGATGAATCCCACCCAGTTCGTCGTTTTTCTAAGCGACGCATCGGTGAAGGACAGGATGAAGGTATCGACGAGCGGATAAGCAACGATAACCGTGATGTATAAAAGCGCCGGCAGAAGAAGAAGCCAGGCGAAGACGACCGCGCTGCGTTTCGCATCCATCGCCGCGCCCCTCAAGCCGATTTCACGGCGGGGGATTTGGGCTGCCCGTGCAGCGCCAGATCATATTCCTCCCACACCGGCTTGAGATCGATCACTTTACGGCCATGGCGCGCTTCATCCATGGCAAGCGCCAGAATTCCGGCCTCGATCGCGTCGAGCGCGGAAACCGGGAGCGGCGTACCCTTGACGATATGAGCGATAACGTCCTCGGCCATCTGCTCATCCGCGCCATAATGCTGCGAGAGCGTGGTTGCCGCCGAATAGGTCTTGGCGACAGTCTTTTCATTGGTCCGGGCGTTGTGCACGTTCAGAAAACCGCGAACAAAATCGCCCTCGGCCATGCCCTTGGCGCCGATCACGCAGAAGCGGCGGAAATCGTCGGGAACGTTGAGATTGGTATGGAAGGCAAGCGACGCGCCGTTCTCGTATTCGACGATCGCCGTCTGGTAGTCGATGATATCACCGTCGCTGTCGAAGACCTTGTCGGAACCCATCCATCCGCTCGGCTTGCGATGGTAAACCTCCATGTCGTTGATGCCGTCATTCTGCGGCGCGTTCGCCGGCGTGAAGCTCTTGCGCCCGCCGAAACTCGATACGAAACGCGGCCGCGCGCCGACCACGCCATTATAGAGATCGAGGTCGTGGCAGCATTTTTCCAGCATGAAGGAACCGGAATAATTCTCGTAACGCCGCCAGTCGCGCATGAAGAATGCGCCGTGATAGGGCGGAATATGCTCCGAGGCCTCGATGGAAACGACATCACCCAGCTTGCCTTCGGCCTGCGCGGCGCGCAGATCGCGGTAAAGCGGGGAGTAACGCAGGACCAGACCAACGAGCAGCCGCTCGTGGCCGTGCTTGTTGAGCAGCCGGGCGAGTTCGAGGCTTTCCTCGATGCTGACGACGATGGGTTTTTCGGAGAAGATGGTGCAACCGGCCTCAAGCCCGATACGGATATGCTCAAGATGCATATGGTTCGGCGAGCCGATCATCAGCAGATCGAATTTTTCGTTTGCGATCAGCGCCTCGGGGCTATCGTAAGCCTTGCCGGCCGAAATGCCCTTCTCCTGCAGGCCCGGCAGGCCCGCCGGCGCGGGATCGACATAACCGACGATCTCGAAATCCCTGTCGATCTCATGAAAAACGTAGCCCAGATAACCGAGACGGAATCCGAGTCCGATAATTCCCACCTTCATGAACTTTGTTCCCTGTTCATTCGTAATTCATTTTCGCAGAAGCGACCATTTCTGTGCTGGCCATCCAGTTATCTGCGATAATTTTCCGCCACGATGAAATTAATTTTCACGACGGTCAAGTTAAATTCGATTTCACAAATGCTGCCGCCAGCTCGAAACCGACTTTTTCGTCGAGACCGGCGCGAAACAGATCGCCGCCCGCCTCCAACGCAAAAAACAATACCAAAAAAATGCCAATCGTCCAGAGCAATTCCGCTATCGAGAAATTTTTTTTGGTTAATGCGAAAATATCAAGCATGTAGCCTTATTATCAGGCAAAACATCGAAAAAATCACCGATTAATCGTACAAATCCGACAATGGTTTTATTTTGGTATTGCCGATTACGCGGCATATGATATAGCCAGAGCCGGCCATATCGCCGACCACATGGATCGTGACAGAGGTTATGGATGAACGGGGCAGCGCTTAATCTGGATGACCTGCAATCAGGCGGCGGCCCGCTTTACCTGAAACTGCGCCAGACGATTGAAGACGCCATCAATGGCGGCCGCCTGAAACATGGCGACGCTTTGCCGCCGGAGCGCGATATTGCCGAAAGCGCCTGCGTCAGCCGCGTCACGGTGCGCAAGGCGGTGGACGATCTCGTCCGCGATGGTCTTCTGGTCCGCCGGCACGGCTCAGGCACTTTTGTCGTCAAGCCCATCACCCGCATGCAGCAGCCCCTGACCAAGCTCACCTCGTTTACCGAGGACATGCGCCGGCGCGGGATGACGGCGAGCACCCGCTGGCTGGACAGGGGCCTGTTCCACCCGACCGGCGACGAGATGATGGCGCTCGGGCTTTCCCAATCCGCCATGGTGGCGCGGCTCACACGTCTGCGTCTCGCCAATGACCAGCCGATCGCACTCGAAGTCACGAGCCTGCCAGGCGATATTCTGCCCGACCCGCAACTGGTTGAAAACTCGCTTTATCTGGAGCTCGAGAAAAGCGGCATCCGCCCCGTGCGCGCCATTCAGCGCATCTCCGCCCGCAATCTCACCGATGAGGAAACATTGCTGCTTGGGGTCCCGCCGGGCTCGGCAGCGCTTTCCGTTCAGCGAATGGCCTATCTGGAAAGCGGGCGCCTCATGGAAATATCCCGCGCACTGTACCGCAGTGACGCCTATGACCTCGTCGCCGAACTGACGATGGGTCCCGAGTGACAAACCCTGATCAAGGACACGAAACGATGACAACCCTGATGCGCCAGGAAATCGATGAGATTCCCGATGCAGTCGCCCGCCTGCTGGACAATGCCGATGCCGATTTCCGGGAAGCCGGCGCTCACCTGAAGGCCCGTGACCCGGCCGTTATCGTCACCATCGCACGCGGTTCCTCCGACCACGCCGCGCATTTCCTGAAATATGCGATCGAATTGCAGACCGGGCTGCCGGTCGCCTCGCTCGGCCCCTCGCTCGCCTCGATCTACCAGACGAAGCTGCGGCTGGAACGGGCGGCGGCCTTCGCCGTCTCACAATCCGGTAAAAGCCCTGACATCGTCGCTCTCGCAGAAAGCGCCCGCAGGGGTGGCGCGCTTACCTTCTCGCTCGTTAACACCCTACCCTCCCCGCTCGGCGACGCGGCGAATCACGCCATCAACATCCAAGCGGGTCCTGAAAAAGCTGTGGCGGCAACCAAATCTTTCGTCAACTCCATCGTCGCCGGCCTCGCGATCCTTGCCGAATGGACGGAAGACAGCCTGCTTGCCAAGGCCGTCAGCGCCCTGCCGCAGAATTTCGCCAAGGCCATCGCGCTGGACTGGAGCCAGATCGGCGAAGCAGTCAAGGGCGAGGAATCGCTTTATATGCTAGGCCGCGGTCCGGCTCTCGCCATTGCCGCGGAAGCGGCCCTGAAATGCAAGGAAACCTGCGAACTCCACGCGGAGGCCTATTCTTCGGCGGAAGTCATGCACGGCCCCGTTTCGCTGGTCGCGCCGAAATTTCCCGTCATCGCTTTTGCCGCGCGTGACCGCGCCGAAACCTCCGTGACTGACATAGCGGCCGGTCTCGCCGGCAAGGGCGCAAGCGTTTTCGTCACTTCCACAAAAGGCAACCCGGCCAAGCCCCTGCCGTTTGTGGAAACCAATCACCCGCTCACCGACGCCCTGTTGCTGATCGCGCCATTTTACGGCTTCATCGAGCAATTGTCGCGCGCACGGGGCTTCAATCCGGATGCGCCCGTGGCGTTGAAGAAGGTGACGGAAACCCAATGAGCAGCAGCAAGGCATTTGTCGGCGCCCGCATTTTCGATGGCGCCGCATGGCACGATGGCAAGGTGCTGGTGATCAGCGACGGCCGTGTCGGCGACATCGTCGACCGCGTGTCCGTGCCCGCGGACGCCGACATTATCGATGCGGAAGAACTGCTCATTGCGCCGGGCTTCATCGACCTTCAGGTCAATGGCGGCGGCGGCGTGATGTTCAACAACAAGCCGGATGTAGAGGGCATTGCCCGCATCTGCTCGGCCCATGCGCAATTCGGCACCACGGCGCTGATGGTCACCCTCATCACCGACCGGCCGGATATAACAGCCAAAGCCGCCGAAGCCGGCATCGCCGCCCACAAGGCTGGGGTGCCCGGCTTCCTCGGCCTGCATTTCGAAGGGCCGCATCTTTCCGTCGCCCGCAAGGGCACCCATGATCCAGCGCTGATCCGAAAGATGGAAACGGCCGACCTTGCGATTCTGACCGGCTGCAAGGCGAAACTTCCTTTCGTGCTGACAACCATCGCCCCGGAAAACGTAACCGAAGAGCAGGTCGCAGCGCTGCGCAAAGCCGGTATCGTTGTCAGCCTCGGCCATACCGATGCGGGTCTCGGCGTGGCGACGGCCTATGCCGAGGCCGGCGCCTCCATGGTGACACATCTCTTCAACGCCATGAGCCCGCTCGGCCACCGCGAGCCGGGGCTGGTGGGAGCGGCACTTTCGAACGGCAAGCTGGATTGCGGGCTGATCGCCGACGGTTTCCATGTCGATCCCGCGGCGATCGGCATCGCGCTTCGCGCCAAGAATAGTCCCGGCCGCATTTTTCTCGTTACCGACGCCATGTCCACCATCGGCACGGACGATGATGGTTTTGAACTGAATGGCAGGCGTGTCTATCGCAACGGCGGCCGGCTGACGCTTGAAGACGGCACGCTGGCGGGGGCGGATATCGATATGCTCTCCTGCATCCGCTTCATGCATGAAAAGCTGGACACACCTTTGGAAGAGGCCTTGAGAATGGCTTCCGCCTATCCCGCCGACGCGGTCGGCGCTTCCGGCAAGGGCAAACTCCTGCCCGGTTTCGATGCGGATTTCGTCATGCTGACACCCGACCTTCAGATGCATTCGACATGGATATCAGGAGAAAAAATCCACGATGCCGCACGTTTCGGAGCCTGAATCATGATCGTTTGTTTCGATATAGGCGGAACGACCATCAAGGGTGCGATTGCATACGCTCCCGACGATATTCGCCCCGTGCCGCGCATCCCGACGCCCAAGACCAGTTTTGAAGACTTCGCCGCCGGCCTGAAATCCGTCATCGATAATAGCGGCGGTACACCCGCCTGCGTGTCGCTGTCGATTGCCGGCGTCATCGACGCCGACACCGGTAAGGCCACTGTCGCCAATATTCAGAGTATCCACGGCAGGGTATTGAAGGACGAGCTGGAAAAGGCGCTGCACCTTCCCGTCATCGTATCGAACGATGCCGATTGTTTCGTGATCGCCGAATCGGAAATCGGTTCCGGGCGCGGCCATCGCGTGGTCTTCGGCGTTATCCTCGGAACGGGTGTCGGTGGCGGCCTTGTCATCGACGGCAAGCTCATCAACAGCGACGGCGGTTTCGCCGGCGAATGGGGACACGGACCGGTGGCAGCGACATTGGCCGGAAACCCGCCGGTTTCACTGCCGCGTTTCGAATGCGGTTGCGGCCTTGCCGGCTGCGTCGACGCAATCGGCAGCGCCCGTGGCATGGAAAAACTGCATTCGCATCTTCACCGGCAGGAGATGACCAGCGAGGACATCATTGCGGCCTGGCAGGCGGGCGATGCGAAGGCCACAAGAACCATTGATGTCCTCATCGATATTCTCGCCTCGCCTCTGGCGATGGTAATTAACGTCACCGGCGCAACCATCGTGCCGGTCGGCGGCGGACTTTCCAATTCGAAGGCGCTTCTCGCGGCTCTGGACGAGGTGGTCAGGAGCCGCATTCTCAGACGCTTCGATCGCCCTCTGGTCGTGCCCGCGATCTGCCGCATTGAGCCGGGGCTGATCGGTTCCGCCGTTATCGGGCTGAAACATGAGAAAGAAACCGCCGGCGCTGCCTGAGCGGCGTCACACCGTCTCGATCTTTTCCCGGCGGAAACCCAGCCCTACCAGCCGGCCGGTCAGATGTGAAAGGAGCGGAAACCGCATGATGGCCAGCACAAAGGCTGGCGGTCCTTTCGGTTTTTCCGCATCGGCCCGTCCCTTTTTGCCGCCGATACGCATCATCCGCTGCAGAAATTGCGTGGCCTTGGTCGGGAAGGATCGCCGCTTTTCAATTGCGGCGAGATCGTCGTCGGTAACGGCGCGGCCGGATACGAGCACCGGCACCAATATATTGGCCGCCGCAACCGCATCCTGAATGGCCAGATTAATGCCGACACCGCCGACAGGCGACATGGCATGGGCCGCGTCACCAATACAGATCAGACCCGGTTTCCACCAGCGCTTCAGCCGGTCGATACGGACGGTCAGGAGATGCACGTCATCCCAGCTCTTGAGCTCATCCAGCCTTTCGCGCGGGAAAGGGCAGATTTCCGCAACCCTGTCCCTGAAGGCTTCAATTCCCTGCAGCTTTATGTCCGCGAAAAATCCCTTTCGCACCACATAACCGCATTGCCAGTAGTCACCCCGGTTGATCATGACGAAACCCTGACGCGAGCCGGCATGCCCCATGGTTTCCGTTGGATCACCGGGCTGTTTCGAAAGACGCAACCACAGCACCTCGGTCGGAATGCCGAAACGCTGCACCTCCAGCCCCGCCGCCTCGCGGACGGTGGAGCTACGCCCATCCGCCCCCACCACCAGATCGGCCTCGATCTCGATGATGCCTTCCGGTGTGCTGACCGTGAGACCGCCAACATGCCCGCCACGCTCGATCAGGCCGGTCACCGGCGCATTCATCAGCAATCGGAAATTTTCGTATTGCCCCGCCTTGCCGACGATGAAATTGAGAAAATCCCATTGCGGCATAAAGGCGATGAAGCGGTGGCGGACCGGCAGGCGGGAAAAATCCGCTATCGTGACACGCTCGCCGCCGATGACGGCATTCAGCCTTGGCGCACGCGTATGCGGCAGGCTCAGGAACTCATCGACAAAACCGAGTTGCTCCATCAATTCAAGCGTTGAGGGATGGATGGTGTCGCCACGAAAATCGCGGAGAAAATCCCCATGTTTTTCGACGACGACGACATCGATACCGCTGCGCGCAAGCAGCAGGCCAAGCATCATGCCCGCCGGCCCGCCGCCGGCCACGGCGACGGTTGTACGGATATGCTGAACGGACTTGCCGTCATTTTCCGGAGCGTTTGTCGCTTCCTCCATCACCTTCCCCCTATGGCCCGCTGAAAGTCTCTATCGTGTATCCGCCGCCGGAAGATTTGCATTTTTCGGTTGCGGCCAGCCCTGCGCATCGAACCGGAACAGCATTTCGGACCGGGCAAAGATAAAGGCGAAGGCCATGGCCGTCCACATGCCGAGCAACAGTCCGGCGGCGACATCGCTTGGATAATGTGCGCCGACGATGACACGCGAAACACCGATGACGAGGGCAAACAGGAGAAACACCCAGCGGAAGCGCGGCATCAACATGGCGAAAACACCGAAAAACGCCCCGGCAGCTGTCGAATGGCCGGAGGGAAAACTTTCATAGAGATTGTCGCCGGTGAAAGGAGTGAGGCTGTAGGCACCCATTTCAAGAAGAAGCTCCGGCCTTGCCCGACCGATCAGGAATTTCAGCGTATGGACGAGAATGCTCGCCGTTCCGATCGTCAGGAAGAAATAAGCCAGAAGCCGCCATGCCGTCCTCAGGCGTCCATTGTAGGTCTGTGCCTTTAAAACCCGTGCGGCAACATAGGCCAATATCGCCAGAAGGCCGGTGGAATAGAGCATCCAGCGGAAGGTTCCGAAATCGGTAATCGCGCGGTTAAAGGAAACCACCCCACCCGGCAGGGCCTGCGCACTTTCGGAAAGACGCGGATCAAAAGGAATGAAGACCAGGACCAGCACAAGGCTTGCCGCAAAAATCCACCCGCTGGAAACCAGGAAACGTCGCATCAATATCCTCTCATTGTTTTTCTTGCATATGGCTTTGCCCTCCGCAAAAACAATAGCCCGGGCTTTGTCCTTGTTATGGCTGGTTTTCGCGAGTAGAGGCTAATGCATGTTGCCCGAAAGTGCGTAGCGATTTCGGGAGAACGACAGGCACCAAGAGGTGCGAACCGGAAAAGACCGACGGACTGAAAATGACGGATGCCAGTGAAATGCCACGCAAGCTGACAATATTGGGTTCGACGGGTTCGATCGGCACCAGCACGCTGGATGTGGTCCGTCAGCTGGGTGGCCGCGACGCGTTCGAGATCACGGCGTTGACCGGCGCAGGCAACATTGCTCTCCTTGCGGAACAAGCGCGGGAATTCGGCGCGCGGCTGGCAGTCACGGCTGAAGATGACAAATACGAAGCGCTGAAATCGGCCCTTGCCGGCACCGGCATAGAGGTTGCGGCAGGCAAATCCGGCCTCGAAGAAGCGGCATCGATGGATGCCGGCTGGGTGATGGCAGCGATTGCCGGAACCCCCGGTCTCGCGCCGACGCTGACAGCCGCGCAGCGTGGCGCAGATATAGCCCTCGCCAACAAGGAATGCCTGGTTTCGGCTGGTGATGTTTTTCTGCGTACGGTCAAGCAGGGCGGCGGCAGACTGATCCCCGTTGACAGCGAGCACAGCGCAATCTTCCAGTGCCTGACGGGCGAACATAAACAGGCCGTGGAGCGCATCGTGCTGACGGCCTCCGGCGGGCCGTTCCGCACCTGGTCGCGCGACGAGATGGCCAATGTCACGGCGGATGTCGCCCGCGCCCATCCCAACTGGTCGATGGGGCTGAAGGTCTCCATCGGCAGCGCCTCGATGTTCAACAAGGGGCTGGAAATGATCGAGGCGAAATATCTCTTCGATCTCAGGCCCAATCAGGTGGAGGTGATCGTCCACCCGCAGTCGATCATCCATTCGATGGTGGGTTATACCGATGGTTCCTATATCGCCCAACTCGGCTCTCCCGACATGCGCACCGCTATTTCTTATGCCCTCACCTATCCGCAACGCGGCAATCTGAATGTCGAGCGGCTGGATTTCGCAAAACTGGCGCGGCTCGATTTCGAAGCACCGGATGAAGCCCGCTTCCCGGCGATCCGTCTGGCCCGCACGGCGCTGGAACGCGGCGGCTTGCAGGGCGCAGCCCTGAATGCCGCCGAAGAGACCGCCTTCCACGCCTTCGTCGCAGGCGGCATCGGTTTTCTCGATATGGCCGAGATCGTCGAAACGGTCATGGACCGCATGCATGACGGCCGATCTGCCGCGACCATTGAAGACGTCTTCGCAGCGGATGAGGAAGCCCGCCGTCACGCCCGTGAATTGATCGCCACAAAAGAAAAGGCCGCGTAAACGCGGCCCGGTCTTCTTTTATCTTAACTGCGGCCTCACGCCACCGCACGCGCCAGTGCACAATGTGACCAGAGCTGGTGCAACGCGCCAACGAGATGCTCGATATCCGCATCGCTGTGCAGCGGCGTGGGCGTGATACGCAGGCGCTCGGTCTTGCGCGGCACGGTCGGATAGTTGATCGGCTGCACGTAAACGCCGTGACTGTCGAGCAGGATATCCGAAATCCATTTACACTTGGCGGCATCACCCACCATGACCGGCACGATGTGGCTGGGATTGTCCATGTGCGGAATACCGCGTGCATCGAGAAGACCGCGCAGCTTGCGCACGCGATCCTGATGGCGGGCGCGCTCGAAGGGGCTTGCCTTCAGATGCTGGATCGAAGCGATCGCGCCGGCGGCAAGCGACGGCGGCAGGGCCGTCGTGAAGATGAAGCCGGAGGCGAACGAGCGAATGAAGTCGCAGACCGCGGTGGACCCGGTAATATAACCACCCATCACACCGAAGGCCTTTCCGAGCGTACCCTCTATGATCGTCAGACGATCCATCAGGCCTTCGCGCTCGGCAATGCCGCCGCCGCGCGGACCGTACATGCCGACAGCGTGAACTTCATCGAGATAGGTCATGGCGCCATAACGGTCGGCCAGATCGCAGATTTCCTTGATCGGCGCGATGTCGCCATCCATCGAATAGACGGATTCGAAAGCGATCAGCTTCGGCGCGTTCGGATCGGCGGCCTTGAGCTTGGCTTCGAGATCTTCGAGATCGTTGTGTTTCCAGATCACCCGCTCGCAACGGCCATAACGGATGCCTTCGATCATCGATGCATGGTTCAGCGCGTCGGAGAAAATGATGAGGCCCGGAATTTTCTGGCCGAGCGTGCCGAGGGTAGCCCAGTTGGAAACATAACCCGACGTGAAGATCAGCGCCGATTCCTTGCCGTGGAGGTCGGCAAGTTCCTGCTCCAGCAGGACGTGATAATGGTTGGTGCCAGAAATGTTCCGGGTGCCTCCCGCACCCGCGCCACAGTGATCGATGGCGGCTTTCATGGCTTCGATGACCTTCGGGTTCTGGCCCATGCCGAGATAATCGTTGGAACACCAGACGGTTACGTCCTTGCGTTCGCCATTGGCGTTGTACCGTGTCGCGCGGGGAAAATTGCCCTGCTGGCGTTCGATATCCGCAAAAACGCGATAGCGTCCCTCAGAATGCAGGCTCTGCAGTTCCGTTGTGAAAAATGCCTCGAAGTCCATGCCATGCTCCAGAATTGACCAGATCGTTTTCTGCCTCGACACCGGGACCGTCAACCCTTGCGAGCTGCTTTAACCACGTCTGCGTCAATTCGCCGTTGTTTTGAACCATTCCAATAAACCGTTTATAGACGCTGATGAAAAGTACAAAATTGATTCACATCAAAAAACCGCGAGATTTGGAACCTTTTTCGCGTGGCGCCGTTGTCTGGCACACAATCGATTTACGCTCGCAGGAATGCCTGGAAGATGAGGCTTCCCTAAACGACATCGAATTGTTAGTTATCTGTGGCGGTCGGAGGTAGCAGTCGCCGCAGATAAATATGGGACGCCTACCGAGCCGAAGAGCTCATTGTAACGTTGGAGAGAGTTTCATGAAAAAGGCAATCATATTTGCGCTGGTCGGCCTGTCGCTTGCAAGCTGCACGCAGACGGAAAAGGGCGCTTCGATCGGTGCCGTTTCCGGCGCTGTTATTGGTGGAGCCATCACGGGTAACGTTCGCGGCGCAGCAGTTGGCGCAGCGATCGGCGGTGTTGGCGGCGCTCTGATCGGCAATGCTTCCGAGCCGGGCTATTGCTATTATCGCGACCAGTACGGTCAGCGTTACACGGCGCGTTGCCGCTAATCGCTTCGCGAAATACCGTTGCACAGAAGCCCCGGTCGTCCGGGGCTTTTTGCGTTATGGCGGGCAAAAGACGGGGCGGAGGGTCCTCAAAGCCGTTTATTTATGATTAAATTGCAATGTTAACGGACAGGAAACGGGTTAGGGCGACAATAAAAGCTCAACCATAAAGCAGCTTATGCGAAGAACACGAACTAACCCGAAGACAGGTATTGCGTATCGGAAAGCCGGCACCGCGCTCGCGGTTGCTGTGACGTTCGCCCTGTATCCGGCATTTACCCGTGACGCCTTCGCCTTCAAACTGTTCGGCATGCGCCTCTGGGGTTCGGAAGAACCGGAGGTCGAGGTTATCAATCCGGTCAAATATGCCGTCACGCTTGATGCCCCGGACGCCGATAAATCCCTGAAAGACAGCCTGGAAAACAGCTCGCTTCTCCTTGCGGACAAGGAGAAGCCGGCCTCGGGCGATCTTGGCCTTCTGATAAAGGCAAGAGACGACAGGGACAGGCTGATTGCGGCGCTTTATGAAAACGCCCGTTACGGCGGAATCGTCAAGGTCACCGTCGCCGGCAAGGATGTGGATAGCCTGCCGCCCAATCCGGTGTTCGATCATTCCGCTCCCGTGCCCGTGGTGATCACGGTAACGCCCGGCCCGGTCTTCAAACTCGGCAATGTCCGGCTGGAAGGCGATGTGACTGGCCGTAACCTTGAGGAATACGGCCTGATAGCCGGGGGTGACGCCGGTTCTCTCGCCATCATCCGCGCCGGCAACAAGCTGATCGATGATCTGAAGGCCGAAGGCCGTCCGCTTGCGAAACTGACGAAACGCGAGGCGGTTGCGAACCACGCAACGAACACCGTCGACATCACCATGGCAGCCGAAGGCGGTCCCGTGGCGCCCCTCGGCACGGTGACCGTGACAGGTGAAAAAACCGTCGATGGCGATTTCATCCGCCGTTACTCGCGCCTCAATGGCAGCGAGCCCTATTCCCCGGAGAAACTGCGCAAGGCCGCCGACCGGCTGCGGCAGCTGGGCGTCTTTTCCAGCCTGACCATCAAGGAAGCGGGAACGCTGGCGCGCGACGGCACCATTCCGCTCACCATCGAGGTCTCGGAAGGCAAACACCGCTATTTCGGCGTCGGCGCGCAATACTCCACCACAGAAGGCATCGGCCTTCAGGGGTATTGGGGCCATCGGAACCTGTTCGGACAGGCGGAATCGCTGCGTATCGAAGGTTCTGTCTCGCGCATCGCCGAAGCATCGAGCGTCGAAGGCATGGATTATTCGGCGGGCATTACTTTCACCAAGCCCGGCATGTTCAATCCGCGCACCACCTTCAAGACCAGCCTGATTGCCAAGACCGAACACCCCGATACATACGACGCCAAGACAGTGACGGGCACAGCCGGTTTCGCCTACGAGCTCAACGATACCGATACAGCCGCAGCCGGCCTTGAGGTGCAATGGGCCGATACGGAAGACGCATTCGGCAAGAACGAATATCTCACCACCTCCATCCCGCTGGAATTCGTTCGTGATACACGCGACGACAAGCTCAACCCCACCGAAGGCTTCCGTGCCTCTGTGGCCGCCAAGCCTAGCTATGAAGCGCTGAACGGCACCTTCTTTTCCTCTTTCGAAGGCTCCATCTCGGGCTACAAGGGGATTGGCGCCGAAGACCGGCTGATCATGGCCGGAAAGCTTTCCGGCGGCGTGCTCGTCGGCGGCAGCGATCTGCAGGACATTCCCACCACAAGGCGCTTTTATGCCGGTGGCGGCGGATCGGTGCGCGGCTACAGCTATCAGGAAATATCGCCGTATAACGCCGCTGGCGACGCGACCGGCGGCCGCTCTTATGTGGTCGGCTCCATCGAAGCCCGCATCAAGGTCACCGATACGATCGGCATCGTGCCCTTCATCGACGCCGGTGTGGTTTCGGATGAAGTGACCCCCGATTTTTCCGATATCCGGGCTGGCGCCGGTATCGGCCTGCGTTACGCGACGCCCTTCGGGCCTCTGCGTCTCGATGTCGCCATGCCGCTTGAAAAATACGATGGTGGCAACAGTTTCGGCATTTATGCTGGCATCGGCCAGTCTTTTTAAACGCCGCAGTCGAACACCCTTGCAACAGAGTGTAGATTACCCTTTATGAAAATGTTGATTCGATTGCTGAAATGGCTGGGTTACGCTGCTTTGTTCGGCGTGGTGCTGGTTTTGCTCGCGGTTCTGTTCGTCGGTTTTACGCCGATGGGCGCAAGGATCGCCGCAACGCAGATTTCATCACTCGTTTCCACGCCCGATCAGGTGATCGAGATTTCTCCCCCGAGCGGCCTTTTGACCGGCCGCCTTCGGCTTGACAATGTCACGCTTTCAGACCGGCAGGGCCCCTATGCCCGCGTGAACCAGGTCGCCGTCGACTGGTCGCCGCTCTCACTGCTTGCCGGCACCTTCCATGCCGAGCGCGTCTCAGCCGGATCGATCGATGTCGAGCGCAAACCGCTTGCGTCAGAGCAGGCGGCAGCCAAGAGTTCCGCCAACTCCTCGCTGCCGATCGAAGTCGCCGTCGACAATTTCAGCTTTCCCGATATCAGCCTTGGACAATCACTTCTCGGCCGTCCTTTCGACCTGACCGCAGAAGGCAGCCTCAAGGCCGCCCGGGACGACATCAGGCTGTCGCTCACGGCCCACCGGCTGAATGCGCCGGATGCGGAGGTTAACGCCGACGTTGCTTTCCTTCCGAATGAAAACGTCCTGAAGCTGAAAGCGGAGATGAAGGAGCCCGAGGGCGGGCTTCTCGCCACATTGCTTTCGCTTCCCGGCACACCTGCGGTGGCGATAGACCTCAACGGTGAAGGCCCGCTTTCCGACTGGACCGGTAGCCTGCGCGGCAATGTCGCCGGTAACCCCGTCGTCAATGTGACCGGCCGCCACCTTCTTGGTGATGATGGCACACGCCGTATCGAAGTTGCGGGCGGTGGCCAGCCGGACCTGCTTCTGCCCCCGGCCTTCCGCCAGCTTTTTGCCGGCGAGACGAAGCTTGATGCAAATGCGACCCTTTCGCCGCAGGGCCGCATCGAAATAGGCGGCAGCACGCTGGAAACCGGCACGTTGCTGCTGACGGCATCAGGCTCCGTCGATCCGAACGGTGAAAATGATCTTGCCGCCAATCTCATCGGCACCGCCGGCCCCGTGGATTTTCGCTGGCCGCTGGAGAATGGCGAGGTTCAGGCTCTCATCAACGGCCTCGATCTTTCCCTCAAGGGTGGAGCGGAGGCTGCACATCTCAACACGACCGTATCGTTGCGCAGCCTTTCCCTGCCTCAAGGCCGGCTTGACGATGTCAAACTAACGGCCGAGAGCGCCGATCTCAACGTCGCCAACCGCAGTGGCACGATCGCGACGGTCCTGTCCGTGGCGCAATCGTCCTTCGTCAGCCCGGATATCGACCGGCTGGTGCGTGCGCCACTCACCATCAAGGCGCCGCTCAGCCTCACCTCTTCCGCTATCGGCTTCGATGGCGCGACGCTGGAAAGCGCCAGTGTCGGCGGCACGCTGAACGGCAGTTTCGATCTTGCCGGCAATCGCCTCACCTCCAGCATTCAGCTCTTCGCACTGCCCGCCACCCTTCCACCGGCGCTGGCGGAAAAATTCGATACGACCATTGCCCTCCAGGGCGATATCGACCTGACCATCGGTGGACGCACCAGCGTTGAAAACCTTGTCGTCAAATCGGGAACGATCGAAGCCACGGGCAATGTCAGCCTCGAAAACGAGGCATTAAGCGCCAGCTTGACGGGTAAATTTCCTGCGCTCGAGAAACTGACGCCGCAGGCAAAGGGCGTCGCCGATTTTGCAATCGAGGCCAGTGGTGCGCTTGCCGCACCGGATTTCAACGTCACCCTGAGTTCCGAAAGCGCCATTCTTGCCGGACGCACGCTGGAAGCGCTGAAGGTCAATGCAACAGGCAAGGCTGACCCGGCTGCGCCCCAGGCGAAACTCACCGCCAGCGGCAGTCTCGACCGGCAGAAGATCGATGCCAATGCCGATGTGGTGCAGACCGAAAACGGCACGGCGATGCCCGAGCTGCACGTTGCGGTAGGCCGGAATATCCTGAACGGGCAGCTGCAATTCTCGCAGCAGTTCCTGCCATCGGGCAGTCTTTCCTTCAATTTCCCCGACCTTGCGCTGCTCGCCGCACTCGCCGCGCAGCAGGCGGATGGCGATATTGCCGGCGACATCGCCCTGAGCAACGCCAATGGGCGGATCGCCGCGACGATAAAGGCCAATGGCAGCAGCATCCGCCAGGGCACGACAACGATCTCCAAGCTCGCCGCCGATATTTCCATCGATGACCTTCAGGCTCTTGCCATCAATGGCAAGGTCAGCGCCGATAGCGTCAATGCGGGCGCCGCCGCGATATCAGGCCTGAATGCCACCATCGGACATTCCGGCACGACGACCCAGTTCGACTTCAACGGCCGTTACGACAACGCACCGCTGGTGGTAAAGGGCAGCGCTGAGACCGGCGGATCGCCGATGACGGTGCGCGTCGATGCTTTTTCCGCCGCCCCCAAGGGCATTGCAGTACGACTTGAAAAACCAAGCACCATCGCCATCCAGAACGGCACGGCCCGCATTTCCGATCTGACCGTCATCACGGGCGAAGGGCGCATTGAGGTCAACGGCACTGCCGGGTCAACGCTCGACATCAATGCCGATATCCGTTCGCTGCCCGCCAGTCTCGCAAATGCTTTCGCCACCGGGCTGGATGCGGCAGGCAGCATCTCCGGCTCGGTGAGCGCCAAGGGTGCAGCGTCGAATCCGGCGGTCGACTACAATCTGAACTGGACAAATGCCGAGGTCGCGCAGACACGCGCGGCGGGGCTCGCTGCGCTCGGCATCAAGGCGAATGGCCGTTTCGCCGGCGGCACCCTGCAGATCGACACCAATGTATCCGGCCAGGGCGGCATGTCGCTTTCCGGCGGCGGCTCGCTCGGCATCGCCGGCAATCGTCCACTTTCCATGGCATTTTCCGGCAGGCTGCCATTCTCCGCCGTCGCATCACAAACCGCAGCGCAGGGCCTCGACGTGGATGGCAGCGCCGCCATCGATGTGAAGATTTCCGGCAGCGCTTCCGCACCTGTCGTGACCGGCAGCATCACCACCGATGGTACACGCCTGACCGACGTGCGCAGGAACCTGACCATCAACGATCTGGGCGCCACCATCACCTTCGACCGTGACCGCGCCGTCATTTCCCGATTGACCGGCAAGCTGGCGGGAGGCGGAACGATAGCGGGAACCGGCAGCGTCGGCATATCAGGCGGTTCGGGTTTCCCCGCCGATATATCGATCACGCTTAATCGCGCCGGTTATAATGACGGCACGCTAGTAACGACGGTGGTGAGCGGCACGCTGACGCTGAAAGGCCCGCTGCTGAATTCCCCCGTTCTGGGCGGCAATCTGACGCTGGACAGAAGCGCCATCACCATTCCGGAAAAACTTCCGGCCTCGCTGACGGAGATCGATGTCAAACACAAGAACGCCCCACCAAAGGTGCGCGCACAGGCCAAAGCGCTCGGGGCTGATCAGGGCGGAAGCGGCAGTTCGTCCACCATCAATCTCGATCTGCAGGTGAATGCGCCAAGCGGTATCTTCGTGCGCGGGCGCGGCATCGATGCGGAACTCACGGGTAATCTGACGATCCGTGGCACGGCAGCCGTTCCCGTCATTTCCGGTGGCTTTGAAATGCGCCGCGGCCGGCTGGAAATCCTCACTCGCCGCCTCGATTTCACGACAGGCAATATCAGTTTTGGTGGCGGCCTCGTTCCGGTCCTCGATATGAAGGCGGATTCGACGGTCGGCTCAACGACTATCACCGTGTCCGTTTCCGGCACCGCCAACGATCCGACCTTTGCTTTCTCCTCGGCGCCCGCCCTGCCGCAGGACGAGGTGATGGCCCAGCTGATCTTCGGCCAGTCCATGTCGAAACTCTCGGCTCTGCAGATCGCGAGGCTCGCAGACGCCGCCGCCCAGCTGGCCGGCGGGCGTTCCACCTCGCTGTTCGACAAGCTCAGAAGCAATCTCGGCGTCGACGATCTCGATATTTCGACCGACTCCGAAGGGCAGGCCCGTGTTTCCGCCGGTAAATATCTGAACGAAAGAACCTATCTCGAGCTGCAGCAAAGCGGCGAGTCCGGCGCAAAAGCCATCATCAACCTCGATGTCGGGCGGGGTGTGAAGCTACGCGGGGAAGCGGGTGGCGATGGCGAAGGCGCAGCCGGCATATTTTACGAGAAGGAATATTAGCATTTCCAATAAAAGTGCGTAGCGGTTTTACGTCCGGACAATGCGTAAAATCAAAGAGAGTATTTTCGTGATTCGAAGAAAAGCGAAAATACTCCAGGGCCGCTTCGCATTTAGGTTTGCGAAACCATCTCATGTTACGAATCTTCCATTGAAGACGGAAATATTGTTTCCGGCTGTTCAGGCACCAGGCAGAACGCCAAATCCGCATATGCAAGTGTCGGTGCACTTGCGCCGGCCTCCACAGCGAGCATTGGGAAGAATTCTGATGGCTATGATTAACTCTACCAATTTTGGCGGTGAGACGCTCGAAATCATCGCGTTCCGCCTGCATGATCAGGAATTCTGCGTGAAGACGACGACCATCCGCGAAATTCGCGGCTGGGCGCCTTCGACGCCCATTCCCCACGCGCCGAAAGACGTCATCGGCGTCATGAACCTGCGCGGCTCTGTCATTCCGATCATCGATCTGGCCCACAAGCTCGGCATGAAAAGCACCGTCGCCAATGAAAGAAGCGCCATCGTGGTGGCGGAAGTGCACAACATGGTCATCGGCATGCTGGTCGACCGTGTGTCCGACATTCTGACGATCCCGGCAAACCAGGTTCAGCCGGTTCCGGAGATTTCGGCCTCTTTCGACAAGTCGTATTCGGAAGGCATCATCGCCAACGAACACGGCATGATCTGCTTCCTGAACCTCGCAAAAATGTTCAAGGGAACCGAAGCGGAAGACCTCGCCGCTTAATCAGGCCTTTTGGCTGGCCTTGCCAGACGAGGATCATCAATCAACCCAGACCGCCGGAGCACTCGCCCGGCGGTTTTGTTTTCCTTTACCCCGCCTTATTGAATAAGAACATTTTAATATTATGGATATCTAATATTAAAAGCCGTAGATCAGTATCGCGCCAGCACGACTATCACGCGGGCCAATACCTGACCAAGGCGAAGAGACAAAAGTGCCTGCATTGCTGCCTTCGGCGGCAAAACCTGTTCGTGTTCAATATGATACGACGTGGACCGCATGTCCTGTGCGGCTCGCCGCGCCGTGGGCTGATTTTGGGGGACGTGTAATGCTGGGGTTAGGAAAAAGCGCAGATAATAAAAATATACTCGATGCCATATCGAAATCACAGGCGGTCATAGAATTCGATCTCAAAGGTAACATTCTCACTGCAAATAAAAATTTCTGCGCGGCGCTGGGTTATGATCTCGCCGAGATCGTCGGCAAGCACCATCGCATCTTCTGCGACAGCGAACTCACCGCGTCGCGGGCATATCAGGAATTCTGGGCCTCTCTCGCCCGCGGCGAGTTCCAGGCCAGGGAATATCGCCGTATCCGTAAGGACGGCTCGGTCATCTGGATCGAAGCCTCTTACAACCCGGTTTTCCGTTCGGGCAAACCCTACAAGGTCGTGAAGATCGCCACCGACATCACCGCCAAGAAGATCAAGGCCGTAGACGATGCGGGCAAGCTGGAGGCGCTCTCCCGTTCCCAGGCAACCATCGAGTTTTTGCCCGATGGCACCATCATCACCGCCAATCCGAATTTCTGCGCCACGGTGAATTACGACGTCAAGGAAATTGAGGGCAGGCACCACCGTATGTTTTGCGATCCCGCCTATGCCGCCTCGCCTGCCTATGGCAATTTCTGGCCGCGGCTGGCGGCGGGGGAATTCATCTCGGATGAATTTGTTCGCTATGGAAAGAACGGCAAGGAGATATGGATCCAGGCTGCCTATAATCCGGTGCTGGACGAGGCCGGCAAGGTGGTGAAAGTGGTGAAGTTCGCCACCGACGTCACGCCGCGCATGAGTGCCATCAGCGTGCTTGCCGATGCTCTGCGGGCGCTCGCCGAGGGTGATCTTGTGCAGCGTCTCGACAACAGCTTCGTGCCCAGCATGGAAAAGCTGCGTGCGGACTTCAACGAGGTCGTCGCCAAGCTGCAGGCCACCATGCAGAACATCGCCCATAATGCCTCGACAATCGCCTCCGGCTCAGGCGAAATCCGCATCGCCGCCGATCAACTTTCGCAACGCACCGAACAGCAGGCAGCCTCGCTGGAAGAGACCGCAGCCGCGCTGGAGGAAATCACCACCACCGTGTCAGATGCCAGCCGGCGCGCCGGCGAGGCCGGCAAACTGGTGCTGCGAACGAGAGAACATGCCGAACATTCCGGCGACATCGTCCAACAGGCAATCTCCGCCATGGACGCGATTTCCCGGTCCTCGGGTGAAATCACCAACATCATCGGCGTTATCGACGATATTGCTTTCCAGACCAATCTTCTGGCCCTGAATGCGGGGGTCGAAGCCGCGCGGGCCGGGGAAGCGGGCAAGGGTTTCGCCGTTGTGGCGCAGGAGGTCCGGGAACTCGCCCAACGATCCGCCGTTGCGGCCAAGGAAATCAAATCCCTCATCAACACCTCGCGCGAGCAGGTCGCCAATGGCGTGGATCTGGTTGGCAGAACCGGCGGCGCCCTGCGGGATATCCAGTCGCAGATGGGCGAGATCGACACCAATGTCTCGGCGATCGTTGAAGCCTCGCGCGAACAGGCAAATGGCCTCAGCGAAATCAATCAGGCCGTCAACGTCATGGATCAGGCCACCCAGAAAAACGCCGCCATGGTGGAGGAGACCACCGCCGCCAGCCACGGCCTCGCCACGGAGGCGGAAAATCTGCACGAATTGCTGCGGCAGTTCAGAATATCCCACGAGGCATCGCCCGCCCGGCCGGCCGACAAAAAACCGGCCGTCGTCACCCGGCTCCCGACACCGCAACCGCGATATGCCGCCGCGCCAAGGTCTCAGGGAAATGCAGCCGCCGAATGGGCGGAATTCTAGGCCCGCTCTGACGCCAAGGGCCGCCGGGAAACGGCGGCCTCAACGTTATAGAATGATACGATCCGCCCGGGTGAAGATTTCAAAATCCTCACCCCGCACCAGCGCCACAAGCGTGATACCCGAGCTCTCAGCCGTTTCAATGGCAAGCGCGGTGGGCGCGGAGATCGCCGCCAGAATGGGGCTGCCAAGGATGGCCGTCTTCTGGACCATTTCCACCGACAGGCGGCTCGTGACCACCACAATGCCCGCGTCGGGAGACAGGTTCGCGTTGATAACCGCACCTGCGAGCTTGTCGAGCGCATTGTGCCGGCCGACATCTTCGCGGACAGCAAGCAGCCCTTTTTGAGGATTGTAGAAACCCGCGCCGTGAACTGCCCGCGTTTCGCGATTGAGGCTTTGCGCTTCATTCAGCGCTTTCACCGCAGCAACGATGTCATCTCCGTCAACGGAGACTTCCACGCCGCCCAACTCCGGTACTACGCGGACCGCCTGTTCTATAGATTCAATGCCACAAAGACCGCAGCCTACGGGGCCTGCCATATGCCGCCGTCTTGCCCTCAGCGCATCCGCGTTGGCATCCTGCAAATCCACCTGTACATCAAAACCCTGCCCGGCCTCGATCACTTCAATGGAACGGATTTCCGCCCTGGTGGATATGATACCCTCCGTAAGACTGAAACCGATTGCGAAATCGACAAGATCGGCGGGGCTTGCCATCATCACCGCGTGGGTGCTGCCGCCATAAGAAAAGGCAACCGGCACCTCCTCAGGCACCGCCCGCTCGCCCTCGACTATGGCCCCTTCCCGCAGAGCGGTTCTTGCGACCCTTCGGTAACTTGCCTTTGCCGACACGCTGAGCACTCCTCCATGACGAAAATCTGCCTCGTCTCGCTAAGGATCCAAAGCAGCATTTCTTCCCGCCACCACATCTAACCTATAGCCATGAAAATCGGAATCGGTTTCCGGGTTCACCCGTTGAAGGCGCGTTATTATCCCTGCTTTACCCATTGTCTGCCCGTGAATCGTCGGCGTAATTCGCTAGCGACATTCCGACGCCCGCGCCGAACTGACGGACGGCCTCATGCGCGGAGACGGGCATTTTTTGCTTGGACAGGGCGGCGGACACTAGCCCAAAAACAAAAAAGCGACCGAACCGGCCGCTTTCTGTTTTGAATTTTTTGTGGGCAGTCATTCTTTCGAACCCGCCCGGTGCTTTCAAGCAGCGACGAGAACCTCATGCAGGTTCGTCAGTTCGTAAAGGTGCTTTTCAAGCTTGGTCAGATGCTCGTGGTGATGATTGCCCTCTTCGATTTCGGCCTTGGCCGCATCGATACGCTTCTGCAGCGTGTCAGGAGACATATCATCAGCCGAAACCGCGGATTCCGCAAGAAGCGTGCAACCGGTCGGCAAAATATCGGCAAAACCACCGAAAACCACATATTTATGGGTCTCACCGGAAGCGAACTTCACCGTCACCAGACCCGGCTTGATCGTGGTCATCGTCGGCGCGTGATTGGCCAGAACGGTCATTTCACCCAGCGTAGCCGGGATGACGACTTCCGTAACCGTTTCGGAAACGAGCAGACGCTCCGGGGAAACGAGATCGAATTTGAAACTGTCAGCCATGGCTATTCACTTCTTTTCAATTACGCGGGCGTCACGGACTTGTCTTCTACAACGCCGGCGAAAGCCGTTCCGGTTTCGCCGTCATTGCCGGCAAGGCGCGCGGTTGAACCACGCGCCCGCCAATTCATGATCAGGCAGCTTCGCCAGCCAGCTTCTTTGCCTTTTCGATGGCTTCTTCCATCGAACCGACCATGTAGAAAGCGGCTTCCGGCAGGTTGTCGTATTCGCCGTTGACCAGGCCCTTGAAGCCCTTGATCGTATCTTCGAGCGCGACGAGCTTGCCCGGAGAACCGGTGAAGACTTCGGCGACGAAGAACGGCTGCGACAGGAAGCGCTCGATCTTGCGGGCGCGAGCAACCGTCAGCTTGTCTTCTTCCGACAGTTCGTCCATGCCGAGGATGGCGATGATGTCCTGGAGAGACTTGTAGCGCTGCAGGGTCGACTGAACCTTACGGGCAACCTCGTAGTGTTCTTCACCGACGATCATCGGGTCGAGCATGCGCGAGGTGGAGTCAAGAGGGTCAACAGCCGGGTAAATACCCTTTTCGGCGATCGAACGCGACAGAACCGTCGTTGCGTCAAGGTGCGCGAACGAGGTGGCCGGCGCGGGGTCGGTCAAGTCGTCGGCGGGAACGTAAATAGCCTGAACCGAGGTGATCGAACCCTTGTTCGTGGTGGTGATGCGTTCCTGCATCTGGCCCATGTCCGTTGCGAGCGTCGGCTGGTAGCCCACGGCCGAAGGAATACGGCCAAGCAGAGCCGACACTTCCGAACCAGCCTGCGTGAAGCGGAAGATGTTGTCCACGAAGAACAGAACATCCTGGCCTTCATCACGGAAGTTTTCAGCGATCGTCAGACCGGTCAGGGCGACGCGGGCGCGGGCGCCCGGCGGTTCGTTCATCTGGCCGTAAACGAGCGCAGCCTTGGAACCTTCGCCGCCGCCAAGCTTGTTGACGTTGGACTCGATCATTTCGTGGTAGAGGTCGTTGCCTTCGCGGGTACGTTCACCCACGCCGGCGAATACCGAGTAACCGCCGTGCGCCTTGGCGACGTTGTTGATCAGTTCCATGATGAGAACCGTCTTGCCAACGCCGGCGCCGCCGAACAGGCCGATCTTGCCGCCCTTGGCGTAAGGAGCCAGAAGGTCGACGACCTTGATGCCGGTGACAAGGATCTGTGCTTCGGTCGACTGCTCGACGTAAGACGGCGCATCCTGGTGGATGGCGCGCTTCTTGGCCGTAACGATCGGGCCCGCTTCGTCAACCGGCTCGCCGATGACGTTCATGATGCGGCCGAGCGTTTCAGGACCGACCGGAACCTCGATCGGAGCGCCCGTGTTGCTGACGGGCTGACCGCGGACGAGACCTTCGGTCGAGTCCATGGCGATCGTGCGGACGACGTTTTCGCCGAGATGCTGCGCGACTTCCAGAACGAGGCGGTTGCCGTTGTTCTCGGTTTCGAGCGCGTTCAGGATCGGAGGCAGTTCGCCTTCGAACGCCACGTCGACAACAGCGCCGATAACCTGGGTAACCTTGCCCGCGCCGTTCACCGCTGCGGTTTTCTTGGGGGTAGCTGCCTTAGCCATTATCCTTACCCTCTTTCCTTACCTCAGAGCGCTTCCGCGCCCGAAATGATTTCAATGAGTTCCTTGGTGATCTGAGCCTGACGCTGACGGTTGTAGGAAAGCGTCAGCTTGTTGATCATTTCACCGGCATTGCGCGTTGCATTGTCCATCGCGCTCATCTTGGCGCCCATTTCACCGGCAACGTTTTCGAGCAGAGCCCGGAAAACCTGAACCGAAATGTTGCGCGGAATAAGGTCTTCCAGAATAGAAGCCGCATCCGGCTCGTATTCGTAGACGGCGCTCTGCGTTGCCGCATCCTCTTCCACAACAGGCATTGCGGCGGGAATAAGCTGCAGGCCGGTCGGGATCTGGCTGATGACGGACTTGAATTCCGAATAGATCAGCGTGCAGACATCAAACTCACCCGCGTTGAAGAGCGAGATCACCTTCTTGGCGATCTGGTCGGCGTTTTCAAAACCGACCTTCTTCACTTCACGCAGTTCGATGCGTTCGATGATGTTGGCTGCAAATTCGCGGCGAAGGCTGTCGTAACCCTTCTTGCCGACCGTGATGATCTTGACCGTCTTGCCTTCCGAAATCAGCTTGCGGGCGTGATCGCGGGCAAAACGGGCGATTTGCGAGTTGAAACCGCCGCAAAGACCACGTTCAGCCGTGCAGACGACGAGCAGGTGCACGTCGTCCTTGCCGGTGCCGGTCATCAGCGCCGGAGCAACGTCCGCCTCGACCGCCTTGGCGATGTTGGCAAGAACGGCGCTCATGCGCTGAGAATAAGGCCGGGCGGCCTCCGCAGCTTCCTGGGCGCGCCGAAGCTTCGCCGCGGCGACCATTTTCATCGCCTTGGTAATCTTCTGCGTCGCCTTTACGGAGGCAATGCGGTTTTTCAGATCCTTTAGTGAAGGCATCCGTTATCCGTCCGAGTAAAAGAGCCCTGATTACGAGAAAGACTTGGCGAAGCTATCAAGAGCGCCCTTGAGCTTGCCCTTGGTATCGTCGCTGATAGCCTTTTCCGTGCGGATGGTGTCGAGGATCGCCTTGCCTTCCGACCGGAGGTAGGAGAGCAGACCCTGCTCGAACTTGCCGACCTGCGCGACCGGAACCTTGTCGAGGTAACCGTTGACGCCGGCGAAGATCACCGCAACCTGTTCTTCCGTCTTGAGCGGAGAGAACTGCGGCTGCTTCAGAAGTTCGGTCAGGCGGGCGCCGCGGTTGAGCAGGCGCTGCGTGGAAGCGTCGAGGTCCGAACCGAACTGGGCGAAGGCGGCCATTTCACGATACTGGGCAAGTTCACCCTTGATCGAGCCTGCAACCTGCTTCATCGCCTTGACCTGGGCGGCGGAGCCAACGCGCGAAACCGACAGACCGACGTTAACGGCCGGACGAATGCCCTGGTAGAACAGGTCGGTTTCAAGGAAGATCTGGCCGTCGGTGATCGAGATCACGTTGGTCGGAATAAAGGCCGAAACGTCGTTACCCTGGGTTTCGATGACAGGCAGAGCCGTCAGCGAACCTGCGCCCATTTCGTCGGAGAGCTTTGCAGCGCGCTCGAGAAGACGGGAGTGAAGGTAGAAAACGTCGCCCGGATAAGCTTCGCGGCCCGGAGGACGACGCAGCAGAAGCGACATCTGACGATAGGCAACGGCCTGCTTGGAAAGGTCGTCGTAACCGATGAGAGCGTGCTTGCCGTTGTCACGGAAGTACTCGCCCATGGCGCAACCGGCAAACGGAGCGAGGTACTGCATCGGAGCCGGATCGGAAGCGGTCGCAGCAACGATGATCGAATACTGCAGTGCGCCGCGCTCTTCCAGAACCTTCACGAACTGGGCAACGGTCGAACGCTTCTGACCGATAGCGACGTAAACGCAATAAAGCTTGTCGCCGTCAGGACCATTGTCGTGAATGGCCTTCTGGTTCAGGATCGTGTCGAGAATGATCGCGGTCTTGCCGGTCTGGCGGTCGCCGATGACGAGCTCGCGCTGGCCGCGGCCAACCGGAATGAGAGCGTCGATGGCCTTGAGGCCGGTCGACATCGGCTCATGAACCGACTTGCGCGGAATGATGCCGGGAGCCTTGACGTCAACACGCGAACGCTTGGCGGCATTGATCGGGCCCTTGCCGTCGATCGGGTTACCGAGCGCGTCAACAACGCGGCCGAGCAGTTCCGGGCCGACGGGAACGTCAACGATAGCGCCAGTCCGCTTTACGGTGTCGCCTTCCTTGATGTCACGGTCCGAACCGAAGATAACCACACCGACGTTGTCGGCTTCGAGGTTGAGCGCCATGCCGCGAATGCCGCCGGGAAACTCGACCATTTCGCCGGCCTGAACATTGTCGAGGCCATAGACGCGGGCGATACCGTCACCGACGGACAGCACCTGACCGACTTCGGAGACTTCCGCCTCGTTGCCGAAATTTTTGATTTGATCTTTCAGAATTGCGGAAATTTCCGCGGCGCGGATATCCATCAGCCAACCTCTTTCAGTGCAAGCTTAAGGGTGGAAAGTTTGGTGCGAAGAGACGTATCGATCTGGCGAGAGCCGACCTTGACGATCAGGCCGCCGAGGATCGACGGGTCGACGGTAACGGAAATCGTCACATCCTTGCCGGTAACGCTCTTCAGCGCCGCTTTCAGTTCAGTTTCCTGCGCCTCGTCGAGCGCATGTGCCGAGGTAACCTCGGCGGTGATTTCGCCGCGGTGGGCGGCAGCGATGGTGCGGTAGGCGCGGATCATGCCGGGAACGGCAAAGAGACGGCGGTTATTCGCAACAACCTTGAGGAAATTCAGAGCGAGACCGGAGATGCCGGCCTTTTCGCAGATCGCGGTGATTGCCTTGAACTGATCCTCGGCGGAAAACACCGGGCTCGCAACCAGACGCTTCAAATCGTCGCTTTCGTCGAGAAGGGCGCCAAACTTGTCCAGTTCGGCCTGAACCGCTTCGACCGCCCCCGCTTCCAAAGCAAGCTCGAAAAGCGACGACGCATACCTTTCCGCTACACCGGATGTTCCCTGGGAGGTCTCTGCCACGGGCACTTTTTCCCTGCTAATCGTCCAAGACCATCAGCGATGGGGCTCCACCGCATCAAATTCTTGAAATCGTTTCAATTTCCCCGAAAAAGACCGGAATTCCCCCCTGCCTTTTCCCAATTTCGCGGTCCGTCTAGCATAGGACGCCGGGACTCGCAACACGCGTAATAGCGGAAAGCGCCGTTTGGGCAAGGGGGAATGCGTTTAAATTTTCCGATTTCGCTCAGGATGCGGCTCTGGTGCGGCACAAAAGCCAAAAAGCCCGTCTCAGACCAGCCCGAAGACGTAGCTCAACGCGAGTGCGGACAGCAGAAAGTGTACAACCAGAAGTAAGAAATTCCGCATGGTTGCGCCACCATCTGACAATATGGAGAGAATGCCGCCGAAAACGCTGAGGCCGAATGCCGCACCAAAGGCGAGATAGACCATAGGCTGCGCGAGAAGCAGGGCGGCAGCGCCAAGACCGAGATAGAACCCCGCAAGCGACGAACGCACGAGTGTATAACCGTCCCTGCGCTCACCAGCCGGCTGCAGACCGAAGGCGCGCAGCGTAATGCCCGGCGCAAACATGAAAAAAAGGCCCATCACGACCGATACCACCGCCGCGCCGAAGGCCAGCTGCTCGCCGAACTCGGCGGGAAAATAAAACTCCATCTCGTTCCCCAAATCATTTTGATTGCCTGTTGCGTTATGACACGGTCATGACAGCGGGAAAACGCCTCGTCGGCGAAGTTCAAAGGAAACTTTGCGGATCGATATCGAGCTGCACATGCACGCTGCCCCGCTCCTTCGGACCATTGGCCAGCAAAGTACGAAGAAAAGACTGCATGTCGGAATTGCGCCGCCCATGCACCAGGAGGCGGAAACGGTGGCGGCCGCGAATGAGCGCGAGCGGCGCTTCCGCCGGGCCAAGCAGCATGATGCCGGTAACCTGTGGGGCCGCGGCCCTTAAACCTCGCGCATGGGTCTCCGCCTCCCCGCGCGTATCGGCGGAAACGATGATCGAGGCAAGACGCCCGAAGGGCGGCAGAACGGCCTTTTCCCGCTCCACGATCTCACGCTCGTAGAAGGCCGAGGCATCGCCAGAAACGATGGCCTGCATGACGGGATGCTGCGGCTGATAGGTCTGTAGCAGACCGTGACTCTTGCGCCCCGTTCGCCCGGCGCGCCCCGTCACCTGCGAAAGCAGCTGGAAGGTTCGCTCCGCCGCACGCGGATCGCCATTGGCAAGTCCGAGATCGGCATCGACAATTCCGACGAGCGTCATAAGGGGGAAATTGTGCCCCTTGGCGACCAGCTGCGTGCCGATGACGATATCCGCTTCACCCTTGACGATCGCCTCCAGCTCCAGACGCAACCTCTTGACGCCCATGAGATCGGAAGAGAGCACGATGGTGCGGGCCTCCGGGAAATGTTTCTCCACCTCCTCGGCGATACGCTCCACGCCGGGACCGCAGGCCACCAGATGATCGAAGGTGCCGCATTCCGGGCAATGATCGGGCATCGGCTCGCTGTGGCCGCACTGGTGGCACTGCAATTGATTGCGGAAGCGGTGCTCCACGAGCCAGCTGGAGCATTGCGGGCACTGGAAACGGTGGCCGCAGACACGGCAGAGCGTCAACGGCGCATAACCGCGACGATTGAGGAAGAGGAGCGCCTGTTCACCCTTTTCGATGGTCTTGCCGATGCCACGCAGCAGGACGGGTGAGAGAAATCCTCCCCTTTCCGGCGGATGGCGGCGCATATCGACCAGATGCAGATCCGGCATCGCCGCATCGCCGAAACGGGTATGCAGGTGAATGGTATTGTAACGTCCCGAACTGCCGTTGACCTGACTTTCAACCGAAGGCGTGGCCGACACCAGCACGACCGGGAACTCGGCGATCCGCGCCCTGACGACGGCCATATCACGAGCATTATAAAAGACGCGGTCTTCCTGCTTGTAGGCCGGGTCGTGCTCTTCATCGACGATGATGAGACCGAGATTGTCGAAAGGCAGGAAAAGCGCCGAACGCGCACCGGCAACCACCTTCACTTCACCAGTGACGGCCTGCCGCCAGACCTTTTCACGCATGCGCGGTGACAGGTCCGAATGCCATTCCGCCGGCTTTGCACCGAAGCGGTCCTGAAACCGCTCGAGAAAGGCTGCGGTCAGAGCAATTTCCGGTAACAGGATGAGGACCTGCTTGCCCTGCTTCAGCGTCTCGGCCACCGCCTCGAAATAGACCTCGGTCTTGCCCGAACCGGTCACGCCATCGATGAGCGAGACGTGAAAACCACCCTTGCGCACATCTTCCAGTATCTCCGACGCGGCCTGTTTCTGCGGGCCTTCCAGGCGCGGCTCGACATAATCAGGGTCGGGCTCAGCGACGACAGGCGGCGCCGGCAGAAAAACCGTCTCAAACACGCCCTGTTTGACAAGGCCATCGATGACGCTGGTCGAGACACCGGCGGCATGGGCAAGCCCGCTCTTCGTCCAGCCGTGTCCTTCGGCCGCCAGCTCCATCACCCGCTCGCGGGCGGGGGTAAGGCGCTCCGGCCTGCCTTCGGTCAGCCGCAACCCCTCGATCATCGGTTCGGGATCGAAGGCGGCGGGCGCACGCAGCGCCATGCGAGCCACCAGGCCGGGCGGAGAAAGCGTATAGGCGGCAACCCAGTCAATGAAGCGGCGCATCTCCGCCTTCAGCGGCGGGCATTCAAAACTCTTGGTGATGGGCCGCAGCTTCTTCGGATCGATGCCCTTTTCGCCGGCATCGTCCCACACCACGCCGAAGACCTGCCGGGGACCAAGCGGCACCTGAACGACGGAACCGGTTTCCACCACCATATCCTCAGGCACGGCGTAGCTGTAGGGCCCGGGCGCCGGCATGGGCACGAGAACGGGCACCGTGCGCGTGGGCGACGGCAGGTCGAACAGAGCCCCAAACAGATCGGACGAATCTTTTGCCATGATGTGGCGACCATGCCCCGACGACAGGAAAAAGGAAACCGCCCGGATGTAGTGGGCACGCCTTGCAAAGTCCACCTCTTAACCAAATGCTGATCATAAGCGCATAGTTTCGGGACATGGAATGGAGCGCCACGTGACCGAAATCCTGACATTTGCTGAACCCGATCTCCTGAACGAGCGTCAGTCCTGGCTCGCCGCCCTTGCCGGCGAACGACGGCTTTCGGACAATACCGTCGAAGCCTATGAACGCGACACCCGCCAGTTCCTGACTTTCCTTACCGGTTACATCGGCAAGCCAGCTTCCATCACCGATATTGCCGATCTACGTCCGGTCGATCTTCGCGCCTTTCTGGCCAACAGGCGCAAGGAGGGTGCGGGCGCGCGATCGCTCGGGCGGCATCTGGCCGGACTGCGCTCCCTGCTGCACCACCTGCAGAAAAAGGGCCTCGTCAACGCAGCGGGCGCAACTGCCATGCGCGCGCCAAAACAGCCGAAATCCCTGCCAAAACCACTGACCGACCGGCAGGCGCTGAAAATCACCACGGCCGAGGCGCAATTGAACGAAGAGCCCTGGATCGCCGCGCGCAACGCGGCAGTCCTCTCGCTTCTCTATGGCTGCGGCCTTCGCATTTCCGAGGCGCTCGGCCTCACACCCGCCGATTTCCCAACGGGGGGCCGCAGCCTGCGCATCACCGGCAAGGGCAACAAGATGCGGGTCGTACCGTTACTGGCGGTGGTGACAGAAGCGGTCGACACTTACAAGAAGCTCTGCCCCTACGCCCTGTCGGCGGATCAGCCCCTCTTCCTTGGCGCACGCGGCGGCAAGCTGCAGCCCGCCATCATCCAGCGGGAAATGCAAAAACTGCGCGGCGCTTTCGGCCTGCCGGAGAACGCCACGCCACATGCGCTGCGCCATTCCTTCGCCACCCATCTTCTGGCCGGCGGTGGGGATTTGCGCACCATTCAGGAACTGCTCGGCCACGCCAGCCTTTCCACCACACAGGTCTACACCGGTGTCGATACCGCAAGATTGCTGGAAATCTACGACAATGCCCACCCGCGTGCATGAAGCGGGAAATGGTTAACCATAATCATTAACCAGACATCCAAGCCGCCGTTCTATAAGCGAAGAACAACCGGATTGGACCGATGCATAGCCTGATAAGATCACAAAATCTCACCGCCACCCTGATGGGCAAGACCGGCGATGCCCTGCTCTGGCTGCTTGCGGCCCTGCATGTCACGGCCGTTGCAATCCTGCTCATGACCCTGTTTTCGCTGGGGCAAGCGGAAGCCGCAGAGCAGCAGCAGATCACGTGCACGGGCAATGACATTCTCGTGGAAATGCGCAAGACCGATCCGCAGGCCTTCGCAAAGATCGAACAGGAAGCGGCCGCCATCCCGAACGGCAAGGGCAATTTCTGGCGCATCGAAAAGGCAGGCATGGCTCCGTCCTATCTTCTCGGCACCATGCATGTCACCGATCCGCGTGTTCTCGAAATGCCTGCCGCCGCCAGCCCCGCCTTTGAAAAAGCCGCGATTGTCGTCGTGGAGTCGGACGAAATCGTTGACGACAAGAAGGTCGCGACCTCGTTGCTGAGCAAGCCTGAGCTCACCATGTTTCTGGATGGCAAATCGATCACCGACATTCTGTCGCCCGAAAATGTCGCCCGCCTCGAAAAAGGCCTTAAGGAACGCGGCATTCCGCTGAATGCCGTTTCGCGGATGAAGCCGTGGATGCTTTCGAGCTTCGTCGCCCTTCCCGCCTGCGAATTCGCCCGCAAGGCGACCGGCCTTTCCTTTCTGGACAAGAAGCTGGCCGAAGATGCGATTGCGGACGGCAAGCGCCTTGTCGGGCTGGAAACCATGGTCGAGCAGCTGACGGCCATGTCCGAACTGCCGATGGAATTTCATCTTCAGGCGCTGATCGAAACGCTTGAGCTCGGGGAGCGTATGGATGACGTGATGACGACCATGACCGATCTTTACGTCGCCGGCGATATCGGCATGACCATGCCGATGCTGAAAAGCCTCGATCCCAAGAAGGCCGCGGCTGAAAACGAACAGGGCTACGCCGCCTTTGAACAGCGCATCATTACCGACCGCAACCACGTCATGGCGGAACGGGCAGCCCCCGAGCTTGCCAGGGGCAATGTCTTCATGGCCGTCGGCGCGCTGCATCTGCCCGGCGAGGAAGGCGTTATCGAACTTCTGCGCACCCAGGGTTTCACGCTCACGCGGGTTGACTGACCCGCTCACGCCCGATGCTGACGGGCCGGACATTGGCGCAGAACGGCCGCATCGTCGCCGGCACGATGCGGCGGTGAAACGGCCCGACGACAAGAAGATAGAGCCGCCCAAACATGTTCTTGCGCCTGACGATGGTGGTGACAGTCACCAGCTGGCGGTTCCCCTCCTCTTCTAGATCGACAACGATCCGGAAATCGAGATGACGGTCGTCGAAGCCAAGCACTGTCCGCTCCCGGGTGGAAGAAAGAACGGGAAAACCGCCCGCCGACGTGCCAGCGGCCAGTTCGACCGTTCTTAAACCGAAAAACGAGACGACACGGTTTCGAAGCAACATGAGGCTGCTGATCCATGCCGGAGGATGATCGAGAAGGAGCCTGCTCGCATCGAGAGAGGACGGCTCCGGCGTCACCATCTCTCCCTGATAGCGATCCCGCCAGTCTGCGCCCGGCAATATGTCTTCGATCTCCTGCATTCCTGAACCCCCGCCGCGCTATGCGGCAAGGGTCACATTCCTCTTTTTCCGCACAACCGGGAACGCGACAAACCGCCGCTTAGCCGTGCGTCATGCGTTTCAGGACATTGGTGCGCCAGTAGAACTGGTGAACCAGAACGGCACCAATGTGACCGGCGATCAACACCCACATCAGCGCCTCGAAGGGACCGGAATGCAACTGTCCGGCCGGCTGAGCACCGAAATAATAAGCAGCGATACCGGACAGGGGCAGGACGATGAACAGGGCATAGAAGGTGAAATGCGCAACCTTCGCGGCGATCTGAAACGGACGCGGTTCTTCAACCGGATGCGGCGGCACGCCCTGAAAGAAGCGCAGACAGAGGCGTAGAACCGCAAGAAACAGCACGGCAAAACCGACATAGGCGTGGATATTGGCTGAATAAATCTGCTCCGGCGTCAGTGTCTCGCCCCGCCGCATCAGCCGATAGGCATGTTCCATACCATCGGGAAACAACAGGTTGAAGAAGATCAGAAGCGCCATCGCCCAATGAATGACGCGCTGTGGAACCGAAAAGGAAACTTGAGTTGAAAATGCCATTTTATTGCTTTTTATCAAAAGGTTAGACAGGCTATGGCGCAAGTATGGAAAACCCCGGCCTGCATGGCAAGCCGGGGTTTGGCAGATAACTGAAATTTAATGTTGGAGCAAAGGGCTCCAGAACCGATCACATATGGATCGGCTTGAAGAAGGTCGCCAGCGCTGCTTCCTTCACCGCTTCCGACATGGTCGGATGCGCATGGCAAGTGCGGCCGAGATCTTCCGAAGAACCACCAAATTCCATCAGCACGGTGATCTCGTGGATCATTTCGCCAGCGCCGAAACCGACGATATGGCCGCCGAGAACCCGGTCGGTTTCCTTGTCCGCAAGGATCTTCACGAAACCATCCGTCACCTGCATGGCGCGGGCGCGGCCATTGGCCGTGAACGGGAACTTGCCGACCTTGTAAGCGACGCCAGCGGCCTTCAGTTCTTCTTCGGTCTTGCCGACGGAAGCGATTTCGGGCTGCGTATAGACGACTGCCGGAATCACGTCGTAGTTCACATGGCCGCGCTGGCCAGCGAGAATTTCCGCGAGCGCAACGCCCTCGTCTTCCGCCTTGTGCGCCAGCATCGGGCCCTTCACCACGTCGCCGATCGCGTAGATGCCATCGACATTGGTCTTGTAGTGGCCGTCGATTTCAACGCGGCCGCGGCTGTCGAGCACGACGCCCGCTTCCGCAAGGCCGAGACCTTCGGTGTAGGGCTTGCGGCCGGTGGAGATCAGCACGACGTTCGCTTCCAGCGTTTCGGCAGCGCCGCCCTTGACCGGCTCGAACACAACCTTTGCACCGCCAGCGGTCTTTTCAACGGCCGTCACCTTGGCGCCGAGCTTGAAATCGAGACCCTGCTTGGCCAGCAGACGCTGCGCCTGCTTGGAAACTTCACCATCCATGCCGCCGAGAATATTGTCGAGATATTCGACCACGGTCACCTTGGCGCCGAGGCGCGACCAGACCGAACCGAGCTCGAGGCCGATGACGCCGCCGCCGACAACGATGAGTTTTTCCGGAACCTTGGAAAGAGCGATCGCGCCGGTGGAGGAAACGATGACGGTTTCATCGATATCGACCTGAACGCCTGGAATGCCCGCAACATCAGAACCGGTGGCGATGACGATGTTCTTGGCTTCGATTTCCTGTGTCTCGCCCTTGTCGTTGGTGACGGAAACCTTGCCGGCGGAAACCACCTTGCCGGTGCCCTGGAAGGCATCGATCTTGTTCTTCTTGAACAGGAAGGAAACGCCGTCGACATTGGCCTTCACCACACCGTCCTTGTGGCCCATCATCTTGTCGAGGTTCAGCTTCGGAGCGGCAACTTCGATACCGAGCGTATCGACGCCATGGGCAACATGCGCAAAGGTTTCGGATGCATGCAGCAACGCCTTGGACGGGATGCAGCCGACATTGAGGCAGGTGCCGCCATAGGTCGCGCGCTTTTCGATGACGGCGACCTTGAGGCCGAGCTGTGCCGCCTTGACCGCGCAAACATAACCGCCGGGACCCGTACCGATTACAACTACATCATATGCCATGTTTCTGTTCCTGATTGATTGCGGGCAGGATTTTGAACCGCCCTGCTTCCGTTTGACCTGAAACTCAGGCCGCTTTTTCCGTTGCGAGTTTTATACCGAGAGCGATGAACACCACACCGCTGGTGCGGTCGATCCATTGGCTGGCGCGCTGAAATGCGGCGCGCATGCGGGGCGTCGTCATGAACAGGCTTACCCCGACGAACCACAGGATAAGGCAGCTTGCCATGACGAGGCCGTATCCGAATTTGATGGTGACGGGCGTATGCGCATGAACCACCGTCGAAAAGATCGACAGGAAGAAAAACACCGGCTTGGGATTGAGCGCATTGGCGGCAAAACCGAGTGTGAAGGCCTTAAGCCCGGTCTGTGTGCTTTTGGCTCGAACGCCGCCCTCACCTTCAGCCGTCGGCAATTCTGTCTTGCCGGCGCGCAGCGCCTTGATGCCGATATAGATCAGATAGGCGACGCCCAGCCACTTGACGATGTTGAAGAGATAGATCGACTGGGAAATGATGAGACCAAGTCCGAGGATCGTATAGGTGACGTGGAACATCAGGGATGTGCCGACACCGAAGCTGGTGATGATGGCCTGCTTGCGCCCATGCACCATCGCCTGACGCATGACCATTGCCAGATCGGCGCCGGGGGAAACGATTGCGAAAGCGAAGATCGCCATCAGGGATGCAAGTTCGATCAGATACTGATGCATCGGAAAATCAACCTCTAAAACATCAACACGAAAAGCATCAGCGCAAGGCCGAGTATCGAACCGAGCCACACCAGCGAGCGGATATAGGGCACACCGGCCAGATAAAGTGGAATATAGACCACCCGGCAGATCAGCCAGATCCATGCGCCGGTGAGTGCCAGCCCGGACGGATCGCCGGCCATGATGACACCAAAGGCGAGCGCGATGAAAGCGGGATAGGTTTCCCGAAAATTTTCCGATGCGCGGGCTGCCCGACCGGTGAACCTGCCTTCAGGCTTCCTCTCCGCATCACGCGGGCCGGCATTCCAGTCCATCCCAAATTCCCGCGTCGCCGTCATGGCCTGCAGCATGATATGCACCGCAAGCAGCAGGACGCTGAGACCGATCAGCGGTAAAAAGGGTGAAGCGGCAAGAAATGTCGGCTGCACGTTCGCTCTCCTGATGGAATTTCAGCGGGGCCTCAATTGAAACCCCGCCGAAACGAAAAGCAAGACCGATCAGAGATCGAGAACCAGACGTTCCGGATCTTCGAGGCTTTCCTTGACGCGAACCAGGAAGGTAACGGCTTCCTTGCCGTCAACGATACGGTGATCGTAGGAGAGCGCGAGATACATCATCGGACGGATGACGACCTGACCGCCGATGGCGACCGGACGCTCCTGGATCTTGTGCATGCCGAGGATGCCCGACTGCGGCGCGTTGAGGATCGGCGAAGACATCAGCGAACCGTAGACACCGCCATTGGTGATGGTGAAGGTGCCGCCCTGCATGTCGGCCATGCCGAGCGAACCGTCGCGCGCCGCCTTGGCGAGGCGACCGAGTTCCTTTTCAACGCCCGCGATGGAGAGCTGGTCGGCATCGCGGATAACGGGAACAACGAGACCCTTGTCCGTGCCGACAGCCATGCCGACGTGACAATAGTTCTTGTAGATGATGTCCGTGCCGTCGATTTCAGCGTTGACGGCGGGCAGTTCCTTCAGCGCGTGGGTCACGGCCTTGGTGAAGAAGCCCATGAAGCCGAGCTTGACGCCGTGCTTCTTCTCGAACACGTCCTTGTAGCGGTTGCGCAGGTCCATGACGGCGCTCATGTCCACCTCATTATAGGTGGTGAGCATGGCGGCCGTGTTCTGCGCATCCTTCAGGCGACGGGCGATCGTCTGGCGCAGGCGGGTCATCTTCACGCGCTCTTCGCGAACCTGATCCTGCTCGGCCGAAACCGGGCGAGGTGCAGCGGCCGGAGCCGGAGCGGCGGCAGGCGCCGAAACGCCCTTGGCGACAGCGGCGAGAACGTCGCCCTTCAGAACCTGGCCACGCTTGCCCGAACCGTCGACCTGGTCGGCAGACAGGTTGTTTTCTGCAAGCAGCTTGCCGGCGGCAGGCGCCGGCGGCATGGCGCTGGCAGCCGGAGCAGCGGCGGCAGGTGCCGGCGCTGCTGCGGCAGCAGCAGGCTTTGCCGGTTCGGCAGCGGGTGCGGAGGTCGCAGCGCCGGCAGCACCTTCGGCGATCTGGCCGAGAAGGGCGTCGAGGCCGACGGTTTCGCCGTTCTGCGCAACGATTTCGGTGAGAACGCCCGAGGCAGGCGCCGGGACTTCGACGGTAACCTTGTCGGTTTCGAGTTCAACGAGCGGTTCGTCGGCCTTGACGGTATCGCCGACCTTCTTGAACCAGGTGCCGACGGTCGCTTCGCTGACGGATTCGCCGAGGGTTGGTACGCGGATTTCAGTTGCCATGATCTAGTTCCGTTATTCGGGTGTCTTTTTTGCGGGGCGATGCGGGAGAGTTCTCACTCTCCCAGCGCGTCTTCCAGGAACGCAGCAAGCTGCGCCAGGTGCTTGGACATCAGGCCGGTCGCCGGAGAGGCGGCAGCCGGACGGCCCGTGTAACGGACCTTCTGGTACTTGGCGTCGATATGCGCCAGAACCCATTCGAGGTAAGGATCGATGAACGACCACGCACCCATGTTCTTCGGTTCTTCCTGGCACCAGACCATCTCCGCATTGCGGAAACGGGAAAGCTCGTTGATGAGAGCCTTGGCCGGGAACGGGTAGAGCTGTTCGACACGCAGCAGGTAGATGTCGTCGATACCGCGCTTTTCACGCTCTTCGAGAAGATCGTAATAGACCTTGCCCGTGCACATGACGACGCGGCGGATCTTCGAATCCTTCTGCAGCTTGATCGGACCGTCCTTGATGACTTCAGCATCGTCCCACAGGAGACGGTGGAAGGAGGACTCACCCGCAAGCTCGGCCAGCGAAGACGTCGCACGCTTGTGACGCAGCAGCGACTTCGGCGTCATCAGGATCAGCGGCTTGCGGAAGTCGCGCTTCACCTGACGGCGCAGGATGTGGAAGTAGTTGGCCGGCGTCGTGCAGTTGGCAACCTGCATGTTGTCTTCGGCGCACATCTGCAGCCAGCGCTCCAGACGGGCGGAAGAGTGTTCCGGACCCTGGCCTTCGTAACCATGCGGCAGCAGGCAGACGAGACCGGACATGCGCAGCCACTTGCGTTCACCCGAAGAGATGAACTGGTCGAACACCACCTGCGCGCCGTTGGCGAAGTCGCCGAACTGGGCTTCCCAGAGCGTCAGAGCGTTCGGGCGAGCAAGCGAGTAGCCATATTCGAAACCGAGAACGGCTTCTTCCGAAAGCATCGAGTTGATGACTTCGTAACGGGCCTGCGTCGGCGAAAGATTGGCAAGCGGAATGTAACGCTCTTCGGTTTCCTGATCGTAGAGAACCGAGTGACGCTGCGAGAAGGTGCCGCGTTCGCAATCCTGACCGGAAAGACGGATCTTGTGGCCATCGGCAACGAGCGAACCGAACGCAAGCGCTTCCGCCATTGCCCAGTCGATGCCTTCGCCAGTCTCGATCATCTGCGAGCGGTTTTCCATGAAGCGCTGGATCGTGCGGTGGGCGCTGAAGCCTTCCGGAATGGTCGACAGTTTCTTGCCGATTTCCTTCAGCTGCTTCATCGGCACGCCGGTCTTGCCGCGACGCTGCTCATCGGCATTGTCGGCGGCGCGCAGGCCGGACCACTGGCCATCCAGCCAGTCAGCCTTGTTGGGCTTGTAGGACTGGCCTGCCTCGAATTCCTGTTCGAGATGAGCGCGCCAGTCGGCCTTCATCTTCTCGAATTCGCCTTCGTTCATCAGACCTTCCGCGATCAGGCGGTCGGCATAGATGCGCGCGACTGTCTTGTGGCCACGGATGACCTTGTACATCTTCGGCTGCGTGAACGCCGGCTCATCGCCTTCGTTATGGCCAAAGCGGCGGTAGCAGAACATGTCGATGACGACAGGCTTGTGGAACTTCATGCGGTATTCGGTCGCGACCTTGGCCGCATAGGTAACCGCTTCCGGATCGTCACCGTTGACGTGGAAGATCGGCGCCTCGATCATCTTGGCGACGTCGGACGGATAGGGCGACGAGCGCGAGAAGGCCGGGTTCGTCGTAAAACCGATCTGGTTGTTGATGATGAAGTGCATGGTGCCGGCAACGCGGTGGCCGCGCAGGCCGGAAAGGCCGAGAATTTCGGCAACTACGCCCTGACCCGCAAAAGCGGCATCGCCGTGCAGCAGGAGCGGCAGCACCTTGGCGCGTTCGGAAAGCGGAATGATGTCGCCGTCCCATGTCTTGGCCAGCTGGTCCTGCTTGGCGCGCGCCTTGCCCATGACAACGGGGTTGACGATTTCAAGGTGCGACGGGTTGGCCGTCAGCGACAGGTGAACCTTGTTGCCGTCGAATTCGCGGTCCGAGGAAGCGCCAAGGTGGTACTTCACGTCACCGGAACCTTCGACGTCGTCAGGCTTGAACGAACCGCCCTTGAACTCGTGGAACACGGCGCGGTGCGGCTTGCCCATGACGTTGGTAAGAACGTTAAGGCGGCCGCGGTGTGCCATGCCGAGCACGACTTCTTCAAGACCGTCCTGGCCGCCGCGCTTGATGATCTGCTCGAGCGCCGGGATCAGCGATTCGCCGCCATCAAGGCCGAAACGCTTGGTGCCCTTGAAACGTACGTCGAGGAACTGCTCGTAACCTTCGGCTTCAACCAGCTTCGACAGAATGGCCTTTTTGCCTTCCGCCGTGAAGGCGACGCCCTTGTCCGGCCCTTCGATGCGCTCCTGGATCCAGCCTTTTTCTTCCGGGCTGGACATGTGCATGAACTCGACGCCGATGGTGGAGCAGTAGGTGCGCTCCAGAATATCGATCATCTCACGCACGGTCGCATATTCGAGGCCGAGAACGTTATCGATGAAAATCTTGCGGTCGTAGTCGCTTTCCTCGAAGCCGTAGGACTTCGGTGACAGCTCGTTGTAATCTTCAACCGCAACGGCAATGCCGAGCGGATCGAGCTTGGCATGCAGGTGGCCGCGCATGCGATAGGCGCGGATCATCATGATGGCGCGAACGCTGTCACGGGTCGCCTGCAGCACTTCAGCTTCGCTGACCGGTTTGCCGGTGTCGGCGCTCTTGGCTTCGGCCTTTGCCTGAACCTTTTTCTCGATGGCCTTTTCGACCGTGGCCCAGTTACCGTCCAGTGCGGATACCAGTTCGCCATTGGCCGGGATCGGCCAGTTGGCGCGCTTCCAGGAGGCGCCCTTGGCCGCCTTCTTCACGTCTTCCGGATTATCGGACAACGCCTTGAAGAAGCTCTGCCACTCCGGCGACACGGAAGAGGGATCCTCTTCGTACCGGGCATAGAGCTGCTCGATATAGGCTGCATTCGCGCCGTCCAGAAACGACGTGATCTGAAACTGCTCGTTCGCTTCTTGCCTTGCCATTGTGTTCTTGCGGACTTATCCGTCCGCCTCCTCGATGCCGTTAGGGCCGTTCGCCGGCCTGCCGCTTTGATTACTGCTGCCTGCCGCCGGGGGCGGTATGCCGTCTGTCTGTCTTCTTGCGGCATCGGGCAGCGAGGCATCAAAGCCGCGCCGCCCGCACCGATGTCATGTGGTCTCAGCCCTTGAGGACTTCAACCAGCGTCTTGCCGAGGCGCGCCGGGGAAGGCGAAACCTTGATGCCAGCCGCTTCCATGGCCGCGATCTTGGATTCCGCATCGCCCTTGCCGCCGGAAACAACAGCGCCGGCGTGGCCCATGGTGCGGCCCTTCGGAGCCGTACGGCCTGCGATGAAGCCGGCCATCGGCTTCTTGCGGCCCTTCTTGGCTTCGTCGATCAGGAACTGCGCCGCATCTTCTTCAGCCGAACCGCCGATTTCGCCGATCATGATGATCGACTGCGTGGCTTCGTCAGCGAGGAACATTTCCAGCACGTCGATGAACTCGGTGCCCTTGACCGGGTCGCCGCCGATGCCGACAGCCGTGGTCTGGCCGAGGCCTTCGTTGGAGGTCTGGAACACGGCCTCATAGGTCAGCGTGCCCGAACGCGAAACGATGCCGACCGAACCCTTGCGGAAGATGGAGCCCGGCATGATGCCGATTTTGCACTCTTCCGGCGTCAGGATGCCCGGGCAGTTCGGGCCAAGCAGGCGCGACTTCGAACGGTCGAGGCGAGCCTTGACGCGCACCATGTCCATCACCGGAATACCTTCGGTGATGCAGGTGATGAAGGGGATCTCGGCCTCGATGGCTTCGATGATGGCGTCCGCAGCACCTGCCGGCGGAACGTAGATCACGGATGCGTCTGCACCGGTCTTTTCCTTGGCTTCGGCAACCGTTGCAAAGATCGGCAGGCTTTCACCCTTGGAACCGGTCCAGGTTTCGCCACCCTTCTTCGGGTGAATACCGCCGACCATCTGCGTGCCGTAATAGGCAAGCGCCTGTTCGGTGTGGAAGGTGCCGGTCTTGCCGGTCAGGCCCTGTACGAGGACCTTGGTGTCTTTATTGACGAGAATCGACATTATATCCGGTCCTTCAAATTAGCCGTTCACCGCTGCGACGATCTTTTTCGCCGCATCGTCGAGATCGTCAGCCGCGGTGATCGCAAGGCCGGACTCGTTGAGGATCTTCTTGCCAAGCTCGACATTCGTGCCTTCGAGGCGCACGACGAGCGGAACCTTGAGACCGACTTCCTTGACGGCTGCGATCACGCCTTCGGCGATGACGTCGCACTTCATGATGCCGCCGAAGATGTTGACGAGGATGCCCTCGACCTTCGGGTCAGCCGTGATGATCTTGAAGGCTGCCGCAACCTTCTCCTTGCCGGCGCCGCCGCCGACGTCGCAGAAGTTAGCCGGCTCTTTGCCGTAAAGCTTGATGATGTCCATCGTCGCCATGGCGAGACCGGCGCCATTGACCATGCAGCCGATGTTGCCGTCGAGCGCAACGTAAGCGAGGTCCCACTTGGAGGCTTCGATTTCCTTGGCGTCTTCTTCGGTCTCGTCGCGCAGCGCCTTGACGTCGTCATGGCGGAACAGCGCGTTGCCATCGAAGGACATCTTGGCGTCGAGAACGCGCAGATGGCCATTTTCCATGACGATCAGCGGGTTGACCTCGAGGAGAGCCATGTCCTTCTCGTTGAAGGCCTTGTAGAGGATCGGGAACAGCGCCTTGGCGTCTTCGGCTGCAACACCATCAAGCTCGAGAGCCGTGGAGATCGCGGCAACATCGGCGTCGCTCACACCCTTTTCCGGGTTGATGGCGATGGTGTGGATCTTCTCGGGCGTGTCGTGGGCGACAGCCTCGATATCCATGCCGCCTTCGGTGGAAACCACGAAAGCGACCTGACCGACGGAACGGTCAACCAGCAGAGAGCAGTAAAGCTCGCGGGCAATGTCCGCACCGTCTTCAATGTAGAGGCGGTTGACCTGCTTGCCGGCGTCGCCCGTCTGCGCCGTTACCAGCGTGTTGCCGAGCATGTCCTTGGCGTGGGAAACGACTTCGTCGATCGACTTTGCCAGGCGAACGCCGCCCTTGGCGTCGGGGCCAAGTTCCTTGAACTTGCCCTTGCCGCGACCGCCGGCGTGAATCTGGCTCTTGACGACGTAAAGCGGGCCGGGAAGCTGCTTTGCGGCAGCTTCGGCTTCTTCGACCTTGAGAATGGCGACGCCTTCAGCAACCGGCGCGCCGTAGCCCTTCAGAAGAGCCTTGGCCTGATATTCGTGAATATTCATGGAATAATCCCTGTTTGGAGCCGCTAGGCTATTACTTCAGCGACGGAGCGATGTTGACGCAGGCTTCGCAAAGACCAGCGACGGCGCCGACGGATTTCTGGAAGGCGGCTTCTTCTTCCTTGTTCAGTTCGATCTCGATGATGCGCTCGATACCGCCGGCGCCGATGATGGTGGGAACGCCGACATACATGTCATCAACGCCATACTGACCCGAGAGGTGGGCAGCGGCGGGCAGGACGCGCTTCTTGTCCTTGAGGTAGGATTCAGCCATTTCGATTGCCGAAGCAGCCGGCGCGTAATAGGCCGAACCGGTCTTCAGGAGGCCGACGATCTCCGCGCCGCCGTCACGGGTGCGCTGGATGATCTGCTCAAGACGCTCAGCCGTCAGCCAGCCCATCTTGACAAGATCGGTCAGCGGAATGCCGCCAACCGTGGAATAACGGGCGAGCGGCACCATCGTATCGCCGTGACCGCCGAGAACGAAAGCGGTGACGTCCTGGACCGAAACGTTGAATTCTTCAGCGAGGAACAGGCGGAAACGGGCGCTGTCGAGAACGCCGGCCATGCCGACGACCTTGTTCTTCGGCAGGCCGGAGAACTTCTGCAGCGCCCAGACCATGGCGTCGAGCGGGTTGGTGATGCAGATGACGAAAGCGTTCGGGGCATATTTCTTGATGCCGGCGCCGACCTGTTCCATCACCTTGAGGTTGATGCCGAGAAGATCGTCGCGGCTCATGCCGGGCTTGCGGGCAACACCGGCGGTTACGATGCAGACGTCAGCACCTTCGATGGCGGCGTAATCGGAAGCGCCGGTGAGCTTTGCATTGAAGCCTTCAACCGGGCCGGACTGGGCAATATCCAGACCCTTGCCCTGCGGGATGCCGTCAGCAATGTCGAAGAGGACGATATCGCCCAGTTCCTTCAGGCTGGCGAGATGCGCCAGCGTGCCGCCGATCATGCCAGAACCAATAAGTGCAATCTTTTTGCGAGCCATCGAATGCTTCCTCTTGAGCTTCAATTCAATTTCACCGCGCCAAACCGGCAGCCAAATTGTCGGACTTCGATTAGCCCCATTAGCCAAAATTGGCAACAGATTCTTTTGTGCTGAATGTTTTCAATCGTTTAGATCATTATTTTCTTACGTAAACGTAAGAAAATACGTCACGAAAGTGTCAAACTTTCTGCCGCTTTTCGTGATGAAGCGCCAGATAATCCGCACTGCGCATCTCGAACAGGCGCGAGGCGGTACGATCGAACTCGAAACCTTCGGTTCCCTTGCGTTTACCGAGCAGGTCTTCCGGCATGGCCGCAGCCGAGGCGAAAAGGCGGACGCTGTGATCGTACAGCGCATCTATGAGAATGATAAAACGCTTGGTTTCGTTCCGCTTGTCGGCATTGAGAAGCGGGATATGGTCGATGAAGACCGTATCGAAACGATTGGCTATGGCGAGAAAATCAGAAGCGCCAAGCGGCTTTTCGCAAAGGTCCGAGAAGGAAAAGCGCGCCACGCGGCCGCTGGCGCGCGGCACCAGAATGGAGCGGCCCTTCATGGGTATTTCCGTTGGGGCAACGAGATGACCGCCGGTCATATGCCGCCAGGCCATGTCCATCGCCTGATCCGCCGAGCCATCAAGCGGCGTAACGTAGACCGGCAGGCTTTCCAGCTTCTCCATCCGGTAGTCGGTGGGGCTGTCCAGCGTCACCACGTCAACATATTTCTTCAGCAGATCGACGAAGGGCAGGAAAAGGCCCCGATTGAGACCATCCTTGTAGAGGTTGTCGGGCACGACGTTCGAGGTCGTCACCAATGTGCAGCCATTGGCGAAGAGTTCGCTGAACAGCCGGGCGAGGATCATCGCATCGGCAATATCCGTGACTGTGAATTCATCGAAGCATAAAAGCTCCGCTTCCGCCAGAAGCTCCGCCGCGACGGGGGGAATGGGATCGGCCTGTTTGGTTTCGCCATTCTTCAGCTTCTGCCGATGCGCGTGCACACGATTATGCACATCCGCCATGAATTCATGAAAATGGCACCGCCGTTTGGAAGAGACGGGCGCCATCTCGTAGAACATGTCCATCAGCATCGTCTTGCCACGGCCGACGCTGCCATAGACATACAATCCCTTGACGGAGGCGGTAGGCCCGGACTTGCGCGCAAACATCCAGCCGAGCGCGCTCTTTTTCTTGGCGGGCTTACGTGCCTTCAGATCGGCAAGAATACGGTCAAGATGCGCCGCCACGCCTAGCTGGGCGGCATCGGCCTGCAAGGTGCCAGCTGCCGTCAATGCGTTGAGCTGTTCAACGACACTATGATTGTAATCAGGCAAAGGCTTCATGGACAAACGCCTCGGACGCGGGCGCACAAAGGCACCCGCGACGAATGAACAGGCTTAGAGCGAAAAGAGCGTTCCGGCTTCACCGGAAAAACTCATCGGCTGAGGCTGAGCGGCTGGCCGCTATTGGTCGTGCCGTCAAAGCGCGCATCGGCGCTCTTGTAGACGCGGCCGATCGTGTCACCCGAACGGTTCTTGAAGAGAACCATCTTGCCGGACACTTCCCAGGACCCCATCGCCGTCAACTCGCCCGCACAACCGCGCGTGCCGCCACGCGAGCCGCTGCCGAGATTGGTGAGCGTCAGGAACATGTCGCAATTGGCGCCGCCATTGGAAACGCGCCAGTTGCCGACCATGGATTCCTTGGTAACGTCAAGTGCGGCTGCCGGCGGGGCGGCGGAAGCAACATTGGTTCCGCCAGGGGCCGCCGAGGCCGGTGCCGAAGGGAACTGGCTGCCGGTGGCGCCACCGGGCGGCGGCAGGGCGCCGGACTGGACGGAGGGCACCGGCTGCGCCTGCAAAGGCGGCGTATAACCGGGATTGTTGCTGGTGTTGTTGTTGTAATCGTAGGAGGTACGTTGGCAACCGGCGAGAGTCATCACAACCGCAAGGCCCGTCACCACATATCTGAATTGCATATCAAGCTCCCGATTCTCTCGCTTCCGGAAAGATCATGATCAAACAAGAAGGCTGAATTATTACCAAAGCCTTATCTTGCGCAAGCGATGGCCGGGATAATTACCATTTCGGTCGATTTTTACCGAATTTTCCCACGCCGGGTTGTAAAAAGGGCCACGGTCGAGACCGCGGCCCGCTAGATTTTCTGTCGTCAGCGAATCGCCTTTAAACGCGGCGCTCGACCATCATCTTCTTGATTTCCGCGATCGCCTTGGCCGGGTTCAAGCCCTTCGGGCAAGCCTGCGCGCAGTTCATGATGGTGTGGCAGCGGTAAAGGCGGAACGGGTCCTCGAGATTGTCGAGACGCTCACCGGTTGCTTCATCACGGCTGTCGATCAGCCAGCGATAGGCCTGCAGCAGAACGGCGGGACCTAGGTAACGGTCGCCATTCCACCAGTAGCTGGGACAGGAGGTGGAGCAGCAGGCGCACAGAATGCACTCGTAGAGACCGTCCAGCTTCAGGCGATCCTCATGGCTCTGTTTCCATTCCTTGGCGGGCGTCGGCGAAACCGTCTTCAGCCAGGGTTCGATGGAGCGATGCTGGGCGTAGAAATTCGACAGATCGGGAACGAGGTCCTTCACGACAGGCATATGCGGCAGCGGATAGACCTTTACCGTACCCTTGATCTCTTCCATGCCCTTGGTGCAGGCGAGAGTATTGGTGCCATCGATGTTCATCGCGCAGGAACCACAGATGCCTTCACGGCAGGAGCGGCGCAGCGTCAGTGTCGGGTCGATGTTGTTCTTGATGTAAAGAAGCGCATCGAGAACCATCGGCCCGCAATCGTCGACATCGATATAATAGGTGTCGATGCGCGGGTTCTGGCCGTCATCCGGGTTCCAGCGGTAGATCCGGTACTCGCGAACGTTCCTGGCGCCGTCAGGCTTCGGCCAGACCTTGCCTTCGCTGATCTGGGAATTCTTGGGGAGAGCTAGTTCAACCATATCCAGTTCCTCAAATCAGTAGACGCGCGCCTTCGGCTCGATCTTTTTCGGATCGATGCCGTCGGCGATCAGGTCGGTGTGAACAGGGCGGTAGTCGAGCTTGACATCACCTTCGGGGCTGACCCAGGCAAGCGTGTGCTTGCGCCAGTTCACATCGTCACGACCGGCGAACGGACCGTCAACAAAATCCTCGCGGGCGTGCGAACCGCGGCTCTCCTTGCGCGCTTCGGCGCCATAGACCGTGGTGATCGCATTGGCCATCAGGTTTTGCAGCTCGAGTGTCTCGACCAGATCGGAGTTCCAGACCATCGAGCGATCGGTAACCTTGACGTCAGGCAGTTCCTTCCAGATGGCGGAAAGACGCTGGCAACCGCTTTCCAGCGACTCCTGCGTGCGGAACACGGCCGCATCGTCCTGCATGGCGCGCTGCATCTTGTCGCGCAGCACCGCCGTCGGCGTCGAGCCATTGGCATAACGCAGGCCGTTGAAGCGCTCCATGATCTTGTCGCAGGCAGCCGTATCGAGAGCGGGAACAGCCTCGTCACGATTGATGACCTGAGCGGCGCGGATCGCGGCGGCGCGGCCGAAGACCACGAGGTCGATCAGAGAGTTGGAGCCGAGGCGGTTGGCGCCGTGAACCGAGGCGCAGCCGGCTTCGCCGACAGCCATCAGGCCGGGCGCGATGCGTTCCGGGTTGTCGGCGTTGGCGTTCAGCACTTCACCCCAATAGTTGGTCGGAATGCCGCCCATATTGTAGTGAACGGTCGGCAGAACCGGGATCGGCTCGCGCGTCACATCGACGCCGGCGAAAATCTTGGCGCTTTCGGAAATGCCCGGAAGACGCTCGTGCAGGATAGCCGGATCGAGGTGGTCGAGATGCAGGAAGATGTGGTCCTTGTTCTTGCCGACGCCGCGGCCTTCACGGATTTCCATCGTCATGCAGCGCGAGACAACGTCACGCGAGGCAAGGTCCTTCGCGGAAGGCGCATAACGCTCCATGAAGCGCTCGCCTTCGGAATTGACGAGATAACCGCCTTCGCCGCGCGCACCCTCAGTAATGAGGCAGCCTGCGCCGTAAATACCGGTCGGGTGGAACTGCACGAATTCCATGTCCTGAAGCGGCAGGCCGGCGCGGGCAATCATGCCGCCGCCGTCGCCGGTGCAGGTGTGGGCGGATGTCGCCGAGAAATAGGCGCGGCCGTAACCGCCGGTCGCCAGAACCACCATCTTGGCGGCAAAACGATGGATCGTGCCGTCATCGAGGTTCCAGGCGACAACACCGGTGCAGCGGCCATCCGGAGACATGATGAGGTCGAGCGCGAAATATTCGATGAAGAATTCCGCATTGTTGCGCAGCGACTGACCGTAAAGCGTGTGCAGAATGGCGTGGCCGGTACGGTCAGCAGCGGCGCAGGTGCGCTGCACCGGCGGGCCTTCACCGTAATTCTGCATATGGCCACCGAAGGGGCGCTGGTAGATCTTGCCTTCTTCGTTACGCGAGAAAGGCACGCCGTAATGCTCAAGCTCATAGACCGCCTTCGGCGCTTCCATGGCGAGATATTGCATCGCATCAACGTCACCCAGCCAGTCGGAGCCCTTTACGGTGTCGTAAAGGTGCCACTGCCAACAGTCGGGCGTCATGTTGGTGAGCGAGGCGGCGATGCCGCCCTGCGCGGCAACCGTGTGGGAGCGCGTCGGGAAAACCTTGGTGATGCAGGCCGTGCGGAAACCCTGTTCCGCCATGCCGAGCGTTGCGCGCAGACCCGCGCCACCGGCGCCCACCACGATCACGTCGTAGGAGTGATCGACATAGGTGTAGGCCTTGCCATTCTGGGAAGGTGAACTGATCGATGCCATGGCGGACTTATCCTGCGAATGCGATTTTCAGAATGGCGAAGATGGAAAGACCGCCAATCAAAATCGCGAAAAACATATTGAGCATCAGAAGAACGAGCTTCGAAACCTCGGCGTGAACGTAGTCTTCGATGATGACCTGCATGCCGAGCTTCATGTGAATGAGGCCGGAGACCAGCACCAGAGCCATGATGACCGCGACGAGCGGGTTCGACAGCGCCGCGACGACTTCCGGATAGGGCGCGCCGGCATATTTAATGAGAAAGACCACAAAGAACAGGAGCAGCGGAACGTTGGCGACCGCAGTCACGCGCTGACGCCAGAAATGGTCGGTGCCTTCCTTGGCGGAGCCGAGGCCGCGGACCTTTCCGAGAGGTGTACGCATATCCATGAAAAATCTCCTCAGCGCACGATCAGGGCGATGACCCAGATCAGCGCGGTCAGACAGATCGACGCCACCCAAGAGGCCTTCGCCAGCTTGGTGGTAAAGTGCTTTTCGAAGCCGTAGCCCAGATCCCACATGAAGTGGCGAAGGCCGCCCAGCATGTGGTGGACAAGAGCCCAGGTATATCCGATCAGGATGAGCCTGCCGATGATCGTGCCCATCGCCCAGTTGACCCAGTCGTAATAGGCCGGACCCGAGGCGATTGCGATCAGCCACCAGGCGACCAGAAGCGTTCCGAAATAAAGCGCGCCGCCTGTGATGCGGTGCACGATGGAAGCAACCATCGTCGGAATCGGCTTGTAAATTTGAAGATGCGGCGACAGAGGCCGGTTATTAGTCGCATTCGCCATCAGAACCTCGCGGCGTTTTCCCGTGCGCCCACCAGACAGGACGCCCCCAAGCAACAGCACATGACGAAAGAATGTGCATTGCACCAACCGCGACGTTTAATCACATGGGAGCATCACCACAAGCACATTTCATAGCCGATTCCAATTTAATCGATTGGTTCACGAATTTTTTTTGGAATTTTTTTGCGTCAAAATAAAAAATCGAGCGTTTCCAAGATTTACGCCCTCAAAATATTTACCTTTACGTAATTCAGGAATCGTGTAATTTACCTTTTGTTAATGAGGAAAATCCGGAGAATGAGGCTCATGTTACAGCGCCGAATCGCCGCTTTGACCATGATGGTCGCAGGCGTCATTTTCACCGTAATGCCTCCGGCAGCGGCAGACGATTATTATGGCCGCCGTGATTATCAGCATCACTATCAACATCGTCAATCGCAGGTGAGCTTCTCAACGGACGGGCTGCCGTCCACTCTCTCAGGTGGCACTTATGTGGGCGCGATCTCGGCGCTACGCGTTCGCGGCAATGGCAATTACTTCGCGATTGGCGGCGGGCTTTCACGGAAAGGCGCAACGCTCACAAAAGGCTCGCAGCTTGCGCCAAAGGCGAAAATCATCAATGTCCGCGCTGAAACCGCTGACGACGCCTGCGCCTATGAACATGGCGTCTGCATCATCCGGCCCTAAAGCATTTCCGGCAAAAGCATGAAACGGTTTTACTGCAAATTTGCGCTGTGCTGATCAGATGAAACGCCACACCGTGGTTTTCTTCACTTCGCTGTCTTCCAGCGCCCGCGTCACCGGCACCTGATAGGTCGCCTCCGCGCGGAGCCGCTCTTTGGGCAAATAGGCCCGCCCCGGATCGCCGACGAGCACGCTCACGCCCTTTTCCGTCAGTTCCAGAAACCACGGCACGAGAAGATCGGCAAAGGCGCGATCGTAAAACACGTCGCCGGCCAGCAGAACATCCGCAGCGACCGGCTTCCCGACCAGATCAAGTCCGGTGAAGGCAATGTCCACCCCATTGAGAGCCGCATTCAGCCGAATGGCGGTCTCTGTCCACGGATCGATATCGGCCGCCAGAACCGCGCTGGCGCCCGCCTTTGCCGCGGCGATGGCGACAAGGCCGGAGCCGCTGGCGAAATCCAGCACGCGCCTGCCGGAGACGCTGTCGGGATGATCGAGAACATAGCGGGCAAGCCCCTGCCCGCCGGCCCAGGCGAAGGCCCAGAAGGGCGGCGGCAGGCCGATCGCTTCCAGCTCCTCCTCCGCCTTCAGCCACAGTTCATGAGCCTCCGTAGCAAGATGAAGACGCAATTCCGGCACATGCGGCGGGCGCATGATGCCGGTGTTGTCGAGAATGAAGCGTTCGGGATCGGTCCTCACCGAAGCATCAGTCCGGTGATTTCGGTGGATTGGCGAGGTTGCCCATGCGGCAAACCTCAAGATATTCCTCCTCCGTCACCGGCTGCACGGAAAGCCGCATGGAGGTGACGAGAGACATCTTTTCCAGCTTGGGATTGGCCTTCACATCCTTCAGCGAAACCGGCTGCGGCATATCGCAAACGGCGCGGATATCGACGCAATCCCACTTCAGATCGCCTTCAGCGGTCGAGTCCGGATGCGACAGCGCACAGACTTCGACAATGCCGACGACATCCAGCCCTTCATTGGAGTGATAGAAGAAACCCTTGTCGCCGATCTTCATCGCCCGCATGTTGTTGCGGGCCTGATAGTTGCGCACGCCGGTCCATTCTTCGCCGGCCTCGCCCTTCGCCTTCTGCATTTCCCAGGACCATTTGAACGGCTCGGACTTATAAAGCCAGTAATTCGCCATGTCCGGTCACGCTCCCGGATTGTTGAAGACCCAATTATAGGGCTTCACATCAACGCTTTCGAACAGGCCGGCCTTGGCATAGGGATCGGCATCGGCAAGCGCTTTGGCCGCATCGATATCGGCAGCTTCCACGATGACGAGGCTGCCATTCGGCTTGCCTTCGGCATCAAGAAACGGACCGGCGATCTTCAACGTGCCCTCGGCATTCAGCCTGTTCAGATGTTCCAGATGCGCCGGGCGCGTTTCCATGCGCACATTCAGATGGCCGGGCTTGTCCTTGCAGATAAAGGCAAACAGCATTTTCGTCTCCTCGCTGGAGCATGTCTCCCAAAAATGTCAGCGGTTTTGGGACCAGGACATGCGTAAAATATTATTCGACCGCCCCACCCTCATTCGGTGGTGATCGGCCGTGTCATCAATTGTTGCATGGCGCTCGCCACATCCAGATTGCCGTCAATGATGGCGGCCACCGCTTCGGTAACCGGCATGTCGACAGCGTGACTTTCTCCCAGCCGGGCGGCGACGGCAGCCGCAAAAGCGCCCTCCACCAGCCCGCTGGACATATCCTTGCCCTCGCCTCGGCCGAGCGCGATGCCGAAACGCAGGTTCCGCGACTGATGGCTTGTGGCGGTCAGCACCAGATCGCCGAGGCCCGAGAGGCCGCGCACCGTATCCGCCTTGCCGCCCATGGCGACGATGAGACGCGACATTTCAGCAAGCCCGCGCGAAATCAGCGCCGCCCGGGCGGAATCGCCAAGGCCTGCGCCTTCGACAATGCCGGCGGCAATGGCAAGAACGTTCTTCAGCGCCCCGCCAAGCTGCACGCCGATGCGATCGGTGGAGGCATAAAGCCGGAAGGTTCTGCCGGAAATCGTGGTCGCCAGCCGTTCGGCGACGGCAGCATCTTCCGCCGCAATCGCCATGGCCGTCGGCAAGCCGCGAGCAATATCGGCCGCGAAGCCCGGACCGGACAGAACCGCAATCGGATGATGCGGCAGTTCCGCTTCCAGAAGTTCCGTCAGCAAACGGCCGGAACTACGGTCGATGCCCTTGGCGCAGGTGACAATGATAGAGTCATTAGCCAGATAAGGACCATAGTGGCGGGCCGCATCGGCATGGGCCTGAGACGGCATGGCAAAGAGCACAATGCTGGCACCGACAAGCACATCGGGCTCGGCAGAAAATTCAAGTGCATCCAGCAGGTCGACACCCGGCAGGGCCGCCTCGTGCACGCGATCGCTCCTGAGGTCAGCCATCAGGGACGGATCGCGGCCGAGCAGGGTCACATCATGCCGGTTTTCCAGCGCGATGACGACGGCAAGCGCGGTTCCGAAGGCGCCGGCGCCGATGACGACGATTTTTTCCCGCTGCATCAGGCCTTGGCTCCCCTCTTACCGAAACCGATCAATGTCTCCGCGCTGCCATCCAGCGGCCAGCGCGAGCGCGGCGGAATTTCCAGCGGATCGGATGCTCGGCCGTCCGCCATTCGCTCCAGTCCGGCCCAGGCGATCATCGCAGCATTGTCAGTGCAGAGCCGGTGCGGCGGCGCGACAAAGCGAAAGCCATTGATATCGCAAAGCGACTGCAGGGTCTGGCGGATTTCCTTGTTGGCGGCGACACCACCGGCAACTACCAGCGCAGGCTGGGTCTCCAGCTGCGGAAACTCCTGCCGGAAACGCGCAAGGCCACGGCCGATGCGATCCTTGAGAGTGCGCGACACCGCATTCTGGAAGGAGGCGCAAATATCGGCAATATCCTGCTTCGAAAGCGGCGCGATGGCGGTCGCCGCCTGCCGCACCGCTGTCTTCAGGCCGGAAAAGGAAAAATCGAGCCGTGCTTCGCCGACCATCGGGCGCGGCAGCGGAAAGCGGTTGGGATCCCCCTTCGCCGCCGCCTTCTCGACCGCAGGACCGCCGGGATAGGGCAGGCCCAGAAGTTTCGCGGTCTTGTCAAAGGCTTCACCCAGCGCGTCATCGATGGTGGTGCCCCAGCGCTCATATTCGCCAACGCCACGCACCAGCACCAGCTGTGTATGGCCGCCGGAAACCAGCAGCATCAGATAGGGAAAAGACAAACCGTCGGTGAGGCGCGCCGTCAGCGCGTGGCCCTCCAGATGGTTGATGGCGTAAAGCGGCTTGCCGGCCGCCTTGGCGATGGCCTTGCCCGTCATCAGCCCCACCAGCAGACCACCGATCAGGCCGGGACCGGAGGTGGCGGCGATGGCGTCGACATCGGCAAGGGTCACGCCTGCCTGCTCCAGCGCTTCCTCCACCAGCGTATCAAGCGCCTCGACATGGGCGCGCGCGGCAATTTCCGGCACCACGCCGCCATAGGCGCTGTGTTCCTCCAGCTGCGACAAAACGACATCGGACACGATCTCGCCGCGCCCGTCCGCATGCCGAACCACAATGGATGCAGCGGTTTCGTCACAGCTTGTCTCTATGCCGAGGATACGAAGAAAGGGGGTCATCAAATCTGTTCGTTCATTGCGATCATGCGCTGAGTTGGTCTAAGACAACTCCGGTAACAATGGATAGACGCGGATGCAAACAAAACCTTTCCGAATCGGCACGCGCGGCAGCCCGCTGGCGCTCGCGCAGGCTTACGAGACGCGCAACCGGCTGATGGCGGCGCATGGTCTGCCGGAAGACATGTTCGAAATCGTCGTGCTATCCACCAAGGGCGACCGGATAACTGATCGCGCTTTGTCGGAAATCGGCGGTAAGGGCCTGTTTACCGAGGAGCTGGAAAGCCAGCTTCTGTCCGGCGAACTCGATATGGCCGTGCATTCCTCCAAGGACATGCCGACCCTTTTACCCGAAGGCCTCTATCTGTCCGCCTTCCTGCCGCGGGAAGACGTGCGTGATGCCTTCATCGGCCGCACCGCGCCGAAGCTGCTGGAGCTGCCGCAGGGCGCCGTGGTCGGCTCCGCATCCCTGCGCCGCCAGGCGCTGATCCGCCGCCTGCGACCGGATTTGAGCGTCATCATCTTTCGCGGTCAGGTCGATACGCGTCTGCGCAAGCTCGAAGAAGGCCAGGCGGATGCGACGCTGCTTGCCTTTGCCGGCCTGAAGCGGCTCGGCAAGGACAATGTTCCGACGGAGATTCTCGACCCGAAGGAGTTCCCCCCTGCTCCGGCGCAGGGCGCAATCGGTGTGGAGAGCCGCATCGGTGACACCCGCATGGACGAGCTGCTTGCCCCCATAAACGACAGGCCCACTTACGATGCGGTGACCTGCGAGCGCGCCTTCCTGGCCGCACTCGACGGCTCCTGTCGCACGCCGATTGCCGGTTACGCCACCTGCGAGGGCGAGGAACTCTATTTTTCCGGCTTGATCCTCACCCCGGATGGCCAGACGAGCCACAACATAGAAATGTCAGGCAACCGCAAAGATGCGGCAAAGCTTGGCCGACAGGCCGGCGAAGAGGTGCGCGCCAAGGCGGGCAGCAATTTCTTCGAAGGCTGGAACTGAGCCAATGCGGATCGTCGTCACCCGGCCGCAACGTTCGGGCGAAAGGACGGCCGCAAAGCTCAAGGCGCTCGGCCACGAGCCGGTGCTTCTGCCGCTGTTTCATCCAGCCCATCATGGCGAGCGCGCCATCTCGGCGCTGTCCGGCCCGCTGGCGGCGATTGCGGTGACCAGTGCCGAGGCATTGCGGGCACTGGAAACATCAAGGGACCGGCTGGCCCCGCATCTGTCAAAACCGCTTTTCGCCGTCGGCGCAACAACGGCGGAAGCGGCGAAAAAAGCCGGCTTCACGCAAATATTCATCGCCTCCGGAGACGCCCTGGGTCTGATTGCTCTCGTAACGCAGCGCCGCGCACTTCTTTCCGAAGGACAGCCCCTGCTCTATCTCGCCGGCAGGCCCCGTGGATCCGTCTTCGAGGAGGGCCTTGCCATCGCAGGCATTCCCTTCAGGGTGATCGACTGTTACGAGATGCTGCCCTCGGATATCTCCGAAAGCATGCTCCAGACGGCGCTTGTCGAAAACGCTGCCGATGTGGTCCTGCTCTATTCCTCGGAAGCGGCGCGGGCCTTTTTCAGCCATGCATCAACGGACAGATACGCGGCAGCGCTGGCTGGGACACAATTCATCTGCATCAGCCAAAAGGTGCTTTCTCTGGTTCCGGAAATCTTTCGAGCAGACGCCATCGCCGCCAGAGAACCGAGCGAGGCAGCGATGTTCGAACTTCTGCACCCTAACTCTGGAACCTAATTCGAGCTCGCCTCTTTCCTTTGCCGCCGTCACTGACTAGGTTTAGATTACTGCAGGCAGAAATGAGGTTGTCATGGTATCGGGAAAGCCGCCACGCCACTCCAAGTCCAAAGCCGAACCGGTCACCATCGACCTGGACGCCAAAGACGTGAAAGCAATTTCCGCCGACGTGGACGCTGCCAAGACGGACGAAAAACCCGGTGACAAAACCCCTGCTGCCGCCGCAGCGCCGGGTGTTTCGGAAACAAAGCCTGAAGCAGCCGCAACGGGCAACCCCGCCCCCGTCTGGGACCAGCCTAAGAAAACCCCCATAGAGCCAGAACCAAATGTCGGCAAAACGGAATCCGTAGCTACGGCTCCGAAGGCTGAGAGCCCAGAAGACAAGCAGAAAGGCCCAGTCTCGCCGTCCCCTGTTCCGCCCAAGGCCGATGAAACACCAATGATGGGCGCCTCCGGAACGAGCGCCACCGCGGCTGCCGCAGCTGCGGCAAAGCCGGCCTTTGGCTCCTCGACGTCCTCCAGCGCATCTGGCGGGGCCACCGCTGCAAAACCATCGGCCACGACCGCATCTTCAGGGCCATCCAGGCCATCCACACCACAGCAGGCGGAACGCAAACAGGCGGCGACCTCCGGCCTGATCGCGGCGGGTATCGTCGGCGGCCTTGTGGCGCTCGCCGCCGCCGGCAGCATGCAATATGCCGGTATCCTGCCCTCCGTTAATGCAGGCAGGGCCGGAGGCGAGGAGATCGCCGCGCTGAAAACCGACCTAGGCAATCTTCGGCAGCAGCTTGCCAATGCTCCAGCGGCGGACACCTCGGCACTGGAACAGCGCATCGCAACCCTCGAAGGCGCAAAGGGTGAAGCCCCGCAGGTGGATGGGCTTTCTGAAAAAATCACCGCACTGGAATCTGCCGTGCAGGCGGAGCGATCCGCACAGGCCACGGCGACCGCCGAACTGACACGCCGTCTTGCGGATGCGGAAGCCAAGATCAACGAGCCACGCGACGATATCGAAGTCGCCCGCGCCATTGCCTCGGCCGCCCTGAAGGCCGCGATCGATCGCGGCGGGCCGTTCCTCACCGAACTCGATACGCTCTCCAGGGTCACATCAGACGATCCGGCGATCGCATCGCTGCAATCCTTCGCCGCCACCGGCGTACCATCGCGTTCGGAACTGATGCAGAAATTCCCTGATATCGCCAATGCGATGCTGTCAGCCATCAACCAGCCTGACCCCAATCAAGGTATCATGGAGCGCTTGACCGAAAGCGCCTTTTCGCTGGTGAAGGTGCGCCCGGTCGGCAACATCGAGGGCGAGACCCCCGAGGCCATGATCGCGCGCATGGAAAACAAGCTACGCAACGGCGATCTGCAGGGCGCAGCACTGGAGTGGAACGGCCTTCCCGATGCCGCCAGGACGGTATCTGCCGATTATAAAAAATCTCTGGATGCGCGCATTGAGGTCGAAAATCTGGTGGGCGGCACGTTGAACCGCGCCATCACCAGCACAGGCAGGCAGGGGTGAGCGCATGACCAGAATTCTGACTTTCGCCGTTATCGTTCTGGCTCTCGGTTTCGGTTTCTCCTGGCTGGCCGACAGGCCGGGCGTGCTTTCCATCGTCTGGCAGGGCCAGTTGATCGAAATGAGCCTGATGGTCGCTGCATCCATCATTGCAGCGCTGGTTGCCGCCGTCATGCTGGTCTGGTGGGTCGTCAACGCCATCTGGACCTCGCCCAATGCCGCCCGCCGGTATTTCCGCGCCCGCAAGCGCGACCGGGGTTATCAGGCGCTGTCAACCGGCCTCATCGCTGCCGGCGCTGGCAACGCCATCCTCGCCCGCAAGATGACGGCCCGCACGCAGGGGCTGCTCAGCGCCGACCAGGAACCGCTGATCCATCTGCTCGATGCGCAGGCCGATCTCATCGAAGGCAAATATGATGAGGCGCGCCGCAAGTTCGAGGCGATGACCCGTGACCCTGAAACCCGAGAACTCGGCCTTCGCGGCCTCTATATCGAGGCACGCCGGCAGGGCGCCTATGAAGCCGCCCAGCAATATGCCGAGGACGCGGCGGAAAAAGCCCCTTATCTGCCATGGGCGGCACAGGCGACACTGGAAAACCGCTGCCGCAATGGACAATGGGACGATGCCATTCGGCTGCTCGACCAGCAGAAGGCGGCCAGCGTCATCGAACGCGGTGAGGCGGAGCGGCTGAAAGCCGTGCTTCTCACCGCCAAGGCCGGCGAGAAGCTGGAAAGCGACCCGGTCGGCGCGCGCGAGGATGCCAAGCACGCTCTCAAGCTTGCAAAAGGCCTCGTTCCGGCAGCACTGATTGCAGCGAAGTCCTATCTGCGCGAAGACAATCTGCGCAAGGCCGCCACGGTTCTGGAACCCGTCTGGAAGAACGATCCGCATCCGCAGATCGCCGAGCTTTATGTCCGCGCCCGCAGCGGCGATACCGCCATCGACCGGCTGAAACGGGCGGAGCGGCTTGAGAGCCTGAAGCCCAACAACATTGAATCCCTGTTTGCCGTGGCGCAGGCAGCGCTCGACGCCAAGGAGTTCGCCAAGGCACGGGCCAAGGCCGAAGCCGCCGCCCGCATTGAGCCGCGCGAAAGCATCTTCCTGCTGATGGCCGACATCGAAGAAGCGGAAACCGGCGATCAGGGCCGTGTGCGCTACTGGATGGCGCAGGCGCTGCGTGCGCCGCGTGACCCGGCATGGGTGGCGGATGGTATCGTTTCGGAAAAATGGCTTCCGGTCTCCCCTGTCACCGGCCGTCTCGACGCCTTCGAATGGAAAGCGCCCTTCGGCCAGCTCGAAGGCCCTGTTGAAGATCTGGCGATCGAAAATGCGATTGCCGCGGCACCCGCAAGAGCCGAACCGGTTGCGAAGACGATCGTCGTCGAAGCCGCGCCCGAGACCCGTGCGGAGCCAAAACCCGCCCCTGCCGCGCCAATCGAGGTGAATCCGACTGTTTCAGCCCCGAAGGAGAAAAAGCCGGTCACAATCGAAGCGCCGGTGGAAACCGAAGTGGCGGATGACAAGGCGGAAGCCGTGCCCTTTTTTGGCGGCGCCCCGGATGATCCGGGCGTCAAGAAACCAGGCGCGGAAGCCGAACCCAAGACCCGGCTCAAACTCTTCTGACCAGCAGGCTATCGATGTTCCAGCAAATACAGTCGTTTATTCAGAACCTCGTCGGCCCGCAGGCGGGTGATTTCAGCCCTGATGATCTGAGGGTGGCGGTAGCCGCCCTCTGTTTCCAGGTGATGGAAGCGGATGGCACCGTCTCGAAAAGCGAGCGTGATCGCCTGCGCCAGATTCTTCACGAATACTACCATCTCGACGGTGGCAAGCTTGATGCCCTTCTTGCTGCCGGCCAGGAGGCCGGCAAGGAAGCCGTCGATTATTACCGCTTCACCGCCGACATCCGCCGCCACCTTGATGAGGATCAGCGCGTGGAGCTTATTGGCATATTATGGGATATTGTTTACGCTGACGGCGAACGAAGCGAAATGGAAGACCATGTGATCTGGCGAGTCGCCGATCTGCTCGGTGTTTCCGTGCGCGACAGGGTTCTGCAACGTCAGCAGGCCGCCACGAGGTCCGGGCCCGCTGAAGAAAGCGAAAACGAAGACGATGCTGTTTGACCCTTCCAGGCAACAGGAACAACAACCTTCGCTGCTCATCGTCCTGCATCAGGAACGTTCCACGCCCGGCCGCGTCGGCCAGATCCTGGTGGAAAAGGGTTATCGCCTCGATATAAGGCGGCCCGCGCTCGGCGACGACCTGCCGCAAACGCTGGAAAAACATGCGGGCGCCATCATCTTCGGCGGCCCGATGAGCGCCAATGATCCACATGATTATGTTAAAGCCGAAATCGACTGGCTGAAGGTGCCGCTGAAGGAAAACAAGCCCTTTCTCGGCATCTGTCTCGGCGCACAGATGCTGTCCAAACATCTGGGCGGCAAGGTCGAGGCGGACAGGGACGGCAAGGTGGAAATCGGCTGGTATCCGCTTCACGCCACCGAACACGGGCGGCTTCTGATGCCGCATTGGCCCAAGATGGTCTATCATTTTCACCGCGAAGGCTTCGAGCTGCCGCGGGGAGCCGAGCTTCTGGCCTCAGGCGAGACCTATCCCAATCAGGCCTACCGCTATGGAAAAAATGCCTGGGGCCTGCAGTTTCACGCCGAACTGACCCGCGCCATGATGCACAGCTGGGTGGTGCGCGGCGCGCAGCGTTTCGGCATGCCGAATGCGCAGGTCGGCAGCCAGCACCTCGAAGGCCGCATGTTGTTCGACACGCCGCTCAGGGCATGGCTCAGCAATTTCCTCGATCTGGTTTTTGAGGGCAAGGCACAGCGCTGAGGCCCATCTCGGTTAGTGTGGCGCGTCCAGATTGTCGATCTTGCGCAGCTTGGAAAAGCCAATCGCCCAGATGACCGCCACGGCAAGCGTGCCTGCCCCGCCGATGACAACGGCTGGCACGGCACCCACGGCATGGGCCATGGTGCCGGCGCGGAATTCACCCAATTCGTTGGAGGCTCCAACGAAAACCATATTCACCGCATTCACACGCCCGCGCACCTCATCCGGTGTCCAGAGCGCGATCAGGGTCTCGCGCACATAAACCGACACCATGTCCGATGCGCCCATGACGACCAGCGCGGCGATGGACACCCATGCGGTTTGCGAAAGACCGAACACCACGGTGGAAACGCCGAAGAGACCGACGCCGATAAACATCAGAAGACCGGCACGGTGGCGGATGGGTCTGAACGCCAGAATGACCGCAACGGTGATGGCACCGATGCCGGGTGCTGCGCGCAAGAGCCCGAGGCCCCAAGGCCCGAGGGTCAGCACCTCCTTCGCGAAAATCGGCATCAGAGCGACGGCGCCGCCCAGCAGCACCGCGAAAAGATCGAGCGAGATGGCGCCAAGAACGATCTTTTCCTGCGAGATGAATTTGAAGCCGGCCAGCATGGTTTCCAAAGTGACGGCTTTTGCCGGGCCGCGCTGTTCCGGCTTGCGGATCGTCACCGCAAGCGCTGCGGACACGATGAAAAGTACGAGCGCCACGCTATAGGCGACGGAAGCGCCGAGACCATAAAGCAGGCCGCCGGCAACAGGCCCCAGAATGGACGCCATCTGCCAGGAAGAGGAATTCCAGGCGATGGCGTTCGGCAAATCCTCAACGGGCACGAGATTGGGCGCCAGCGACTGAACCGCCGGCCCCATGAAGGCCCGCTCTATGCCGAAGACAACGAGAATGGCAAAGACCGGCCAGGGAGAAAAGCTGTGTGTCAGCGTAAGAGCCAGAAGAGCCACAGCACACAGCGCCGCGACCAGAAGACATATGGCCATGATACGCCGGCGATTATGCCGGTCGGCGACCGTTCCAGTAACAAGGATCAAAAGCAGAGACGGCAGAAACTGGAAGAGACCGATCAGGCCGAGATAAAAGGCGTTGCCGGTAACCTCATACATCTGCCAGCCCACGGAGACGCTGACGATCTGAATGGCGAAGGCCGAGAAAAACCGGGCGCTGAAAAAACGGCGATAGGAACTATGCCGGAAAGCACCGAAACGGTTTTCGGCGGAAGGGAGGGACATCGGCTGAGTGCTCGCGAGACAATATGAGATGACTGCAATAGAGCGATATCACAGGAATCGCCAGCCCTCCTCTTCAGCGGGACGGCGAAAAGTGTGAGCGGTATTCGTCTGAAATCCCGCGATGACCGCAGCCGATCAGACCAAAGATCATTACGATCCGGCGCAACACTTGCCGGTTCACGCGTCAATGTCTAAATGTCTTGCAACCAAGATACGGAGATATTGATGCTTGCCCTGTTTCAGACCATCGATCTGGCCTTGAACCTCTATACGTGGGTGCTGATCGCCAGCGCCATTTTTTCCTGGCTTTACGCCTTCAACGTCATCAATTCCCGCAACCAGTTCGTGAACGCCATCGGGAGTTTCCTGGTCAATGTCACGGAACCGGCCCTGCGCCCCATCCGCCGCATTTTGCCCAATCTCGGCGGGATCGACATTTCGCCGATCATCCTGCTGCTGATCATCTTCTTCATCCGCTCCTTCATGTGGAACACGCTTTATCCGATGACCGTTTGAGCAGTCTCTGGAAAAAGCACGATGATCATGTCCGCCTGTCCGTTCGCCTCACACCGAATGGCGGGCGGGATGCGATTGACGGCGTTGAGCAGGATGCGGACGGAAACGCGCATCTGAAGGCCCGCGTCAGCGCCGTGCCGGAAGGCGGCAAGGCGAACAAGGCCCTGATTGTTTTGCTGGCGAAAAAACTCGGCCTGCCCAAATCCTCCATCACCTTCATTTCAGGCGAAACAGCGCGCAAAAAAATCCTCCGGATCGATACCGACCCGGAGGATTTCGAAAAGCTCTTTAAAAAGCTGGCGGGTTAGGCCTATCAGCCCTGCGCCTTGTAGCGCTCGATGGCTTCGACGATCAGCTTCTTGGCGACATCGACATCCTGCCAGCCGCCCATCTTCACCCACTTGCCGGGCTCCAGATCCTTGTAGTGCTCGAAGAAGTGCTCGATCTGCTTCAGCGTGATTTCCGGCAAGTCGGTGTAGTTGTGGACCTTGTCGTAACGGCGCGTCAGTTTCGGAACCGGCACGGCGAGGATCTTCTCGTCCTTGCCGCCATCATCTTCCATGATCATCACGCCGATGGGGCGCACGTTGATCACGCAGCCGGGAACCAGCGGGCGGGTGTTGCAGATGAGAACGTCGATCGGATCGCCATCGTCGGACAGGGTGTGCGGCACGAAGCCATAGTTACCCGGATAGGTCATTGGCGTGTAGAGGAAGCGATCGACGATCAGCGCACCGGCGTCCTTGTCCATCTCGTACTTGATCGGCTGGCCGCCAACCGGCACTTCAACGATAACATTTACGTCTTCCGGCGGATTCTTGCCTATGGAAATTGCATCAATACGCATTCGCTTCCCTCATTCGGCGGGTTGGATTTGGTTTTCGATACTGGGAAAGTCGCCGCATTGCAACATGGCTTTGGGCGGATAAGGCAGAATGAGCGATTTGAGGTCGTCGCGACGAAGCATCGCCGCCGCAAAATGAAAACGGCGCGAAATTCCTCTATCAGTTCCAGACGAAACCGACCTTGCGAAGCGACTTGCCGTCGAAATCTTCCACGCCTTCGGCAATATCCCGGCCGCCATGCGAGCGGAAAAACCGATTGGCGACGTCGCTATCCTCCAGGCACCAGACAACGATGCCGTTACAGCCAAGCGAGGTCAGCAATCTGCGCGCTTCCGTGAACAGCAGCGAGCCGAGGCCGATACCCTGATATTCCGGCCGCAGATAAAGTTCGTAAATCTCGCCGTCCTGCGGCAGCCCACGCGCCCGGCTTAAGCCCAGCGTCGCATATCCGGCAACCACACCGGCCACTTCCACCACCAGCATGGTTGCGGAGCCCTTGGTCGCCTTTTTCCACCAGACTTCGCCACGGCGCTCCAGCATCTGCGTCAACGGCCTGTGCGGGATAAGCCCCGCATAGGCCTGTTGCCACGACAGACGGTGCGCCTCTGAGATGGCGCGCGCATCATGCGGTTCAGCACGGCGAACATCGATGGATAACGTTTTCATAACGCGATTCTGGCCCCGGCCACGGAAACTTACCAGTCATAAAGGTTAACGCCGGCAAGCTTACCCACAGCCTATTCATGTGGACGACCAGAAAAAATTAACGCATCCTTAACCTTTGGCAAAGCGCCTTTCGACGCATGCACACATAAAAACGAATGCATAAAAAAAACCCGGCGCGAGGCCGGGTTCTTTAAAATTCGCGGCGTAGAGCCAATCAGACAGCGAGCTTTGCCTTTTCGAAACGCTTGCGGTCGTTGGCGTCCAGGAACATCTTGCGCAGGCGGATGGACTTCGGCGTCACTTCCATCAGCTCGTCTTCCTGGATCCAGGAAAGAGCGCGGTCGAGCGTCATGCGGATCGGCGGCGTCAGCTTCACGGCTTCATCCTTGCCGGCGGCGCGGATGTTGGTCAGCTGCTTGCCCTTCAGCACGTTCACTTCGAGATCGTTATCGCGCGTGTGAATGCCGATGATCATGCCCGCATAGACCTTTTCACCCGGCTCGATGATCATCGGGCCGCGATCTTCCAGGTTGAACATGGCGTAGGCGACGGCCTCGCCCGAACCGTTCGACAGCAGAACGCCGTTGACGCGACCGGCGATCTGGCCCTTGAAGGGCTGATAGTCGTGGAACAGACGGTTCATGATCGCCGTGCCGCGCGTGTCGGTCAAAAGTTCCGACTGGTAGCCGATCAGGCCGCGGGTCGGGGCATAGAACTTCAGACGAACGCGATTGCCGCCGGAAGGACGAAGCTCGGCCATTTCAGCCTTGCGCTCGGACATCTTCTGAACGACGACGCCGGAATGCTCTTCATCGACGTCGATCACGACTTCTTCGATCGGCTCCAGCAGGGTGCCGTTCTCATCCTTGTGCATGACGACGCGCGGACGCGAAACGGCAAGCTCGAAGCCTTCGCGACGCATGGTCTCGATCAGAACCGCCAGCTGCAATTCGCCACGGCCGGAAACGAAGAACGAATCCTTGCCTTCGGCCTCTTCGATCTTCAGCGCGACGTTGCCTTCGGCTTCCTTGAACAAACGGTCGCGGATGACGCGCGACGTTACCTTGTCGCCTTCGGTGCCGGCGAGCGGGCTGTCGTTGACGATGAAGGACATGGTGACGGTCGGCGGATCGATCGGCTGTGCGGTCATCGCCTCAGTGACCGAGGGGTCACAGAAGGTATCGGCGACAGTGCCCTTGGACAGACCGGCGATGGCGACGATGTCGCCCGCATGGGCTTCGTCAATCGCAGTGCGCTCGATGCCGCGGAAGGCGAGAATCTTGGAAATACGACCGGTCTCGATCGTCTTGCCATCCTGGCCAAGCACCTTCACGGCCTGGTTCGGCTTGATCGAACCGGAGGCGATGCGGCCGGTGATGATACGGCCGAGGAAGGGGTTGGCTTCAAGGATCGTGCCGATCAGACGGAACGGACCTTCTTCAACCGTGGGCTCCGGAACATGTTCGAGAACCAGATCGAGCAGCGGCGCAAGACCCTGATCCTTCGGACCTTCCGGGTTGACGTTCATCCAGCCGTCACGGCCAGAACCGTAGAGGATGGGGAAGTCGAGCTGCTCATCGGTAGCGTCGAGGTTCGCGAAGAGGTCAAAAACTTCGTTGATGACTTCTTCATGGCGGCCATCCGGACGGTCGATCTTGTTGATCGCGACGATCGGACGAAGACCAACCTTCAGCGCCTTGCTGACGACGAACTTCGTCTGCGGCATCGGGCCTTCGGAACTATCGACCAGAACGATCGCGCCATCCACCATCGACAGGATACGCTCGACTTCACCGCCGAAGTCGGCGTGGCCGGGAGTGTCGACGATGTTGATGCGAACACCCTTCCACTCCACCGAGGTCGCCTTGGCGAGAATGGTGATGCCACGTTCCTTTTCGAGGTCGTTGCTGTCCATGACGCGCTCGGCGACACGCTGGTTGTCGCGGAACGAGCCGGACTGCTTCAGAAGCTCGTCCACGAGCGTCGTTTTTCCATGGTCAACGTGCGCGATGATCGCGATGTTGCGAAGTGCCATTGTTCAAAATCTCTGAGGTTGGGCGCCACTATCGTGAGATGCGCCAATTTAGTTTGGCGCGCTCATAACCTTTTTTTTGCAAATGCGAAAGGGGGGGCCTTGTCATAAGCCCCCTGCGCTCCGGTTCTAGCTCAGAAATATGACAGTCTTTTATAACGTGCTCTTACACCAGGCCGCGCTTCAGCAGCATGGCGTCCGGGCTCGGCATCTTGCCGCGAAATGCGAGATAGGTCTCCTCCGGATCGATGGAACCGCCGACAGAATAGATATTGTCCTTCAGCCTGCGCGCCATCTCGCCATCGAAGGGATTGCCGGTTTCCTCAAACGCCGAAAACGCATCGGCATCCAGCACTTCCGACCACATGTAGGAATAATAGCCGGCGGAATAGCCATCGCCCGAGAAGACGTGCTGGAAATGCGGCGTCGCATGCCGCATGACGATGGACTTCGGCATCTTGAGGGCAGAGAGCACCTCGCCTTGTACGACCATGGGATCGCTCACGCTGTCCCGGGTGTGGAACGCCATGTCGACGATAGCCGAAGACGTGAACTCCACCGTGCTGAAACCGGCATTGAAAGTCTGAGCGGCCAGAACCTTGTCCAGCAACGCTTTCGGCATCGGCGCGCCGGTCTCGTAGTGGAGCGCGTATTTTTCCAGAATTTCCGGCACCGTCAGCCAGTGTTCGTAAAGCTGCGACGGCAATTCGACAAAATCGCGCGAGACCCCCGTCCCGGAAACGGAAGGATAGGTCACATCAGATAACATGCCATGCAGCGCGTGGCCAAATTCATGGAACAGCGTGCGCGCATCATCAAGCGAAAGCAGCGCGGGCTTACCCTCAGCCGGTTTCGCGAAATTGCAGACATTGTAGATGATCGGAATTTCACCGACCGTTCCGCTCTTCAGCGGCAGCTTGTGCTGCGACTGGAACGAACTCATCCATGCGCCGGATCGTTTGGAGGGGCGAGCGAAATAATCACCGAGGAACATGGCCTTCAGATCGCCCCTGTCGTCGCGAATCTCGAAAACCCGCACATCCGGATGATAGGCGGCAACGCCCTTCACCTCGACGGCACGAATCCCAAACAGCCGCTCCGCTACATCGAAGCAGGCCTCAATAATCTTTTCGAGCTGCAGATAGGGCTTCAATTCCGTCTCGGAGAAGCTGAATTTCCGTGCGCGCAACTTTTCTGCATAGTGCCGCCAGTCCCAGGGCAGCACCTCGTGATTTCTGCCCTCTTCGGCGATGATGGCGGCAAGTTCGGCCTCTTCCTCGCCGGCGCGGCGCACGGCCTTTTCCCAGACCTGACCCAGAAGGCCGTTCACGGCATCCGGCGTCTTCGCCATCGTGTCATCAAGCTTGTAAGCGGCAAAATTCCCGTAACCGAGAAGCTTGGCCTTCTCCTCCCGCAGTTCTAGCGTGCGGTGAACGGTCTCGCGATTGTCGGTCTCGCCACCGTTTTCACCGCGCGCCACCCAGGCCTTGAAGGCCTGCTCGCGCAGATCGCGGCGTTCGGAAAAGGTGAGGAAAGGCTCGATGATGGAACGGGAAAGGGTAACGGCAAATTTGCCGTCCTCGCCATGCTCGCGGGCCGCACCCGCCATGGCGTCGCGCAGAAAGCCGGGAATGCCGGCAAGTTCCTCTTCGGTGGAAAGCAGGAGCTTCCAGTTCTTTTCATCCGCCAGCACATTCTGCCCGAATTTGGCACCGAGACCGGCAAGCTCCTCATTGATCGCCGCCAGCCGTTCCTGCCGGTCTTTCGGCAACTTCGCGCCGGAGCGTACGAAACCCTTCCAGTGTCGCTCGAGAACACGGCTTTCTTCGCCCGTCAGCCCAAGCGTCTCGCGCTTTTCCCACAATGTGTCGATGCGCTTGAACAGCGCTTCGTTCATGCCGATCTTCGAATAGTGCCGCGACATTTTCGGCGCAATCTCCCGCTCCAGCGCCTGGATCACGCCATTGGTATTGGCGCCTGCCCTGTTCCAGAACAGCGCCGAAATGCGCGAAAGCTCATCGCCGGCGATTTCAAGCGCGGTTACGGTGTTTTCGAAACTCGGCGCCTGCGAATTGCCGGCAATTGCATCGATTTCCTGTTCATGGGAGAGAAGCGCTGCCTCGAAAGCCGGAGCGAAATCCTCATCCTTGACCGCATCAAATTTGGGCAAACCGTTGTGACCGTCCCAGGTCACGAGGGCGGGATAAAGCGTCGTCTTGGATGGCATTTCGTCTTCCTTGTGTACAATTCCGGTTTAAGCCCATATGGGCACGCCTCCACCGCCAATTCAATATGCCCGGCGGAGATGACAGGCCGCGTGAAAAAAACGGGGAAGTCCGATCTTTTTTGCTTCAGCGTAACAATCGGCGACTATATTGCGGGCCGTCCGACAACCGAACTGACGCATACTTTACTCGATTTTCGACAATATGATTTGTGTACCATTGATTATCGCCCGGAATTTAGTAAGGCTGACTTACGAAAAGGCGAGACATGGGCACGAAACGCGAAAAAGATTCATTGGCATTCTTGCTGAACAGCAGCGCACGCCTGCTGAACAGTGCGTTTGAGCGCCGAATTTCTGAAGCTGGACTGGGTCTTACCCCCGGCGAAGCCCGCGCATTGCTGACGGTTGCCGTCGTTGATGGCAGCAAGCAGTCGGATATCGCCGCCCGGCTAGGCATCGAGCCGATGACGATCTGCGCCTATCTCGACAAGCTGCAGTCCCTCGATCTCATTGAGCGCCAGCAGGACCCGCAGGACAGGCGTTCCAAGCGCATCGTACTGACGAAGAACTCCACCGAGATGCTGGAAGCCGTGCGACAGGAAATCGATGAACTCGTCCGTCACGCCACGCAGGGCCTGAACGAGGAAGAGGTCGCGCTTTTCCGCAGCTTCCTGCAGACGCTTCGCAACAATCTCCAACCGGAACAGCCCGGCCCGAGCTGCTGACCGCAATGTCACCAGAAACGATCATGTCCAGAAAGCGCACGGCCATGCTCGGTGCGCTGCTGACGGCGCTGGCGCCAATTTCCATGGCCATCTATACACCGGCCATGCCGGAGCTGACGCGGGTTTTCGCCACGACAGAGTCCGCCATAAAACTCAGCCTCTCGCTTTATTTTGCGGGTTTCGCGATCGCGCAACTGCTCGCCGGCCCAGCCTCCGACGCCTTCGGGCGGCGCAAGGCAAGCCTCGTTTTCCTGTCCATCTTTCTGGGCGGCGGATTGCTTGCCATTTTCGCACCGACAATCGAAGTGCTGCTCTTTGCCCGGCTTATCCAGGGCATCGGGGCCTCCGTCGGGATGACAGTGGCGCGCGCCGTGGTGCGCGACCAGTTCACCGGCGCCGATGCTTCCAGCATCATGAACCTCATCGGTATCATGCTGGCTGTTGGCCCCGCCATGGGCCCGACAATCGGCGGGCTTTCACTTGCGGCTTTTGGCTGGCAATCGGTATTTTTCCTCATGGCCGGCCTCGGGGCTCTGGCCATCTTCTCCGTCGTGGTTTTTCTGCGCGAGACGACGATCCCGGACAAGAGCCTGATCCGCCCACGTCGCCTTTTGTCGGCCTATCAGACCTTGCTGAGCGCGCCGCGTTTTCTTCTGGCCGCACTGGTGCTTGGCGGGTCCATCGGCGCGCTTTATGCGCAGGCCACCATGCTGACCTTCATCCTCATCAACGAGGTCGGCATGACACCCACCGCTTTCGGTGTTGGCATGCTGATGCAGACTGGTGCTTATTTCTTCGGCTCCATTGCCCTGCGTTACATCGCACCGCGGCTGGGTGACCGTCGTTCGGTCGTCCTCGGCCTCTGTTTTTCGGCGACAGGCGGCCTTCTCATTCTGCTGTCAGTGTTCCTGATACCGCCATCCTTTCTCTCGATCATGGGACCCGTGGCGGTCGCGACGGTCGGCATCGCTTTGCTGACGCCTTCAATGGTAACGGCAGCCCTTGCCCCTTTTCCGCATATTGCCGGCTCGGCATCGGCAATGATGGGCTTCATTCAGATGGGATCTGGTTTTGCGGGCGGTACTGCAGCCTCGCTTATCGGTTCACCACTCACCGGCTTCGGCATCATCATTCCGGTGATGGAGTTCACGGCCGTTGCCAGCTATATCGGCTTCCGCATCGTTTCCAGAAGAGAGACATAAAAAAACCCGCCGGCGTCACCGCCCGCGGGTTTCATTATTTCCATTCCAGCAGAATTATTTGCTGAGGTTACGCTTGGCCAGTGTGCGCAGGCGCAGCGCATTGAGCTTGATGAAGCCCGCTGCATCCTTCTGATCGTAAGCGCCGTGGTCGTCCTCGAAGGTCACCAGCGCGTCGGAATAAAGCGACTTGGCGCTCTCGCGGCCGGTTACCATGACATTGCCCTTGTAGAGCTTCAGCGTCACTTCGCCTTCCACATGTTCCTGGCTCTTGTCGATCAGGGCCTGCAGCATTTCGCGCTCCGGCGAGAACCAGAAGCCGTAATAGATCAGCTCGGCGTAACGCGGCATCAGCTCGTCCTTGAGGTGGGCCGCGCCCCGGTCGAGCGTGATGGATTCGATGGCGCGGTGTGCAGCCAGCAGGATGGTGCCGCCGGGCGTCTCATAAACGCCGCGCGACTTCATGCCGACGAAACGGTTCTCAACCAGATCGAGGCGGCCGATTCCGTTTTCACGGCCGTAATTGTTAAGCGTTGCGAGAAGCGTCGCCGGCGACATTTCAACGCCGTTGATGGAGCAGGCATCGCCCTTGCGGAAACCGACCTTGATGACGGTTGCCTTGTCAGGAGCCGCTTCCGGAGAAATGGTGCGCATATGCACATATTCAGGTGCTTCCTGCGCCGGGTCTTCCAGAACCTTGCCCTCGGAAGAGGAATGCAGGAGGTTGGCGTCGACGGAGAAAGGCGCTTCGCCCTTCTTGTCCTTGGCGACCGGGATCTGGTGCTGTTCGGCGAAGTTCAGGAGGTCGGTACGGCTCTTGAACGTCCAGTCACGCCAGGGCGCGATGATCTTGATGTCAGGGTTCAGCGCATAGGCCGAAAGCTCGAAACGAACCTGGTCGTTGCCCTTGCCGGTGGCGCCATGGGCAATGGCGTCGGCGCCGGTCTTCTTGGCAATTTCGATCAGATGCTTGGAAATCAGCGGACGGGCAATCGAAGTGCCGAGCAGATAGACGCCTTCGTAGACGGCGTTGGCGCGGAACATCGGGAACACGAAATCACGCACGAACTCTTCGCGGACGTCCTCAACGAAGATTTCCTTGATGCCCAGCATCTCGGCCTTCTTGCGCGCCGGCTCGAGCTCTTCGCCCTGGCCGAGATCGGCAGTGAAGGTCACGACTTCAGCGCCGAGTTCCGTCTGAAGCCATTTCAGGATGATCGAGGTGTCGAGGCCGCCGGAATAGGCGAGAACGACTTTCTTAACGTCTTTCGGGAGTGCCATAGTGATGTCCATCTGCATGATGACGGCATCAGGACACCGCCATTTCCTCGGGATTTCGGCACTTTTACAGTGCAACCCGAAATGTGTGAAGCGCTTTTCCGTGAGATAAGCGACAAAACAATTGATGAGCGCAGATGACGGCCAGTGATGACCGGCGCGCCGATGGGAACGAAGCAATTGTCACATGCATTTAGAAAATTCGCGCTTTATCATAAAGCGGCGCGATCAACTTGAAGACCGTGAATGAAGCCACTCAGGTTCAGGCAACGTTGCAAACCGCTGGGAACAGCAGAAACGACGCGAAGGAGAAACCTATGACGACCATCCACCCCGCATTCAAGGAAGATAATGTCGCTGTCATCACGGGTGCGGCATCCGGCATCGGACTTGCCGCCGCCCGCAAATTCGCCGGTTTCGGCATGAGCGTCGTGCTCGTCGATCTCGATGGCGAAAAGCTCGCCGCAGCCCATGCGGATATTCTGACCGTCGCCAAGGACGGTGAAGCGCAGATCGTCGCCATCCCGACCGACATCTCGAAACTCGATGAGCTGGAGGCGCTCGAACGCGCCGTTATCCAGCGTTTCGGGCGTGTCCACGTTCTCATGAACAATGCCGGCATCCAGCCAGGAAGCGCCATCTTCGGACCGCAGTCCAACTGGGAAAAGATTATCGGTGTCAATCTGATGGGCGTCGTGAACGGCAGCCGCGTCTTCGGCCAGGGCATGATCGCCCATGGCGAGCCGGCGCTCATCATCAATACCGGCTCGAAACAGGGTATCACCACGCCTCCCGGTGATCCGGCCTACAATGTCTCGAAGTCGGGCGTCAAAACCTTCACGGAAGCGCTTCAGCACGAGTTGCGCAATGTGCCAGACGGCGCGGTTTCCGCCCATCTCCTCATCCCCGGTTTCGTCTTCACCGGCCTTACGGCCCATGGCAGGACGGAAAAGCCTGAAGGCGCATGGACCGGTGAAAAGACCGTCGATTTCATGATCGAAAGCATTGGCCGAGGCGATTTCTACATTCTCTGCCCGGACGGCGAGGTGGACCGCCCGACGGATGAAAAGCGCATTCTCTGGGCGGCCTATGATATCGTCCAGAACCGCCCGCCGCTGTCGCGCTGGCACACGGAATATTCCGCCGCCTTCACCAGCTTTTTGAAAAACTGAACTTTCAGCCGCCGCGCCTGGAAGGGTGCGGCGGCTCCTCTCTCCCGCAGGCGCGTCATCGCTCAAAAACTTGGCAGAAACACGAAACCGCGTTAAGCAACGGCAATCTCCAGAATTTACGGGTGCCGTGATGGATTTCGTTCCAAGCCTGCCAACACTGATCGCCTTCACCATTGCCATTCTGCTTCTGGCGGTGACGCCGGGTCCTGATATGACGCTCTGGATCAGCCGCTCCCTGCGCGAAGGCCGGGCGGCGGGCTTCATGACGCTGGTGGGAACCAATATCGGCATCACCGTGCACACGATGCTGGTCGCCTTCGGCGTTGCCGCCCTCATCGTCGCCTCGCCAACCGCCTTCATGATCCTGAAAACAGGCGGCGCCGCCTATCTGGTCTGGCTCGCCATCCAGGCGATCCGCAAGGGCTCGGATTTCGTGATGGTGAAAAGTGGCGGCGAAAAAGCGCAGGCCTCCCTGAAATCGGCCTTGCTGAACGGCATCTGGGTTAATCTGCTCAACCCCAAGGTCATCATCTTTTTCATGACCTTCCTGCCGCAATTCGTCAGCGCCTCCGATCCGCATGTGACCGGCAAGCTGATCTTCCTCGGCATCTGGTCGATCATCGTTGCGCTGCCGATCGGCATCGCCATCGTTGTCGCCGCCGATGTTCTCTCCGCCTGGCTGCAACGCAACCGGAAGGTTCTGCGCGGGCTGGATTACACGATCGCCGGCGTCTTCTCGCTTTTCGCGGTCAAGATTTTCTTCACGCAAACGCGCTGAGGGTAAATAAAAAGGCGCCGGAAGGCGCCTTTTTTTGCAATCAGCCGATGAGTAACTCGTCATCATCAAGCTTCTGGCCGCGTATCTTGCGGAACATGTCGATCAGGTCTTCGACCTCGAGATCCTTACGGCTGTCGCCGGAGACGTCGAGCACGATTTCACCGGCATGCAGCATGATCGTGCGGGTGCCATAATCCAGCGCCTGACGCATCGAGTGGGTGACCATTAGCGTCGTCAGCTTGCGCTCCGACACCACTTTGCGGGTCAGCTCCATCACGAATTCGGCCATGCCGGGATCAAGTGCGGCGGTGTGTTCATCGAGCAGCAACACGTCCGAACCGGATAGCGTCGCCATGACAAGCGAGACGGCCTGCCTCTGGCCGCCCGACAGAAGATCCATGCGGTCCTTAAGGCGGTTTTCCAAGCCAAGATTGAGCGAGGCGATACGCTCCTTGAAAAAATCCCGCCGGCCGCGCCCGAGCGCCGGCAGAAGGCCGCGGCGTTCACCACGCGATGCCGCGAGCGCCAGATTTTCCTCGATAGTAAGCGCACCACAGCTGCCCGCCAGCGGGTCCTGAAATACGCGCGCCACCCGTCCCGCCCGGCTGGCGGTCGACTTGCGGGTAACATCGGCGCCGCCGATCACAACCTTGCCCGCCGTCGGCAGGACATCGCCGGCCAATACACCGAGCAAGGTTGATTTACCTGCGCCGTTGGAGCCAATGACGGTGACGAAGGAACCATCCTCGATGGTGAGGTCGATCTTGGACAACGCCTGCTTCTGCAGCGGCGTGCCGCGCCCGAAAACGACCTGGATATCGGAAAGGGAAATCACGATGTTGCTCCCCCACGGCGCAGTCGGGGCAAGATCAACGCGATGGCCACCAATACCGCCGTTACGAAATTGAGATCGGACGCCTTGAGACCCAGCACATCGCTCGACAAAGCGAGCTGGATGGCGAGACGATAGGCGATGGAGCCGAAGACGCAGCCGATAAGGGCAATCAGAATGCCGCGCGCACCGAACAGCGTCTCGCCGATGATGACGGCGGCAAGCCCGACAACGATGGTGCCGACACCCGAGGTCACATCGGCAAAACCGTTGGTCTGCGCAAAGAGTGCGCCGCCAAGGGCGACCAGCGCATTCGAAAGAGCCATGCCGAGATAGATCTGGTTACCGGTCTTCACACCCTGAGCCCGCGCCATCCGGGCATTTGCACCGGTGGCCCGCATGGCAAGCCCGGCATCGCTCTCAAGAAAACGCCAGACGAGAATGACCGCGATCAGCACCAGCGCGCCGACGAAGAGCGGCCGCACCAGATATTCCGACAGGCCGAGGCCGTAAAACGGTGAGATCATCGTGTCCTGATTGAGCAGCGCCACATTCGGCTTTCCCATCACCCGCAGATTGACGGAAAACAGGGCGATCATCGTCAGGATCGAGGCAAGCAGGTTGAGAATCTTGAAACGGACGTTAAGCGTTGCGGTCACGATCCCGGCGGCAGCACCGGCAACCATTGCAATCGCCGTCGCGACCCAGGCATTCAGACCGGCGATAATCAGCACGGCAGCCACAGCGGCGCCAAGCGGAAAAGAACCGTCTACGGTCAGGTCAGGAAAATCAAGCACGCGGAAAGCGAGGTAGACGCCGATCGCCACGAAAGCGAAGACCAGTCCCAGCTCCACGGCACCCCAGAAGGCGATTTGGCTCACGGTAATGTCCTTGTTATTGCCGCCATCAGGCGGATACGGGCACCGTCTCGTGCCACGTAAAACGGGCGGCGAAATGCCGCCGCCCGCAATTCAGTCTGGTTTCGGTTCAGTCGATGACCTTGGTGGCGCGCTTCGTAACGCTTTCGGGGAAGGTGACGCCGGCTTTTTCAGCGGCCTTCTTGTTGATCACCAGATCTGTGCCGACAGCAACGGTTGCCGGAATGTCGCCCGGCTTTTCACCCTTGAGGATGCGGACGACGACTGCGCCTGTCTGCTTGCCGACATCGAAATAGTTGAAGCCGAGGGCAGCAACCGCACCGCGGGCGACGGAATCCGTATCGGCGGCGTAGAGCGGGATCTTGGCTTCGGAAGCAACGCCGGCTGCCGCCTCGAAAGCGGAAACGATGGTGTTGTCGGTCGGAACATAGATCACGTCGGCCTTGCCGACCAGCGCGCGCGTTGCGCCCTGCACTTCGGCGGACTTGGTGGCGACGGATTCGACGATCTTGAGGCCGGCCTTTTCAGCTTCGGCCTTCAGCAAAGCGAGCGTTGAGGCGGAGTTGGCTTCGGCCGAGTTGTAGATGAAACCGATGGACTTGGCGTTCGGCGAGATTTCCTTGATGAGCGCCAGATGTTCGCCAACCGGCAGCATGTCGGAAAGGCCGGTCACGTTGCGGCCGGGCTTTTCCATGCTCTTGATGAGCTGCGCGCCGACCGGATCGGAAACCGCGGTGAAGACGACCGGAATGTCGCGCGTGGCGGCAACGACGGCCTGGGCGGACGGCGTGGAGATCGGCACGATGACATTGGGGGCGTCGCCCACGAACTGGCGCGCGATCTGCGCTGCGGTACCGGGGTTGCCCTGCGCGGACTCGTACAGGAACTTGAGGTTCTCGCCTTCCTTGTAACCGGCTTCGGCAAGGGCGGCCTTCACACCATCGCGGGCGGCATCAAGCGCCGGATGTTCGACGATGGCGGTGACGGCGACGGTGACGTTTTCAGCCTTGGCCGGCAGAACGATGGCGCTCGCAGCAGCGAGAGCCAGAATGAATGCGCGCATGGATATCCTCCTGTTGGTTCCCTGTTTTCGTCTTCTTAGGAACAAGACAGTCTGAAATCAATCAGAGAACCGCAGCAAATCAAGCTTTATGGCGCAATTGCGGCTGATTCAGTCATCCGCGCCGTGGTTTGCGATCATCATCGCCTCGAAAGCCAGCCTTTCGGTCTTGCGCATGCGTTCGGATTCCGACTTCAGCTGACCGCAGGCGGCAAGGATATCGCGGCCGCGCGGCGTGCGGATGGGCGAGGCATAACCCGCCTGATTGATGAAATCGGCAAACTTCTCGATCTGCGCCCATTCTGAGCACTGGTAATTCGTACCTGGCCATGGATTGAACGGAATGAGGTTGATCTTGGCCGGAACGCCCTTCAGAAGCTGCACCAGCATCTTGGCGTCTTCCAGGCTGTCGTTCACATCCTTCAGCATCACATATTCGAAGGTGATGCGGCGGGCGTTGGAGAGACCCGGATAATTGCGGCAGGCCTCGATCAGCTCCTTCAGCGGATATTTCTTGTTGATCGGCACCAGCATGTCGCGCAGGTCATCGCGCACAGCATGCAGCGAAATCGCCAGCATGACGCCGATCTCATCGCCGGTGCGGAAAATTTCCGGCACGACGCCGGAGGTGGAGAGCGTGACGCGGCGCTTGGAGAGCGACAGGCCATCGCCATCGGTCGCAATCAGGAGCGCGGTCTTCACATGCTCGAAATTATAGAGCGGCTCGCCCATGCCCATCATCACGATGTTGGACACCTTGCGTCCCTCGCTCGGCACATAGGCGCCGACCGGCGTCGAACCATCGGGAAAATCGCCAAGCCGATCACGAGCCAGCAGCAGCTGGGCGAGAATTTCCTCAGCCGTCAGGTTGCGCACCAGGCGCTGCGTACCGGTGTGACAGAAGGAACAGGTCAGCGAACAGCCGACCTGGCTCGAGATGCACAGCGTGCCGCGCCCTTCTTCGGGAATATAGACCGTCTCGATCTCGACAGGACGTCCCGCACCACGCGGCGGAAAGCGCATCAGCCATTTGCGGGTGCCGTCATTGGAGATCTGCTCCTCGACGATTTCCGGGCGGGCAATGGTGAAGGCAGCCTTCAGCTTCTCGCGAAGCTCCTTGGCGACATTGGTCATATTGTCGAAATCGGAGACGCCGCGCACATAAAGCCAGTTCCACAACTGGCTGACGCGCATCTTCACCTGCTTCTGCGGCACGCCGATCTCGGCCAGCGCCTCGCCCATTTCCTCACGCGTCAGGCCGATCAGCGACGGCTTGCCGGACATGAGATCGCTATTGGCGATCAGCGGGGTTTTGACTGCCAGGCCGGCAGGGGCTTGCATTACGGACATCACGCTATCCCATCATTCCATGCATCGCACGACCGACCTGTCGGATAGGCGGAAAATCGTCTGCATGTCGAGAAAATCAAAGGCGGAGCACTTTTCGCGCATCCGCCTGTCAATGTTGCCGCGCCTTTAGCATCAAACTGGCAAAAACGCAAATGGCCGGTCAATGACCGGCCATTTTCAGATGCGATGAAGCGCCAGGATTACTTGCAGCTCTCGATTTGCTTGAGAGCTGCCGAAATACCCGAAAGCGAATAGGAATAGGATGTCGCGGTGCCGCGGCCTGAGACTGCCTTGACGGTCATCGACTTGCCGCCCTTCATGGCAGCAACGAGAGCCGGTTCTTCAGCGGCGTTCTCAACCCAGGCAGCCTTGTCCTTGGTGAACATGACGAAGTTCTTGTTGTCGATCGTCACATTGACCTTCGAGCCCTGCTTCAGCGGATAACCCACCATGGCCTGCGGCTCGTAGGAGATGTTCTGGCCGGGGCGCTGCGACACGATGAAGAAAATATCGCCGTGATCGACGCTCGCCGGTTCCTTGGCGGTCGGAATGGAAAGAACGTAGCAGACGGTGCTGTTGCCCGATTTGTACGAATAGGCACCCCATGCATTGAACTGCTGGATGCGCGTGGGCGACTGTGCAGATGCTACGCCGACGCTGGTCAGCAAAATGGCCGCTGCGGTTGCTACACTTCTTACAAACATAGAATTTCCTGCCGGGTTATTGTCTTCCATTGGCCCGAAGCAGCGGCGAGCCCAGTTTCTGGATCGGCCACGTTCAGGTGCGGATCGTCTTTTCTCATTGTGGTCGGAAAGCGGTTACCAAACCGTCAACAACACGCATAAAATGCCGGAAACGTCTTGCGGTGTTACAGATTGGCGACTTCCCGACGCCCTGAGGAGAACGGCGTGGCACGCCCTTCCCTCGTGTGTAAGACACATAAATTCAGGCAAGAATTTGTCACCCGCCGGGCTCTGCCGGACGGACACATCACAGAGACGTTACCCGGCTTCCTGCTGTCGCTTCAGCATGGCGTCAGCCGCCTCGTAGTGCTCCATCTTGATATGAGCACGGATCATGGCAAGCGCTGCCGTGATGACGGCAATATCATCGGTAAAACCGATGACGGCCAGCACGTCAGGCACGGCATCCATCGGCATGATGAAATAGGCGAGCGCCGCCAGGATGATACCCTTTGCGCGCAGCGGCGTGTCACGGTCGATCGCGCAATAATAGGCGGCCGCCGCATCGCGTGCGAAGGGCACTTTTGACATCACACGCTTCAGCTTGGGCCAGAATTTCGCCCGCACCGCATTCTCACGCTCCTGCTGCCTGTCGGTTTCACCCGGCAGAAGAATTTCACCGATTTTCACATCATCCATGATCGACGGTCCTCCGGTCACGGCTATTATATGGGATTTAAGGTCCGCGGTTCAATTGCTTCGGCCCGCGGCCGCCTTCTGCATGCCTTCGGCCAGAAGAAAATCCCGCTCCGTCACACCCTGAGAATCATGGGTGGTGAGGCAAACCTTGACGCGCGAATAGACATTGGACCATTCGGGGTGATGATTGAGCCTTTCCGCAACAAGTGCGGATTCGGCCATGAAACCAAAAGCCTCTGCAAAACTCGAAAACTTGAAGGAACGGACGATAGCCGCCCCGTCTTCTCGCAGGGACCAGCCCTCGAGTTTCGACAGGGCCTGCCGGATGGCGTCCGGCTCGAGTCTGGGATATTTCATGAACTTGCCTCCGCTTGAGACCCTTTAACGCTTCAACGACGGGATCGACGCATATTCCATGAAACATACAGCTATTCTTTTTGTCTGCATGGGCAATATCTGCCGTTCACCACTTGCCGAAGGCGTTTTGAGAAATCTTGCCGAGGACGCGGCCATGTCCAATCATCTCAGCATCGGTTCTGCCGGCACCGGCGGCTGGCACGCGGGTGATGCGCCCGATCCCCGGTCCATCGCCATTGCGCAGCGGCACGGCATCGATATTTCCCGGCAACGGGCAAGGCAGGTCACCCGGACGGATTTCAAAACCTTCGACCTGATATTCGCCATGGACGAAAACAATCTGGCGAACCTGCTGCAATCGAGCCCGGAAGAACACCGGCACAAAATCCATCTCTTCATGGACTATGCCGTTGGCCGTCGTGAGAACGTCCCCGATCCCTATTACGGAGCCGAGGACGGGTTCCTTGGCGTCTACAACATGCTCTTGGCAGGATGCAGATCGTTGCTCGAAAAGATGGAGCTCGACCGGGCCTCGTGAAGCGGGAACGCCTCTTCAACGATATAGGGCCCGCCGCCCACCGATTCCTTCGACGACATCAGCACAAAACGGCCGACCGTGAAGGGCGAGGTGCGGAAGTTGCCGCGTCCGGAAAGATAATGAACGACATCGTCCAGCCGCGAGGAGCGCAGCCGCGCCAGCGTGACATGCGGCATGAACTTGCGCGGATCGGGCGGGAGACCGATCCTCTGGCAGATTCTTTCGACCTCCGCCTGCAGCGCATGCATTTCCGGAGAGGGAGAAACCCCGGCCCAGATGGAATGCGGTTTCTTGGAACCGAAGGACCCCATACCGGTGAGATTGAGCTGGAATTCCGGCCTTTCGATCCGGTCCAGCCTGTCCACGACCTCATCGGCGGTCCGCCCGTCGATGTCACCGATAAAACGCAGGGTTATGTGATAATTCTCCACATCGATCCACCGGGCTCCCGGCAGACCACCGCGCAACAATGAGAGGCTCATAGCCGCATTGCGCGGAATTTCGAGGGCGGTAAACAGTCTCGGCATGGCGAGCTCCCCGAATCTCTTGGCAGAACAAGCATAGCGAATCACGCAATGCAGATGGGCGCAAGTGCTTATTTTTTTTGCGCACCGATTGTCTTGATGAAGCTTTCAACAGCCGGCAAAGATTTTTCAACCATCATCGCCACACCCCTGGTATTAGGGTGCATCTTGTCATCCAGCTTCAGCGCATCATCCGTCACGACGCCATCCAGAAAGAAGGGATAAAGCGGCAGGTTGTATTTTTCGGCAAGCTTCGGAAAGATCGGATTGAAGCGCCTTGCATAGTCATCGCCCATATTCGGCGGCGCCATAATGCCGACCAGCAACACGGCTATGTTGCGCTTCTGAAAACCGGAAATGATGGCGTCGAGGTTCTTTTCGGTCTGTTCCGGGGGGATTCCGCGCAGGGCGTCATTGGCGCCAAGTTCCAGAATGACCCCATCAGTACCATCGGGAACCGACCATTCCGCCCGTGCCAGACCACCGGAGGAGGTATCGCCGGACACACCGGCATTGGCGATGGCGACATTGACGCCCTTGCTCTTTAATGCAGCCTCAAGCTGTGCAGTGTAGCTGTCGGTGGGGGGCAGCTGATAGCCAGCCATCAGGCTGTCGCCGAGGCCGACCAGTTGCAATGTCCGCTCCTGAGCCGTGACAACAGTGGCGGAAAAGGCGGTGGCGAAAATGACGATGAAGTGAAACAGGGCAGCTTTAAATCTCATCACGGCTTTCCTAACTTGGTTTCCATTGTCTGAAATACTGACCGCATCGACCGCCAGACCGTTTTCATCACTCTATATAGGAACGAGAATTGTGACGAAAAGCATCATAGAGCTGAAGAAAGCCGACCTCACGCTCGGCAATGCCGCCGCCTCCGTTCACGTTCTCAAGAACATCGATCTTTCAATTGGACAGAGCGAGGCGGTTGGTATCGTCGGCCCTTCCGGATCGGGAAAGTCGACGCTTCTGATGGTGCTTGCCGGTCTTGAGAGGCTCGATAGCGGTGAAATCATCATCGCCGATACGAAACTGCACAAGCTCGGCGAGGATGCACTCGCGGATTTCCGCGGCCGGAATATCGGCATTGTTTTCCAGTCCTTCCACCTCATCGCCAACATGACAGCGCTGGAAAATGTCGCCGTTCCACTCGAACTGGCAAACACCCCGAACCCCTTCGAGATCGCCAGACGCGAGCTCGTCGCCGTCGGCCTCGGGGAACGTCTCAACCACTATCCCGGCCAGTTATCGGGCGGCGAACAGCAGCGTGTCGCCATCGCCCGTGCACTTGCCCCTTCACCGGCCGTACTGATTGCTGACGAACCGACGGGCAATCTGGATACCGATACCGGCAGGCAGATTGCCGATCTTCTTTTTGCCAAACAGGCCGAGCGCGGCATGACGATGATCCTCGTCACCCATGATCCGTCGCTTGCCGCCCGTTGCTCACGGCAGATCAAGGTGCGCTCCGGCGAGATAGAAGGTGACAGCGCCACCTCCCAGATGGCGCGGGCGGTATCCGCATGACCGGACCCATTCTCCCGTCTTTTGCCAATATCAGAAACGCAGCGAGGCTCGCACGGCGCGAAATTCGCGGCGGCCTTCGAGGTTTTTACATTTTCCTTGCCTGTATCGCGCTTGGAACCGGCGCAATCGCCGCCGTCAATTCCGTCTCGCGGGCGGTCACCAGCGCCATTGCCACGGAAGGTCAGTCCATACTGGCAGGTGACGTACGTTTTGAACTGCGCAACAGGGAAGCAACGCAGGAAGAACGGTCCTATCTCGATGAGCTAGGCACCGTCGCGGTTTCCACCGGGCTGCGCTCCATGGCGCGCCTTGCCGACGGCTCCGAACAGACGTTGACTGAGGTGAAAGCCGTAGACGGCTCTTATCCGCTCTTTGGCGCCTTTGTCGCCGAACCCGACCGGCCGTTAAGCGAGCTTCTGGCTGGCGCCGGCGATACCTACGGCGCCATCGCCGCACCGCTTCTGCTGGAACGGCTCGGCATTAAGATCGGCGATGAAATCCTGCTCGGCAATGTGAAGCTGAAACTGACAGGCACCGTGGTCGACGAACCGGATGCGCTGTCTGACGGCTTCGGCTTTGCGCCAAGGCTGATGGTCAGTCGCGATGCCCTTTTTGCCTCCGGCCTCATTCAGACCGGAAGTCTGGTCGAACACGCCTACAAGATCAGGCTGAACGATCCTTCGACGCGGGCGACGATGAACGACGCGGCCAACAAGGCCTTTCCCGATGCCGGCTGGTCCATCCGCACCAGCGACCGGGCGGCACCTTCGCTCACCGAAAACGTCAACCGCTTCTCGCAATTCCTGACGCTGGTAGGCCTCACCGCCCTCATCGTCGGCGGTGTCGGCGTCGCCAATGCCGTCCGCGCGTTTCTGGATTCCAAACGCACCACGATCGCCTCGCTGAAATGCCTGGGCGCACCGGCCTCCGTGGTCACCATGACCTATCTCTTCCAGATCGCCTTCATTGCCGCCGTCGGCATCGTCATCGGCCTTGTGGTCGGCGCCGTCGCGCCACTCATCGCCATGCGGTTTCTGGAAGGCGTATTGCCTGTACCGGAAGAGCTCGCCTTTTACCCCGGCGCTCTCGGTCTCGCCGCCCTGTTCGGCCTCCTGACCACGTTCGCCTTCGCCATCGTTCCCCTTGGTCAGGCGCGTGAGGTTCCGGCAACCGCGCTTTTCCGCGAACAGGGCTTCGAAGAAGGAAGCTGGCCATCCTGGCCCTATCTTGCAGCAACCGGCCTGCTGCTGGCGGCGCTTGCCGCCCTCGCCATCTTTTCGGCGGAAGACCGCTTCATCGCCTCGATCTTCCTTGCGGCCATCGCTTTTGCCTTCGTGGTGCTGCGACTGGTGGCTGCGGGCGTAAAGGCCATCGCCAAGCGCAGCCCGCGCGTTCATTCGGCGGCGCTGAGGCTGGCGATCGGCAATATTCACCGGCCTGGCGCACTCACCCCCTCGGTCGTTCTTTCCCTTGGCCTCGGGCTGACGCTCCTCGTAACGCTCACGCTGATCGACGGCAATCTGCGTCGCGAACTGACGGACAGCCTGCCGGAAAAGGCACCGAATTTCTTCTTCGTGGATATTCAGGGCAGCGAAGTTCAGGGCTTCCGCGATCTTGTGAAGCGGGAAGCACCGGACGGAGCCCTGACCGAAGTACCGATGCTGCGCGGCCGCATTCTGGCGCTTAACGGCGAGGACGTGACAAAAATGGACGTGCCATCTTCCGGACGCTGGGTGCTGCGCGGTGACCGGGGCATCACCTATTCCCAGGAAATGCCTGAAAACGCGACACTGACGGAGGGAACATGGTGGGGGCCGGATTATAGCGGCGAGCCGCTGGTCTCCTTCGCAGCGAAAGAGGCGGGGGATCTGGGCCTCAAGATCGGCGACACGGTCACCGTCAACGTACTCGGACGCAGCATAACGGCCAGGATTGCCAATCTGCGCAATGTCGAATGGGAATCGCTTTCGATCAATTTCGTCATGGTGTTTTCACCAAACACCTTCCGCGGCGCACCGCATGCGTGGCTGGCAACACTTGCCGACCCTTCCGCTTCCGCCGCCGATGAAGGCCGCATATTGCGCGCTGTCACCAACGCCTATCCGACGATCACCAGTGTGCGCGTGAAGGATGCGCTCGACGTCGTCAACCGCCTTGTCGGTCAGCTTGCCACCGCCATTCGCGCCGCTGCCGCGGTCGCCCTGATAGCCTCCGTCCTCGTTCTCGCCGGCGCTCTTGCGGCCGGCAACCGCGCGCGAACCCACGATGCGGTCATCCTGAAAACGCTGGGCGGTACACGAAACCTGCTCATCCGCGCCTTCTCCTACGAATATATGATGCTCGGTCTCGCCACCGCCGTCTTCGCGCTTTTCGCCGGCGGCGTCTCCGCATGGTTCGTGATCGCCCGCATCATGAAGCTGCCCTCCAGCTTCCTGCCGGATGTGGCGATCGGAACCCTCGTCGTCGCCCTCGTCATGACTGTCGGCATCGGGCTCATCGGCACATGGCGGATTCTCGGGCAGAAGGCAGCTCCGGTTCTCAGGCAGGCGGGTGAATGATCGTCGGTTGTGTACGGCTTAACTTTAACGATTAATTCTTTGTAATGATCGCCAAAACGTGAGTGCTTTTCGCGCATATGGTGTCTTTTCGACTGGAAAAGGCCTTGTATCGAACACGTTCTGCCATCATATTCTTGGGCAGGCTTGCTGAAGCTCCGCAGCGGCGCCCGGGAGGTATCCCGACACCGTAGCAATTACGGAGCTCAAAAGAGGAAACAATGGCTGACTTCAATAACTACCAGAACCGCATGGCGCAGAACCGTGCACAGACTGGTGCGATGATCGATGAAGGTCTTCGCGCCTACATGCTCAAGGTTTACAACCTTATGGCGCTGGCTCTGGTCATCACCGGTGTTGCAGCGTTCGGCTTCGCAATGCTTGCCACGACGACTGATCCCGCAGCAGCGGTTGCAACGCTGCCGAATGGCAAGATGCTGACCTCGCTGGGCGCGCTTGTTTATGCGTCGCCGCTGCGCTGGGTCGTCATGCTGGCTCCGCTGGGACTGGTTTTCTTCCTTAGCTTCCGTATTCAGAACATGAGCGTTTCCGCCGCTCAGACGACCTTCTGGGTTTACGCTGCTCTGATGGGCGTGTCGCTGTCGTCGATCTTCCTGCGATATACTGAAGGAAGCATCGTGCAGACGTTCTTCGTGACCGCCGCCTCGTTCGGCGCGCTCTCGCTTTACGGTTATACGACGAAGAAGGATCTTTCCGGTTTCGGTTCGTTCCTGATCATGGGTCTGTTCGGCCTGATCATTGCCTCCATTGTCAATATCTTCCTTGGTTCCGGCGCCCTGCAGTTCGCGATCTCCGCGATCGGCGTGCTGATCTTCGCAGGCCTCACCGCCTACGACACCCAGAAGATCAAGGAAATGTATTTCGATGCTGACGATGTCGCCGTCGCAGGCCGCAAGGCCATCATGGGCGCACTGACGCTCTACCTCGACTTCATCAACCTCTTCACCTTCCTCCTGCAGTTCCTCGGAAATCGCAACGACTAAGGTTAAGGGTTCGATTGCCCGACATGCGAAAGGCGGCCCTTCGGTCGCCTTTTTATTTGCAAAGATTCGTCACCCTTATCCGCCAGAGACATGCAGTCCGCTTTTGCGAAAGATCATTCGATGAGTTTCAGAACCTTGTCGAAAACCTTCAGAACCTGCGGCAATTCATGACCACGTTTCAGAATCCGGCCATCCGTATTCACCACGCAATAGGCCCCCTGCTTGGCCGCCAGCTTGGGGTTTTTCTCGATCCTGAAAAGCGGCATTTCACCTGACCGCTTGAAGACGGAAAACACCGCCTTTTCTTTCAGGTGATCGATGGCGTAGTCACGCCACTCGCCCTCTCCCACCATGCGGCCATAGATGCGCAGGATCGCATCCAGCTCGCGCCGGTGAAAGGTGACAGGCAAAGGGTCCTTGTTCTTTTTATATTCCCGGAGGTCGATAACGGTGGAATTGTCACGTGAAGCGGTCTGCACCTGCTGCACATCCGGTTGATCGGTCATCCAATACCTCCGATTCCACCCAAATCATCCATGTAGTGTGAGCCTGAGGGGGCGAAATTGCAAGTCTTTGCACTATCGTGACGCACAGGACCGGCAATTCCGGGAAAGGTTTCACAGGCTTCGAACTGCAGCCGGTCCAGAAGGCGCCAGCACGGAATGGCGCCCTATCCATCCCTCTGGAGTGACTGCCGACGGCAAAAGCAGAGGTTAAAAATGGTAACCATTTAGGCAGCCATTTTCACATGGCCTGCCGTATTTCGGTCAAACCATGGCCCGAATTGGATGGAATAGTCCTATTGTCAATTGATGCCTAGGCACCAAGATGACCCGGTCCGGTGCATTGACCCTTTACCCCCAGCCCCCAATGCCCGGACCGGATCTTCCATCGCCCGACAGGCGATCAGGGGGTTTCATTTCCAAGCAGAATACTTGCACCCACGATTGCCGCAGGATCACCGCCGGCATTGGCCGTCTGCAAAAGCACAGCGCAGCCGCCCTTTTTCACCTTTGCCACCACACTCGCCGGAAGCTTCACCGTCATCGGTGAACCATCCCACATGCCGACGGTCTGCACATCATAGACGCTGTGCCAGTAGGACATTTTTTTCCCCTGGTTTTCGCCCTTCTGCACATCGACGGTCTGCTCGCGGGTGAAATAGGCCACGACGACGTCGGCCTTGCCGCTGCCGGCGCCAATATCGATTTCCACCTCGTCACCGGCAAATTTCGACGAGACCGGCACATTCAGGCCTTTGCCCTCGCGCTTGAATGCATCAAGCCTGTCATAGATACCGCGCACATCCGCTCCCTTGACGTGGTCGCGGCCGTTCAGAATGGCCTGCGGCGTATAGACCCCGTTGCGACCGAGTGCGCGCATATAGCCATATTGCCGATCGGTATTTTCCTTCGATGCCAGCGAATCCGTCCAGCCCAGATAGTTCCAGTAATCGACATGGTAGGAAAGACCGACGACATCGCCCTTCTGGATCATCTTGCGCAAAGCTTCATCCGCCGGCGGGCACGAGGCACATCCCTGCGATGTGAACAATTCGACGACGCCCTTCACGGCCTCCTGCGCCTGCGCGGAGGTGACGAGAAACGTGCCGAGAAGACATATCGACAGGGGGAATTTAAGCGGCATTACAAAAACCTTTGTCCGGAAGAGATCCAGACGAATTGATGCGATCAATCCTGCCGGGATGCAAACCGGAAAATAACGTCTATTGCCCTTCAATAGAAAGTCACGAAGGGGTGAGCGACAATCACAAAAAAAGAGAGTTGAAACGGAAAGACGCCGGGATTCCTCCCGGCGCCTTCGATTGTCAAAGCTTTACGCGGCCAGATCGCGAAGTACGGTCTGCAGAATGCCGCCATTATTCATGTAGATCACTTCATCAAGCGTATCGATGCGGCAGAGAAGCGGAACATCCTTCACTGTACCGTCGCTGTAGGTAATCTTGGCGATCTTCTTTTCACGCGGCTTGATTTCACCTTCGAGACCATCGATCTCAACGATTTCGTCACCCTTGAGATCGAGGCTCGCCCAGGTCGTGCCTTCCTCGAAGACGAAGGGCACGACGCCCATACCCACGAGGTTCGAACGGTGGATACGTTCGAAGGATTGCGCGATGACAGCCTTGACGCCGAGCAGGTTGGTGCCCTTCGCCGCCCAGTCGCGAGACGAGCCGTTACCATATTCGACACCGGCGAAGATAACGAGCGGAACGCCTTCCGCCTTGTATTTCATCGCGGCGTCATAGATCGACATCTCTTCCTTGGACGGATAGTGGATGGTGTAACCACCTTCCTTGCCGTTCGGGCCGAGCATGTGGTTGCGGATGCGGATATTGGCGAAGGTGCCACGCATCATCACTTCATGGTTGCCGCGGCGCGTACCATACTGGTTGAAGTCGGCAACGGCGACGCCATGCTCCGTCAGATAGGCGCCGGCCGGCGAAGCAGCCTTGATCGAACCGGCCGGAGAAATATGGTCGGTGGTGATCTTGTCGCCGAAGAGACCGAGGACGCGCGCACCTTTGATGTTCTTGAGGCCGGTTCCCTTTTTGCCCATGCCGACAAAATAGGGCGGGTTCTGAACATAGGTGGACTGGTCGTCCCAGGCATAGGTCTGGCCCGGGGGAACCTGAACGGCCTGCCAGTTGGCGTCACCCTTGAACACGTCGGCATATTTCGTTTCGTAGAGCTCGCGGGTGACGTATTTCAGGATGAATTCCTGGATTTCCTTGGAGGTCGGCCAGATATCCTTGAGATAGACCGGGTTGCCGTTCTGGTCGTCGCCAATCGGCTCCTTGGTCAGGTCCTTCTGGACCGTGCCGGCAAGCGCATAGGCTACAACGAGCGGCGGCGAGGCCAGGTAGTTCGCCTGTACGTCAGGCGAGATACGGCCTTCGAAGTTGCGGTTACCAGAGAGAACACCTGATGTGATCAGGCCCTTGTCGTTGATCGTCTTGGAGATCGCAGGCGGCAGCGGGCCGGAGTTGCCGATGCAGGTCGTGCAGCCGAAGCCGACGAGGTTGAAGCCGATCGCATCGAGATCCTTCTGCAGGCCGGATTTGTCGAGATATTCGGCAACGACCTGCGATCCCGGCGCCAGCGAAGTCTTCACCCACGGCTTGGACTTCAGCCCCTTGGCGACAGCGTTGCGGGCGAGAAGGCCGGCCGCGATGAGAACCGAGGGATTGGAAGTGTTGGTGCAGGAGGTGATGGCGGCAATCGCCACATCGCCGTGTCCGAGATCGAACTCCTCGCCCTCGACCGCATAGCGGCTGTGGAGCTGGCCGGGCTTCTTGTAGTCGTTCTCGAGAGCCGTTGCGAAATTCGGCGCAATGGTTTCGAGCGGCAGGCGGCCTTCCGGACGCTTCGGGCCGGCCATAGAGGGCACGACGTCACCGAGATCGAGTTCCAGCGTGTCGGTGAAGACGAGGTCGGAACCGTCGCCCGTACGCCACATGTCCTGCGCCTTGGAATAGGCTTCGACGAGAGCGATACGGTCCTTGGCACGGCCGGACATGGTCAGGTAATTGATGGTCTCACCGTCAACCGGGAAGAAGCCGCAGGTCGCGCCATATTCCGGGCCCATATTGCCGATGGTCGCACGGTCGGCCAGAGACATCGAATCAAGGCCGGGGCCGAAGAATTCGACGAACTTCGAAACCACGCCCTTCTTGCGCAGCATCTGCACAACGGTCAGAACGAGGTCGGTCGCGGTGACGCCTTCCTTCACCTTGCCGGTCAGCTTGAAGCCGATGACCTCAGGCAGAAGCATGGAAACCGGCTGGCCGAGCATGGCAGCTTCAGCCTCGATACCACCGACACCCCAGCCGAGAACACCGAGACCATTGATCATCGTTGTATGCGAATCCGTACCGACGCAGGTATCCGGATAAGCGATCGTCTCGCCATCCTCTTCCTTCGTCCAGACGGTCTGGCCAAGATATTCGAGGTTGACCTGGTGACAGATGCCGGTGCCGGGCGGAACCACGCGGAAGTTCTTGAACGCCTGCTGGCCCCACTTCAGGAAGCGGTAACGCTCGCCGTTGCGTTCATATTCCAGTTCAACGTTGCGGGCGAAGGCGCTCGGAGTGCCGAATTCATCGACGATAACAGAGTGGTCAATGACGAGATCGACGGGAACCAGCGGGTTGATCTTTTCCGGATCGCCGCCAAGAGCCTTGATACCGTCGCGCATGGCGGCAAGGTCAACCACGGCGGGAACACCGGTGAAGTCCTGCATGAGAACGCGGGCGGGGCGGTAGGCGATTTCGGTTTCGGTCAGGCCCTTGTTACCAAGCCATTCGGAAACCGCAAGGATATGTTCCTTGGTGACGGACTGGCCGTCCTCGAAACGCAGCAGGTTTTCGAGTAGAACCTTCATGGAATAGGGCAGCTTGGAAACGCCCCTCAGGCCATTGGCTTCAGCCTTGGGAAGGCTGAAATAGACGTAATCCTTACCGTCAACGGTAAGGACGGAACGACATTTGAAACTGTCGAGTGATTTGGGCATGGATAAAAACCCCGCTTACACTGATAGCCAACACGTTCGTGCGGACACCTATGCACTCATGCACATCAGGATGCGGGTACGACCATTTCCGCTGTCCGCACGTGAAAATTGCTCCTCGCAATCGTCAAGTCCGGCGCAAGATGATGTTCACGCCGGCCGCTGGCGTGTTGACACCCATATAGATAATTTCAGACAAACGTGCCAGACCATTCAACCAAGCTAATCGATTTTTTTATCGAGACGACGAAATCTGAAACGGAACCGCAGCATGGATTTGACGGCGGAAAATCTTGGCGTGCGACGCGGCGAAGATTTCATATTCATGAATATTTTCTTCAAGTTAAGCGACGGAGAGGCGCTGGTGCTGACCGGGCGCAACGGCTCGGGAAAATCCACGCTGCTGCGCACGGCGGCCGGTCTTCTGCGGCCCGAGCAGGGACGGATGAAGATAGCCGGCGAAGGAATTGAGCCGGATATGCGTCCTTCGGAGGCCTGCCATTATCTCGGCCATCGCAATGCCATGAAAACCGAACTGACCGTTTCGGAAAACCTGCGCTTCTGGAAGGATTTCCTCGGCGACTTTGCTGGCGGTACGAGCATGGCGATTGATGAGGCAGCGGAGATCGTCGGCCTTGCAGGCATTACCCACCTGCCCTTCGGTTATCTCTCCGCCGGCCAGCAGCGGCGGTTCGCCATGGCGAAGCTTTTGATTGCATGGCGACCGGTGTGGATTCTCGATGAGCCGACCGCGGCGCTTGATAAGGCTGCGGACGGGATGTTTACCGCTCTCGTGAAAAACCATCTGGGGAAAGGCGGGATCGTCCTGGCGGCGACTCATCAATCCCTTGGGTTGGAAAATGCGCGGGAATTGCAGATGACGGGGTTTGCTGGGGTGGAGGCTTGGGCATGAGGGTGATGTACGCGTGGCATACCCCCCTCTGCCCTGCCGGGCATCTCCCCCTCAAGGGGGGAGATCGATCTGCGGCCAGGTTTCGCCCATCTCGAAGTTTGCGGATGGAGCGGCGAAAGTGCCTCCTGCCGATCTCCCCCCTTGAGGGGGAGATGACCGGCAGGGCAGAGGGGGGTAACCCCGCGAACACGAGGCCCTACCAATGACCGCCCTCTTCCTCCGCGATATAAAACTCTCCATCCGCGCCGGCGGCGGCGCGCTGATCGGCGTGCTGTTCTTCATGACGGTGGTTGCCGTTATCCCCTTCGGCGTCGGCCCAGATCTCAACCTGCTTGCCCGCATCGGCCCCGCCATCGTCTGGATCGGCGCGCTGCTATCAGCCCTTCTCGGCCTCGACCGGCTGTTTCAGGCCGAACGGGATGACGGCTCCCTCGATCTGATCCTGATGCAGGAAAACCCGCTTGTCCTGACCGTCTTCGTGAAATGCCTGGCGCACTGGGTCACGACCGGCCTGCCGCTGGTGCTTGCCTCGCCGCTGCTCGGCCTGTTCATGAACATGGACGAGGTGGCGATCGGCGCCGTCATGCTGACCCTTCTCGTTGGCTCACCCGCCATCACCTTCATCGGCGCGGTGGGCGCGGCGGTTGCCGTTGCCCTGCCACGCGGTGGCCTTCTGGTCTCCATCCTCGTCCTGCCGCTCGCCATTCCCGTCCTGATCTTCGGCGTCAGCGCTTCCTATGCAGCCGTGCAGGACCCGGCGCCCTTTATGCCGCCATTCCTTATTCTTGGCGCGATCACGTTATTTTCAGCCGTGACCGGCCCTTTCTTTGCCGCTTTGGCATTGCGCAATGTTATGGATTGATGAAGCACCGATTGACAGAGATCAATTGCGGGACGGCCATTCTCGGGTTACACAAACGGCATGAACGAGCAGACCTTCACCATCACCAAATTCAGTGATCTCGCCAACCCCACGCGGTTCCTGGCGCTGGCGGCACGCATTCTGCCCTGGCTCGCTGTTCTGACAGCGCTGGTGCTGGCCATAGGCCTCTATCTGTCCTTTACGACCGAGGGCGATTATCAGCAGGGTTACACCGTGCGCATCATGTATGTGCACGTCCCCTCGGCGTGGCTGGCCATGATGTGTTATACGGTCATGGCGATCTCCGCGATCGGCACCCTCGTCTGGCGTCACCCGCTCGCGGATGTCAGCCATAAGGCCGCCGCCCCCATCGGCGCCGCCTTCACGCTCATCGCACTCATCACCGGCTCGCTCTGGGGCAAACCCATGTGGGGAACCTGGTGGGTATGGGACGCTCGGCTGACCTCCGTCTTCGTGCTTTTCCTGATGTATCTCGGGCTCATCGCACTCAATCGGGCCATGGACGACCCCTCCAGAGCCGCCCGTGTCAGCGCCGTGCTGATCCTCGTCGGTTTCGTGAATATCCCCATCATCAAATTTTCGGTCGAGTGGTGGAATACGCTTCACCAGCCGGCAAGCGTCATCCGCATGGGCGGTTCCGCCATCGATGCGGAATTTCTCTGGCCGCTTCTGACGATGGCCATCGGGTTCACGCTGCTGTTCTTCACCCTGCATATCGCCGCCATGCGTAATGAAATCTGGCGCCGGCGTGTCGCCGCGCAACGGCGGCTTGCCGCCCGCATGGCGAACCGGGAGGGCTGAGGGAATGACACACGCCTTTTATATCGGAATGTCCTATGCGGCGACGGGCCTTGTCGTTCTCTGTCTCATCGCCTGGGTCGTCGTGGACGGTCAGGCGCGCAAACGGGAACTGAAGGAACTGGAGGCCTCCGGTGTGCGCCGCAGGGTAAGAGCCGGTTCCGCAGGTGACGCGCAATGACGCAGGCCAACCACGACGACACCAAAGCCAAAACGACGGGCCGCGCACGTTATGCGCTGGCGCTTCTCCCGTTGCTGCTGTTTGGCGGTTTCGCCCTCATCGCTGGCAAGATGCTTTACGATCAGGATGTGAACGGACTTGACATCAGCGCCATTCCCTCGGCGCTTATCGGCACTAAGGCACCCGCCCTGTCGCTGCCGCCGCTGGAGGGCTCGAACCTTCCGGCGCTGACCGATACCGCCATCAAAGGCAAGCTGACGCTGGTCAACGTCTTCGCTTCCTGGTGCATTCCCTGCCGGCAGGAGCATCCGCTGCTTCAGGAATTGGCGAAGGACGACCGCATCACCGTCGTCGGCATCAATTACAAGGACAAGCAGGATAATGCGCTGCGCTTCCTCGGCGAGCTCGGTAATCCCTTTGCTGCGATAGGCGTCGATCCGAACGGCAAGGCTGCGATTGACTGGGGTGTCTATGGCATTCCCGAAAGTTATCTGGTCGGCGCGGACGGCACGATCCTCTATAAAAAGGTCGGCCCCTTCGATGCCCGCAGCGTCGAACGGGACCTGCTGCCAGCCATCGCGGCCGCTGCCGGGAAATAACCCGCTCGGTAAGGCATCACCCCTTGGTAACGACCCTCAGCGAAGGGCCTTCAGCCGGCAGACGTATGCCTTCCAGCACCACCTGATCGCGACCGCCGCGTTTTGCGGCATAGAGACTGTCATCGGCCCGCTTGATGGCGTCATGAATTGAATGATCTCCCCTCGCGACGGCCGAGACACCGAAACTCGCGGTGATCTGGCTGGTTACACCCCGGTTGCGCCAATCGAGCGACGAAAGACCTGTCCGCATGCCATTGGCCAACTGGCCGGCTGCGGCGGCTGTCTGGCCGGGCAGGAAGACAACGAATTCCTCACCGCCAAAGCGCGCCACCAGCGCATCCCCGGGCGCGTTTCGTCTGAGAAGATCGGAAAGGCCGATGAGCACGATATCACCGGCCGCATGGCCGTAGACGTCGTTGATGCGCTTGAAATGATCTATGTCGCAGGCAATGACCGCACCCTCAGGCGTATCGTTGCGAAAATCGGGAACACGCCGGTCGAAGCCGCGGCGGTTCAGCACGTCAGTCAAAGGGTCATGTTCCGCCGCATGCAGATGACGGTCGACGGTGACGGAAATCTGGCTCGCGAGCACGGAAAGCGCAAGCAGGAAGCCGAAAATGCTCGCGGCGAGCTGCATGTAGAAGGCATAATCCGACTCGAAGAATTCGCTGAGCTCTATCATTGAGCCCCCCGGCGTCATCACCAGCAGCATGCCGATGCGCACCAGCGTTTCCACCACCACAAGACAGGCAATTCCCACCATCAGCCTGTCGGCGAGCGCGACGGGGCGCTTTCGCACGAGCCAGACCGGGATCGCAAGCAAAAGGGCGCAGACGAGATCACCGATGACGAGCTCGCGCTTCAGATCCGGCGTGATGAAAACATGGAAAGAGACCAGCAACACCGCAACCACGACGATCGACAGTCGGGCCGCGGTATGAAGCGGCCGGTCAAAATGGGTAAGCAGCGCATGGCCATAGAGGAAGAAGGCGGAGAAGAACAACAGGTTCGAAAGGATCGCCTGGACTTCGAAAGGCAGGCCACCGAGCACCAGAGGCGTCGCAAAACCAAAGGCCGCCGAAAGATATCCGATACCCCAATAGCGGGCAGAAGCGTGACCGATCCTCTGCAGGAACAGGAACACCACGCCGAATGTCAGCATGATGAAGGGGAGAAGATAGGCGAAATTATCTTGCAACGGGTTCTGCCAGGAAGAGACGGGTCTTTGAACCCGGACGATACCGCAATGCCCTTAAAAAAGCCTGCATGTCTCGCGTGGTTTCAGTCCATCCCGGCCAAAATCCTGGCGGCTGCGTTCACATTTGCGGGAGCGCGTTCTGCCATTCCTTGATTGCCTCCAGGGGCCAGACCAGCATGACGACGTTCAGCGTCAGATTATCGCGGATCAGCCAGCCGGTGAAGATTTCGAAGAAGATGGCGATCACAACCGTCAGCCACACCGGCACGCGGGCGGCGAAGAGGAAACCCAGCACCATAAAAACCGTATCCATCGCCGAGTTCAGGATGCTGTCGCCGGTGTAACCCAGCGCCATGGTCGCCGTGCGGTAACGATCGATGATGAGAGGCGAGTTTTCAAGGATCTCCCATGCCGCTTCCACCAGAACCGCAAGTGACAGCCGCATGGAAAGCGGTTTGTTGCGGAAGAGCAGCCAGGCGAACCAGTAGAACAGGAAGCCGTGAATGATATGCGAGGGCGTATACCAGTCGGCCAGATGCTGGGAATTGCCCGGTGTGTTCACGCCCGGCTCGAACAGCTTCACATAACCGCATTCGCAGATCGGAATGCGGCCCATGGCATAGAGAATGACGATCTGCAGGAGAAGCAGCCCGGCGGCCACGCCGAACCATTTGAGCGAGCGCGAACGGGAAGCCGACATCTCTGCAATTGTCATTTTTCGTCCTTGTTGAGCGGTTCCAGCGAGTGACGCATGACGAGCGGCATTTGCGCCATGGTGAAGATGATGGTGATCGGCATCGTGCCCCACACCTTGAAGGCGACCCAGGTGTCGGTGGTGAACATGCGCCACACAACCTCGTTCATCACCGCAAGGAAGAGAAAAAATACGCCCCAGCGCAGCGTCAGCTTGCGCCAGCCCTCATCCGTCAGCCTGAAGGCCGAATTGAAGACGTAACCCAGCAGCGATTGCCCGAAGAACAGGCCGCCCAGCAGAATGACGCCGAACAGCGTGTTGACGATGGTCGGCTTCATCTTGATGAAGGTGTCGTTCTGCAGCCACAATGTCAGCGCGCCGAAAACGAACACCACGATGCCTGATATCAGCGGCATGATCGGCAGTTTCCGCGTCAGCACCCATGAAACCGAAAGCGCGAGCGCCGTTGCGATCATGAACAGGCCGGTAGCGATGAAGATCGGCCCACCGAATTCCGTCAGCACGGGGAAAGTGGAAGCCAGCCATTCCCCACGGGAATTGGCGAAAAAGAACACCATGAGCGGGCCAAGCTCGAGCACGAATTTCAGGAGCGGGCTGATTTCCGCCACCATCTTTTCGCTTTCCTTGGAATTGCTTTCAATATCCATACTCACACTCCCGCAATGGCCTTGGCGAAATCTTCCGCCTCGAAGGGCTCCAGATCATCAACACCTTCACCCACGCCGATGAAATAAACCGGCAGCTTGTGTTTGGCAGCGATGGCGACGAGGATACCGCCCCGCGCCGTGCCATCCAATTTTGTCATAATCAGGCCCGAAACGCCCGCGACATTGCGGAATATTTCCACCTGGTTCATGGCGTTCTGGCCGGTCGTCGCATCCAGCGTCTGCAGCACGGTGTGAGGCGCATCCGGATCGAGCTTACCGAGCACGCGCACGATCTTTTCCAGCTCCGCCATCAGTTCCGTCTTGTTTTGCAGACGGCCGGCCGTATCGATGATGAGCACATCGCTTTTCTGCGCCCGCGCCTGCTCATAGGCATCATAGGCAAGCCCCGCCGCATCCGCGCCGAGCTTGGTGCCGATGAATTGCGAGCAGGTGCGATCGGCCCAGATCTTGAGCTGTTCGATAGCCGCCGCGCGGAAGGTATCGCCTGCCGCAAGCATGACCTTAAGGCCTGATCCAGAGAGCTTGGCGGCAAGCTTGCCGATGGTCGTCGTCTTGCCCGTACCGTTCACGCCGACGACAAGAATGACATGCGGCTTGTGCGAAAGATCGAGTTCAAGCGGTTTGGCGACAGGCTTCAGGACCTTGGTGATCTCACCCGCCATGATGCGCGCCACATCTTCACCGCTGACATCCTTGCCGTAACGCTCTGAAGACAGGGCGCCGGTGATGCGCATGGCGGTCTCCACACCCAGATCCGACTGGATGAGAAGGTCTTCCAGCTCATCGAGCGTGTCCTCATCCAGCTTGCGCTTGGTAAAGAGCGCCGAAATCTGCGTCGTCAGCTGCGACGACGTGCGGGCAAGCCCGGCCCGCAGGCGCTGAAACCATGTCAGTTTTACCTGCGGTGCGATAGGGGCGTGCTCCTGCCGTTCGCTTGCCGACGAAAAACCCTTGGGCAGTGCCGTCGGAACCGCAGGTTCGACGGCACTCGCAGCCTCCGCCTCGTCGAGCAGCGCATCCATCGCATCCGCATCCAACACGACATCCACAGCTTCCGGCAAAGGTTCGTCCTGCTCTTCCGCGGCGGCTTCCGCCTGTAGCAACGACAATGGAACCACGCCCATATCACCGGAAAGCTCGGCACCGGGAAGAAGCGGCGCGTCCTCTTCCTCATCTTCTTCGGAGAGAACGACATCCGTCGCCTCGTCCGGGGCCGGGCCACCGGCCGTCTCCATCTCCAGTTCGGAAACCGGGTCCCTGTCGACAGGGTCATGCACTTGCGCGTCGCTCAGCGCCGCTTCGAAGGAGGCGTTTTCATTGCCGCGCTCAGACGCGGCATCCTCTTGCGGCCGCTCTTCCGTTTCGGCCTTGTCCTTGCCGAACGAAAAGACTTTTTTGATGAAGCCGAGGGCCATGGTCGTTCCCGTGTCTTTTCTCTTTAGCCGCCTCAGGCCGCATTTGCCGCCAGAAGCTTCATATTCAGATGTTTGCCGTTGTGGCCGGTAATCGCAACCTGCGCAAGAGTACGCGCAAGAAGATCAGGCGCCGCGACCAGCGTGAAATTGTCGGTATGGGCAAAACCGTTGTTTTCAACAAGGATCGTCTGCACCGAACCGACCATACCTTGCAGATGCGTGAGCCGCAGCGCTTCTCCGCGTTCACGAAGCCTCGCCGCCCGCTCCTTCACCAGCGCGCGGTCGAGCTGCGGCATGCGAGCCGCCGGCGTGCCGGCACGCGGGCTGTAGGGAAATACATGCAGGCTGGAAATGCCGCATTCTTCCGCCAGCGTCGCGGCATTTTCAAACATCTCTTCCGTCTCGGTCGGAAAACCGGCGATCATATCCGCGCCGAAGGCGATCTCCGGCCGCAGCGCCCGCACTTCGTGACAGAAACGAACGGCATCGGCCCTTGAATGGCGGCGTTTCATGCGTTTCAGGATCATGTCGTCGCCATGCTGGAGGGACAGGTGCAGATGCGGCATGAAACGCGGCTCATCGGCAATCAGATCCATGAGATGATGATCGGCCTCGATACTATCGATGGAGGAAAGGCGCAGGCGCAGAATATCCGGCACCTGCTTCAGCAATGTCTTGGCAAGATAACCGAGCGACGGCTCGCCGGGCAGGTCAGCGCCATAGCTGGTCGCATCCACCCCGGTCAGCACGATTTCGCAATAGCCGCTTTCCGTCAGCCTGCGCGCCTGATCCACCACCGCACCCATGGGCACCGAGCGCGAATTGCCGCGCCCATAAGGAATGATGCAGAAGGTGCAGCGATGATCGCAGCCATTTTGTACCTGAATGAAGGCACGCACATGCCCGTCTATGTGCTTGACCATCTGCGGCGCTGTCGCCTTGATGCTCATGATGTCGTTGACGCGAAGCTTTTCTTCCGCCGAGACGCCGAAATCCGGCAGCGCGCGATAGGAGGCGCTTTTCAGCTTTTCCTCATTGCCCAGCACCGCATCTACCTCGGGCATTTCTGCAAAGGTCTGTTTTTCCGTCTGTGCGGCACAGCCGGTGACAATGATGCGTGCATGCGGATTGTCGCGCCGTGCGCGGCGGATGGCTTGGCGCGCCTGACGCACCGCTTCGCCCGTCACCGCACAGGTATTGACCAGCACGGCATTGTTGAGCCCGGCTTTTTCGGCCTCCGCCCGCATCACTTCCGATTCATAGGTGTTGAGACGACAGCCGAAGGTTATGACCTCGACGCCGCTCATACAGCCCCTCGCTCCACCGCATCGCGCGCCCAGGCGCCGGTGGTAGGATCGACGGAACCGGACCATTCCCATTCGGCCGGACCGGTCATGATGACGTGATTGTCCTCACGCCATTCGATGGTCAGCGGCACGCGGATGGGGCTGGAGGCGACATCGATGGTGACCTTCCGGCCGGTACGGCCGGTGCGGGCGGCGGAAACGGCTGATGCGCAGGCGGCCGAACCGCAGGCGAGTGTCAGCCCTGCGCCGCGTTCCCAGGTGCGGGTACGAAGCGCGCTGTCGGAAATCACCTGCGCCAGCGTGATATTGGCCTTTTCCGGAAACATCGGGTGGTTTTCAAGCAGCGGCCCGAAACGTTCGAGATCGAATTCCATCGGATCACGATCGACCCAGAAGATCGCGTGCGGATTGCCCATGGACATCACAGCAGGCGAATGCAGGATCGGCGCATCGATCGGGCCAATCTGCAATTCGATGCGGCTGGTATCGTGGAATTCCTCTGAAAGCGGAATGTCGCTCCAGCGGAACCGCGGCAGGCCCATATCGACTGATATCATGCCATCTTCATGCTCGACGGCGTTCAGGATGCCCGCCACCGTCTGGAAGGTGAAGCTGCTCTTGCCCGTTTCGGAAGACAGCGCCTGCACCACGCAGCGCGTGCCATTGCCGCAGGCCTGCGCCTTCGTGCCGTCGCAATTGAGAATGTCGATGAAGGCATCCGTGCCGCCAACACGCGGATCGTGGATCGCCATGATCTGGTCGAACTGTGTGGCAGCATCGGCGTTCAGCGCAATCGCCGCCTCCGGCGTGACCATATCTTTACGGCCGCGCATGTCGATAACGAGGATCTTGTTGCCAAGCCCGTTCATCTTCGCAAATTCGACCGTATCCGCCATCGCCTTAAACCTGAAAACTGTCTGAAAACCGGTTTGCATTCGGGATTTGCCCCGCGCTTTCGCCCTATATGGCGGAAAGACCGGCAAATTACCAGACTGTTGCGGCGCAAACGGGGCCGCGGTCAGACGGAAGGCACGTCGAAAACTTCACCGGGACGCATTGGCCGGAAACGGCTTTCGTCGACCCCCTGCTCCGTCAACGCAACCTTGAGGGCCGCAAGCGGCGCATCCACGGCCTCGTCCGTCAACTGTACCGTCCCCCAATGGTGCCCGCAAACATGCGCCGCGCCGCAAAGCTTCATTCCTTCCACGGCTTCCGCCGGGTTCTGGTGCTGGCCCTTCATGAACCAGCGGGGCTCATAAGCGCCGAAAGGCAGGTTGGCGAGACGGAACTCACCGTGCTTCTTGCGCGCGGCGTGATAATTGAGGCCCTCGTGGAAGCCGGTATCGCCGATATGGTAGATTTTACCGCCGGGCGTTTCGATGACGAAGGCGGCCCAGAGCGCCATGCGTCGGTCGTTAAGACCGCGGGCCGACCAGTGGTGGCACGGTTCGAAATGAATTTTCACCGAACCTGTCTCCACCACATCGCCCCAATCACCCACCTTGATACGCGCCGCCTCGACACTGGTGCGAATAATCGCGTCATTACCAAGCGGCGTGATGAAAAGCGGCTTGTGCGCCACATGCAGGCGCTTCAACGTTTCCATATCCAGATGGTCGTAGTGATTATGCGTCACCAGCACCAGATCGATGGGCGGCAAATCCTCAAAACGGATGCCTGGCGGATTAACCCGTTTGGGACCGGCAAAACTGAAAGGGCTGGTGCGCTGCGACCACACCGGATCGACGAGAATATTCAAACCCGCCGTCTGGATGAGAAACGAAGCATGGCCGATGAAGGTGACGCGCATGTCCCTGCCGTCGATCCGGGCTTCTGGTTTTGCGAAGGGAAATGGGCTCGGATAGCTTTCCGGCCATCTGGCGCGCTCGCCATTGAAGCGCCATTTCAGCAGACCCATAAAATTGCCGGGCGGCGAACCGCCGGGGTTAAAGAAGCGCACCCCGTCGAAATGATCGGAGATCGGGCCGCTATAATAGGCGCTGGCGCTCGAACGGCGGGCGTAAAGGCCGCCGCCCGCCAGAGCGAGCAGGCCAAGAGCGGAAAAACGAAAAAATTTTCGACGTTTCATGACAAATGTATAGGGAGCGAAAGAGGGTCGTTCAAGCACCGTCAATGGCGGCCAACGGCCAATCACGCAAAGATGAAATACAGGCTTTCGCGCCTGAAAACCGGCGCCGCCTTGACTTTTGCAGCGCTTTCCTGTTTATCGCCGCCAATCAGCTGGCAGTTTCACGACTCCAAGCCGCCGACCGGGACCCGCAAAGGTATAAAGAGATCCCGGAGGTCAACACCCGACAGCGCGATGCGCCCTCGGGTGCTTTTTGGCTTTGCGTCTTGTTTTTGGCAGCGAAAGCACCGACGTTTCGGAGACCCCGGAACGAAGAAGGAAGAAACGATGTTTGAAAACCTCCAGGACCGCCTTGGTTCCATTCTGAATGGACTGACCGGCCGTGGCGCGCTGACGGAAGCAGATGTTGCCGCCGCCCTGCGCGAGGTTCGCCGTGCGCTGCTGGAAGCGGACGTGGCGCTGGAAGTCGTGCGCTCCTTCACCGACAGGGTGCGTGAAAAGGCTGTTGGTGCCGCCGTCCTGAAGTCCATCAAGCCCGGCCAAATGGTCGTCAAGATCGTGCATGACGAACTTGTCGAGATGCTCGGCACCGAAGGCGTCTCTATCGACCTGCATGCGGCCGCCCCGGTCGTCATCATGATGGTCGGTCTGCAGGGTTCTGGTAAAACAACCACGACAGGCAAGATCGCCAAGCGCCTGACGGACCGCGAGAAGAAGAAGGTGCTGATGGCATCTCTCGACACGCGCCGTCCGGCCGCGCAGGAACAGCTTCGCCAGCTCGGCGTCCAGACCGGCGTCGATACGCTGCCGATCATCGCCGGCCAGTCGCCGACCGATATCGCCGCGCGCGCCGTGCAGGCCGCCAAGCTCGGCGGCCATGACGTCGTCATTCTCGACACCGCCGGCCGCACCCATATCGACGAACCCTTGATGCTGGAAATGGCCGACATCAAGAAGAAGTCCAACCCGCATGAAATCCTGCTGGTCGCGGATTCGCTGACCGGTCAGGACGCCGTCAACCTTGCGCGCAACTTCGATGAGCGCGTCGGCATCACCGGCCTCGTACTGACCCGTATGGACGGCGACGGACGCGGCGGTGCGGCCCTTTCCATGCGCGCCGTCACCGGAAAGCCGATCAAGCTGATCGGTATCGGCGAGCGCATGAACGAACTCGACGAGTTCCATCCGCGCCGTATCGCCGACCGTATTCTCGGCATGGGCGACATCGTCTCGCTGGTCGAGAAGGCCGCCGAAAACATCGATGCGGAAAAAGCCCGCGCCATGGCCGAGAAGATGGCCAAGGGCAAGTTCGACCTCAACGATCTCTCCGACCAGCTTGCCCAGATGAAGAAGATGGGCGGCATGGGCGGCATCATGGGGCTGATGCCCGGCATGGCCGGCATGAAGGACAAGATGGCTTCCGCTGGCCTCAACGACAAGATGTTCGATCGCCAGATCGCCATCATCTCCTCGATGACCAAGGCGGAACGCGCCAATCCCGATATTCTGAAGCACAGCCGAAAGAAGCGCATCGCCGCCGGTTCCGGCACCGATGCCGCCGAAATCAACAAGCTTTTGAAGATGCATCGCGGCATGGCCGACATGATGAAAGCCATGGGCGGCAAGGGCAAAGGCGGCATCATGAAGCAGATGATGGGCGGCCTTGCCGGCAAGATGGGTCTCGGTGGCCTTGGCGGCGGCATGCCTGATCTGTCGAACATCGATCCGAAGCAGCTTGAAGCGCTCCAGAAGCAGGCTGAAGCTGCCGGTCTCGGTAAACCGGGCGCGATGCCCGGACTTGGCGGCATGCCGGGCGGACTGCCGGGTCTCGGCGGGGCCAAGCTACCGGGTCTTGGCGGCATGCCGGGCCTGCCCGGCTTTCCGAAAAAGAAGTGAGGGGGACACCAGTGAACAATACAGAGGTGAAAGCCCAGCTTTCCGAATACCGCCAGTCGATCGACAATATCGATGCCGCACTGGTTCACATTCTTGCCGAACGTTTCCGCTGTACCAAGGCGGTGGGCGTGCTGAAGGCAAAGTACAATTTGCCGCCGGCAGACCCGGCGCGCGAGGAATACCAGATTGAACGCCTTCGCCATCTGGCGAAGGATGCCAATCTGGATCCGGATTTCGCCGAGAAGTTCCTGAACTTCATCATCAAGGAAGTCATCCGGCATCATGAAGCAATCGCCGCCGAACATGGCGGCACCGAAAAGACCGCCTGAAAGGCGGACAAGCCATCCTAAGGAGTAAATGACATGGCACTTAAAATTCGTCTCGCACGCGGTGGTTCCAAGAAGCGCCCGTACTACCAGATCGTCGTTGCTGACGCCCGTTCGCCCCGCGACGGCCGTTTCCTCGAGAAGGTCGGTTCCTGGAACCCGATGCTTGCCAAGGACAACCCGCAGCGCATCGAGCTGAAGGCTGACCTCATCAAGGAATGGATCGCCAAGGGCGCACAGCCGACCGACCGCGTTCTGCGCTTCCTCGCAGAAGCCGGCCTTGCCGAGCGCGCCGCTCGCAGCAACCCGGAAAAGGCAAAGCCGGGCAAGCGCGCTCTGGAACGCGTTGCTGAAAAGAAGCAGAAGGCTGAAGATGCAGCCGCTGCTGCTGCGGAAGCCTCTGCCGCAGAATAATCTGCGCAGAATCTTTTGAAGAACGGGTGGCGTGGTTTTCCATGCCGCCCGTTTTTTGTTTATTTTGGCGTCAACAAACCTTAAAGCTGACGCAACTACCACCAGAAGACGGACGGCCCGATGGCAAAGCTGGAAAACCCGGTACTCATGGCAAAGATCGGCGGCGCGCAGGGCCTGCGCGGCGAGGTCCGTGTCAGCACCTATACGGCCGATCCGATGGCGCTCGGCGATTATGGCAATCTTGTCACCGCCGATGGCCGCGTCTTCGAAATTCTCGAGGTGCGCGAGGGCAAGAACGTTGTCGTCGTTCGTTTCAGGGGCATCAACGACCGTAATGCGGCCGAAAGCCTGAACGGGCTGGAACTGTTCATCGACCGGGACAACCTTCCTGACGACGAACTTGATGACGACGAGTTTTATTATGCCGATCTCGAAGGGCTGGAAGCCGTTGATGCCGAAGGCAAAAGCTATGGCGCCGTCAGCGCCGTCTATGATTTCGGCGCGGGCGATCTGCTGGAGCTGAAAGGTGCGGGCCGTCGCCCTGCCCTCATACCCTTTTCGGAAGCAGCCGTGCTTGAAATCGATCTCGAAGGCGGCCGCATTCTCATCGACCCGATGGCCGCCGGACTGATCGACAATCCCGACGATAAAGACGAAACCGGCGCATCGCCTTTCGGCAAGAAATAAAGCAATGACTTTCAAGGCCACCGTTCTGACGCTCTACCCGGAAATGTTTCCGGGACATTTGGGATATTCGCTGGCGGGCAAGGCGCTGGAACGCGAACAATGGTCGCTTGAGGCCGTGCAGATTCGCGAATTCGCCACCGACAAGCACAGAAGCGTCGATGATACGCCCGCAGGCGGTGGAGCAGGCATGGTGCTGAAACCCGACATTCTTGCTGCAGCCATCGACCATGTTTCGGATGGCGATACGCGACCGCGCCTGCTGATGAGCCCACGCGGCAAACCACTATCGCAGGACCGTGTGCGCGAACTGGCGGCGGGCGACGGTGCGATCATCGTATGCGGCCGTTTCGAAGGCGTCGATCAGCGGGTCATCGAAGCGCGCGGGCTGGAGGAAGTGTCGATCGGCGACTACATCCTCTCCGGCGGTGAACCTGCGGCGTTGACGCTTCTGGACGCCATCGTCCGCATCCTGCCGGGCGTCATGGGCAACGATCTTTCCGGTGTGCATGAAAGCTTTGAGGGCGGTCTGCTGGAACATCCGCATTATACCCGCCCGCAGAACTGGGAGGGCCGCGATATTCCCGCCATCCTCACGTCAGGCAACCACGCTGCCATCGACAAATGGCGGCACGAACAGGCGCTGGCCCTGACGAAGGAAAGGCGGCCAGACCTTCTTAAAAAGGTTCAGGCCGAGACGAAATAATAGGCCGTCAGTATCAAGCCGACCGCAATGACCAGCCAGCGAATGATCCATTGCGGCACACGCCTTGCCGTGTGCACGCCAGCATAGCCGCCAAGTGCGGCTGCCGGGAACATGATGAGCGCCGCCCACCAGGATACGACGCCGCCGCTGACGAAGATCGTAATCGCGATGATGGCGATCACCACCGACAGCAGGTTCTTCAAAGCATTCAGATGATGATAGCTGCCGCCTGAGGTTATCCCGAGGATGGCGAGCATCATGATACCCATACCGGCACCGAAAAAACCGCCATAGATGGAAGCGAGCCCCTGAAAGACGAGGCTCGGCACGTTTCCGGGTGACCGCTCGGCACTCGCCTTCGGCCTGAGCCAAGGGCCGGCTGCGAAGACAGCGGTGGCAGACAGAAGCAACCATGGAACAAGCTGGCGAAAGGAAGGATTGTCAAGCGACAGCAGAAGCAGCGAGCCGGCCAGCCCGCCGACGACGGAAACGATCGACAGCAGGATCGCCTCACGCCAATGCGCACGGATTTCCGGCCCATAGGCGATGACGGAGGCGATGTAGCCCGGAAACTGCACGATAGCCGAGGTGGCATTGGCAACAATGGGCGGCAGGCCGGCGAGCGTCATCGCTCCGAAGGTCAGGAAGGTGCCACCGCCAGCAATGGCATTGACGACACCAGACAGAAAACCGGTCGCAAACAGCATGAGAACGATAAATATGGACATGGCCCCTCCCAAGGTTTTCATGCCATATCCGGCAGAAAGCCGCTTCGCAACTGCCGGAATGCGGAGCGCAATTGATAAAATATTGTCATGAAAGGGATGACAAACGGCGCTACCTCGTGTATGTGCCCGCGTGGAATTGGGGTTTTCCCCTTTAACCGCAAGCAAAGAATGGCGAACCCGCTCCTGCCGCAAGGCATGATCCCAAGGCTCTGACCGAAGGACGAACCGTTGAGCGCTCTGGCTGTTTCAGAAGAAATCAGAGGTTAACATGACCAATATCATTCAGCAGCTGGAAGCCGAACAGGCCGCCAAGATCGAAGCAAAGCGCACCCTGCCTGAGTTTTCTCCGGGCGACACCCTGCGCGTCAACGTGCGCGTTACCGAAGGTAACCGTACCCGCGTTCAGGCTTACGAAGGCGTTTGCATCGCCCGTTCCGGCGGTGGCCTTTCCGAAAGCTTCACCGTTCGCAAGATCTCCTACGGCGAAGGCGTCGAGCGCGTATTCCCGATCTACTCCCCGCTGGTCGAAGGCGTTGAAATCGTTCGCCGCGGTAAGGTTCGCCGCGCGAAGCTCTACTACCTGCGCGACCGTCGCGGCAAGGCTGCCCGTATCGTTGAAAACACCGGTACGCGCGCCCGCAAGCTGAACGAATCCGAGCGCCAGGCAGCAGCCGAAGAAAAGGCACGTCTGGAAGCCGAAAAGGTAGCAGCAGCACAGGCCCTCGCCGCCGAGAAGGCAGCAGCCGAAGCCGCAGAAGCCAAGGCAGCAGAAGAAGCAGCAAAGGCTGCTGAAACCGCAGCCGAATAAGATTTCCATTTCGATGGATTAAAGAAAAGGCGGCCTCTGGCCGCCTTTTTTGTGGTGTCCCGCTGTAAACCCAAAGCCGCAGACTGAGAATTCGCAAGCGACCTGGAACTATGCCGCACGAGCGCTTTTAGGCAGCTTGGAAAATCGAAAGAAAACTCACCTTACTGCTCATCTGCCGCGCGCCCTTTCAGTCATTTTTCATGAAAGGGTGCAGAAAGATTCCAATCAACTACAGATACTTACTTCATTTTTTCGTGTGGGTGTTTTAGCCCATCCTCGAATAGCATTGCCTAATTCCCTTTATTGTGCAATTTTCTTGCTGTTTTAGGTGTTATTATGTTTTTCTTTAATTCTTTTTTAACAAGAAATAAGTCCGCTTTCCTGGCAGTTGGCCTCGCCAGCGCGTTGATGAACATCCTTAATCTTTCCGGCTCACTTTTCATGCTGGAAGTTTACGACCGCATTTTACCCAGCAAGAGCATTCCCTCTCTTGTGGCGCTGGTCGTTCTGCTGATCGTTCTCTACGCGTTTCTCATGGGGTTCGACGCGCTGCGAGGCCGTATATTGGCGCGCATCGCGGACAATATGGACGACGCGCTCAATCAGAAGCTTTTCAGGGCGTCGATCAGCGCCCCGCTCCTTGCTTCCGGTAAGATCGATGGGCTGCAGATCGTCGGTGATCTCGATCAGATCCGCCAGTTTCTCTCCGGGCCGGGCCCGGCGGCCTTTTTCGATATTCCCTGGTTGCCCATCTATCTCCTGATCTGTTTTGCCCTGCATCCGTGGATCGGGTTCGCCGTACTCGGCGGAGCCGTGGTTCTCATCGTGCTGACGCTTCTGACCAATTGGCTGACTGAAAGGGCGACAAAGCAGGCTTATACCGCACGAGGGCAGAGAAACGTCCTCGTCGGCAGCAGTCAGCGCAACATTGAATCCATCAAGACCATGGGCATGATGGATGCAGTGACGTCCATGTGGGACGAGTTGCACTCCAGATATCGCTCTGTCACCCTGTCGACTTCAGATACGGCCGGCATGCTCGGCGCCATGTCGCGAACCTTCCGCCTGTTGCTGCAGTCCGGCGTCATGGCGATCGGCGCCGTGCTCGTCATTGACGGCCATGCATCGGCGGGCAGCATCATCGCAGGCTCGATCCTCTCTGCAAAGGCGCTCGGTCCTGTCGAGCATGCGATCGCAAACTGGCGCAGCTTCATGACCGCAAGACAGGGCTGGAAACGCGTCAACGAATTCCTGGAGCTGGTGCCGGAACCCACACCGCCGCTCTCCCTGCCGCGCCCGCAATTTACCGTCGCGGTCGATCGTGTAACGGGTGGGCCGCCCAATGGCGCGCGCGACACGGTCGCCGATATTTCCTTCACGCTGAACGCAGGCGACGGGCTCGGCATCATTGGCCCAAGCGCGTCCGGCAAGTCGACGCTGGCACGCCTGATGACCGGCATCTGGCCCTATGAGCGTGGTTCCGTCCGCTTCGATGGGGCCGCGCTCAACCAGTGGGATTTCGAATTTCTCGGCAAGTCCATCGGCTACATGCCCCAGCAGGTGGAACTGATGCCGGGGACGGTGGCGCAGAACATTGCGCGCTTCGACCGCAATGCGACTGCAGAAGCAATCGTCGCCGCAGCAAAGGCCGCGCAGGTGCATGAACTGATCCTGAACCTGCCCAACGGTTACGATACCTATATTGGCGACCGCGGTGAGGCTTTGTCGGGTGGGCAAAAACAGCGCATCGGCCTCGCCCGCGCGCTGTTTGGCGAACCCTTCTTCGTCCTTCTCGATGAGCCGAACTCCAATCTGGACAGTGAAGGCGAAGGGGCCCTGCGTAATGCGATTGGCGACATCAGGGCGCGTGGCGGCATCGTCGTCGTCATTGCCCATCGCCCCAGCGCCATCGAAAGCGTCAATCTGGTGATGGTGATGAGCAACGGACGGATGCTCCGCTTTGGCACGAAGGAAGAAGTGCTCGCGCAAATCCTGCGACAGAATATCCGCCAGGTGCCTGAGGAGGAAGAAACGCGCAGACTAGAAAACCGGGTGAGCGAAAATGGTTGAGGCAGAAAAACCCGGCATGACGAATGCGTCCATTCTCCGACACTCGACCGCAGTGGTCGTTCTAGCCCTTGGTTTGCTGGTCGGATTGGGCGGCTGGGCGGCTTTCGCAAAGCTTGCCGGTGCGGTGGTCGCCACCGGCCGGGTGGTCGTTGAAGGCAATTCCAAAAAAATCCAGCATCTTTCCGGTGGCATCGTCAGCGAGATCAATGTCGCCGAAGGTGACAGGGTGGAGGCCGGCCAGGTCCTGCTGCGGCTGAGCGCCACCGTCGTTCAGGCGAACCTCTCCATCATCGAGAATACGCTTGCACAGCTTTACTCGCGTCGGGCCCGTCTCCGCGCAGAGATTGCCGAAGCACCCTCTTTCACCGTGACGGAAGACCTGGCGGCACTGACGAGTTCAAAGGCGGCCAAGACCTTCATCGACAGCGAACAGAACCTTTTCAACAGCCGCCGCAGCGCACTGATCGGCATGAAAAAGCAGTTGGGAACACGCAAGGACCAGCTCGGTGACGAGGCACGCGGCCTCGAGGTGCAGGTGGAGGCGACGGACAGTGAGCTTGCCATCGTGAAGGAAGATGTTGCCAAGACGGACGAGCTTTTCAAAAAAGGGCTCGTGACGCTCCAGCGCCTCAACCTCCTCAAGCGTCAGCTGTCCAATCTCGAAGGCCAGCAGGGCCAATATATCGCCGCGCGTGCGCAAACGGTGGGCAAGCTGAGCGAACTGGATCTGCAACTGCTCCAGCTCGACGAAGACCGCAAATCGGAAGTCACGAAAGATCTGACATCGATCGAAGCGACCGTTGCGGAATATGAGGAGCGGCTGGCGGCAACGCGCGACCAGCTGGATCGCCTCGACATCCGCTCGCCGATTGCCGGTCGCATCTACCAGCTTTCAGTGCACAATATAAATGGCGTCATTCAACCCGGCGAAGTGCTGATGCTGGTGGTGCCGGAGCGGGATGAGCTTGCCATCGAGGCCAATATAACCCCGCGTGATATCGATCAGATTTACGTCGGGCAGCCGGTCACCGTTCGCTTCACGGCGTTCAACCAAAGTACGACGCCGGATTTAAGCGCGCAGGTTGCCGTCGTTGCCCCCGATCTGCAGACGGATTCCCGAACTGGCGCATCTTATTACGCGCTGCGCATCAAACCCGACAAGGCCGGCATGGCGCACCTACCTGGCGGGAAGTTGTATCCTGGCATGCCGGCCGAAGTGTTTATCCAGACCAGCGAGAGGAGCGTTCTTTCATATTTCGTAAAACCATTCCAAGACAGGCTCAGAAAAACCTTCGTTCAGGAATGATTTATTTCCACAAAAGTGACTTTGAGAGAAAATTTCTCAATACACCAAATACGCGATTTTTCGGAAAAACCGATTTCTTATATTGTATTATCGTTTTTTATGTATTAAATATCACCCGCAATAATTACTATTAATTTAATTTCAATTCATCAATTTCTCAAAGATTTATAGGAGTTTAAAATGGCGTTAAAAGTAACTTTCGGTAATGGCGGCGCCGCTTCGGTTTCCTCGCTTACCAGCCTGATCGACCAGGAAGCTTATAAGCTCCTTACGGAATCGACCGCTCAGGTCAAAAACGGTTCCTCGATGGATGCCGGCAGCGTCAATGTCGGCGCCGTATCTGTTGCCGGCACCGGCGCGGGTGGCACAGTCGATGTTGGTTATGACCCCAGCTCGAACGGCTTCAAATTTGACGTCTCGTCTGCATGGAATTCGGTAAAGAACGCTCTCGCCCAGTCCGACACCTCTGAAAACCTTATCTTCAAGGATTTCGTTCAGGTCGACGTTCATCTTGGCGGCACCGGTTCGTCCACCGTGGAAGTTCTCAATGCCAAGCGTGGCAACATCTCGACCGGCGCTGGCAATGACACGGTCACCGTTTCCGTCGTTTCGAATGAAAAGACCTGGGTAAACAATTTCAACATCGATACCGGCGCAGGTAACGACACGATCAAAGTCAAGGCCGGCGCCGCATTTAACGACGCCTCTTCAGCTGGGACGGGCGGTCTTGCCGCCAATACCGGTGCTGTGAACGGCGGCGCTGGAATCACGGACGGCAGCTTCACCTCTGTGAAGATCGATGCGGGTGCCGGCAACGATTCCATCGACCTGAGCGAGGTAAAGCTTGCTTCGTCGCTGGTAACCGGCGGAAAGGGTATCGATCACATCATCGCAAGCGGTGGCGCCGATACCTTCGTCTTTAATCTCGGCGACATGGCCAAGAGCTTGGCAACTGATACCATCGAAGGCTTCAACGCCGCCATGGACAAGCTCAAGCTGGTCGGCACGGTAATCGATAACTGGGCGGTATCGACGAGCGATAGCGACACCATCCTCACCTACAACGTCACTGGCGAGCACAAGGGCGAAAAGATCATTGTCGCCGGTGTTCACCTGACCGGTAGCGATTGGTTCACCGCATAATTCTCTCGAAGAGAATTTTCATTATCTGCCGCTTAAAATGATCGTGGCCCGGAAACATCCGGGCCACGATTTTTACATGTGCGACGGCATGCAATCGTGCCAGCTGTCGCAATCTTCCAAACTCAGGCCGCCTTGATCTGATTGCCCATTCTGCGGGTTGCGATGATGACCAGCACCCCGGCAAGCGCCAGGCAAAAGGCAAGGAAGAACATCGGCGCAATGGTGCTGCCGGTCTGATCCTTGATCCATGGCACCACATTCTGCGCCACGAAGCCCCCCAGATTGCCGACGGAATTGATCGCGGCGATGCCCGCAGCCGCACCTGCTCCCTTGAGGAAGCGGCCGGGCAGGCTCCAGAACACCGGCTGGCCTGCAAAGATGCCGGCGGCGGCAATGCAGAGGAAAGCGAACTGCAGGACCGGATCACTGAGCAATGCCGACATCAACAGGCAAAATGCACCGATGAAGGCAGGGCCGACGATATAGGGCGTCTTGTTCTTTGCCTTGTCGGCTGCCAAAGGCACGACGAACAGGGCAACGGCGACGATCACCCAGGGGATGATGTTGATGAAGCCGTTAGCGGTGTTGGAAACGCCGAAGCTCTTCACGATGGTCGGAAGCCAGTAGCTGAGACCATACGCGGCCAGCGGGAATCCGACATAGCAAAGCGCCATGAACAGAACGCGCGGATTGACCAGCGCCTTGAAGCCATCCTCCGCATGCTCTTCCATGCCCTTGTTTTCTTCGGCCAAGCGGTTCTTCAGCCAGGTTTTCTCATCCTGCGACAGAAACTTCGCCTTTTCCGGCGTATCATCAAGATAAAAGAAGGTGGCGATACCGGCGATGACAGCGGGAATACCCGTCGCAAGGAACACCCATTCCCAACCGGCATAACCGAGGAAACCATCCAGATCGAGCAGCATGCCGCCAAGCGGCGCGCCGATGGCATTGGCAAGCGCACTGAAGATCATGAACAGGCCGATCATGCGGCCGCGATAATCGCGCGGGAACCAGAGCGTCATCAGGAACAAGACGCCGGGGAAGAAACCCGCCTCGCAGAGCCCGAGCAGGAAGCGCAGGATGTAGAACATCGTAGCGCTCTGCGTATAGGCAAGCGCGATGGTGACGGCGCCCCAGGAAACCAGAATGCGGGCGAACCATTTGCTGGCGCCGAAACGGTTGAGGAACAGGTTGCTCGGCACCTCGAAGAGGAAATAGCCTATAAAGAACAGCGAAGCGCCAAGGCCGTAGGCATACTCGCTGAGGCTCAGCGCATCGACCATCTGCAGCTTGGCATAGCTGACATTCTGGCGGTCGATATAGGCAATGAGATAAAGAAGGCCAAGAAACGGCATCAGCCGCCAGGTGATCTTCGAGATAAGGGCTTTTTCGGATACCATATGCTTTTCCCTCCCTTCGATTGCTCGTCGAAATGCAAATGATAAGGGAACCCATCTATATGTGCATTGCAAAATACGCAAGTTGCACTGCATCATAACCAGCGGCGACCACTATAAGGCAGACCCGTCAGGGGCTTCGGCCATGATGCAGCGCATATAAAAATGCCGAGCCGTCGCGTTCAGGGCTGTACGCATTCATATTGCCGTAAAACCGGCGATCTGCTATGAACGCTGCCATGGGATCTAAATTCGGATGTCTCGCGCAGAATGTTTATGTGCTGCAGGACCACAAGCGTCTGCCGGCACGGTTCTTTGCGCGTGTTTCCGGGGCGCTCACCAGCCGACTTAGGCTCGCCTGACAGCAGCACGCTGTCCAACGCCTTACTGAACCCTCATTACCCTTTTATATGACAAGGCACAGAGCCATGAGCGCACCCCGCACCCTGTATGACAAGATCTGGGACGACCACGTCGTCAATCGTGATCCGGACGGAACCTGTCTTCTCTACATCGACCGTCACCTCGTCCATGAGGTGACGAGCCCGCAGGCCTTCGAAGGCCTGCGCATGGCCGGTCGCCCCGTGCATTCACCGTCCCGCACGCTGGCCGTCGTCGACCATAACGTTCCGACCACGGCCGACCGGCTGGAAGGTATCAAGAACGAGGAAAGCCGCATCCAGGTGGAAGCGCTCGCGCAGAACGCCAGGGATTTCGGCGTCGAATATTATTCCGAGCGCGACAAGCGCCAGGGCATCGTTCACATCGTCGGCCCCGAACAGGGTTTCACCCTGCCCGGCATGACGATCGTCTGCGGCGACAGCCATACCTCGACCCACGGCGCCTTTGGCGCACTGGCGCATGGCATCGGCACCTCGGAAGTGGAGCACGTTCTGGCGACCCAGACGCTGATCCAGAAAAAAGCCAAGAACATGTTGGTGCGTGTCGACGGCAAAATTCCTGATGGTGTTACCGCCAAGGACATCATCCTCGCCATTATCGGCGAGATCGGCACAGCTGGCGGCACCGGTCACGTGATCGAATTTGCCGGCGAGGCGATCCGCTCACTCTCCATGGAAGGCCGCATGACGGTCTGCAACATGACCATTGAGGGCGGCGCCCGCGCAGGTCTTATCGCACCTGACGAAACCACCTTTGATTACATCAAGGACAAGCCGCGCTCGCCGAAGGGCGAAACGCTGGAACAGGCCATTGCCTATTGGAAAACGCTGAAGTCCGACGAAGGCGCCCATTACGACAAGGTCGTGGTGCTGGATGCGGCCAACCTGCCGCCCATCGTCTCCTGGGGCTCGTCTCCCGAAGACGTGACCTCCGTTGAAGGGATCGTTCCCAATCCGGATGATATCGAGGAAGAAAACAAGCGTACCTCCAAATGGCGTGCGCTGGAATACATGGGCCTGAAGCCCGGAACGCGCATCACCGATATCGCCATCGACCGTGTCTTCATCGGCTCGTGCACCAATGGCCGCATCGAGGATTTGCGTGCGGCGGCGAAAATCGTCGATGGCCGCAAGGTGGCCCCCACCGTTTCTGCCATGATCGTGCCCGGCTCCGGTCTTGTGAAGGAACAGGCGGAAAAGGAAGGTCTGGACAAGATTTTCCTCGAAGCCGGTTTCGAATGGCGCGAACCGGGATGTTCCATGTGCCTTGCCATGAATGACGACCGCCTGAAGCCCGGCGAACGCTGCGCCTCCACCTCGAACCGCAATTTCGAGGGCCGTCAGGGCTATAAGAGCCGCACCCACCTCGTCTCCCCTGCCATGGCAGCGGCGGCGGCGATCGCCGGTCATTTCGTCGACGTGCGCGAGTGGCAATAGGTTCCTGAGACCATCGTTTCAGGAAAGCCACCCGACCCACACAGGGGCGGGTGGCTTTTTATTATGCCCCCTGCAAACGCCGTTGCGGCTGCGTGCCGTGCAGAAACACGGCAAAAGTATCCCAGGGCGGCGTGATGGAAAGCTGGCTCAAGATACGCGCGACCTCTCCTCTGTGAATACCGGCGTGAAGGACCATGTGCGAGATCATCTCCGCGCGGGACATGTAACCCCTGTCACCATCCGTAAAGGTGAAGGCGATAAATTCGCTAAGCGATGCCGGTGATGTTTTCCCGATATAATCGAGATACCAGCGATCGAGAGCAGCAACATCCTTCGCAAGATCGTCCAGTTGCGGCGTTGCCTCGGTATTATCAGAGAGAAAACCATGCGCCGTACCGGTGAGATGGCCCGAAAAAATCCTCGCGACGACGTAATAATGATTGATCAGCCGGATTGCCGTGTGCCGTTCGGAGGCATTCTGCACGGGGTCGAGATATCTGAGCTTCTCGAATAAATCCCTGTTCGCCCATTGGTGATAGCCAAGCAGGCTCCTGAGCAAATCCCTCATGACAATATCCTTTACATCTGAAAAATGTGAGCACTATGTTTATATTTTCGCCATGGAGGATGCCTTGTCTACTCGCATTGCAAAGCGGAAGACCGAGATGCGCAAGGAGCCGCGTCAGCAGCGTTCCCGAGCCACGGTCGATGCCGTTATCCATGCGGCGGCTCGCATTTTAAGCGATCAGGGCTGGGCGGGCTTTACCACAAACAGGGTCGCCGAAACGGCCGGCGTCAGCATCGGCTCGCTCTATCAATATTTCCCGGACAAGGTTTCGATCGTGGAAGCGGTGCGCCACCGTCACCTGGAGGACTGTCTCTCCATCATGAAGAGCGTCGCGCAAAAGCGGCAATCGCTCGCTAGATTCGTGGAAGAACTCGTGACCGGCATGATCGCGGTCCACAGCATGCACCCCGGCCTTCATAAGGTCCTTCTGGATGACGCGCCCAGCCACAAAGGGACGAACGATCCCAACAGCGCTTTCGAACAGGAATATCTCGGTCTCTACGCGGCAGCGATCGCAGCACATATGGCAGTCGGTTCAAAGGTCGAAAGCGGAACCGCGGCGCTGATCGTATCGGATGCCATTGACGGCATCATTCATAATGCCGCCCGTCGCGGAGAGCTGCAATCGCCCAAAGTCAGGCGGGAAATGATCGCACTCGTTCACGCCTACCTGTCGCAGGCAACCGGTGAATGAGAGGCCATCAACTCATTCCGAAATGATCTTCACCCGCTGGCCCGGCTGAATGGTGGCCGTGGCGCTCATGGCGTTGATCATGCGGAACATGTCGAGCTTACGGTCGGTTCCCATCATCCGCGCCGCCATCGTCGCCACGGTTTCACCAGGCTTCACCGTCACCACCCGCACCCTCAGCGGCTTCAGCGAGGCGATTTCCTGTGGCGTCATCTTGCGGAAGCTGGTGCGCAATGTATTGGCGATGGAATCGAGCTGGGTATTGCCCTTCGGTACAGCCGTCAGGAAACGGAATATCTGCTGGCCGACACGAATGACGGTCACGTCGAAATCCCATTTATCCGCGCTTGCCCGCGCCGTCGCAGCCTCCAGACCGTTGATCTGGGTTTCCTTGACGGTTTCCGGCAACAGGCCCGCAACCCAGCCGCTGGTCAGATAATTGGCAAGGCTCGTCTGTTTCGGATCGGCCACGCCGTCGAAACGGATGGCCATATCGCCCGGCCCCGTCGCCAGAACGGCCTCGACCTTGTTGTCGATGACAAAACCTTCCGGCACGTCGAAGCGGATGCCGAGCGTTCCGTGCAGGAATGTCTGGCCGCGAACATACCCTTCCTGCGGGCTGTCGCCATAAAGCAGGCCGTCTATGCCATCCAGAAACCAATCGCGACCACGATCCCCGACCTGGCCATCCTGGCCGAAGGCACGGGCATGACGGCGCGCAAGCTCGATACGCTGCGGCGTGTTGGGGTGGCTTGAAAGGAAGTCGAGGCTCTGGTCGTTTTCAGGATCGGCCGAGGAAAACCGCGCATAGGCCGCCATGGAATCCAGAAAACGCGGCGAGGCAAAGGGGTCGTAGCCAGCCTCGCCCAGCATCCGCACGCCGATCACATCCGCCTGCAATTCCTGCTGACGCGAAAAGGCCGCGAGCCGCAGCTTGCCGCGCGCAAGCGCCTGCTTGCCGGCGAGATCGCTCGACAGCACTTCGGCAACCACGCGGCTGGCAATCACCTCCGCCTCTTCCCGGCGCTGGCGTTCTATGCCGTGGTTGGCGGTGACATGGCCCATCTCATGCGAAAGTACTGCAGCCACTTCCGAAGCATCGTTGGCAAGCGCCAGAAGCCCGCGCGTCACGTAAAGATATCCGCCCGGCAGCGCAAAGGCGTTGATGGCCGGCGAGTTGAGGATGGTGATGCGGTAGGACTGTTGCGGATTTTCCGAAACGGCCGTCAGCGCCCCGGCGATGCGGGCGACAAGCCTTTCCGTCTTGGCGTCACGATATTCGCCGCCATAACTCGCCACGATGCGCGGATGCTCGCGCGCACCCATCTGCGCGCGGGGATCATTCTTCTGCACCTCTTCCACGGTCTGCGGATTATCCGAGGGGCGCAGGGTGGACTGGTAGGCCGGGCTGAAGAGGGACTGGCATGACGACAGGAACACGGCAGACGCTGTCAGCACGGAACAGGCGGCAGCCATCCTGCCCGAACGGCGAAGGCCTGAACGGGAGAAGAGCCTCCACTGTGCAGTCATGCTATTTCTCATTCTCTATGCCTGCCCCTAACGTTCCTGATCATCCGTTAATTGCAGACCAGAATAACAGATTCGCCCCAACGGGCGATGAATGCCAAAACGGTAAAAACGATCCATCAAGTCCGGAATATTCCTGAAGAACGCAATAATTCCCATCTTTTCTCGGGCAACAACTTGAAACTGGCAAGTGCAAATTAGCGCCATTGAAGTCATCTAAAGCGATTGCCAGCGGCACGCGTCGAAAATAAGGCGATCACCCGTTCAGAAAACTGTCGACCGCCTTCACATTTTGTGTGGCGAAGAAATCTGCGGTCGAACCGGTATAGACAACACGGCCGCGTTCAAGAAACACCACCCGCTGCGCCAGCTTCTTTATGTCTTCGGGATGGTGGGTGACAATAATCACCGTGTTTTTTGTTTCGGCGTGCAAGTCGAGAAGCAGGGAGGTCATGCCCGCCCGCAATCCCGGATCGAGTGCTGCAAAAGGTTCGTCGAGCAACATGACAGGTTTTTTTCTGACCAGCGCGCGCGCCAGCGCCGCCCTCTGTCTTTCTCCACCGGAAAGCGTGCCCGGCAAGCGTTTGTCGAAACCCGCAAGACCGACACGGACGAGGGCCATCTCAATCTCTTGTCGGTCTTCCACCCGCAATTTCAGCCCGGGGCTCACACCGAGAGCGATATTGGTGAAGATATCGAGATGAGCGAAAAGATTATTATCCTGGAAGATTGATGAGACCGGTCTTTCCGAAGGATCGAGCGCCGTCATGTCCTGCCCGTGGATCATCACGCGGCCGGAATCCGGCGCCTCGAAACCCGCGACGAGATTGAGAAGTGTCGACTTCCCCGAACCCGAGGCTCCGACGACAGCGGTTATGCGGCCTTGCGGGAATGTGCAATCAAGCTCGAAATCCTGTGTTCCCAGCCGCAGCCCGACCTTGTCCAGTTCAACGGCAAAATCATCGCCTGTCATATGCTCGCCCTTGCTGATTGGGATTGCCGTGAAACGCCGCCTGCGGCAAGCAGCAGGCAGACGATGCCGAGAAGAAAGGCATAACCAGCGGCATCATTGGTGCGATAGCTGCCCATATTGCTATAAACCAGCCATGGCAGGGTGACGAAATTCTCCGAGCCGAACAGGGCAACCGCGCCTAAATCGCCGAGCGACAGGGCCATGGCGAAGGAAAACGCCATAGCCAGAGGCCGCCACAGAACCGGAAGATCGGCAAACCACAACCGCGTCAAGCCCTGAAGCCCGAGACTGGCGGAAAGCCGGCCGGTGCGCAAAAAATGACTGGTGAAGGCCGGCTCCAGTACCCGCATGGCAAGCGGCAGAGCCATCAGCATGTTGATAAGCGCCACGAGAACGGGCGCATAGAAGCTGACATTGCCGAAAACCCGCAATAACAGGAACCACCCGCTTCCCAACACGACAGGCGGCACCAAAAGCACCAGCGAAGACCCCGCCCCAAGCATGGCGGAGAGGAAGCGCAGGGGCTGCCCCGCCTGCCGTCTGGAGCCCACCGCCTGCCTTGCACCGATGATCGCCATGCAGCAGAACACGACAAGGGCTGCGGAGAGCGCGGCGATTGCAAGGCTGGTCGCCGCCGCACGCAGGAAAATCGGCGCGGACAGAAGGCGCGGCAGATCGGCACTCAAACCCGAGACAGCTATGGCGACAAGCGGCAGGCCGATCAGCAGAATCGCGAAAACAATTGCCGCCCCATCCCACAGACGCGCGCCTATCCCCTTGCCATCGAAACGGCGAAGGGAACGACCAAGCGAAGGGATTTCCGCTTCGGGCGACGGCAAAAAGGCGAGAAGACCAAGCAGAATTGCGGTGAGGGCAATCTGCAAAACCGAAAGCGCAATCGCCCGCTGCGGATCGAAATCGAACCGCAGCGCCTGATAAATCGCCACCTCCAGTGTCGTGGCTGCCGGCCCGCCGCCTAAAAGAAGCACGAGCGTGAAGCTGCTGGCGCACAGCATGAAGACAAGCCCGGCAATGCCGGGAACGAGCCGCGCAACCGCCGGCCACTCGATAAAACGGAAAATCGAGACTGGCCCCATCCCGAGGCTTGCCGCCATGCGCCAATATTCGCCCGGAATACGTTCAAGCCCGGCCAGCATCAGCCGGACCGAAAGCGGCAGATTGAAAAACACATGGGCGATGAGAATGCCGGAAAGGCCGTAAATGCTGAAAGGTTCATCCGCACCGGCAAAAACAAGGGCCGTATTCAAAACACCCTGCCTGCCCCAAATGGTGATGATGCCGAAAGCGCCAACGATGACGGGCAAGCCCATCGGCACCGCCATCAGCCTGACGATCCAGATCCTTCCCGGAAACTCGCGTCGCCGGCAAAGCGCCAGCGCCACCGGCAGGCCGAGAACAATGGAAAGAAGGGTGGAAAGCGTTGCCTGATAAAGCGTGAAACGCAGGATGCGTAGCGTATAGGCATCCATGATACCGGCAGCGGACGCGCCCGCATCAAAAGAAAGGAGAGCTGCAACGGCGAGCGCCATGAACAGGGAAACGGCGGCAAAAGCCACCGTTCCGAAAATGATCGACCGCCGATAATCGCGACGCAGCATCATGCGCGGGCGTGCCTCTTCCTCAATTCATGCTCATGGCCGCAAGCCATTCGTCAATCCACGCCTTGCGGTTCTTCGCCACCTCTTCCGGATCCATCAGGAAAGTCTTCTGCGGTACCACGAGTTTGGAAAACGCCTCCGGCAGGGGATTGGAGGTTGCCGCAACCGGCATCATCCAGTTGTTTTCCGGAATGGCGTCCTGAAAACCTGATGTCAGCGTGAAAGCGAGGAACTGCTTTGCCAGCTCCTTGTGCGGCGCGTTTTTGAGAAGGCCGGACACTTCGATCTGGATATAGTGCCCTTCAGAAAAAGCTGCGGCCTGATAACGGTCTGTCTTTTCCGAGACCATGTGATAAGCGGGCGAGGTGGTGTAGGAGAGCACCATCGGCACCTCCCCCTTGGTGAAAAGGCCATAGGATTCCGACCAGCCCGGCGTGACGGTGAGGATGCGCTTTCTGAGCTTTTCCCAGGCTTCCGGGGCCTTATCGCCATAAACCGACTTTACCCAGAGCAGCAGGCCAAGTCCCGGCGTGGACGTGCGCGGGTCCTGAATGGCGATCTTCTGCGAGGGATCGCCTTCCACGAGGTCCTTCAGGCTGGTCGGCGGGTTTTTCACCGTCTGCGTGTCATAGATGACGGCGAAATGCCCGTAGTCGTAAGGCACGAAAACATCGTCCCCGTAACCTCCCGGCACCTTGGCCGCCGAGGCATCGATGCCGCTGACATCAAAAAGACCGGTCTGTTTCGCCTCTGCGACAAGATTGGTGTCGAGACCAACGACCACATCCGCCTTGGACCCCGCGCCTTCGAGCTTCAGACGGTTGAGAAGTGCGACACCATCGGCCACGCCAACGAAATTCAGCGTGCATCCACAAACCTTCTCGAAGGCTTCTTTTACCTTGGGACCGGGACCCCATTCGGAAACGAAACTCTCATAGGTGTAGACGGTCAGTTCCTGTTTGTCCTGCGCGGCGGCAAGACCGGGCAGGAACAGCGAAGCGACAACAAGGGAATTCAGGAAAAGACGACGGCGCACGGGTATCTCCTCAAAACAAAAAGGGAAATAGCCGCCTGCCTTGAAGCCGTCTAATCCCTCCGCCGGTATGAACCGGATCAGGTTCTTCGGGTTGGCAAGCCTCTCAGCCTTTTGCACGCAAGCACAAAAGACACCCCGTTAGATCAAGATGATGGTGTAGTCCCGTCGTCCCTGCTTGGCAAGATGGCCGGGGTCAACCCTGCGCCGTCATATGCACCAGTTCCCAGACGTGCCCGTCGGGATCCTGAAAGCTGCCGGCATACATGAAGCCGTGGTCCTGAACCGGTTTCCAGCCACTGCCACCTGACGCGAGTGCGGTTGCAATCATCCGGTCGATTTCGTCGCGGCTTCCCGCCGTGAGACAGGTCAGAACCTCGGTGGTGCGCGTCGCATCGGCGATGTCGCCATTGATGAAATCGCGGAAACGCCCTTCCTGAAGAAGCATCACGAAGATGTTTTCTTCCACGATCATGCAGAGCGTGCGGTCATCGGAATATTCCGGATTGAAGCTGAAACCGAGAGCCGTGAAGAAGCTTCTTGATGTCTCGATATTCTTGACCGGCAGATTGACGAAAATCATACGCATTTTCACAACTCCTCCAAACGAACCGGCATAGAACGGCAATTCCGCTTTTCTGTCAAAGACCGAAGGAAGGTCGATCAAACGAGGGGCCTACCGCCTTCAGCCCTCCAGTTCCTCGCGCAACATCTCCAGCTCCAGCCATTCCTCTTCCATGGTCTCCAGCTTTTCGCGCAGCTTCGTCATTTCCTGCGCCAGCGTATTGAAGGCGGCCGGATCCTTGGTGAAGAGTTGAGGGTCAGCCATGCGCTGCTCGCGTTTTGCGATTTCGCTTTGCGCCTTTTCCATCTCCTTGGGAAGATTTTCAAGCGCGAATTTCTGCTTGAAGGAAAGCTTGCCCTTGGCCTTTGAAGGATCCTGCGACGTGGAGGCCGAAGGTGCGGCCTTCGCTTTTTCCTGCTTCTCAGCCTTGCGTTTTTCTTCCGCAGCACCCTTGCGCTGCGCCATCATGTCCGAATAGCCACCGGCATATTCGATCCATCGTCCATCCGGCTGGTCCGGATTGACGGGGGCGATGGTGGAGGTGACGGTGCGATCGAGAAAATCACGGTCGTGGCTGACGAGAATGACCGTGCCGGAAAAGCCAGCGACGATTTCCTGCAAAAGATCAAGCGTTTCGATATCGAGATCGTTGGTCGGCTCGTCGAGGATCAGAAGATTGGTCGGCCGCGCCAGAATGCGCGCCAGAATAAGGCGCGCGCGCTCGCCGCCGGAAAGATTGCGGATCGGCGTGCGGGCCTGTTCCGGCTGGAACAGGAAATCTTTCATGTAGCCCGTCACATGCTTCAATTCGCCGTTGACCAGCAGGTTTTCGCCGCGGCCATCGGTCAGATAATGCGCGAGCGTATCGTTGGGATTGAGATCCTCGCGTTTCTGGTCGAGCGTCGCGATCTCCAGATTGGTGCCGAGCTTCACCGTACCGCTATCAGGCTCAAGCTGGCCGGTAAGCATCTTCAGAAGTGTGGTTTTACCGGCGCCATTTGGACCGACGAAACCGATGCAATCCCCGCGATGGACACGCAGCGAAAACGGCGCGACGATCACGCGCTCGCCGTAGGCCTTGGTGATGGCCTCGGCCTCGATGACCAGCTTGCCGGATTCACGCCCTTCGGTCACGGTCGCCTGCACCGTGCCCTGCGGCCCCTTGTGGCCGCGATATTCCGCACGCATGGCCTGAAGCTCACCAACGCGGCGCATGTTGCGCTTGCGCCTCGCGGTCACGCCATAGCGCATCCAGTGTTCTTCGCGTTCGATGGCCTTGCCGAGCTTGTGCTGCTCCAGCTCTTCCTCTTCCAGCACCTTGTCGCGCCATTCCTCGAAATGGGCAAAGCCGCGATTGAGACGGCGGGACTGGCCACGATCGAGCCAGACGGTCGAAGTCGAGACTTTTTCGAGAAAACGGCGGTCGTGCGAAATCAACACCAGCGCGCTGCGCGTCTGCTGCAACTCGCTCTCAAGCCATTCGATGGTCGGCAGATCCAGATGGTTGGTGGGTTCGTCCAGCATCAGGATATCAGGTTCCGGCGCCATCACGCGGGCAAGGGCCGCACGTCGCGCCTCACCGCCGGAAAGGCTTGCCGGATGTTCCTGCCCCGTGAGGCCGAGATGCTCAAGAAGATAGGTGACGCGATAGGGATCGTCGCCGGGTCCAAGCCCAGCCTCGGCATAGGCCTGCACGGTGTCGTAACCGTTGAAGTCCGGCGCCTGTTCCAGATAACGGATGGTCGCGGACGGATGCCGGAAAACCTCACCCGACTGCGCTTCAACGAGACCCGCAGCGATCTTCATCAGCGTCGACTTGCCCGAACCGTTGCGCCCGACAAGGCAGATGCGATCGCCCGGCTCTACCTGGAGATTGGCGCCATCGAGCAGCGGGGTCACACCGAAGGTCAGCTTGATGTCATCGAGTTTCAAAATTGGGGGTGCCAAGGCGTCAGGCTCCGGTCAGATCATAAGGGCGGGCGAGCACGATGGCTTTTCCGCTTTTCAGCGAGAAATGCACGGGGCCGCCATTCGCGACATTGGAAATAGTGCGGGAGGAGCCGAAAGCAAGCGCGAAATCCTTCAGCGGATAACGCACATTGCCGATATCAAGCCCCGCAAGGGCGGTAAATCCGGCAACAGAAAACAGCGAAGCGGGCGGCAGATCGACATCCAGCAAACCGGGAAGCAGCGGCCGGGCCTCTTCTTCACCTGACGTCAGCGTAACGTCGATACCACGTTCGGCCAGCGCCACCGCGTAAAGAAGGTGCTGCAGTGCATGGTCGCTTCTCTCGCCTCCAAGCGCACCGACAAGCACCAGCGAATGCGCTCCACGGGAGAGAGCTTCCGATACCGCGATCTCGCCATCCGTCACCGCCTTTGCGGCAGGGTAAGGCTGCCGCACCACATCAGGCCAGGCATCCAGCAACTCTTTGCTGGCGGAATCGAAATCCCCGACCCACAGCTCCGGCTTGAGGCCAAGCGGCACGGCATGGCGCATGCCGCCATCGGCCGCAATCACACGGCTATCCGCGACCGCTGACTTCAGACGATCGGTCACCGTGACATCGCCGCCAAGCAGAATGGTGAAACGCTCTTTATCCATGCCCTGCCTTACCGCACCTCGGTCGAAAATGGAAAGCCGAAACCCCGATGAAATCAGCCTATATTGATTTTCGCCGGCTTCGGGATTATGAAACGCCTCAGTGGTGATTTGCCGACCGGCTTGCAGCCACTTTAAAGAAGTCGCTAAAGGGTCGAGGAAAAAGGCAATTTCCTGGGACCGGTCGCGATTTCGCTGCCGGTTTTTTTGTTTTCGCAACGTTCTTTACGTGATCCGGAAAAGAGAGTTCGACATGCCGATCAAGATTCCCGATACGCTTCCCGCCTTTGAGACCCTCGTTCATGAGGGCGTGCGGGTCATGACCGAAACGGCGGCCATCCGGCAGGATATCCGCCCGCTCCAGATCGGGCTTCTCAACCTCATGCCGAACAAGATCAAGACGGAAATCCAGATGGCGCGCCTTGTCGGCGCCTCGCCGCTGCAGGTGGAGCTGTCGCTGGTGCGGATCGGCGGCCATAGAGCCAAGAACACGCCGGAAGAACATCTCCTGTCCTTCTACGAGACGTGGGAGGAAGTGCGCCACCGCAAGTTTGATGGTTTCATCATTACCGGCGCCCCCGTGGAGACGCTGGCCTATGAAGACGTGACCTACTGGAACGAAATGCAGAAGATTTTCGAATGGACGCAGACCAATGTCCATTCGACGCTGAATGTCTGCTGGGGGGCGATGGCCGCCATCTATCATTTCCATGGCGTGCCGAAGCACGAACTGAAGGAAAAGGCTTTCGGGGTCTATCGTCACCGCAATCTTTGCCCCTCGTCGATCTACCTGAACGGCTTTTCGGATGATTTCCAGGTTCCTGTCTCGCGCTGGACTGAAGTACGCCGCGCCGATATCGAAAAACATCCGAGACTCGAAATCCTGATGGAGTCAGAGGAAATGGGCGTTTGTCTGGTGCATGAGAAGGAGGGCAACCGGCTCTATATGTTCAACCATGTCGAATATGATTCGACGTCGCTTTCGGATGAGTATTTCCGGGACGCGAATGCCGGCGTGCCAATCAAGCTGCCGCATGATTATTTTCCGCACAATGACCCGGAACTTGCCCCGCTCAACCGCTGGCGCAGCCATGCCCATCTGTTTTTCGGCAACTGGATCAACGAGATATACCAGACGACACCCTATGATCTCGAAGCCATCGGGCAACTGGCCGCGTAAATTGCGGGATTGCGAATTGCCGGAAAATGACGCAACGTCCGCCCGGCAATTCGCGACACCAGGGAGAATGACGAGATGAGCGACACGGCGGCACGGGAGAATTTCGGTTTCACGGCGACCGGCGAAAAAGTCGAACGCGTCACCATCTCGAAAGGCTGGCTGACGGCCAAGGTCATCACCTGGGGCGCCGTCATCCAGGATCTGCGCCTTGAGGGCCACCAGCCGGCACTCGTGCTCGGCTTCGACAAGTTCGAGGATTACAAATATTCCTCCTATTTCGGCGCCACCCCCGGCCGCAACGCCAACCGTATCGGTGACGGCCGGTTCTCGATCGACGGGCACGAATACCAGCTGGAGCTGAACGAAAAGGGCGTAACCCATCTGCATGGCGGCAGCGACGGCATGGGCAAACGCAACTGGATGCTGATGGAACATGGCGAAAGCCATGCGGTTCTGCAGATCATCGATCCCGATGGCCGCGCCGGTTATCCCGGCAATTGCACGGTCACGGCCACCTATACGATCTTCGACGGCGGTGTGCTTTCGGTGGTCTATGAAACGGTGACCGACAAGCCGACCATCGCCAATGTCTGCCAGCATTCCTATTTCAATCTCGATGGGGCAGATACAGCATTGGGGCATGAGATCAGCATCGCAGCTGACTTCTACCTGCCCACCAACGACAAGCAGATACCGACGGGCGAAATCCGCTCCGTCGAGGGCACCGTCTTCGATCTGCGCCAGCCGACACCGATGCGGCGCAAGGAGAATGGCGAGCAGGTCCTTTACGACCATAATTTCTGCCTCTCGCCCGAGCGTCGCGCCAAGCGCAAGGTCGCCCGCGCCTATTCGCCAGCCTCCGATATCGCTCTTGAGGTTCACACCACCGAACCCGGTGTACAGCTTTATTCGGCCTTTAAACTGGACGTCCCGGTTCCCGGCCTCGATGGCCGTCACTACGGCCCCTTTGCGGGTTTCTGCCTGGAAACGCAGATTTGGCCAGACGCCGTCAATCACCCGGATTTTCCGCATGCAATCCTGCGGCCGGGCGAAACGCTGCGTCAGGAAACCGACTATATTTTCAAGAAAGGCTGAACCAGCGCGCTAGGGTCAGTCCAGCACGCAGCCGACATAGCCGCCGGAGGCGCGAGCGCGACGCTCGATAAGGCCGGCAAGCCGTTGCAATCCGCGTCCCGGCTTGCTGGCGACGCGGTCGATGGGATTAGGTAGTGAAACAGCCAGCAGCGCCGCCTGGCGGGAACTGAGCTTTGCGGCCGGCACCTTGAAATGGTGCTGTGCTGCGGCCTCAATGCCGTAGATGCCAGGTCCCCATTCGGCAACGTTGAGATAAATCTCCATCATCCGTTTTTTGGACCAGACGAAATCGGCGGCGATCGCCAGCGGCAATTCCAGCCCCTTGCGCAGGAAAGAGCGGCCGTTCCAGAGGAACAGGTTCTTGGCCGTCTGCATCGGAATGGTGCTCGCGCCACGGGTGGAGGCCCCGTCGAGCGCATTGCTGACCACGGACTGCATCTGGTTCCAGTCCACGCCGCCATGGAAACAGAATTGCCCGTCCTCGGACATCATCACCGATTGAACAAGGCGCGGGGAAATATCCTCGAGCGGCACCCAGCGTCTGTCATAACCCTGAAAGGTCACCAGATCGGCGAGCATCAGCGTCGAGACCGGACGGAAAAACGGCAGTGCATAGACCGGGATCAGCAGATAGGGCAGGATCAGCAAAGCCAGCAAGGTCATGATGATGCGCTTTGCCAACGTGCGAAAATCCACCTTCGGACTGCTCCGGTCTTCCGCCAGCACGGCGTAATCTGCGTCGCTTTCAGGCGTACTGCTCAATATTCGTCAAAGCCCCGCACCAGTTGAAGCCTTTCATAGTCCATTGCCGCCTTCAAGGCGAGTCCGGTCAAATAGTTGCGCCTCTGGAATCACGAAAAGGTTTGCCTGCATTCGCGCGGCATGCCAAAGAGCGCGGCATGGACGCTGCGATGACAAATTTCGAAACGAAGCTGCGCGAAAACGCGGCTAAAACCGAAGCCCTGCTTGGCCGCCTGCTTTCCGGCGAAGCACGCGCAGACGAGATCACGCGCCCGCAAAACCTGCTCGACGCCATGCGCCATGGCGTGCTGAACGGCGGCAAACGCCTGCGGCCCTTCCTCGTCATCGAAAGTGCCGCCCTTACGGGCGGAAATGCCGAAGCCGCCCTTTATGTCGGCGCCGCGCTGGAATGCCTCCATTGTTATTCGCTTGTTCATGACGATCTGCCCGCCATGGATGACGATGACCTGCGCCGCGGCCAGCCGACGGTGCATCGCAAATTTGATGAGGCGACCGCCATTCTCGCCGGCGACAGCCTGCTGACGCTTGCCTTTGATATCATCGCCTCGGACGAAAATCCGCTCGCGGCCGAACGCAAGGCCGCGCTCGTGCTTTCGCTTGCCCGCGCAGCGGGCATCGGCGGCATGGCCGGCGGCCAGGCCCTCGATCTCGCTGCTGAAAAGACAGCGCCGGATGAGGCCGGCGTCATTACATTGCAAGCTATGAAAACTGGCGCACTGCTGCGTTTTGCCTGCGAAGCGGGCGCAATCATCGCCGGAAGCGATGTTTCCGAAAGGCAAAGGTTGCGTCACTTCGGCGAAAAGATCGGCCTCGCCTTCCAGCTTGCCGACGATCTTCTGGATTTGACGGCCGACGCCGCCACCATGGGCAAGGCGACCGGCAAGGATGCCGCGCGCGGCAAGGGAACGCTCGTGGCATTGCGCGGCGAAGACTGGGCGCGCCGCAAGCTGCAGGAGCAGGTGGCGGAAGCTGCGGAACTGCTGGCTCCCTATGGCGAAAAGGCCGCGATTCTCATCGCGGCCGCAAGATTCATCGCTGAACGGAAAAGCTGAGCCGGTTCTCCTCTCAGCTTCCCATCATCCAATCAGCCCTTGAGCGGCGAAATCAGCACTTCGACGCGACGGTTCTGGGCGCGACCGTCAGACGTTGCATTCGAGGCGATCGGCTGCGACGGGCCGAAGCCGAGCGTCGAAATACGGCGCTGGTCGACGCCGCGCGCGCCGATATAATTCGCAACCGATGCGGCGCGACGCTCGGAAAGCGCCTGGTTATGCTGCAGGCTGCCGGTGGAATCGGTGTGGCCGTTGATGTCGATGAGCGTGCGGTTGAACTTGTTCAGCACAATGGCGACAGAATCGAGCGTCGGGTAGAATGGCGGAATGACCTGATCCTGGTCCGTCGCGAAGGTGATGTTCGACGGCATGTTGAGAACGATGCTGTCGCCGCGGCGAGTAACCGAAACACCCGTTCCCTGAAGCTGGGCGCGAAGCTCGGCTTCCTGACCATCCATGTAATTGCCGATAGCGCCGCCGGCGAGCGCGCCGATGCCCGCGCCGATAAGCGCGGCATTGCGGCGACCGGTCGGCGAACCGCCGACAGCCAGACCACCCAGAGCACCGACCACGGCGCCGATGCCGGCACCGCCGGCGGTGTTCGACATCTTCTGCTCACCCGTATAGGGATCGGTGGTGGTGCAGGCGGAAAGATAGGTCCCGCAAAGGGCGACGATCGCGATTTTTTTGATCATGTGTTTTGATGCTCCGAGAGGTTCAGGAGGTATGACAGTGGAATTCCGGCCTTTTCACGGTACTCTTTACTCCGCCGCATCTTTCCGGCCAAAACGCTTTTCGATGTAATCGATCACAAGCGCTTCAAAATCGGCGGCGATATTGGGGCCACGAAGGGTCAGCGCCTTCTCTCCGTCGATGAAGACGGGCGCTGCGGGGCTTTCGCCGGTTCCGGGTAACGAAATGCCGATATCGGCATGTTTGCTTTCACCGGGGCCATTAACGATGCAACCCATGACGGCGACATTGAGCGCCTCGACACCAGGATATTTCTCACGCCAGATCGGCATGTTCTTGCGAATATCGTTCTGGATATTCTGGGCAAGTTCCTGGAAGACGGTGGACGTGGTGCGCCCGCAGCCGGGACATGCCGCAACGACCGGAATGAACTGACGGAAACCCATGACCTGCAGCAATTCCTGCGCCACCTGCACCTCGCGGGTGCGGTCGCCATTCGGCTCCGGCGTCAGCGAAACGCGGATCGTATCGCCAATACCATGCTGCAACACGTAACCCATGGCGGCGGATGAAGCGACGATGCCCTTCGAGCCCATGCCCGCTTCGGTGAGACCGAGATGCAGGGCGTGGTCGGAGCGTTCCGACAGCATCGAATAAACGGCGATGAGGTCCTGCACCTGGCTGACCTTGGCCGACAGGATGATGCGGTTTCGTGGCAGGCCGATCTCTTCGGCAAGCTCGGCGGAAATCAACGCCGACTGCACGATCGCCTCGCGCGTGACCTGACGAGCGGAGAGAGGGAAGCCCTGCTCCTTGTTCTTGTCCATCAGGGTCGTCAGCAATTCCTGATCGAGCGATCCCCAGTTGACGCCGATTCGCACCGGCTTGTCGTAACGGATCGCCATTTCCACGATCTCGCCGAACTGCTTGTCCTTCTTGTCCTTGAAGCCGACATTGCCTGGATTGATGCGGTATTTGGCCAGCGCCTCGGCACAGGCAGGGTGATCGGCGAGAAGCTTGTGACCGATATAGTGGAAATCGCCCACAAGCGGCACATCAAGCCCAAGACGCAGCAATCGTTCGCGAATTTTCGGTACGGCGGCCGCACTCTCGTCACGGTCGACGGTGATGCGCACGATTTCCGAACCGGCACGGAAAAGCGCCGCCACCTGCTGCACGGTGGCGTCGATGTCAGCCGTATCGGTGTTGGTCATCGACTGTACGACGACGGGCGCACCGCCACCGACGATGACGCCGCCCACGTCTACGGCGACGGATGCGCGGCGGGGCTTCGGATCGTAATCGGCATGTGACGTCATGGCGGTCTCTGGAGCTTGCGGCAAGGTCTGGCAATTGAGGTGAAACAAGGGGGCCTGCTTGTCAACACCCAACGCGTTGGAGCTTCTACTTTACCGCAATCATGGCAAAATTCGAGACGCCTATTCCTTGCCCGCACCATCCGCGTGCCGGGCTAGCCGTGAAAGTAGCAAAACCACCACATGCAGCAACGGCAGGAAAAGGAAGACGCTGGCAAGACCGGTATGTTCCGCGATAAAGCCGATGGCCGACGGCGCCACCAGAATGCCGGAATAACCCATGGTGGTGACCACGGAAAGACCAATGCCCGGCGCCAGTCCCGGCATGTTGCCGGCGGCGGAAAAGGCAATCGGCACCATGTTGGAGATACCGATACCGGCAATCGCAAAACCGATAATCGCAATAGTGGAATTTTCCGCCAGACCGGCAATGAGAAGACCGATAATCGACATGGCTGAGCAAAAGCGCAGGGTCGTCACGGCGCCGAAGCGGTCACGCACCAGATCGCCGGCAAAACGCATGACGGCCATGGTCATGGAGAAGGCCGCAAAGGCGAAACCGGATTGGGACACGGAGGCTCCGAGCTCATTGCGCAGATAAAGTGCGCCCCAATCGAGGATCGCGCCTTCCGGAATCATCGAGAACAGCGCCATCAGGCCGATGATCCACGGCAGCGGCGTCAGCGGTAGACCGCCTTTCGGGCGTTCCTCCTCAGGATGCGGACGATCAGCAAGGACGCGCGGCCATGCAATGACCAGCAATACGAACGCGATGACCGTCAGCGCGATGGCATGCCCCTGCACGCCGATTGCGGTGATGAGGTAACCGCCAAGTCCGGCTCCGATCAGGCCTCCGAGGCTCCAGAAGGCATGGCACGACGACATGATGGCGCGGCGCATATCCCGTTCCACCGCCACGGCATTGGCGTTCATGGCGACATCCATCGCCCCCGTCAGCCCGCCGAACAGAAATACCGCGATCACCCCCGCCCACACCGTGCCGGCCCAGGAAATGAAAAGCAGCGTCGGCAAAAATATAGCGGCGGTGACGAGGCTGACCGTACGCGAGCCGAAACGGGCGATCTGCGAACCGGCAATGGGCATGAAAACCAGCGAGCCGATGCCGAAGACCAGAATGATGAGGCCAAGCGCGCTCTCACTGAGGGACAGGCGCGCTGCAAACTCCGGAATCTTGGGCGCCCATGATCCCATCATGAAGCCGTTCATCAAGAACAGCAGGGAAACGCCCAACCTGTGCCGGGTCAGATAGGACGAGCGTACAGCCGTCGGCGAAAATGACGTTGGGCCATTCATCGGCAATATCCTTCAGACTTGACCATGAGAAAATTGAGCGGCGTCATCGTCGCCGCAATGAACCTGTACGCCCTTTGCCGACAGCGCCTCGACCAATGCGCGGTCGGCATCCTGTTCCAGCACGAGGGAAAGAGGCGGGGAAAAATCATGCACGTGAAAAGCAGCCCTATGGCCGAGCTTTTCCGTGGTAATCGCTGCGACGATCCGTTGGCTGGCGCTGCAGGCGAGCCGTTTGAACACCGCATCTTCGAAGACATCCGCTGACAGACCCGCCTCGGCCGCAACGCCGCAGACACCGAGAACGCAAAGATCGGGCCGCATCAGTTCGAGCTGCCGAAGCGCCATGGCGTCGATCGCAGCACCAACGGCCGGATCGACCTTGCCACCGATCAGCACCAGATCGATATCGGCCCGCCCCGTCAGTTCGGCGGCAATGGCCGGCGTATTCGTCACCACTGTCAGGTTGAGACCGGCAGGGATAGCGCGCGCGATAGCGAGATTGGTGGAGCCGGCATCGATGAAGACGACCATGCCCGGTTCAAGCAGCGGGACAGCGGCGCGCGCCAGCATGGCCTTGCGGTCCGCATCCTCGGCAATGCGCGTCTTCAGCGGCACCGTCTTGCTGTCGGAAAGCAGAGCCCCGCCATAAACCCGCAGGCATTCCCCGCGGGCCGCCATCTCACGCAGGTCGCGACGCACCGTGTCTTCGGAAACGCCGAAATTCTGCGCAAGATCCTGCGCCAGCACACGGCCGCTTTGCCGTAGCTGCGCGAGGATAAGCGCCTGCCGCTCGCTGACGAAATGATCACTCATGGAGACTCATGCATAAACAGGAATAAACGTGCACGAACATGCATATTCGAGTTTCAATCGAAGCGCAATAAAAAACGCCCGTCAAAAAGGCGGGCGTTTGGCTGTGTAATCAGAGATTCGAACGGCTTTTATTCGGCGTAGGCGATCAGCAGATCCTTCGCGTCGATCTGGTCGCCAGGGCGCACCAGAACTTCCGCGATCTTGCCGTCGCGTTCGGCGTGAAGCGCGGTTTCCATCTTCATGGCTTCGATGGAGAGCAGCACGTCACCGGCCTTGACCTCCTGACCCTGATTGACGAAGACCCGGCTGATCACGCCCGGCATCGGCGCGCCGATATGGACAGCATTGCCCGGTTCGGCCTTGCGGCGCACGGCGGAGCCTGAAGCACCATGGGCGCGATCCGGCACCTTGATGCGGCGCGGCTGGCCGTTGATCTCGAAGAACACCGTCACCATGCCCTTGTCATCAATGCCGGACGAGGCCTGATTGACGATGACAAGCGTCTTGCCGCGCTCGATATCGGCAAACAGCTCCTCGCCATCCTCCATGCCGTAGAAATAGGCATGGGTGGGCAGCACGGAAACGGGGCCGTATGTCTCGGCGGTGAGCGCAAAATCGGTGAACACCTTCGGATACATCAGATAGGATGCAAATTCGAAGTCGTCGACCTTGCGCTCCAGCTTGGTCTCGATCACCTTCCGCTCCGCATCGAGATCGGCATCCGCCAACAGCGAACCCGGACGAACCGTATAGGGTGCTTCACCCTTCAGCGCCTTTTTCTGCAGGGCTGCGGGCCAGCCGCCTGGCGACTGTCCGAGATCGCCCTTCAGCATCGAAACAACCGATTCCGGGAAAGACACTTCACGATCGGGGTTTTCGACGTCAGCCACCGTCAGATCCTGACTGACCATCATCAGCGCCATGTCACCGACGACCTTGGAGGACGGCGTCACCTTGACGATATCACCAAACATGCGGTTGGCGTCGGCATAGGCCTGCGCCACCTCGTGCCAGCGGCTCTCCAGACCCAGCGACCGCGCCTGTTCCTTGAGATTGGTGAACTGGCCGCCCGGCATCTCGTGCAGATATACTTCCGAAGCCGGCCCCTTGAGATCACTTTCGAAAGCCGCATACTGGTTACGGACGGCCTCCCAATAGAAGGAAATGCGGCGGATCCATTCGGTATCGAGACCCGTATCGCGTTCAGACCCGGCCAGCGCCTCCACGATCGAGCCGAGGCAAGGCTGCGACGTATTGCCGGAAAAGGCGTCCATCGCAGCATCCACGGCGTCGACGCCGGCATCAACGGCTGCAAGAACCGTCGCGGCGGAAATGCCCGAGGTATCGTGGGTGTGAAAATGGATGGGCAGACCCGTTTCTTCGCGCAGCGCCTTGAAGAGAACCTTGGCGGCAGCCGGCTTCAGGAGGCCCGCCATGTCCTTGACGGCAATGATATGCGCGCCGGCCTGCTCCAGTTCCTTTGCAAGATTGGTGTAATATTTCAGGTCGTATTTCGGACGCGCTGAATTCAGAATATCGCCCGTATAGCAGATGGTCGCCTCGCAGAGCTTGTTCTCCTCGGCAATCGCATCCATCGAGACGCGCATATTCTCCACCCAGTTCAGGCAGTCGAAGACGCGGAAAAGATCAACCCCGCCCTTTGCTGCCTGACGGACGAAATATTTCACGACATTATCAGGGTAATTCTTGTATCCGACGCCGTTTGCGCCACGCAGCAGCATCTGCAGCAGCAAATTCGGCGCGCCTTCGCGGATAAGCGCCAGACGCTCCCACGGATCTTCGGTGAGGAAGCGCATGGAAACGTCGAACGTCGCACCACCCCAGCATTCCAGCGATAGAAGCTGCGGCAGCGCCTTGGCGTAAACACTTGCGACATGGGCGATGTCATGGGTGCGAACGCGAGTAGCCAGAAGCGACTGGTGTCCGTCACGCATGGTCGTATCGGTGACCAGCACGCGCTTTTCATTGCGCATCCAGTCCGCAAAGCCCTTGGGGCCAAGCTTGTCCAGCAGCTGCTTTGTGCCATCAGGCGTCGGCGCATCGATGTAAGGTACGATGGGCTTTGCCGCCTTTTCGGAAGGCTTGGCACGACCCTTGGTTTCCGGGTGGCCGTTAACGGTCACGTCGGCGAGATAGGTCAGGAGCTTGGTGGCGCGGTCCTGACGCTTGACCTGTGCGAAGAGCTCCGGCGTCGAATCAATGAAGCGGGTCGTATAGGTATTGTTGCGGAAACTGTCGTGACCGATGATGGCTTCGAGGAAAGTGAGGTTGGTGGCAACGCCGCGGATACGGAATTCGCGCAGCGCGCGGTCCATGCGGTTGATCGCCTCATCCGGTCGCGGCGCCCAGGCCGTCACCTTCACAAGCAGTGGATCGTAATAGCGGGTGATGACGGCGCCAGTATAGGAAGTGCCGCCGTCCAGACGAATGCCGAAGCCCGAAGCGGAACGGTAGGCGGTGATACGGCCATAGTCCGGAATGAAATTATGTTCCGGGTCTTCGGTCGTGATGCGGCACTGTAGCGCGTGGCCATTGAGGCGGATGTCCTCCTGGCGCGGAACGCCGGATTCCGCCGTCCCGATGGCAGCGCCTTCGAGAATATGAATCTGCGCCTTGACGATATCGATACCGGTCACGACTTCGGTGACGGTATGCTCCACCTGAATACGCGGATTGACCTCGATGAAATAAAATTTGCCGGTATCGGCATCCATCAGATATTCAACCGTGCCGGCGCCGATATAATTGGTCGCGGCGGCGATCTTCAGGGAATAGGCGGCCAGTTCCTGGCGCTGCGCTTCAGACAGATAGGGCGCAGGCGCACGCTCGACGACTTTTTGATTGCGCCGCTGGATCGAACAATCACGCTCGAACAGATGCACGACATTGCCATGCGTATCACCGAGAATCTGGCTTTCGACGTGACGCGCACGCTCGACAAGCTTTTCGAGATAGACTTCGTCCTTGCCGAAGGCGGCTTTCGCCTCGCGCTTGGCTTCCGTCACCTCGCGGGCGAGGTCCTCCTTCTTGCGGATGGCGCGCATGCCGCGACCCCCGCCTCCCCAGGAGGCCTTGAGCATCACGGGATAGCCGATTTCTTCGGCCATGCGCTCCACTTCCGCTATATCGTCAGGCAGTGGATTGGTGGCGGGAACAACGGGGACATCAACAGAGATCGCCAGATTGCGGGCGGCGACCTTGTTGCCAAGCTGGCGCATCGTATCCGCCGTCGGTCCGATGAAGGTGATGCCGGCCTTGTTGCAGGCCTCCACGAATTCGGGACTTTCAGACAGGAGACCGTAACCGGGATGGATCGCGTCTGCTCCGGAGAGCTTGGCCACGCGGATAACCTCCTCGATCGAAAGATAGCTCTCGATCGGCCCCATGTCCTTGGCGAGATGCGGCCCTCGGCCAACCTGATAGGATTCGTCCGCCTTGAAGCGGTGCAAAGACAGCTTGTCCTCTTCCGCCCAAATCGCAACGGTTTTAATCCCAAGCTCATTCGCTGCCCGGAAAACGCGGATCGCAATTTCGGAACGGTTGGCAACAAGTATTTTCGATATCTTCAAGACGGTCTCCCCACACGCCAAAACAAAATTTCTGCTGCACTGCGGAATTAAGCAGCAAAACCCGGTCTTGGAAAGGGCAATTCCGGCGAGAACTGTCCTGTTTGCGCTAGCTCAGCAATCCATGACGAAAAGCAAGCGCTACGGTGTGCTGCCGGTTCTTGGCGCTGAAACGGCGCTGGATCCCGTTGATATACCAGTCAACCGTGTGGTTGGAGATCGATAGCTGACGTCCGATTTCCGTTGACGTCATGCCGTCTGCCATCAGCGTCAGCACCTCCATTTCGCGCCTCGTAAGCTCGAGAGCGGAAACGTCAGGGGCATTGCTGAAGCCCTGAGCCTGCCCGGAAAGATCGAGCAGGCGCCAGAACACGGCGCGCGTGGCGGCATCAAGCAGCTCCACCTGCAGGGAGGGCAATTGCCGATCCTGGCCACCAATGAAGACCGCACCGATGAATCCGGCGCGACCGTGCACGGGAAAGGCATAACCGCCCTTGAGACCGTAACGTCCGGCATCGTGGAAAAAGACGCTCGCCCTTTTGCGATGCATCGCACGCGGCAGGCCCTCAAGCGCTTCCTTCCATTGAAACGGCTTGTGCACCATGCCGATCACCTTGCGGACGGGATCAACGAGATTGTATTTCTTGGCCCTGTAGACCTCCAGCCAGCCTTCGGGCAGATGCTGCGCGAGAATGTGTCCACTGGAGGCGATCTCCCCGGTCATTCGCCTGCTGACGAGAAAATATTCGAAACCGTATTCGCGAATGAGCGTTGCAAATTCGGAACGAACGCGGTCGGCGCTTCCCGCCTGGTAACACGCTGAGATGAAGTGAAGAATATCATGCATAAAGACACGGGGTCCGGAGCTTGGCTTGAAGGGAATGACACGAAGGACATGGTCCCGCGATGACGTCATGTTACTCGGGCGCCGGTCGGTAGAGATTGAACATATCGTCGTTAGCAATCCCTGAAACGAAGATGCGAAATCTTGTGACGGCAGGCCCCGGGAAACATCGGGTTTGTTTTTTCGGTTCGCACGGGCGGGCAATCTGTTAAGCCGCCATTCAGACAGAAAGAGCGATAATTACACAAAATTCGCCGTCTCATGCAACCTTGCTAAAGTAGCATGGCGTTGAGGCCGAACAATAAACCGCTTGAAAAGACGCCCGGACTGGATTGAAAATTTGACCTTGTTTCAGGTTTACACACGCGCTCTGCGCTATCTGACCGTTCATAAATGGCGTGTGACGGTTGTCGTCATTGCCAACGTCATTCTTGCAGCGATCACCATCGCCGAACCCGTACTGTTCGGCCGGATCATTGACGCCATCTCTTCCGGTACCAATGTCACGCCCATTCTCATTCTGTGGGCGGGTTTTGGCGTCTTCAACACCGTCGCTTATGTCGCGGTCGCCCGCGAGGCCGACCGGCTGGCCCATGGCCGGCGCGCTTCGCTGCTGACGGAAGCCTTTGGGCGCATCATCTCCATGCCGCTCTCCTGGCACCATCAGCGCGGCACGTCGAACGCCCTGCACACACTCCTGCGCGCCAGCGAAACGCTGTTTGGCCTCTGGCTCGAATTCATGCGCACGCATCTGGCCACTTTCGTCGCGCTGGTGCTGCTTGTGCCGACCGCCATGTCCATGGACATGCGCCTCAGTTTCGTTCTGATTGGCCTCGGTATCGTCTACTGGTTCATCGGCAAGTGGGTGATGGGCCGCACCAAGGATGGCCAGGCTTCGGTAGAGGAGCACTATCACAGCGTTTTTGCCCATGTCAGCGATTCCATCAGCAACGTGTCGGTGCTGCACAGCTACAACCGCATCGAGGCTGAAACGAAGGCGCTGAAATCCTTCACTGAAAAACTCTTGAGCGCACAATATCCGGTGCTTGACTGGTGGGCTTTCGCGAGTGCTCTGAACCGCACGGCCTCCACTGTTTCGATGATGATCATCCTCGTCATCGGTACCGTTCTGGTCAAGAACGGCGAATTGCGCGTCGGCGACGTCATCGCCTTCATCGGTTTTGCCAATCTCCTGATTGGCCGGCTGGATCAGATGCGGCAATTTGTGACGCAAATTTTCGAAGCCCGCGCCAAGCTCGAGGATTTCTTCGTTCTGGAGGATTCCGTCAAGGAACGGGAAGAGCCGGGCGACGCCCGCGAATTGTCGAATGTCTCCGGCACCGTGGAATTCCGCCACATCAATTTCGGTTTCGCCAACACCAAGCAGGGCGTTCATGACGTCTCGTTCACGGCGAAGGCCGGCGAGACCGTTGCGATCGTCGGTCCGACGGGCGCCGGCAAGACAACGCTCATCAACCTTCTGCAGCGCGTCTACGATCCCGATTCAGGCCAGATCCTGATCGATGGCACCGATATTTCGACGGTGACGAAAAATTCGCTCCGCAATTCCATCGCCACAGTATTTCAGGACGCCGGGCTGCTGAACCGCTCCATCCGCGAAAACATCCGCCTCGGCCGTGAATCGGCAACCGATGCGGAAGTGATGGAAGCAGCGGCGGCAGCGGCGGCAACGGATTTCATCGACAGCCGCATCAATGGCTATCTGACCCAGGTCGGTGAACGCGGCAACCGCCTGTCCGGCGGCGAGCGCCAGCGCATCGCCATTGCGCGCGCCATCCTGAAGAACGCTCCCATTCTGGTTCTGGACGAAGCGACCAGTGCGCTGGACGTGGAAACGGAAGCCCGCGTGAAGGCCGCGGTCGACGCGCTGAGAAAGAACCGTACGACCTTCATCATCGCCCACCGCCTTTCCACGGTCCGCGATGCCGATCTCGTCCTCTTCCTCGATCAGGGCCGGATCATCGAAAAGGGTACTTTCGATGAACTGAGCCAGCGCGGCGGACGCTTCACCTCGCTGCTGCGCACCAGCGGCCTGCTGACGGAAGATGAAGGCCAGCAACCCCGGCCAAAGGCCATAGCTTCCTGAGTGTTTGGCTGACAGAATGAAGACAGGGCGGACAGCATGTTGTCCGCCCTTTTTCTTTGCCCGCTTCCCGACGGCGGCGCCAGATCACGGGTCTCCTATCGGAGAATTTCGGTCAAGGAACCTGCCAGCCAAAAATCGATCTGCCCGAATGGGATGACATTTCCCAGAAAGGCAACCATAGCTGCGGCGAGATTAGTCAGGAAAACTCCGAGCACCACGCCAAGCGTTATTCCGACACTCGTCTTCCGTGGGTAGCGCGCCAACCAACACGACAACGCCAGGGAAAGAATGGCGAGCAACACCAACAGCGCAGGTTCTGTGAAAGAGGTGGTGAATTGCAAGGTAACTCCCTTTCCGAGCGACCGGGAATATCGCGAAACACGCGGAGACCAATCAAGATTCCTGCGTGCTATTCCTGAAACCGACCATACACGACGGATTCCTGCCGTTACCTGTTTTTAGTAATTGATCACTCACAACTGCTGCCTGAAAAGATTGACAACCGGTCGGACCGGACAACCAGGCACTGCGCCGTGAAGGCCTTCGCCTGCACGACCTATCTTGGTGCCGCAGGACCTTTCGGCCGATGTCTGCGAAGGAAACCGGGCTTCCAGGCCATGATCCGGCGGATATGCAAAGTCGCAAGCCAAGCTAGCCCACAAAAAATTCAGGCCCCTGCGTCACCACAGGAGCCTGAATTTAAAAGCGAACAGAGACCTGATCGTCTCAGTCGAAGGGGATCACCCTGTCGCCTGCCGACAAAGCCTTGCCATCGACGGATACGGAGACTTCCGCCGCACCAGCCTTGCGGCTGACGACGATGTCCTTTGCCTTCCCGTCGAGCGTGATCTTGACCGAGAAACCGCTCCAGTCCTCTGGCAGCGACGGCGAAATATGCAGCTTGCCGTCGGTGCGCGTGATGCCGAGAATGCCCTCGACAGCGGCACGGTAGAGCCAGCTGGCCGAACCCGTATACCAGCTCCAGCCGCCACGGCCCGCATAAGCACCTTCACCGTAAACATCCGCGGTCACCACATAGGGTTCGACCCGATAGGTTTCTGACGATGCCGCATCGAGCGCGTGATTGACCGGGTTGAGCAGCTTGAAGCATTTCCAGGCCTCCTGCGCCCTACCCTGCTTGGCGAGGGCAAGAACCACCCAGGTTGCGGCATGGGTATATTGCCCGCCGTTTTCACGCACGCCCGGCGGATATCCCTTGATGTAGCCCGGATCATGCGGCGCACGCGAGAAGGGCGGCGTAAACAGCCTGATAATGCCGGTCTGCTCATCGACCAGATGCTCCATGACGGCGTCCATGGCCTGCCGCGACCTGCCCTCTTCGCCTTCGCCGGAGAGAACACTCCAGCTCTGGCCAAGAGAATCGATCCGGCATTCCTCGCTTTCGGCCGAACCGAGCGGCGTGCCGTCATCGAAATAACCGCGCCGGTAATAGCTGCCATCCCAACCGGCCGTTTCCAGCGCATTGCGCAGCCTTTCCCGGTGCGCCGCCCATTTGCCGACGCGGTCGGTATCGCCACGCTTTTCCGCAATCTCGATGAAATCGCGCAACGCCCCGGAAAGGAACCAGCCGAGCCAGACGCTGGTGCCCTTGCCGCCGACACCGACGCGGTTCATGCCGTCGTTCCAATCGCCGCCGAGGATCAGCGGCAGGCCATTTTCGCCGGTGCGATGAATGGCGAGATCAAGCGCCAGCGCCGCATGTTCGTAAAGCGTGGCGGATCTGTCGCTGGTCTCCGGCTGGAAGAAAGCATCATGCTGGCCGGGCATCAATGCCGCCCCCTTCAGGAAGGGGATGCTTTCATCGAGGATCGCGACATCACCCGTGGCCGAGACATATTGGTTGATCGCATATGCGAGCCAGACCACGTCATCCGAGATGGTCGTGCGAACACCGGCGCCCGTCAGAGGCAACCACCAGTGCTGCACATCGCCTTCCGGGAACTGGCGACCGGCTGCTCGCAGGATCTGCTTGCGGGCGAGATCCGGCTGATAGAGCAGGAAGGCCAGCGTATCCTGAAGCTGGTCGCGGAAGCCGAAGGCGCCGCTCGACTGGTAAAAGGCCGTGCGCGCCAGAATACGGCACGCCAGCGCCTGATAGGGCAGCCAGTTGTTGACCATGTGGTTAAAGCCGGCATCGGGCGTGGAAACCTGCAATTGGCCGGTAAAGCCGGTCCAGAATGCCTTGCTCTCGTCCAGCACCGTCTGGAAGTCCGCTTTTCGAACGTCCTTCGCCAGCGTTTCGGCTTCTTCCGCATTGTCGGCATCGCCGAGAATGAAGGTCATGTGCCGTTCTTCGCCGGGCTTCAGATGGATTTCCTGCATCAGCGCAGCGCAGGGATCACCGTCGACCTCGGTGCTGCCGCTGAGTGCGGCACCGGATACTATACCCTGCGGGGCCTGTGCCGAACCGAAGCGGCCGATGAATTCCCGGCGGCTGGTGGTGAAGCCGCTCGCCTCGCTGTCAAGCGTCAGGAACGCCGTGCGGGCGCTATAGTCGATGCTGTAGGGGTTCGACGCGAAGATCGCATTACTGCCGGCATCGTGCCTGCTCAGAATAAACGGCGCGGATTTCTGGGCGTTGTTGCCCAGCACCCATTCTACATAGGCGTAGACCTTCAGGCGGCGGCTTTTCGAACCCTTGTTGCGAACGATGACCTGCGAGAACTTGACCGGTTTTTCGCGATCGACGGTCTGCGTCACTTCGACTTCAAGTGTATCTGCCACGCCTGTCAGCACGGAGTAACCCAGGCCATGGCGCGTTTCGAACATGGCTTCGGGATCGCGCGACAGCGCGGCGCAGGGCGTATAGAGCTTTCCTGTCTCCACATCGGCGACATAGAAGGCCTCACCCGGCCGGTTGACGACCGGATCGTTGCTCCAGGGCGTCAGCTGATAGTCGCGCGAATTGCGGCTCCAGCTGAAACCGGCGCCTTCGGCCGAAATATGGAAGCCGAAACTCTCGTTCGAGATAACGTTTATCCAAGGATGCGGCGTCGACTGGCCGCCATTGAGGCGCACGACATATTCCTGGCCGCTCCTGGCGAAGCCGCCGAAACCGTTCCAGAAATCGAGATCACCCGCATCCTCCACCGGTTCTGCAACAGGGAAGACAGGCACCGGCAGACGGGCCTGCGCAGCATCGCTCGTGCCATCGGGGCCTCGATGGGCCGCAAACAGCGATACCGCACGGTTGATCTGGTCGACGATCTTGCCGTTCCGCACGTGGAGAACGACGCGGGAAGCGGCGAGAAGCGCGCTCCACGTCTCTTCGTCCATCAGGTCGCGGCGCACGGAGAAGACGTGCGGACGACCGCCATCGGCGGGGTTGATGCGGCGCTGCGCCTCAGAAATATGATCCAGCGCATGCTGCATGTCCTGCGCATAGGATGCAGCCCGTTCGTTGACAATGACGAGATCGAAAATCACGCCGCGTGAGCGCAGATATTCATGGGCGCTCAGCGCTTCGCGGGCGATATCCATATCCATATCGTCATTGATGCGCAGACTGAAGATCGGGAAATCGCCCGAAATCGCAAGCGGCCACAGTGCGCGCTGCGAGGCGAGGCCCGTTTTCAGCGTTTCCGAATCCGCACGCAGATGCATGTCCGGGTAGGTCAGATAACGGCCAAGATGCTGGAAGGCCGCCGCCTGCTGCGAGGTGACGCCCACATGGCGCATCTGTACCTGCGTGCGTGTCCAGGCATGCACGAGTTCATGGGCAAACGCGTCCGGATGACGATAACGGTCAATCGCCTTGTCGACTTCCTCACGGCTCGGTGCGGCAATCGTCCAGAAAATCACGCTCACCTTCTTGCCCGCCGGCACGCGCACGGTGCGGCGCAGCGACAGGATCGGATCGAGCGTGAAGCCGTCGGTGCTGGAAAGCGTCGCACCGGCATCGAAAGCCGCCGCTTCACGCAGCGAGCGGCCACGGCCGATGAACTTGGCGCGATCGGTCTCGAATTCTGTCGGGCGCGACGGGCCGGCATTGTCGGCAGCCAGATGCGCGATGACGGTGCCAGGCTCGTTTGGGCTGCGGCGGTTGCGCCAGGCGCGGATGACATCGCCGCGGCGGCCGATCTCGGTCTGCACGAACATGCGCGAGAACAGCGGATGGGCGTTGTCGTCATCTTCAGACGCAATGACCGGCTCCATATAGGAGGTCACTTCGATATAGCGATCCTCGGAACCGACATTGAGCAGGGTGACACGGCGGCCTTCAGCATCGTGCTCGGTGGCGACAATGCATTCGACAACGCTCTGCAAATCCCCGGTGGTCTTGTGGAACTCGGCCTTGTCGTCGGTGAAGACCGTCTTGGTCTTTTCGCCTTCGATGACGCGCGGCTCGGCTGTCGCACTCCACCATTGTCCATTGGTGGTGTCGCGCAGGAAGATGAAGGTGCCCCACCGGTCCTCGGTCGGATCGGCCTTCCAGCGGGAAATCGCCTGGCCGTTCCACTTGGAATAACCTGCACCCGTGGAGGTGAGCATCGTCGAATAATGACCGTTCGACAGGAACACCACTTCGCGGTCGCGCACGGCGGGATCGGCAATGGAGCGCACTTCCGCGCGCAACAGGTCCGCCTGTTCCTTGCCGGGCGTTTCCGGCTCGTATTTCGCACTCATGACCGGCACTTCGCGCGGTGCCTTTTCCTGCAGCAGCAGTTCGGCCGCTTCAATCACCGGATCGGAATGGAAGAGTTCGCGCAGCACGCCATCGAAAGCGACGTTTGCGACGGCCGCAATCGACATGCCGTGGTGGTGGGCATAATAGTTGTAGACCACCGCGCAGACCTTGCCATCAGGCACACGCGTCGGTGTGAAGTCCACCGCATCATGGAAACCGTACTGGCCAAGCGCACCAAGCTTGCGCAGCTTGTCGAGGTTTTCGAGCGCACCATCCGGATCGTACTGGCTGGCGAGGATCGACGCATAAGGCGCGATCACCGCATTCTGGCCAAGGCCGCGCTTGAGGCCAAGCGTCGGCACGCCGAAGTTGGTGTACTGGTAGTTCATGTTGTGATCGCGGGCGTTGAACGCCGCTTCGGAAATGCCCCATGGCGTGCCAAGGCGGCGGCCATGGTTCATCTGCTCCTTGACGATCAGATTATTGGTCTGGTTGAGGATGCCACCCTGACGCTCCTGCATGACGAGCGGCGGCATCAGATATTCGAACATCGAACCCGACCAGGAGACCAGCGCACCCTGCGCGCCGATCGGCACGACCTGACGGCCGAGACGGTACCAGTGCTCGGTCGGCAGATCGCCCTTGGCGATGGCAAACAGGCTGGTCAGGCGGCATTCGGAAGCCAGAAGGTCGTAGCAGGCCTCGTCCAGCTCCTTGCTTTCGACGCGGTAGCCGATCGACAGAAGACGGCGATCCTTGCGGTAAAGGAACGTGAAATCCATCGAGAAGGCGAGGTTACGGCTGCGGTCGCGCAGCGATGCGAGACGCTGGCGCAACGGCTCCATATTGGTGAGGTCGATGGCGCTGTCGGAAATATGCGCTTCACAGCAATCCACCAGCAATTGCGCCCAACGGGTCACTTCCGCGCTCTGCGCAGACTTCACTTCATGATCGACATTGGTCGCGAGTTTCTGGATGTCACGCGCAAGCACCGCGAGATTGATGACGCGGATCGATGCGAATTCATGCTCGCGCTTGACGGACGCCAGAGCGTTCGAGAAGCCGATGATACGCTCTTCGAGGCGGCGATGCAGCGGACGCAGGTTCTTGCGGTCGTCGGGCAGCGCTTTCAGCGTTTCGCGCAGGATGCCGGCGAGATCACCGATACCATCCAGATTGCCCTGAAGATGAGCGGAAGGCGCTTCCGCCCACTGGCGGCAGGCCGACGAAACTGCAATCAGGTGACCGGCAAGATTGCCGCTGTCCACCGCCGAAACATAGCGGGGGCCGAGCGTCTGCAACGTGTCCGTATGGTACCAGTTGTAGAGATGGCCGCGATGCTTCTCCATCTTCTCGACGGTCTGGATCGTGTTTTCGATCCGCTCCAGAGTATCGGCAAAGCTGATCCAGCCGAACTGACGCGCCGAAATGATGGAAAGCAGGTAGACGCCGATATTGGTGGGCGACGTGCGCGAAGCGACGATCGGCTCCGGCGTTTCCTGGAAGTTATCAGGCGGCAGGTGGTTTTCCTGCGGCGTCACGAAGGCTTCGTAATAACGCCATGTGCGGCGCGCGATCTTGCGGAGCTCGAAGGAGACGTGTTCCGAAACGAAAAGCCGGTCTTCGGTTTCAGCCGACTGGCTGACATACCAGGCAACGGCGGGAGACAGAACCCAGAGAAGCGTGAAGGGAATGCCGATCAGGAAGGCGTTGTCGCCCGGCAGCGCCGCAAACAGCAGGCCGAGCATCGCCACCACGGGCGCATGCCACATCTGTCGATAATAATCGACGATGCTGCCCTGCGCGCTCGACTGCATGCTGGCGGCGGTACGCCATTCCAGCATCAGCTTGTGGCTGACAAGCAGACGGTAAAGCGAGCGGGCAATCGCATCCGTCATCATGCAGGCGGCATCGGCGATGAAGACGATGCGCAGCGCCACCTGTGCGTTGGTCGCGCGGATTTCCGACCAGATGGTGTGGAAATGCGCCTGCGGCACGATATCGGTGGAGCGCGGCACGAGGCCGGAGAGCAGGGAAAGCGTGGGGGCTACGAACAGCGAGAAGATCAGCAGGATCTGCCAGATCAGCGCACCGAGGGGGTCCATGAAATACCAGCCGAGGATCGAGGCGAAGAACCAGGCGATCGGCGTCAGCGAGCGACGCAGATTGTCTACCATCTTCCAGCGGCCGATGGCGGTAACGCCACGGGCACGATCAAGGATGAAGGGCAGAAGCTGCCAGTCGCCACGCGCCCAGCGATGCTGGCGCGAGACTTCCACCTCATAGCGGGTCGGGAAATCCTCGACCAGCTCCACGTCGGTCACCAGCGCGCAGCGCGCGAAGGAGCCTTCAAGCAGATCATGACTGAGAATGGAGTTTTCCTCGATCCGGCCCTTCAGCGCCGCCTCGAAGGCATCCACATCGTAAAGCCCCTTGCCGGTGAAGGTGCCTTCGGAGGTCAAGTCCTGATAAACGTCGGAAACGGTGAAGACGTAAGGGTCGATACCGCGGTTGATCGAGAAGACGCGCTGGAAAACGGATGCGTCCTTGCCGGTGGTGAGCGAGGGCGTTACGCGCGGCTGTAGCAGACCGTAGCCTTCGACAACCCGTCCGGACACCGGGTCGATCACCGGACGATTGATCGGGTGGTGCATCTTGCCGACAAGCTTGGTCACCGCATCGCGCATCAGGCGCGTATCGGCATCCAGCGTCATGACGTATTTCACGCCCTCCGGCACGACGTTGGCGCCGCCGAGGAACGTCGTATCCTTGTCGCCGCGCAGCAGCATGTTCAACTCATGCAGCTTGCCGCGCTTACGCTCCCAGCCCATCCAGCAGCCTTCAGCCGAATTGTAGATGCGGCGGCGGTGCAACAGGTAAAAACGCGTCTTGCCGTCAAAGGCATAACGGCTGTTCAGCGCCGCAAGCTCACGCTTGGCATAGTCGAGAATTTCGAGGTCATCGTCGGACTGTTCATACTGCGCATCGCGCCAGTCGCTCACCAGCGAGAAATAGATCTCGCCATGCGGATTGGCGAGATAATGCACCTCGATATTGCGCATCATCTCATCGACACTGTCACGGCTGGTCAGCATGCAGGGCACGGCAACCAGCGTGCGGGCGTCCTGCGGAATGCCGTTCTTGAACTCGTATCCGACCAGCCGGAACGGCTTCACAAAGAAGGTGACGAGCGTGTTGAAGAGGCCGGTCGCGCCCTCGGATGCCGGCAATGCGAACATCAGCAGGAAGGCGGTCACCACATACCAGGGCATGCCCGCCTGCGCCAGGAACCAGCCAACGGCGAGCATGGCGAGCGCGGTGATTAGAAACACCGGCGCCGCAATCGCAAGCCAGTTGAACTTGCGCATCGCCCGGACGATACGCTGCGACACCAAAGGCCGGTAACCCAGCGCCTTCTCAAGTTCGAAACGACGCTGGCCCACGAGCACGGAGCCGACATTGACGGGATGTGTCTCGTCCGCCTCCACAGGCGTATCAGCGCGCGCCATTTCGACAGCGGCACGCGCAACCTCAACTTCAGTCTTGGGAGAACGGCGCGCCAGAAGTTCGATAGTATTGCGGTAGGTGTTTCGCGAACCGAAATCGAGCGTTTCGTAATCGGTCTCTTCGCGCAGAACCTTGTCGATGTGGCTGACTTCCTCGAACCACACCGACCATTCGGTATCGTCGATTTCGCGCAGGCTCTTGACGATGTTGCCCATCGTCACGTTGCCGGATGCAAGACGGTTATGTTCCGACATCATGACGTTTTCGGCGTCCGTGCCGGCAGCATGCAGGCGCTCTTCGAGCCATGCTACCGCAAAACCCGATGTCTGGGAGCCGTTGCGGAGACGATAAAGGAATTGCGTTGCGAAAGTTGGGTCGTCGACCAGCGTATCGACCTGCTTCAAAAGGGCCGCGGAGGCTTCCGCATCGTTGAGACGAATGATCTCGTCAACGACCTCGTTCGCCTTCTGGCGCATGCGGCGCGAACGTTCCACGCGGATGGAGATCCGGCGAAGATTTTCGATGAGGACAAAACGGATGATCGACGGCAGCGCCCACAATTCGCCGATCTGCAGCGTCTTCGAGGTCTGGTAGCCATCCACCAGCGCCGTCATGTTCTCGCGCGAAACCGTGCTGTGGGTGTGGGCGACATACAGCCAGCCGAGCGCCATGACCCGCGGGATAGTCACCCCGCCCACCGTCATCGTCGGCAGCTGGCGATAGAACTTGCGCGGAAAATCGCGACGGACTTCCTGGATCGCCTCTTCGATGACGTAGTGATTGTCGAGCAACCATTCCGCCGCCGGCGTTATCGTCGCACCATTTTCCGCGTCGACCGCCGTTGTGCGGTAGACCCGCAGAATTTCTTTCTCGTTCTCGCGATGACGCTCGAAGAAATCGAACTCCATGAAGCCGGGAAGGCTGTCGGCGCCGTCGCGCGAAAGCGCGGCGCCCGCATCATGCAGTTCCTCGACCGTCATATAGGACGCGCGGATCGAATCGTTGTGATCGATCTGCTTCGTCTCGGAATCACGGGCGGCGGCGGTCGGGGTAATATGAAATGACATCGGGCTCGTATTCTGAACTTTAGGGAAACTTGTTCGACTTGACCGGCATTTCGTCCATGGCGGGAACACACACGAAAATCAGGCCACGCTATATTTATGACTTATCCTGAACCTTCGGTGAACCGGACCGGACGCTGTGCGGAACGGCTCATCAAGCGTAGGATATCCGCAGACATGGCATCCTGCAGCGTCGTGATTCCAGGATGTTTGCGAGGCTGGCGATCGGTGCGGAAAGGGTATTTTCGATTGGGGGAAGAAAATCGCGTCCTGCGGCCCGGCAATGCCGTTCCGACCGGATTTCGCATCCTCCCCGACGGCGAAAATTGTTCGCGCAACGTCCGATGATCCCCCGCTGACAACCTGAAGGGCAACACGGACCAAGAGGGCCCGCGCTACATCCGAAAGGAGCTAATGCCCCAGGACGTCAATAGTTCCATGCCACCTGTCGCGGCACGATGCAAGCGCTGAATTTCAGGGCATTTGCGGGCAGGCCACGCCCCTTACGCCTGTCTGCATATGCTGCTATGTCATTTGCAAAAGGCGCCGGAAGAAACGGCCGAACCCGGGACTTTAAAAATGACCAGACAGACAGCAAATCTCGCATCCTTTGCCAACCACATGCCGGATGTGGTGGCCATTCGCCGCCACCTGCACCGCAATCCCGAAATAGGCCTTTCGGAGTTCAAGACGTCGGATTTTATTGCCGAACAGCTGGTAGCAATGGGTTACAAGGTCACGCGGGGGCTGGCCGGAACCGGCATCGTCGCCACGCTCAGCAACGGCGACGGCACGCGCACGCTCGGCATCCGCGCCGATATCGACGCCCTGCCGATCCATGAGGAGACGGGGGCGGATTATGCAAGCGCCAATCAGGGCGTGATGCATGCCTGCGGCCATGACGGCCACACCGCCATGCTGCTCGGCGCGGCAAAGATCATCGCTGAGCGCAGGAATTTCGACGGAACCCTGCATCTGATCTTCCAGCCGGCCGAAGAAAATTTCGGCGGCGCCCGAATCATGATCGAGGACGGGCTGTTCGAACGCTTCCCCTGCGACGCGGTTTTTGCCCTGCATAACGACCCCGGCCTGCCATTCGGGCAATTCGTGCTGCGCGATGGGCCGATCCTTGCCGCTGTCGACGAGTGCACGATCACCGTCAACGGTTACGGCGGCCACGGCGCCGAACCGCAGGATGCCGCCGACCCCATCGTTGCCGGCGCGAGCATCATCATGGCCTTGCAGACGGTGGTATCCCGTAATATCCATCCGCAATTGTCGGCGGTCGTCACCGTTGGCGCGTTCCATGCGGGTGCTGCCAGCAACGTCATTCCCGAAACGGCGGAAATGCTGCTGACCATCCGCTCCTTCGATCCGGGCGTGCGCGACGAGCTGGAAAAGCGCATCCGGGCGATAGCGCAAGGCCAGGCGGCCAGCTACGGCATGAGCGTCACCATCGACTACGAGCGCGGGTATAACGCCACCGTCAACCACAAGGTGGAAACCGACTATATCGCCGATCTCGCCCGCCGTTTTACCGGACCTGACAAGGTGGCCGAGATGCAGCGCCCGTCGATGGGTGCGGAAGACTTCGCCTATATGCTGGAGAAGCGGCCCGGCTGCTATTTCTTCCTCGGCACCGCCCGCACCGACAACGACCCGCCGCTGCACCACCCGAAATTCGACTTCAACGACGACATCCTGCCGATCGGAACCGCTTTCTGGGTTGATCTGGCCGAGGACTACCTGAAGGCATGAAGGACATGAAAAAGGCCGGTCGGAGGAGCGACCGGCCTTTTGTTCTCAAATACCCTGATGAGAAAATCGGGAGGATCAGGGAACGAGACCGAATATGACGGCAGCGACAAACGCCACGCAGACGCCGACAAGAGCCGCATGAACCGAATCTTTCCAGTTACGCGGCGACTGGGGCTGCGAGACAAAGTCTTTTACTTTTCCTGCCTTGGAATAAGACATTGTGCACTCCCTTCCTGCTCGGCCCTTCAAAGCGGGCATTGCTTACTTCACGTAGAGAATAGCTTTATTCCCCACTGTTTCAGTAGAGATAAAATTCCATAAGATTGGCGCATCGGGAAAAATACGGATTGCGACTTGCCCACAGGCAAGCATCAATCTACCCATTGCCCGGGATCAACGCGCTGGAGGGCATTTCCGTTCAAAACCAGTGGCGGGCACGGAAAAGACCATGACGGATATCGACGCCATCATCATCGGAGCCGGGGTGATCGGACTGGCGACAGCGCGCGAGCTGGCGATGCGCGGCCTCTCCGTCATCATCCTCGAAAGCGAAAAGGAATTCGGCTCAGCCACTTCCTCCCGCAACAGCGAAGTCATTCACGCTGGGCTCTATTATCCGGCCGGAAGCCTCAAGGCCCGGCTTTGCGTGGAAGGTAAGGTGCGGCTCTATGCTTTCTGTCAAAGCCACGGCGTCTCATATCGCCGCTGCGGCAAACTCATCGTCGCCGCGAGCGATGAAGAGACGGCCATGCTCGCCTCCCTCCGCGAAAAAGGCAAAGCCAACGGTTGCGACGACCTTGAACTGATCGATGAGCGACAGGCACTTTCGCTCGAACCCGCGCTCACCTGCGTCGCAGCCCTGATATCGCCCTCGACCGGTATCATCGACAGCCATGGTTATATGCTGGCGCTTCTTGGAGACGCGCAGGATCACGGCGCTGCCCTTGCCCTGAACGCACCCTTCGAAAAGGCGGAAGTGATCCGCGATGGTTTCCGGATTCACGTCGGCGGCGCGGAGCCCACCAGCCTGACATGCCGGCTGCTCGTCAATTCCGCCGGACTTGTTGCACCGATGGTGGCGAAAAAGATCGAAGGATTGTCGGAAGATTTGGTCCCGCAGGCGCGTTTTGCCAAAGGCAGCTATTTTTCGCTGGCCGGCAAGTCGCCTTTTTCAAGGCTGATCTATCCCGCGCCTCACGCCCATGGCCTTGGCGTGCATCTCACTCTCGACCTTGCCGGCCAGGCCCGTTTCGGGCCGGATGTGGAATGGGTGGACACCATCGATTACGCCGTTGATCCCCGCCGTATGGAAGGTTTTGGCGATGCGATACGGCGTTATTGGCCGGGCCTTCCCGACCATGCGCTCATTCCGGCCTATTCCGGAATTCGGCCGAAGATTTCCGGTCCGGACGAACCGGCCATGGATTTCCGCATTGACGGGCCGGAAAGCCACGGCGTTGCCGGCCTCGTCAATCTCTTCGGCATAGAAAGCCCCGGCTTGACCGCCTCGCTGGCGATCGCCAACGAGGTCGCGGCACGGCTCGAGGTCTGATATCAACCTTACTCAACCGAAACGGGACAGCGCGCCCGCCATGATGTCAGGATCGACATTGCCGCCGGAAGCCACCGCAATCACTGTTTCGCTCTCCAGCTCATCGCCGTGGAAGAGGGCCGCCGCCAGCGCCACCGCACCACCGGGTTCGACAACGATCTTCAGCCGGTTGAGGGCGAGAACCATGGCCCGCAGCGCTTCCTCCTCGGTGACGGCGACGCCTTTCCCGCAAAGCCCGGCCATGATGGGGAAAGTAATGTTTCCGGGCTGCGGCGTGACGATCGCGTCGCAGATCGAACCCGAGGCCGTGGCGTTACGCTCGATCTTGCCCGAGGCAAGGGAGCGCGCCACATCGTCGAACCGCTCCGGTTCCGACGTCCTGACCTTGTAGTTCGGTGCTTTCGCTGCGAGTGCTAGGGAGATGCCGGAGGTGAGGCCACCGCCACCGCAGGGCACCAGAACCTCGGCTGCATCGATACCCAGTTCCGCGCCCTGTTCAGCAATCTCCAGCCCCACCGTCCCCTGCCCGGCAATGACCAGCGGTTCGTCATAGGGCCTGATCAGCGTCAGCCCACGCTCGCCCGAAATGCGATCTCCGATGGCGTCGCGATCTTCGTTCGCCCGGTCATAAAGCACCACCTCCGCGCCATAGGCGCGGGTATTGTCGATTTTGATCTTCGGCGCATCCGACGGCATGATGATGATGGCGGGAACGCCGTGCAGGCGGGCGGCAAGGGCCACGCCCTGCGCATGGTTGCCGGAGGAAAAGGCGATCACGCCCTTGGCGCGCACCTGCGCCGGCAGGCCAGAGACGGCCGACCAGCCGCCGCGAAACTTGAAGGAACCCGTCCTCTGCAGGCATTCGGCCTTTACGAACAGCTTTCGTCCGGCGATGTCGTCCAGAAAAGGGGACGACAGCAAAGGCGTCCGCACCGCATGGTTGCCGATACGCTTGCGCGCGGCCTCTATCATCGAAATATCTGTCATGCCCTGCCCCCGATAATGCGGATGTAACGCGGATTCGCGGGTACATTAGGAGGTCGCGATGAATTGGGAAACCGCCCGGAAAAGAAAAATCCCCGGACATGGCCGGGGATTTTTATCAGGTGCGATCAATGATTGTGCCGGGGCATCTTCTCTGCGATCCGGCGGAAATCCGCGGCTCCTTCCAGAACCGCGCCGTCCGAAAGCTGGGTTACCGACTGACGATAAATGCGCTGCCAAGGCGTCGCGTCCGCGGGAACAGCGGGTATACCGTCAGCCTTGCGGGCCGCAAGCTCCTCATCCGGCACCAGCGCATTGCACTCACCTTTGTTGAAGTCGATGCGGATCACATCGCCGGTGCGAAGCCATGCCAGCCCGCCGCCTGCGGCACTTTCCGGCGAGGCGTTGAGGATAGACGGACTGTCAGCCGTTCCCGACTGCCGGCCATCGCCGATCGTCGGCAGGCTGGTGATGCCCTTTTTCAACAGCGCGTCCGGCGGCTGCATGTTCACGACCTCGGCCGAACCCGGCCAGCCGAGCGGCCCCGCCCCGCGAATGACGAGAATGGTGCGCTCATCGATATCAAGAGAGGGATCGTTGATGCGGGCGTGATAGTCTTCCGAACCATCGAACACCACGCATTTACCCTCGAAAATGCCCTCGCGGCCCGGCTCGCTCAGATAACGCTGCCGGAATTCCGCCGAAATCACACTGGTCTTCATGATGGCGAAATCGAACAGATTGCCCTTGAGGACAAGGAAACCGGCCCGTTCCTTGAGCGGCTTGTCATAGGGCAGGATCACGTCGCGGTCGGTCGATTCCCGCCCGTCCAGATTTTCCGCCATGGTCTTGCCGGTCACGGTCGGACAGTTTCCATCAAGCTTGCCCGCCTGCAGAAGCTCCCACATGATGGCGGGCGTGCCGCCGGCGCGGTGATATTTCTCACCCAGCCATTTGCCGGCCGGCTGGATGTTGGCCAGCAGCGGAATGTCGTAACCATGGACCTGCCAGTCCTCTTCGCGAAGCTCGACGCCTGCGTGTTTGGCCATGGCCGCCAGATGCGGCTGGGCATTGGTCGATCCGCCGATTGCCGAATTGACGCGGATCGCGTTCAAAAACGCCTCGCGCGTCATGATGTCGGAGGGCTTGATATTCTCGACAACCAGTTCGACGGCGCGGCGGCCGGTGCGATAGGCCATCTGACCGCGTTCGCGGTAAGCGGCAGGGATCGCGCCGCAACCGGTCAGCGACATGCCGAGCGCTTCCGCCATGGCATTCATGGTGGAGGCCGTACCCATCGTGTTGCAGTGACCAACCGACGGGGCCGATTCCAGCGCCGCCTGCAGGAACTCCTCCCGGGTGATTTCGCCCGCACCATATTTGCGGCGCATGCGCCAGATGACGGTGCCGGAACCGACCAGATCACCGTCATGATATCCGTCGAGCATCGGCCCGCCGGAAAGCACGATGGCCGGAATATCGACCGTGCTTGCTGCCATCAGCGCCGAAGGTGTGGTCTTGTCGCAACCGGTTGTCAGAACGACGCCGTCGAGCGGATAACCGTAAAGCACTTCCACGAGGCTGAGATAAGCGAGATTGCGGTCAAGCGCCGCTGTCGGACGCTTGCAGTTTTCGAACATCGGATGCGTCGGGAACTCGATGGGAACGCCGCCCGCATCGCGAATACCGTCGCGCACCCGCTTGACCAGTTCCACATGGACGCGGTTGCAGGGCGTCAGGTCACTGCCGCTTTGAGCGATGCCGATGACCGGCTTGCCGGAGCGCAGTTCTTCCGGCGTCACGCCGTAATTCATGAAGCGCTCCAGATAGAGCGCCGTCATGTCGAGATGGTCAGGGTTATCGAACCAGTCCTGGGATCGCAGGCGGCGCATGGATGTCTTGTCGTCGCTCATGAGATCGCTTCAGCCCTTGTCGCGGTTGTTGAGTTTTTCGAGGTAAAGCAGGATGCCGCTATGGTCGATATCGGCCCCGCCATCGCTAACGAAATCATCGAATTCCCGCGTCACCTGCTGGGTGAGCGGCAGCGTCAGGGACAAATCCTTCGCCGTTGCCAGCACGCCATTCAGATCCTTGAGCTGGAATTTGGACGGACCGCCCGGCACGAAGTTTCGCTTCACCATACGTTCGCCATGCAGTTCCAGAATTCGGCTTTCGGCAAAACCGCCGCGTATGGCATTTCGGAAACCTTCACGGGAGGCTCCGCCCGCTTCCACCAGCATCATCGCCTCGGCAACCGCGCCGATCGTGATGGCGACGATCTGCTGGTTGGCGAGCTTGCAAAGCTGGCCGGCGCCCGAGGGACCGACATAGGTAAGCCGGCCCATCGGCGCAAAGACATCCGCAAGACCCGAGATCAGGGCCTCGTCCCCGCCGGCCATGATGGCGAGCGTACCGGCCGTCGCGCCCGGCACACCGCCGGAAACCGGCGCATCAACGTGATGAATGCCGAGCGCCTCAAGCCGGGAGGAATGCTCGCGCGCGATCGGCGGCGCAATCGAGCTGCTGTCGATGACAACAGCGCCCTTTTTCAGCGCTTCGGCCACCCCGGCCTCGAACAGTACTTCGCCAACGGCCTTGCCATCGCTCAGCATGGTGATGACGATATCGGCGCCCTTGGCGGCTTCCGCCGGAGATGCCGCGAGAACGGCACCATCGGCAACCAAAGCCTCGGCCTTATCAACGCTGCGGTTCCAGACCGTGACCGAAAAGCCGGCGCCCAGCAGGCGCCGGGCCATCGGCCCGCCCATCAGGCCTGTGCCGATAAAGGCGACCGACCGCTTTTTCTCCTCCCCACTGATATTCATTTCAGTGAACCTCCGAGCTCATCCTCGATATGAACCTGAATGATTTCTTCAAAGGAGCCTTCAGCCGTGAAGCCCAGTTCCCGGGCGCGCTTGGCCTCGAAACCGGGGGCCCAGCCCTCGCACATGCGCATGATCATCTCGTTCGGCTCGCGGCGGATGAGGGCGACAGCCTTTTCGCCTGCGACCTTGCGCAGAGCTTCGATCTGTTCGCCAACTGTGGCGCTGAGGCCGGGCATGGACAGGTTGCGGCGCGGACCGACCTTTTCGACGTCGATCGTTGCGCCATTGATCAAGAAACCGACGGCGGAACGCGGCGAGGCGTGCCAGTGGCGAATGCTTTCCGGCACCGGCAGAACCGCTTCCTGGCCGACCAGCGGCTCGCGCAGGATATTGGAGAAGAAGCCGGAGGCAGCTGCGTTCGGCTTGCCGGGACGAATGCAGATGGTCGGCAGGCGAATGCCGATACCGTCGAAGAAACCGCGACGGCTGTAATCGGAAAGCAGCAGTTCGCAGATCGCCTTCTGCGTACCGTAGCTGGTCAGCGGCGTGGTGTGGAATTCATCCGGGATCGGATAGGGAAGCGGCGCACCGAAGACGGCGATCGACGAGGTGAAGACCACGCGCGGCTTGTAACCATCCTTGCCGTTGGCAATGCGGATGGCGTCGAAGAGATAACGCGTGCCATCGAGATTGATGCGGTAGCCCTTGTCGAAATCAAGCTCGGCTTCGCCGGACACGATGGCAGCAAGGTGAAAAATGGCGTCTGGACGGGCTTCGACCAGCTTTTCGGCTTCGCCCGGCGCAGACAGATCCGCCGCGCGCGCATCGACCACACCCGAAAAACCGGCGGGCGCTTCAGGCTGGAAAACGTCGATAAGCGTGAACTTGTCGATCGGCTTGCCGCCGAGCGACCCGTCCTTGACGAGACGCTGCGTCAGCTTGCGGCCAACCATACCTGCGGCACCGATGATTGCGATATGCATGTCTTCCTCCTCTTTGTCCCGGTCATTCTCCCGAGACCGAAAAAACATCATCGGCCAGTCGACCGATAAATTAGCTTGTAAGGTTGTCTGATAACCTTATATGATCGAGTTGAAAATAGTATTTTTTCACAAACCGGCAAAAGCAAGGGCGAAAGACCCTTGTCCGGGTATTTTAGGGCGGATTGGACGGAGAGGGTGGAATGACGATCGTGAGCGAACACGATATCGAGGAATTGCGGGTCTCGTTGAAAAACAGGCTCGGCGAGGCTCTGCTGCTGACATCGCAGGAAGACATGCTGCGCTATTGCCGCGACTGGCACGGCGACGTCACAAGTTCAGCCGTGGCCGTGATCCGCCCCCGGTCAACCAAGGAAGTCTCCGACACGGTTCGCGCTTGCGCCGAGCTCGGTCTCTCGATCATTCCTCAGGGCGGCAATACCGGGCTGGTGCTCGGCGGCATTCCCGATGCGCCGAAGCGGCAGGTCGTGCTGAGCCTCGAGCGCATGAACGCCATCCGCACCATTGACAGCGACGATTTTTCAGCCGTCGTCGAAGCCGGCTGCATTCTGTCGGAATTCAAGGATGCTGTTCAGGACAAGGGAATGTTCTTCCCGTTGTCGCTTGGCGCACAGGGCAGCTGCCGCATTGGCGGCAACGTCTCCACCAATGCCGGCGGCATCAATGTCCTGCGCTACGGCATGACCCGCGAACTGGTGCTAGGTCTCGAAGTCGTATTGCCTGATGGCACCATCTGGAATGGCCTGTCGACGCTGCGCAAGGACAATCGCGGCATCGATCTCAAGCAGCTTTTCATCGGCGCGGAAGGAACGCTCGGCATCATCACGGCGGTTGCCGTCAAGCTTTACCCTAATCCCGAATATGTCGAAACCGCACTGCTCGGCCTCAACTCGCTGGATGACGCCATCAAGCTTTACCGTCGCGCCCGCCGCGAATGCTGTGACCTGATGTCCGCCTTCGAATTCATGCCGCCCATCGCCTTCACGCTGGCGATCGAGGCGATACCCGACCTCAAAATGCCGATCGCCGGCGATTACCCGGCCTATGTGCTGATGGAAATTTCCGGCTCCGGCCTGGTGGATACCGCCGACCTGATGGGGCGTTTCCTCGAAGGCGTCATGGAAGACGGCCTGGTGCTGGACGGCGTTATCGCCTCCTCACGCGCACAGGCACAATCGCTTTGGCTGTTTCGCGAGGGCATGAACGAAGGCCAGGCGCTGCGCGGCAGCCATATGCGTACCGATATTTCCGTGCCGCTGTCGAAACTCGCGGCCTTCGTGGCTGAAGCCGAGGCGGAACTGGCGGAAAAACTGCCGGAGTGCCTCGCGGTTTCCTACGGCCATGTCGGAGACGGCAACGTCCACCTCAACGTCCTGCCGCCCAATGGTTCGACGCCGGAAGAGCGCGACGCCTTCATCTATAAGTCCAAGACACTCGTCAACGAGGTCCTCGACCGCTACGTCGGCAGCATCAGCGCCGAGCACGGCATCGGCCGTCTGAAGCGCTCCGATTTCGAAAGCCGGCTATCTGATGTGCAGCGCCGGATGATCACGGGTTTGAAAAACACCTTCGACCCCGATTTGCGGATGAATCCCGGTTGCCAGATAACCCTGCAACCGGATAGCTAATCGAGGAACGGCAAAGGCGGCTGAAAACGCCGCCTTTGAAAAACCCGCTGAAGGCGAAGGAGGAAGTCGCCTGCCGCAGGGAAAAGAACCAATCGTTTCTGTGGAACGGGAGCAACCATGACGCTGGAGTTCAATCAGATACATCGCAACGACCATCTGCCCGGCCGGATCGCCGCGGAGATTGCGCGCGAAATCAATGATTCGAAGCTCGGCCCGGGCGACAGGCTGCCGACGGAACATGTTCTGGCGAAAACTTTCGGGGTCAGCCGCTCGGTCATCCGCGAAGCGATCGCGCAATTGCGCAACGAGGGTTTTGTTGAAACGCGCCAAGGCGTGGGCGCATTTGTCACCGATCCCCGGCAGAGACTATCCATCCGCATCGAACGTTCCCGGCTGAACGACCCGGAGAATTTCCGCGATCTCTTCCAGCTTCGCATGCCGCTGGAAATAGAGGCGGCGGGTCTGGCCGCACTGCATCGCAGCCCACAGCAACTGACACGGCTGGCGGCGGCTTTGGAAAAGATGAAAACCGCCGATGACTGGTCAACGGAAGGCGTTGCGGCGGATCTCGATTTTCACCGCATTCTGGCGGAAGCGACGCAGAACGAATATTTCCTGATGTTCCTTGGCTTCATCGCGGAGCGCATCAGTTCCGCGATCAACATCGCATTCTCCCGCGCGGTTTTTGGCGAAATTCTCGAGGTGACGATCGCCGAACATGTGGCAATCTATGCGGCGGTCGAGAAAGCGGATGCCGCTGCCGCCAAGAACGCCATGCGCAAGCATCTGATCGGCGCAGCAAGCCGGGTCAATCTCGAACTGGATATCTTCTGAGCAGCGAAAGAGCACGCCGGCAAAGCTATAGGACAGGTTTACGGCTTTCCGGGAATTGAGAGGCGAAAGACGACAAATTTGTCGGCAAGGCCGCTAGACTCGTAGCAAAAGTCATACTAAGAAGAATGGGATTAGGTTGTCAGACATCCAGACAATAAGACCGCAGGAGGCGGCCTGTCGGATGCTGAAGGGGAGGACTACATGACCGGCACAAGGTCTATCGACGCTACTGCAATTTTGCCTGAAGATTTCGAAAACGCGCTGCTCGTCGGCCGCGTCTGGTCGAAAAGCGAAGGCGGTCCCTGCCCGGTCCTGCTCAAGGGCGGCGTGCTTTATGACCTCACTTCGCTTTCCCCGACCATGTCCGAACTTCTGGAAAAGAAGGATCTGGTGGAGCGGCTCGCCGACACAGGCACATTCGTCGCACTCGGCGCGCTGGAGGCGTTTCTGGACGGTTCCGCCGGCGAACTTCTTGCCCCCAATGACATTCAGGCCGTCAAGGCTGCAGGCGTCACCTTTGCCGACAGCATGCTGGAACGCGTGATAGAAGAGCAGGCAAAGGGCGATCCGCTGCGCGCGCAGGAAATTCGTGGGCGGCTGGCCCCGGTTCTCGGCGACAATCTCAAGGGACTTGAGGCCGGCTCGGAAAAAGCCGCCGAAGTCAAGAAACTGCTCCAGGAAATGGGACTATGGTCGCAATATCTGGAAGTGGGTATCGGCCCGGATGCGGAGATCTTCTCCAAGGCGCAGGCCATGGCCTCGGTAGGCTGCGGCGCCCTGATCGGCGTTCACCCGAAATCGCAGTGGAACAACCCGGAACCGGAAGTGGTGCTGGCCATCGCTTCCGATGGCCGCATCGTCGGCGCGACACTTGGCAACGACGTCAATCTGCGCGATTTCGAAGGCCGCTCTGCACTCCTGCTCAGCAAGGCGAAGGACAACAACGCCTCCTGCGCCATCGGTCCTTTCATCCGCCTGTTCGATGGCAACTTCACCATTGAAGATGTGAAGAAGTCGCAGATATCGCTTCTGGTCGAAGGCGAAGACGGTTTCACCATGACGGGCGTCAGCCCCATGGAAGCGATCAGCCGCACGCCGGAAAACCTCGCTTCGCAGCTCTTGAACCGTAACCATCAATATCCAGACGGCGCCGTCTTTTTCCTTGGCACGATGTTCGCGCCGGTGAAGGATCGCCACGGCCCAGGCCTCGGTTTCACCCATTCCAAGGGTGACCGTGTCGAAATCTCCACGCCCAAGCTCGGTAAGCTGATCAACTGGGTCGCCACGACCGACGAATGCCCGGAATGGACATTCGGCACCGCGGCCCTGATGCGCAACCTGGCGAAACGAGGGCTGCTCTAGATATTTCTTCGGGAGGGGAAAATGCAAAAGACCATCAATCTCTTTTACCGGATTCTCGAAATCATTCTCGTCCTGCTGCTCGCCGGCATGTCGATCATGGTCTTCGTCAACGTCGTCATGCGTTATACGATGAATTCCGGCATCAACATCTCTGAAGAACTGTCGCGTTATTTCTTCGTGTGGCTGACCTTCATCGGCGCCGTGCTGACCTTCCGCGAAAACAGCCATATGGGCATCGAAACGCTCGTGATGTTCCTGTCGCGCCGCGCCCGCATCGTCTGCATGATCGTGTCGAACATCATCATTCTGGCCTGTTCCGCCATCTTCTTCTGGGGCACCTGGAAACAGTCCGGCATCAATGCCAGCATGCACGCTCCCGTCACCAAGCTTTCGATGATCTGGGTCTATGGCATTGGCATGTTCACCGGCGGCCTGATGTTCATCATCGCACTGGAACGCCTGTACCGTTATGTGACCGGTCGCGTGACAGAGGACGAAATCGCCCAGTTCGCGGGCGAGAACCTCACGATCGAACAGCTTTCGGAGCGCTGATACCATGACACTTCTCGTTTTTGTCGGCTCTCTGCTGGGAGCCATGGCTATTGGCGTTCCCGTCGCTTTCTCGCTGATGTTCTGCGGCGTCGTGCTCATGTGGTACATGGGCATGTTCAACACCGCGATCATCGCCCAGAACATGATCTCGGGCGCAGACACGTTCACGCTGCTTGCCATCCCCTTCTTCATTCTGGCCGGCGAACTGATGAATTCCGGTGGTCTTTCCCGCCGCATCATCGACTTCGCGATCGCGCTCGTCGGTCACATCCGTGGCGGCCTCGGCATCGTGGCAATCGTGGCGGCCATCATCATGGCCAGCATCTCCGGCTCGGCCGCAGCCGATACCGCAGCCCTTGCCGCAATCCTGATCCCCATGATGGCGAAGGCCGGTTACAACATTCCGCGCTCCGGTGGCCTCATCGCCGCAGGCGGCATCATCGCTCCGGTCATTCCGCCGTCCATGGCCTTCATCGTCTTCGGTGTTGCCGCCAACGTCTCAATCACCCAGCTTTTCCTCGCCGGCATCGTTCCTGGTATTCTGATGGGCACATCGCTCATCATCGCCTGGCTGATCGTGGTGCGTAAGGACAACGTAAAGCCCCTGCCCAAGACTTCGGGCAAGGAACGTCTGCTCGTGACTGCTCGTGCCGGCTGGGCGCTCGGCATGCCTGTCATCATTCTCGGCGGCATCAAGGCCGGCATCATGACACCGACGGAAGCCGCCGTCGTTGCCGCCGCCTATGCGCTGTTTGTCGGCATGGTGATCTATCGCGAATTGAAGCCGGCGGACCTGTTTCACGTGCTCCTGCGTGCCGCCAAGAGCACCTCGATCATCATGTTCCTCGTCTGCGCAGCACTCGTCTCCGCATGGCTCATCACGGCTGCGAATATTCCGAACGAAGTGGCAGGCTATATCGAGCCGCTGATCGATCGCCCGATGCTGCTGATGGCCGCCATGATGGTGCTGGTTTTCATCGTCGGCACCGCACTCGACCTGACGCCGACCATCCTGATCCTGACGCCTGTTCTGATGCCAATCGTCAAGCAGGCGGGCATCGACCCGGTCTATTTCGGTGTCCTCTTCATCATCAACAACGCCATCGGCCTGATTACCCCTCCGGTTGGCGTCGTTCTGAACGTTGTCAGCGGCGTCGGCCGCATCCCGCTCGGAAAGGTTACGGTCGGCGTCTGGCCGTTCCTCGTTGCCGAAACCATCGTCCTGGCGCTGCTCGTGATTTTCCCGGACATCGTCCTCGTACCGCTGCAATATCTCCGTTAATCCACAACCTGTTTCTCGAACACAATCCAAGGGAGGATATTATGAGAAAGCTTCTTCTGACCACCACCGCCATCGCTTTCGCCGTTGGCGCCGCAGCGCCGGCAATGGCCGAATTCAACAGCCGCAACATCCGCGTTTCGAACGGCATCAACCAGGACCACCCGGTCGGCAACGGCATCAAGGCCATGCAGGCCTGCCTCGACGACAAGTCGGGCGGCAAGCTGAAGCTGACGGCATTCTGGGGCGGCGCTCTCGGCGGTGACCTTCAGGCAACGCAGGCCCTGCGTTCCGGCGTTCAGGAAGCCGTCGTGACGTCCTCTTCGCCCCTCGTCGGCCTCATCCCGTCGCTTGGTGTTTTCGACCTGCCGTTCCTGTTCGCCAATGACAAGGAAGCCGATGCCGTTATGGACGGCGCCTTCGGCGACATGATGAACAAGAAGCTGGAAGAGCAGGGTCTCGTAAACCTTGCTTACTGGGAAAACGGTTTCCGCAACCTCTCGAACTCCAAGCATGCCGTTACGAAGTGGGAAGACTTCTCCGGTCTCAAGGTTCGCGTGATGCAGAACAACATCTTCCTCGACACCTTCCAGAACCTCGGCGCCAATGCGACGCCGATGGCTTTCGGCGAAGTCTTCTCGGCGCTTGAAACCAACGCGATCGACGCGCAGGAAAATCCCTATGTGACGATCGACACCTCCAAGTTCTACGAGGTGCAGAAGTACATCACCGAGACGAACCACGCCTACACGCCGTTCCTCTTCCTCTTCTCCAAGCCGATCTTCGACAGCTACACGCCCGAAGAACAGACGGCCCTGCGTGAATGCGCAGTCGTCGGCCGCGACGAAGAGCGTAAGGTTATCCGCGAACTGAACCAGAAGTCGCTGGAAAAGATCAAGGCTGCCGGTCTCGAAGTGAACACGCTGTCTCCGGAAGAGCAGACCCGTATTCGCGAAAAGTCGATGGTCGTGTACGAAAAGCACAAGGCTGAAATCGGCGCTGATGTAGTCGACGCCGTTCTGGCGGACCTGAAGAAGATCCGCGGCCAATAATCCTGTCTGCATAAAATTGAAAACACCCGGAGGTTCCGCCTCCGGGTGTTTTTGTTTGTGAAAATGGCCGACAGAAAAAAGGCTGCCGAAGCAGCCTTTTCAAAAGATCACGCCGTGCGGTTCTGTCGGTTGGCGATGAGGTCTTCGACCACCGCCGGATCGGCGAGCGTCGATGTATCCCCCAGCGCACCAAAATCGTCCTCGGCGATCTTGCGCAGGATACGACGCATGATCTTGCCGGAGCGGGTCTTGGGCAAGCCCGGCGCGAACTGGATCTTGTCGGGTGTCGCAACCGGTCCGATCTCGTTGCGCACGTGTTTTACCAGCTCCTCGCGCAGCGCATAATCGCCATTCTGCCCCGCCATCAACGTGACATAACAATAAATGCCCTGTCCCTTGATGGGATGCGGATAACCGACCACGGCCGCTTCCGAAACCTGGTGATGCGACACCAGCGCCGATTCCACTTCGGCCGTGCCAAGACGGTGGCCGGAAACGTTCAGCACGTCATCGACGCGGCCGGTGATCCAGTAATAACCGTCCTCATCACGACGGCAGCCGTCACCGGTGAAGTATTTGCCCTTGTAGGTCGAGAAATACGTATCGATGAAGCGCTGATGATCGCCGTAGACGGAGCGCGACTGGCCCGGCCAGCTGTCGATGATGCAGAGATTACCGTCAGCGGGTCCTTCCAGCACATTGCCTTCGGCATCGACAAGCTGTGGCTGCACGCCGAAGAACGGCCTCGTCGCCGAGCCGGGTTTCAGATCGGTCGCACCGGGCAGCGGCGAGATCAAAATGCCGCCGGTCTCCGTCTGCCACCAGGTGTCGACGATCGGGCTCTTGTCTTCGCCGACCACATGGTAATACCACTCCCATGCTTCCGGGTTGATCGGCTCACCCACCGTGCCGAGTAGACGGATGCTGGAGCGCGACGAGCGCTGAACGAACTGGTCACCCGCCCCCATCAGCGATCGGAGCGCCGTCGGGGCGGTGTAGAAGATATTGACCTTGTGCTTGTCGATGACTTCCCAGAAGCGACCCTGATCCGGGAAGTTGGGCACGCCCTCGAACATCAGCGTCGTCGCGCAGTTCGCAAGCGGCCCATAGACGATGTAGGAATGGCCGGTGACCCAGCCGACATCGGCGGTACACCAATAAACCTCACCATCCTTGTAATCGAACACATATTCATGCGTCATCGACGTATAGACGAGGTAACCACCCGTGGTGTGCAGCACGCCCTTCGGCTTGCCGGTGGAGCCCGACGTATAAAGGATGAACAGCGGATCTTCCGCGCGCATCTTCACGGGCGGGCAATCCGGTTTCACGGTGGCGATTTCCTGATGGTACCAGATGTCGCGGCCGGGGGCCCAGCCGGTCTTGCCGCCGGTGCGACGCACCACCAGAACCTTGTTGACGATGACATATTGCTTGGCGGCAATATCGATCGCCTTGTCGGTGTTTTCCTTGAGCGGGATCGGCTTGCCGCCGCGCACGCCTTCATCGCAGGTGATGACGAAGGTCGACTGGCAATCGACGATGCGGCCGGCCAGCGCTTCCGGCGAGAAGCCGCCGAACACGACCGAATGGATCGCCCCGATGCGAGCGCAGGCGAGCATCGCATAGGCCGCTTCGGGTATCATCGGCATATAGATGGTGACGCGGTCGCCCTTCTTGACGCCATGCTTCTTCAGGACATTCGCCAGACGGCAGACGTAATCATAGAGCTGGTTATAGGTGATCTTCTTGTCGATATAGGGATTGTCGCCTTCCCATATGATCGCCGTGCGCTCGCCATGCGTCTTCAGGTGACGGTCGATACAGTTATAGGAGACGTTGGTGAGGCCATCCTCGAACCACTTGATCGGCACCCTGCCCTTGAAGGATGTGTTCTTGACCTTGGTATAGGGCTTGAACCAGTCGATCCGGCGGCCGTGCTTGTCCCAGAACTTTTCCGGATCCTCGACGCTCTCCTGATACCATTTCTGGTAACGCTCATTGTCGATGAGCGTGCGGGCCTTCGCCGATTTGAGAACCGGGTAGATTTTGGCAGACATGAACTCCTCCTGGAACCGATATGGCTTCTGACGTGGCCCGAGACTCCCACCTCAGGCATGTGTTGAATTCATAGCAGTTCAAATGCACACGGCAATTAGACAAAGGTCATTTGTTTCGCAAAGAATTGCAATTATGATGCAATCCGGTTATAGAGCGCCAATATCCCGGAAATCAGTGGTTGATACCACGCCCGCGACACCGGCGCGGACGGACAGAAGGACTGTATCTATGGCTCAACAATTGCTCATGCCAAAAGCTACGGCTGTATGGCTGGTTGACAACACCGCGCTGTCGTTCGATCAGATCGCCACGTTCTGCAAACTGCATCCGCTTGAAGTCAAGGCAATTGCCGACGGTGAAGCCGCGCAGGGCATCAAGGGCCTCGATCCGATCGCAACCGGACAGCTTTCCCGCGACGAAATCGCCCGCGCCGAAGCCAATCCGAACCATAAGCTGAAGCTTTCCGAGCCGAAGGTCCGCGTGCCGGAATCCAAGCGTCGCGGCCCGCGCTACACGCCGGTTTCCAAGCGTCAGGACCGTCCGAACGCCATTCTCTGGCTCGTTCGCAACCATCCGGAGCTGAAGGATGCGCAGATTTCGCGTCTCGTCGGCACCACGAAATCGACGATTGAGCAGATTCGCGACCGCACCCACTGGAACTCGGCCAACCTGACGCCGATGGACCCGGTAACGCTCGGCCTCTGCAGCCAGATCGATCTCGACCTTGAAGTCGAACGCGCCTCGCGCGGCCGCCCGCTGCCGACAGCCGAAGAGCTGGACAACACGCTGCAGCCGGCAACCGTGACGGAAGGTCTGGATTACAACTTCCAGCGCGAAGAAGACGAGCAGATCGACGCCGATGCGGTCTTCAAGAAGCTCTCCTCGCTGAAATCCACGCAGAAGGACGAAGACGAGGACGATCAGTACTGATCGTCGTTTTCGAATGCTTGAAACCCGGCCTCAGCGCCGGGTTTTTTGTTTATGGCCTTATCGCGTACCGAAGATGGCCGACCCCACACGCACACTGGTCGCGCCGAATTCGACGGCCGTTTCGAAATCCCCGGACATGCCCATGGAAAGCTTCTCAAGGCCGCACTCCCTGGCAAGCTTCGCCAGCAGCGCAAAATGCGGGCCGGGATTTTCATCGGCCGGCGGAATGCACATCAATCCCTCGACCTGCAATTTCAGCTCATCCCGGCAAAAGGCCACGAAAGCAACTGTCTCACGCGGATCGATGCCCGCCTTTTGCGGCTCAAGCCCGGTATTGACCTGAACATAAAACCGAAGGCCGCGGCCCTGTTTGGCGCATTCCTCGGCAAGCGCGCGGGCGATCTTTTCGCGGTCGACGCTCTCGACGACATCAAACAGCGCCACGGCATCCGCCGCCTTGTTGGATTGCAACGGGCCGATCAGACGCAACTCTATGCCGTCAGTCTTCTCTTTGAGTTTCGGCCACTTGCCCTGCGCTTCCTGCACGCGGTTCTCGCCGAATACGCGCTGGCCGGCATCGATGACCGGCTGGATCGCCTCCGCATCGAAGGTCTTCGAGACCGCGACAAGGGCAACATCCGCAGGCTTGCGGCCGGATTTTTCCGCGACATCACCAATGCGCTGCCTGACATCCTCAAGACGTGCTTCGATTTCCATCACAAGACCTTCATTTGAACCATTCGCAACGCTAACTAGACGCCGATTGCCTTGATGCCAAGCGGGTTTAGCACCATTTGAGGCGCGCTGGCCAAGATTGAACGCCCGAATGCCCCGCCAAACTTGACGCCCCGGTCGTTTCATGGTGAAGGTCAGCGCAAATTTTTCCCCTCGATACCCGGAATTCTAAACAATGGCCATCGAACGTTACAATCCTCGCGACGCCGAGCCGCGCTGGCAGCAGAAATGGAACGAAGACAAGGTTTTCGTCACCGACAACAGCGATCCGCGTGAGAAGTATTACGTTCTAGAGATGTTTCCCTATCCGTCGGGACGCATCCATATGGGCCATGTCCGCAACTACGCCATGGGCGACGTCGTCGCCCGCTACAAGCGTGCGCGCGGCTTCAACGTCCTGCATCCGATGGGCTGGGACGCCTTCGGCATGCCTGCGGAAAACGCGGCCATGCAGAACAAGGTTCACCCGAAGGACTGGACCTACCAGAACATCGCCACCATGCGCGGCCAGCTGAAATCCATGGGCCTGTCGCTGGACTGGACCCGTGAGTTCGCGACCTGCGACGTGGAATATTACCACCGCCAGCAGGCTCTGTTCGTCGACTTCATGGAAAAGGGGCTGGTTTACCGCAAGCAGTCCAAGGTCAACTGGGACCCGGTCGACCATACCGTTCTGGCCAATGAGCAGGTTATCGACGGCCGCGGCTGGCGCTCCGGCGCGCTGGTCGAGCAGCGCGAACTGACGCAATGGTTCTTCCGCATCACCAATTTCAGCCAGGACCTGCTGGACGAGCTGGACACGCTGGACCAATGGCCTGAAAAAGTGCGCCTGATGCAGAAGAACTGGATCGGCCGCTCCGAAGGCCTGTCGCTGCGCTGGCAGACCGTCGCTGAAACGGCGCCGGAAGGTTTCTCCGATATCACCGTCTATACGACGCGCCCGGACACGCTGTTCGGCGCTTCCTTCCTGGCGATCGCCGCCGACCACCCGCTGGCCAGGGAACTGTCCGCGAACAACCCTGATATCGCCGAGTTCTGCGACGAATGCCGCCGCCACGGCACCTCTTTGGCCGCGCTGGAAACCGCTGAAAAGAAGGGTATCGACACCGGCGTCAAGGTTGTGCATCCGCTGGACCCCAGCTGGGAATTGCCGGTCTATGTCGCCAATTTCGTGTTGATGGATTATGGCACGGGCGCGATTTTCGGCTGCCCGTCAGGTGACCAGCGCGATCTGGATTTCGCCCGCAAATACGATCTGCCGGTCGTGGCCGTCGTTGCCCCCGAAGGTCCCGATGCCGCGAACTTCGCCATCGGCGACACCGCCTTCACCGATGACGGCGTGATGATCAATTCCGGCTTCCTGAACGGCATGAATACGGCAGACGCCTTCGAGGCCGTCGTGCAGAAGCTTTCCGCGCAGACGCTGGGCAATACGCCGCAGGCCGAGCGCAAGGTCAATTTCCGCCTGCGCGACTGGGGCATTTCCCGCCAGCGTTACTGGGGCTGCCCGATCCCGGTCATCCATTGCGAAGTCTGCGGTGTGGTGCCGGTTCCGAAAAAGGACCTGCCGGTCAAGCTGCCCGACGACGTGACTTTCGATGTGCCCGGCAACCCGTTGGACCGGCACCCCACATGGCGCCATGTCTCCTGCCCGCAATGCGGCCATGACGCACGCCGCGAAACGGATACGATGGATACATTCGTCGATTCCAGCTGGTATTACACGCGCTTCACCGCGCCGTGGGAAGACGCACCGACCGACCCGAAGGTCGCCAATCACTGGCTACCGGTGGATCAATATATCGGCGGCATCGAGCATGCCATCCTGCACCTGCTCTATTCGCGCTTCTTCACCCGTGCGATGCGCGAAACAGGCCATGTGGACGTCAAGGAACCCTTCAAGGGCCTGTTCACCCAGGGCATGGTGGTCCACGAGACCTACAGCCGCGGTGAAGGCACAACGCGTGAATGGGTGCCGCCTGCCGAACTGAGGATCGAGGAAAACGACGGCGCGCGCCGCGCCTTCCTGCTTTCTTCCGGCGAAGAAGTGAAGATCGGCTCCATCGAGAAGATGTCGAAGTCGAAGAAGAACGTGGTCGACCCTGACGATATCATCGCATCCTACGGGGCGGATACCGCGCGCTTCTTCGTTCTCTCGGATTCGCCACCTGATCGCGACGTCATCTGGTCTGAAGCCGGCGTGGAAGGTGCAAACCGATTCGTCCAGCGCGTCTGGCGCATCATCGGCGAAGCAGCCGAACAGCTGAAGGGCGTGAAGCCGAAGCCGGCAACCGAAGGCGAAGGGCTGGCGGCCTCCAAGGCGGCCCACAAGACACTGAAGGCTGTCCAGGAAGATCTGGACAAGCTCGCCTTCAACAAGGCCATCGCCCGCATCTACGAACTGGTCAATGCGCTGGCCGGTCCGCTCGCCGATGTCGCTTCCGGCGGTAAGTCTGACGACGTCAAGGCAGCAGCGCGCGACGCCGTCGAAATCCTCATCCGCATCATCGCCCCGATGACGCCGCATCTGGCGGAAGAATGCTGGTCGGCGCTGGGTAATACCGGCCTCGTGGCCCAGACGCCGTGGCCAAGCTTCGTCGCTTCGCTGGTGGAGGAAAACGACGTGGTCATGCCCGTGCAGGTCAATGGCAAGAAGCGTGGCGAATTGACAATCGCGCGCGATGCGGATCAAGATGCGGTCCGAACGGCCGCCCTTGCGCTGGACGCCGTCAAATCCATTCTTGCCGGTGGCGAGCCCAAAAAAGTCATCGTGGTTCCGCAGAGGATTGTGAACATTGTTGTCTGACGTTTTTTCAAGATGGAGCCGCGCCGCGGCAGCGATTTCCGTCGTGACGATGGCTGGTCTTCTGGCAGGCTGCCAGGTGCGCCCGCTTTATGGCGAGGCCTCCGGAACCAAGGAGAGGCTGGCGGCCGTCAGCGTCTCCGAGACCGGTGGCAGGGTCGGGCAGGAAGTCCGCAATCAGCTGATCTTTCTGATGGCCGGCGGCGCGGGCCAACCAGCCACGGCGCAATATAACGTCAAAGTTTTTGTAAGCTCGAGCGCCACGTCAACGGAAGTGCAGAATTACGACCTGACGACCCGCGCGAACAACAATTACGATGGCCCCTATCCCGGCCGTGTCGTGATGAGCGGTCAATATGTGCTGACGCGCATTTCCGACGGTCAGATCCTGCGCTCCGCACGCCGCAGCGTGACGGCGCAGGTGGACCTGCCGCAGCAGGAATTCGCCAAGATCCGTGCAACTCGCGACGCCGAGAACCGTGCCGCCCGGGAACTGGCTGAAATCATCCGCACCGATATCGCCGCCACACTCGGCCGCTGAGAGCGGCGGCCGTGACGGAGATAAAGTCCCATGAATTCGAGCGCTTCGCCGAAAATCCGGCGGAGCGCTTTCGCGTTTTCGTACTCTACGGCCCGGATCGCGGTCTCGTATCGGAACGGGCGACCCTTATCGCCAAAAAGACCGGTATCGATCCCGACGACGCTTTCGCATCGCTGAAGCTGACCGCATCCGATCTGCAGGGCGACCCTGGCCGCCTGCTCGATGAAGTAAACGCCATCGGTCTTTTCGGTGGTGAAAAACTTGTCTGGATCAAGGGCGCCTCGGCCGAAAAGGCGCTGGTGGACGCCCTCCAGATTCTGGCGGAAACGCCGCCGGAAGCGAGTTTCCTGATCATCGAAGCGGGCGATGTCAAAAAAGGTACCGGACTGCGCAAGATCGCGGAGCCGGCACGCTCCATCGCCGCGATCCCCTGTTATGCCGACGATGCCCGCTCGCTGAATGCGCTGATCGATCAGGAACTATCCGCAGACAATCTGCGCATCGCGCCTGCTGCCCGGCAGAGACTGATAGAATCGCTCGGCGGCGACCGTATCGCTTCGCGCAACGAAATCCGTAAGCTCGCGCTCTATTGCCGTGGCGCAGACGTGATCGAAGAAGACGACGTTCTCTCCATTATCGGCGATGCCAGCACGGTTTCCGCTGACGATGCTGTCGACGCCATCCTGAAAGGCGACAGAAACGCCTTTTTCCACGCGACCCAGAAGATCGTTTCTTCGAAAACGCCAATCTTCCTTGTGCTCCAGGGATGCCTCAAGCAATTCCAGCTGCTTGACCAGATGCGGGCCGAAATGGATGAGAAAAAACTGCAGGCCGGTCAGGTCATGCAGACGCTTGGACGCCACATCCACTTCCGCAGAAAACCCATCATCGAAAGAGCGCTGCGAACATGGCAGCCAGCGGCGATCGCCCGCGAGATGAACCGTTTGCAGGCAGCCATCCTGCAAAGCCGTCAGCGGCAAAGCCTGGAGGAAAGCGTGGCCCTTCTGACATTGCTCTCCACCACGCTGCAGTCCGGCCGCGGCGGATAAACAAAAAGCCCTCGTGCTGGGTGCAACGAGGGCTTTTCAAATATTTGTACAGGATCTTCGTAAATCTGAGTTCAGTCGCCCTTGCCGGGCTCAGCAGAGAAATAAAGCTCCAGCTTGCCTTCAACGCCGTCCATTTCCTTGGCTTCCGGCATCGGATCCCGCTTGATTGTGATGTTCGGCCAGATTGCCGCATATTCGGCATTGAGCGTCAGCCACTTGTCGAGACCCGGCTCCGTATCGGGCTTGATAGCCTCGGCGGGACATTCCGGTTCGCACACACCACAATCGATGCATTCATCGGGATTGATCGCGAGGAAATTTTCACCCTCGTAAAAGCAGTCGACGGGGCAGACCTCAACGCAATCGGTATATTTGCAGCGGATGCAATTGTCGGTCACGACATATGTCATGATGAACTCCAGAATATGCAGGCCGGGTCTTTGGGCTTCGGAACACAAGCCGTCGCCCGGAATTCAGACAGGGCAATTTCGCAAGTGACGTAATGCCTTTGACTACAGATAGCAAGGATAAACAATTCTGAAAAACGGGTGTGACTTGGAGGTTTATTCTAATCTTTGCTTCCGTCACTGTCAGACAGAAACCTGTCGAGCGCCCTGCGCTCCTTTTTGGTGGGACGCCCGCTGCCTGGCTGGCGCAACGCCTGCTCGAGAGGCGTCAGCCTGTCTGAAGGTTCCCGTGGCGGTGTTTGGTCGTCATAGAGAAGTCTGGCTTCCTCATAGGGCCCACGCCGTGTTCCGCCGGACTTGACGACGAGCACCTTGTCCATGCGCTCAAAACCGATATCGAGCTTGTCACCCGCCTTCACCGCATGGCTGGGCTGGCGGATGGTAACCCCATTGACCTTGACGTGGCCCGACTGAATGTAGCCCTGAGCCAGCGAACGGGACTTGGCCATACGGGCAAAGAACAGCCACTTGTCCAGACGCTGTCGCGTGCTTTCCAGTGGCTGTTCGCTGCTTCCCATAGGCTTACTTCTTCAGCTGCTCCTTGAGAGCAGCGAGCTTTGCGAAAGGTGAATCCGGATCGAGCGGCTTCTCCTTGCGCGGCGGCTTGGCTTCGAAACGCTGCTGACCCTGCGGCTTTCCGCCACGGTCATTGCGTTCCGGCCGATCCTTGCGCTCCCCGCGATCATGACGATCATTGTTGCGGTTGTTGCCACGGTCGGGACGTCCGCCATCACGCTTGCGCTCTCCGTCGCCACTGCGATTGGCAGCTTCTCGGTTTCCACCGTCACGATTGCCGGGACGGCCTTCACCGCGACGCTCACCCTGTTCGCGGGCTCCCTCACCACGGCCTTGACCGCGATTGCCGGGACGACGGTTTTCGCCACGCTGATTTTCGTTGCGACCACCCGGACGCCACAGAAGGACGGGCTTGGGCTCGGCGGCTTCGGCGTTTTCCGGCGCGGCCTCGGCTGTGGCAGCCTCTTCGCTGGCAGCTTCCGCAACCGGCGCCTCGGCAGCTTCGCCTTCCGCAACAGCCGCCGTTTCGGACACCTGTTCTTCGGAAGCCGGCTCGTGCTCCTCGGTCTCGACGCTTTCCTCTTCAGTAGCAGCCGCTTCTGCGGCAACCGGGGCAGAGGCACCGGCGTGGCTGGCGAGGAAGGCCTGCGCCTCTTCCGCCGTCACCTGATCGGCGCGGTAACCAAGGCCCTTCAGAATTTCTTCCATGTCGTCGAGCGTTGCGCCGAGGATGGAAAGCATGGCCGTCGTTGTCGTGAAACGGCGACCGTCATAGGCGCCTTCCGGACGCGGCTGCTGGCCGGGCTTCCACTGCAACAACGGGCGGATGAGATCGGCCAGGCGCTCGAGAATGTCGATACGCACGGCGCGCTTTCCGAGGAAACGGAAACCGGCGAGCTTATAGAACATGCGCTCGAAGCTGGCATCGGTGACGACCGAGGTGCGGCCGGCGGCAAGCACCGGAATGAGATCTCCGTAACCCGGCTTGCCGAGGCCATCATTCTTCAAAGCCCAGAGCAGCGTGACAAGCTCCGCCGGAGCGGGCTTGAGAAGCGCGGGCAGGAAAACATGGTAGGCGCCGAAACGCACGCCGTAACGGCGCATGGAGGCGCGCGCGTCCTGATCCAGCGACTTCACGTCTTCGGCAACGTCGCGGCGGAACAGCACGCCAAGATTTTCGACCAGCTGGAACGCCAGGCCCTTCGCCAGACCCTGAAGGTCTTCGGCGCGGGAAATATCGTCCAGCGGCTTCAGCACGGTCGCAATCTGATGATTGACGAAACGCTCGACGCGCGCCAGCGCGTGATCACGGGCATTGCCGCTCAACTGCTCGTCGGCAAGCAGGATCACCCGCGGCTTCATGATGTTGTCGCCGGCCGAAAGGCGGGCTACCGGCTCGCCCAACCAGCGAACCAGACCATCGGAGCTCAAAGCGAGATCGCCGTTTCCACTGGCGTGCAGACGCGCGGCACGCGCCTCGTATTCGAGCGCGAGCGCCTTCTGCGCCGCAGCCTGCACGGCCTTCTGATCCGGCCCTTCCATTCCCGGCACCGGCGTGAACCGGAACCCGGCCAACTGGCCGACGTGATGTCCTTCTACAAAGACATCACCATTTACACTGATTTCAGCTTCAAGCATCGCATTCTCTCTCAGGCGCCTCATGAGCACAGATGTCCTGCGATCAACAAAGCGTTTCGTCAACCTTTCATGTAGCGCATCGGACAATCGATCCTCGATTTCCCGAGTCTTTTCTTGCCAGTGTGTCGGATCGGCAAGCCATCCTGGGCGGTTCGATACATAAGTCCATGTTCTGATCTGCGCAATCCTCGCAGACAAGGTATCGATTTCTCCATCCGTCCGGTCGGCGCGACGCACCTGCTCGGCCATGAAATCCTCGTTCACCGCCCCGCGTTTGACGAGGTCGAAATAGAGCGTGGAGATCAGGTCGGCATGCTGTGCGGGAGCGATGCGGCGATAGTCGGGCAGCGCGCAGGCTTCCCAGAGTTTTTCCACCCGCGAATCGGTGGTCGTCACATCGATGATCTCGGGATAACGCGACAGATATTCCAGCGCCTGCTGGTCGATTGCCGGCAGGGCGCGCGAAAGTCCCTGGATCGCCGGCGCGGCATCAAGGCTCAGGCGAAGATTGGCGATTGAGGAAAAATCAAAATTTTTCGTCCGCCACTGCAGCACCTTCACCGCGTCGAACTGATGGGTTTCGATCCGCTCCACCAGTTCGTCATCGAACGGATCGACACGCCCTGTCACGCCGAATGTGCCATCGCGAAGATGGCGGCCGGCGCGGCCGGCAATCTGGCCGATCTCGCCCGGATTGAGATTGCGGAACTGATAACCGTCGAATTTGCGATCCTGCGCGAAGGCGACATGATCGACATCGAGGTTGAGACCCATGCCGATGGCGTCCGTCGCGACAAGATATTCGACATCACCGGACTGGTAGAGACCCACCTGCGCATTGCGCGTGCGTGGCGAAAGCGCACCCAGCACCACGGCAGCACCACCGCGCTGGCGGCGCACCAGTTCGGCAATGGCATAGACCTCATCGGCGGAAAAAGCGACGATCGCCGTGCGCTGTGGCAAGCGTGTTATCTTCTTCTGACCCGCGTAGAAAAGCTGCGACAGGCGCGGACGTTCCACCACGGTAATTCCGGGCAGCAGCTTTTCGAGGATAGGGCGCATCGTGCCCGCGCCGAGCAGCAGCGTTTCCTCCCGCCCGCGCAGATGCAGCACCCGGTCGGTGAAGATATGCCCGCGCTCAAGATCGCCCGCCAGCTGCACCTCGTCGATCGCGACGAAGGCGGCCGTCGTCTCGCGCGGCATGGCTTCAACCGTGCAGACGGAATATTTGGCTTTGGGAGGTGAAATCTTTTCTTCGCCGGTAATCAGCGCCACATTCGGCGCACCCACCTTTTCAACGAGGCGGGTATAGACCTCCCGCGCCAGAAGACGCAGCGGCAGGCCGATGACACCGCTGCCATGCGCGACCATCCGCTCGATCGCGTAGTGGGTCTTGCCGGTATTGGTGGGGCCGAGAACGGCCGTGACACCGCGGCCGCTCAGGATCATGGGGCGAAAATTCAACGTACTATCCGCGAATCGACTTCAACTGCTTGCCGTGCCGCTCACCATTGCTGATGCTGGCCGCACGCACCACACATGGCAACGCCCGCTGACAAAGGCAATAGGCCTTGCCCGCAAAGTGGCGCAAGGCGACCGATCGACGGAATTTTCCGTGCAGATTCAGCAGGTTGAAGAAACAAAAAGAATCCGGCGAAAATGGAATCGATTCGGCTGCGGAACAGTCTGCGAACGAATCGAATACGAATCGCTGACTCCGCAAGATTCAGCTTTTGTTCTCCGCAATATCTGGTTGGCGAGCGCGCGGCCCATACCAGATTATGAATCCGGATAAGTCCTTGCCCGGATTCATCTTTACGGCAGGGCGTCGGGCCAGAAAATACCGGGATAGGCTGTCAAGCGACAATCCCGGAAAAGCCGATCCGAAGCATATGCGAAGGGCCGGATCAAAGCGCCTCGCCGGCAAGCAGACGCGGGGCATTCGCATCCGTCGTGCCGGCGGCCTGACCGATGAAATAGGATTTCAGACCCGGCAAACGATCCACGACGCCGAGACCGAAATCACGCATGACGCGGATAGGACCAATATCATTGGAAAAAAGCCGGTTCAGCACATCGGTCGTCACGCCCATCCGCAATGTATCGAAACGCCGCCAGGACTGGTAACGCTCCAGAACATTGAGAGAGCCAATATCGAGGCCCAGACGGTCTGCCTCGACGACCGTTTCCGCGAGCGCCGCCACATCCTTGAAGCCAAGATTGAGGCCCTGCCCGGAAATCGGGTGAATGCCATGCGCCGCGTCACCCGCAAGCGCAAACCGTGGCGCGACGAAGGAGCGCGCCAGCGTCAGACCCAACGGGAAGGCGCGGCGGGGACCGACGGGACGCAGAGGACCAAGCTTGTGACCGAACCGGCGCTCCAGCTCTTCTTCAAACACCAGATCGTCGGAGGCCACCAGCCTGTCGGCATCGGCCGTGCGTTCGGTCCAGACGAGCGAAGACCGGTTTCCTTTCAAGGGCAGGATGGCGAAGGGGCCCGATGGCAGGAAATGCTCCTCGGCGCAGCCCTCATGCGGTCGCTCATGTTCAACGGTCGTCACGATACCGGACTGATCATAAGCCCAGTGCACGGTCTTGATACCAGCCATGTCCCTGAGTGCCGAGCGAACCCCGTCACAGGCAATCAGCAATCGCGATTCGAGCGTCGACCCGTCGGAAAGGCTGATGGCCGTCGATTGCGGCCCCGCGGCGAAATCGGAAACACTGAGACCGTGGCGGATTTCTATGCCAAGGCGTTCGCACAGGCCCCGCAACGCACCCACCAGAGCGACATTCGGAACCATATGGGCAAACGGCCTGCCCTCCTCTACGGCACCGTCGAACGTCAGGAACACGGGGCGCACCGGATCGGCGGTCTTCGAATCGGTGACGATCATCTTGTGGATCGGCTGGGCTTCCGGCTCGATCTCGGTCCATATGCCGAAAACATCGAGCATCCGGGTGGCCGCGGCGATGATGGCAGACGCACGCACATCCTTTACCCAGACATCCTCGGGAGCGGCCTCGACCACCTGCACATTCAGATGCCGGGCCGCCTGCTTGATTGCAACAGCAACGGAAAGACCGACATATCCGCCGCCTGCCACCACTACGTCCAGCATCACGCTTCTCCTCAAATCTTGTGCACGCATCATCGGCGCACTATAGACCATGTGACGTCTTCCTACAGCCGGAGCAGGCCGAAAAAATGTCGCATCCCTCGCAAACGTCAGACCCGATGGCCAATCTCATCGCCACGCTCGATCTCGAGAAGCTGGAGGAGAACCTGTTCCGGGGCGAAAGCCCGCAAATCGGCTGGCAGCGGGTTTTTGGCGGTCAGGTCATCGCGCAGGCCCTGATTGCCGCCCAAAGGACCGTGGATGACGACCGTTTCGTGCACTCGCTGCATGCCTATTTCATGCGCCCGGGCGATCCGCTGGTGCCCATCGTATACCAGGTAGAACGCATTCGTGACGGCGCGAGTTTCTGCACCCGCCGTGTCGTCGCCATTCAGCATGGCAAAGCGATTTTTTCCATGTCGGCTTCGTTTCAGATTTTTGAGGATGGTTTCGACCATCAGATCAAGATGCCGGATGTGACGCAGCCCGAAAAGCTGATGAGCGAAGAGCAGATGCAGGCGGCCTTCCTCGCCAAGGCGCCCGCTTCAATTCGCAAATACTGGAGCAACAAGCGCCCAATCGAGATAAGGCCTGCTTCGCTGACCCACTATATCTCGAAAGAAAAGCTGGAACCGCAGCAGGATATCTGGGTCCGCGCCGTCGGCGACGTGCCGGATGATCCGCGCCTGCAATCGGCCATTCTCGCTTATCTCTCAGATATGACCCTGCTCGACACCTCGCTCTATGCTCATGGAACGACGATCTTCGATCCCTCCATTCAGGTGGCGAGCCTCGATCACGCCATGTGGTTCCACCGCCCATGCCGGCTGGACGACTGGCTGCTCTACACACAGGATAGCCCCAGCGCATCAGGCGCGCGCGGTTTGACCCGTGGCAATATTTTCACCAGACAGGGTGAACTGGTCGCGTCAGTGGCGCAGGAGGGTTTGATCCGCAAAAGGGCAAATGATTAAATAATGTGCTTTTTCTCAAAATCGCACATTTAATAGACGCAAATTTTGGCGACAAATGCCCCTTTTTCAGACGCCTTTCATATAAGTTTTATATTTCAATACGTTAGATACACACTCAAAACTGGCACGCCCTTTGAATGTATGTCCTCAGTCGCTGTTACTGATCTGCCAGCGGCAGGAGAGTCGGCTCCGTGCCGAGGACAAAACAAAGGATGGGAAACCAGATGAAAATTGTGATGGCCATTATCAAGCCGTTCAAGCTGGATGAAGTGCGCGAAGCGCTCACCGGCGTCGGCATCCAGGGCCTGACCGTGACCGAGGTAAAGGGTTACGGACGCCAGAAGGGGCATACCGAGATTTATCGCGGCACGGAATATGCGGTGAGCTTCCTTCCCAAGCTGAAGATCGAGATCGCAGTTCCATCCGACGTCGTCGACAAGGCCGTCGAGGCGATCGCGTCTGCGGCAAAGACCGGGCAGATCGGTGACGGCAAGATCTTCGTCTACTCTATCGAACAGGCCGTGCGCATCCGTACCGGCGAAACCAACACAGAAGCGCTTTGAAGCACGGCTGACAGGGGAGTTTTCCAACTATGCAACTCAACAAGTTTTCAACGCTCGGCAAGCTGGGCGCCGCAGCGGCGGCCCTGATGGCCCCGGCCATCGCCTTTGCCCAGGATGCCGCGCCGGCAGCAGCCGCAGCGCCCGTTCCTGAAAAAGCCGACACAGCATTCATGTATGTCGCGACAATCCTCGTGCTGTTCATGATCCTTCCGGGTCTGGCGCTGTTTTACGGCGGCCTCGTCCGCACGAAGAACATGCTCTCCGTTCTCATGCAGTGCACCGTCATCACCGCGGTCATGATGCTCATCTGGGTCATCTACGGCTACTCTTTTGCCTTTGGCGGCGGCACCGGCCCCTATTTCGGCGGTTTCGGCAAGCTGTTCCTGTCGGGCGTTTCGCTTGACAGTACCTCGGCAACCTTCTCTGAGGGCGTAGTGATCTACGAATACACCTTCATCGCCTTCCAGATGACCTTTGCGGCCATCACGCCTGCGCTGATCATCGGCGCCTTCGCAGAACGCGTGAAGTTCTCCGCCGTCATTCTCTTCACCATCCTGTGGGCCACCTTCGTTTATTTCCCGATCGCTCACATGGTCTGGGATGCGAACGGCCTGATCTTCGGCATGGGCGCTCTCGACTTCGCCGGCGGCACGGTCGTTCACATCAATGCCGGTGTTGCGGGCCTGATCGGCGCGATCATGGTCGGCAAGCGTACCGGCTTCGGCAAGGACATGATGGCTCCGCACTCCATGACGCTGACGCTCGTCGGCGCAGCCATGCTGTGGTTCGGCTGGTTCGGCTTCAACGCCGGCTCCAACCTCGAGGCATCGGGTGGCGCGGTTCTCGCAACCATGAACACCTTCCTCGCAACAGCAGCCGCCATCGTTTCCTGGTCGCTGGTTGAAAGCTTCACCCGCGGCAAGGCTTCCATGCTGGGCGCCGCTTCGGGCATGATCGCCGGCCTCGTCGCCGTAACACCTGCGGCCGGTTCTGTCGGACCGATGGGCGCGATCGTTCTCGGCCTCGTCGTCTCGCCGATCTGCTACTTCTTCGTCTCCGTGGTGAAGAACAAGTTCGGTTATGACGACACCGCCGACGTCTTCGGCGTCCACGGCATTGGCGGCATCATCGGCGCGCTCGGCACCGGCATCTTCACCTCGCCGCTGCTCGGTGGCACCGGCAAGGCCGATTTCTCCATCGCTTCGCAGGTCTGGACGCAGTTCGTCGCCGTCGCCATCACCATCGTCTGGTGCGCCGTCGTCTCGGCGATCCTCTACAAGATCGTCGACGTGATCGTTGGTCTCAGGGTTCCGGTCGAAGCCGAGCGCGAAGGTCTCGACCTCGCAACCCACGGCGAAGCCGCCTACCACTCCTGATATCAGGGAAAAGGGGTTCTCCATCCCCGCTCCCGAAAGAAGGCCCGCTTCGGCGGGCCTTTTTCTTTGAGGCAACCCATAAACGCTCAAAAAACCGCATGGTTAATACGACATTAACCAGCAAGCGGTTAGTTTTCCCTGTCAATCCGGGATTTGGTCACCAGCCGAATCTTGCCGAAACCAAGAAAAGCGACGGGTTCAGGGACATGGGCAGAATGCATTCTCCGACATTCGATGGTCGTCACACACGCTTCGTGCTGACGGCGTTTTTCGTGCGTCAGATCATGGCACTGGCCGGTTTCGCTCTGCTGGCCACGATCGCGCTAGGCATTGCCGCACTCGCCACATGGAATGTGGCGGATCCAAGCCTCTCCTATGCGACGGGAAACCAGCCTACCAATCTTCTGGGTTACGGTGGTGCGATTTTCGCCGATATCGTGATGCAGTTCCTCGGGCTTTCCGCAATCATCTCACTCCTGCCGGTTATCGCCTGGGCGATCGCACTGATCGCCGGTCGAAAATTCCACCGCATACCCGTCCGCCTTGTGGCCTGGATCGCTGGCGCCATTGTCTGCGCCGCCTCGCTGGGCTGTTTTCCTGCTCCCGTCACCTGGCCGCTTCCGAACGGCATCGGCGGCGTCATCGGTGACATGATCCTTCGTTTTCCGGCCCTTTTCATCGGCGCTTACCCCACCGGCACGATCGCCACGGTACTGGGTGTCATATTCGCGGCACCGGCTGCCTGGCTTATGTTGTTTGCCGCCGGCATTGTGGGCGGCCTGGACGATGAACTGGAGCGGGAAGAAGCTGCTCCTGTCGCCACCAGCAAGGCCCGCGCAGCCCGTGAGGCCGAAGAGGATGACGAAGACGACGGCGAAGGCTTTTTCGCCAATATGCTCGCCTTCGGCGCGCTGGCGCATTACTGGTACATCACCCAGGCGCGCTTGCGCCGCATGTTCGGCCTGAAGTCGAAGTCCCTGCACGATGAATTCGAACATCCCTATGACTTCAACGAATATGAATTCGGCACGCTGAACGAACCCTCTCGCCTCAAGACCGCAATCAACCGCCTCGACCAGCGCGCAGAGCCGTCTTTCGAAGAACGCGCCGCATCGCGTCGCCAGATGTCACCTCCATCCATCGCGCTCGATCATGACGAGGACATGGATGACGAACCGCCCTTCGACGCGGACGGACGCCGCCTGCCGGACGGCATTCTCTCCGACGACGAGGCCGACCAGAAATTCACCGCCAGACAGGCGACGGGACGCGGACAGCCCAGAATAACAGCGCCTTCCGCGCGCCCGAAGCCCAGCGAACGCGTGGCAAGGGAGGCGCAGGCCTCCTTCATCGCCGCCGACGGTTTCCAGCTGCCAACCGTTCACCTTCTGGCGGAGCCGAAAAATGTCGTGCGCGACAATATGCTGAGCGAGGAAGTGCTGGAACAGAACGCCCGCCTTCTGGAAGGCGTTCTCGAGGATTTCGGGGTCAAGGGCGAAATCATCCATGTCCGCCCCGGCCCGGTCGTCACGCTTTACGAACTGGAACCGGCGCCCGGCATCAAATCCTCGCGCGTCATCGGTCTTGCTGATGACATTGCCCGCTCCATGAGCGCGATTGCCGCCCGCGTCGCCGTCGTCCCCGGCCGCAACGCCATCGGCATCGAACTGCCGAACCAGACGCGCGAAACCGTGTTCCTGCGCGAACTGATCGGCAGCCGCGATTTCGAAAACAGCAAGGCCAAGCTCGCCATGGCGCTCGGCAAGACCATCGGCGGCGAACCCGTCATCGCCGATCTTGCCAAGATGCCGCATCTGCTGGTCGCCGGCACCACCGGTTCGGGCAAGTCCGTCGCCATCAACACCATGATCCTTTCGCTGCTCTACCGCATGTCGCCGGAACAGTGCCGCCTGATCATGATCGATCCGAAAATGCTCGAACTGTCGATCTATGACGGCATTCCGCATCTGCTTTCCCCGGTCGTTACCGATCCCAAAAAGGCCGTAGTGGCTTTGAAGTGGACGGTGCGCGAGATGGAAGAGCGCTACAAGAAAATGTCGAAGATCGGCGTGCGCAACATTGACGGCTTCAACAGCCGCGTGCAGCAGGCGCTCGACAAGGGTGAAATCCTTACCCGCACTGTCCAGACCGGTTTCGACCGTCAGACCGGTGAGGCGATCTACGAAACGGAAGAATTCGACCTGAAGCCCCTGCCCTATATCGTCGTCATCATCGACGAGATGGCCGACCTGATGATGGTTGCCGGCAAGGACATCGAAGGCGCCGTGCAGCGCCTGGCGCAGATGGCGCGCGCCGCCGGTATCCATGTCATCATGGCCACCCAGCGGCCATCGGTCGACGTCATCACCGGCACGATCAAGGCCAACTTCCCGACCCGCATCTCCTTCCAGGTGACGTCGAAGATCGACAGCCGCACCATCCTTGGCGAACAGGGCGCCGAACAGCTGCTCGGCATGGGTGACATGCTCTATATGGCGGGCGGCGGGCGCATCCAGCGCGTGCACGGTCCCTTCGTTTCCGACAATGAAGTCGAAGAAATCGTCGCCTATCTGAAGACACAAGGGTCGCCGGAATATCTGGAAGCGATTACCGAGGAAGACGACGAGGAAGGCAATGGCGGCGGCACGGCCGGCGCCGGTAATTTCTCCGATTCCGAGGATCCCTACGATCAGGCCGTGGCCGTCGTGCTTCGCGATGGCAAAGCCTCCACCTCCTACGTGCAGCGGCGTCTCGGCATCGGCTACAACCGCGCCGCCTCGCTGATTGAACGCATGGAGCAGGAAGGCATCATCGGTCCCGCCAATCATGCCGGAAAACGCGAAATCCTCGTGCCAACGGAAGCAGACATCATCGAGCGATAACGTCCGCAACCAAGCGGGGCGGAGAAGCGTTATTCCACGCTTTCAACGTCATGAAGCCGCCGCCTTTTATGCGGACAATCGCTGCGATGAAGGAGAATAGAATGAACGACCTCACCACCGGCGAAACGGCCAACGCAAACGCAACGCAAAATGGCGTGACGCGACGTGGCGTGCTGACGGCATTTTCCATGGCTGCGGTGATCGCCGGCCTGTCGCCGCTTGACGCCTTTGCCCAGGCGGCCGGCAATAGCGCGACCGCACAGAAAATCGCCAATCACTTCTCGTCGGTCAAAACCATGATGGGGGAGTTCGTCCAGTTCGGCCCGCGCGGTGAGCAGACCGGCGGCAAGTTTTACATCGAACGGCCGGGCAAGCTTCGTTTCAACTACGAGGACCCTTCGCCCATGCGCGTCATTGCCGACGGCAAGAACGTCGTCATCGGCAATATGAAGCTGAAGACATGGGATCTTTATCCCCTCTCCAAGACGCCGCTCAGCCTGCTTCTGTCCGACAAGATCGATCTCGGTAACCAGAAGGTCCGGAACGTGAAGGAAGAATCGGACCTGACGACCATCGTACTGGGTGACAAGAGCGTTTTCGGCGATTCCACCATTACCCTGATGTTTGATCCGAAGACGTTCGACCTGAGGCAATGGACGACGACCGATGCCCAGAACAAGGACACGACCGTCATGATCTTCAACGTCCAGACCGGCGTAAACCTCGATGAACGCGTCTTCAGCATCAATTACGAGGAAGTCCGCAAAGGCGGCTGAGGCGTCAAGCCTTGGGGAAAATCTTCGAAAGGCGGCCCTGTGGTCGCCTTTTGCGTTTTACCGCTAAAATACATTCCCGTTTTCATCGCGATGTTATAAGCCTGCGCCCCGGAAACATGTCACGGGCCATGCGGTTCGCGGCGATAAAAGCGGAGCACATGCATGTCGTTTTCGATAACCACCTGGAACATCAACTCGGTCAGGCTCAGAATGCCGATCGTTGAGCAGTTTCTGGTGCGTTACAAGCCCGACATTCTCTGCCTTCAGGAAACGAAATGCCCGAATGGCGAGTTTCCGATGAAGCCGCTGAAGGCGCTGGGGTATGAGCACGTTATCATCCATGGCCAGAAGGGCTATCACGGCGTCGCCATCGCCTCGAAGATTCCGCTGACCGAAGATCATCGACAGGACTATTGCGGTATCGGCGACGCGCGACACATTTCCGCGATTTTCCAGGTTGGATCGCGCCGCGTGCGTCTGCATAATTTTTATGTACCGGCAGGCGGTGACGAGCCTGATCGCTCAATCAATCCGAAATTCGGCCACAAGCTCGATTTCATCGAGGAAATGAAGGCGCTGCGTGCCGATGGCGTGCCCGGCACCTCGTCCATTCTCGTCGGTGATCTCAACATCGCACCGCTCGAAAATGACGTCTGGTCCCACAAGCAGCTTCTGAAGATCGTCAGCCACACGCCCGTCGAAACCGAGGGGATGCTTGATATCATGAAGCAGGGTAACTGGCTCGATCTGATGCGTCTGAACGTGCCGGAGACGGAAAAGATCTATACCTGGTGGAGCTACCGCGCCAAGGATTGGGAAGCGGCTGATCGCGGCCGCCGTCTTGACCATATCTGGTCTTCGCAGGATCTTGGCCCCTCGCTTGAAAAAATCGACATATTGCGCGAGGCCCGTGGCTGGAACCGGCCGTCGGACCACGTTCCGGTCACCGCCAAGTTCCGGTTCTGAACCGGCGCGTTTGACTTGGCGTCAGACGAAGCGGTTCTGCAAGCGGGCCGCACCTGCCGCCAAAGACGCGATATTGTCGCGAATGCGCGCCGATACGATATCGGCCACTTCCGGAAACTCCTCCACCAGCCGGTGAAAGAGGATGCGCGTTATGCGGATGACTTCGGAATCCTCAGCCGCGACGGCAGTGAACTTTCTTTCGCAAAGCGTGAAAAGCGCCAGCTCCGATAGCAGCGCCCCTTTGCCCGGCGTCGCCTGCAGCACGGGCTTGCCATCCCGCCCGGCCGTGAAAAGCTCGAACTGGCCCGATGTCACCGCAAAGGCGCATTCTGCCGGTGAGTGTTCCCGGAACAATGTCTGTCCGGCGGATACACGGCGGCGTTCCGCACCGAAGGCGATGAGCCGCAGCTGGTCATCGCTGAACCCAGCAAACAACGGCACTTGCCCCAGCAGCATGATATCGTCCGTCAAGGCCATGTTGATCGTTACTCCGGAAAACGCCTGCATCACTATAGCGGTTTTCCAATATCAGCCCTCAAAATACAAGATGTTAGAACGCCGCGCGCCTTTCGGACGCGCGGCGTGAGCTTTAAACGACGAGATGAAAGTCGCAACGAGGTCCCTGCTCAGGGAACGATCTTGTATCCGCCGTTCTCGGTGACCAGAATTTCAGCGTTGGACGGGTCGCGTTCGATCTTCTGGCGCAGACGATAGACATGCGTTTCGAGCGTGTGTGTCGTCACCCCGGAATTGTAACCCCAGACCTCCTCCAGCAGGACGTCGCGTGTCACGACAGTGCTGCCGGCACGGTAGAGATAACGGATGATCGCCGCCTCCTTTTCCGTCAGCCGGATTTTCTTGCCGTCCTCCGTCGTCAGCAGCTTCTGGCTGGGCTTGAACTGATAGGGCCCGACGGTGAAAACCGCATCCTCGCTCTGCTCGTATTGGCGAAGCTGCGCCCGGATACGGGCCAGAAGCACGGCGAAACGGAAGGGTTTCGTCACATAGTCATTCGCGCCAGCTTCCAACCCAAGGATAGTATCGGAATCGGTGTCGTGCCCGGTCAGCATGATGATCGGCGCCTTGAAGCCGCCCTTGCGCAACAGCTTTACCGCCTCGCGGCCGTCCATGTCCGGAAGGCCGACATCCATGATCAAAAGATCGACCTGGGCGGTCTTGGCGGTCTGCATCGCCTGTGCGGCGTTTGCGCCGCTCAAAAGCGAGAATTCCTCATAGGGAGACAATTGCTCGGTCAGCGTCTCCCGAAGATCGTCGTCATCGTCCACCAGAAGGATAGTGCGAGCCGTCATTCGGATTCTCAGCCTTTCTTACTTTAGCGCATCAGCCCAAAAATCAGGTTCGATTTTCGAGAGGCACGATACGTAGTTTAAAAGAGTTAGAGCGTCCCTTGGGCGTCCGAAAAGACGCCTGGCGCTCTAATTATCAGCCAATTCAGCGGTTTGCCGATAAAAGGTCAACCCATTGCCTTGATATAACGAAGTGCTATGACTTCACGTTAAATAACCTGCAAAGCAAAATCTCGTGAAAAACATGAGCATACAGCCCGCAAGACAACGTAAACGCGCATCGACGCTCATGGTTCGGCCAGCCCCTTCGAAAATCAGCCGCGCCATCGTCCAGCTCGGACACCTCACTTTTCCAGCCGCGATCGGTCGTAATGGCCGCACCGTGCTGAAACGTGAGGGAGACGGAAAATCCCCCATTTCCACTATGCGCCTGCTTCACGGGTTCTATCGCGGCGACCGTCTTCCCGGCATCACCACGGCATTGCCGATGCAGCGAACACGGAAGTCCATGCTATGGTGCGACGAGCCACGCAACGCCAATTATAACAGGCTGGTCAAGGCGCCCTTCACCCCGAGCCATGAAGAGATGATGCGCAAGGATGGCCTCTACGACGTGTGCCTGGTGCTTGACTGGAACATCACCGCGAGAAGCCGCAACCGCGGCTCGGCGATCTTCATGCATCTGATCCGGCCGGGATATGAACCGACCGCAGGCTGCGTCGCCCTGCACCCCCGAGACATGCACCGCATTCTACCGCATCTGCGCAAGGACACAAAGATCCGGATCCTGTAACGTCGAGCCTACAGGCAGCCAACAAAAAACCCGCCATTAAGGCGGGTTTTTTTAGAAGGAAAAAGCCTGATATTAAGCGGCTTCGTCCTGAGAATCGTCCTCTTCAACAGTCTTGCCACGCTTGGGGCCCTTGGCAAGGTTGACCTCCACCAGGCGAACAGCCTCGGTTTCGGACATCTTGTTGACGGCGGCAATTTCGCGCGCCATGCGATCGAGAGCAGCTTCGTAAAGCTGACGCTCGGAATAGGACTGCTCCGGCTGGTTTTCCGCACGGTAGAGATCGCGCACAACTTCCGCAATCGCGATGAGATCGCCGGAATTGATCTTCGCATCATATTCCTGCGCACGGCGCGACCACATGGTACGCTTCACACGCGCCTTGCCCTGCACCACTTTCAGCGCCCGCTCGACAAAATCGCCTTCGGAAAGCTTACGCATGCCGATGCTGACGGCTTTGGCGACGGGAACTTTAAGACGCATCTTGTCTTTTTCGAAATCAATGACAAAAAGCTCAAGCTTCATGCCGGCGACTTCTTGTTCCTCGATTGCAGAGATGGTACCGACACCATGAGCGGGATACACAATCGCTTCACCGGTTTTAAAGCCGTGATGTGCTGGAGATTTCTTCTGCTGGGTCGTCATTCGTTCTAAAAACTCCCTGTTACATACCCGGGGATGCCGGGGTTGGGTCGGTCAGGCCCTGATGAGACGGGGGAACCGTCAGGTGACTCCGCACTGGTCCAGCCGTGCACGCAAAAACACACCTTCCCGTCTTGCGGGGTTCGATAACGTAAACGCTCGATATGTCACGGAAACCGCGTGCAAAAGAGGTGTTGCTTTCGTGGTGTTTTTGGGCACACAAATGCCACGCTGTGGATCAGTGTCGTTGGTGTACCACAAAAATAGGCGCAAATCAATAATTTGCTTCGACCGTGGCCGCAACATCACATGGCGGCCAAAGAACCGCCTAAAAATTAGCCGCAGAAATACTGTCAAAATGCTTCGTGACAGGCCTCATGGCAAAGGGAGCAAAAAAATTTCGTTTCCAAACTGCAGAAACACGAAAGCCTCTTAAACTCTTCGTAATTACACGCCAATATCCGATTCGACTGAAAAGGCAAAATCCGCAAATTGGCGATGCTTTTTTTAAATTAAAGTGTGATTTTTGGAGGAATCCACGTCAAATGGGCTACAGAAACAATCCAAAACGCGAAAAACAGATCGAAAAAGCGCGCCAGCAGGCAATTGCCGAAAATGTCCAATTTCTTGATCCAGGTATTCTTTATGGAAGGGCAAGTGCGGACGATATAGAATATTATTCCGCAGAGATGCTGGCGGCAAGCGCGGCCCACAGTTTCCAGGCGCTTTCGCGCTGGACGGGAGAAGTTCCGTACATCGGCATCTCCCAGGTGGAGGGCGTTTCGCCGCGGGACGTTCCGGTAACGGTTCTGACCATCATCGGCCGCAATATGCCTTTCCTTTACGATTCCGTCATGGGCGAGGTCACCAGCAGCTATCGCGGCCTTTACCTCGCCGTGCACCCAATACTGGTGCGCGACGAAAGCGCGCAGGCAGGCTATCGTCTTGCGGAACCGGAGGATGATCCCGCTGAAAATATCAGCCTCATCCAGTTGCATATCGCCCCACTCACGCAGCAGGCCGCCGCCGCACTGGAAGAGAAGCTGCGCTTCGTCCTGACGCAGGTCCAGTCGGCCTATCGCGACTGGCGGCCCATGCTGGCGAAACTTGACGAGGCGCTGGACGAATTGTCCAAGCGCGGCTCGTCGAGGCGCAAAACGGAACGGACAGAAGCGGTTGAATTCCTCAACTGGCTTCGCAATGACAATTTCACCTTCCTCGGCATGCGTGACTACACCTATTCCGGCAAGGGAAAGAACGCGAAGATCGAACGCGGCGACGGCGTTGGCCTCGGCAGTCTCAGCGATCCGGATGTGCGCGTGCTGCGTCTCGGCAAGAATGCCGTGACGACGACCCCGGAAATCCTTGCCTTCCTCGACGGCCCGGATTTCCTCATCGTCACCAAGGCCAACGTGAAATCCATTGTGCACCGCCGCGCCTATATGGATTATATCGGCATCAAACGCTTCGACGAGGACGGCAATGTCATCGGCGAATTGCGCATCGTCGGCCTCTTCACCGCCACCGCCTACACGCGCTCGGTCAAGCAGATACCCTTGCTGCGCGCCAAGGTCGCGGAAGTCGAACGCCATTTCGGCTTCGATCCGAACAGCCACTCCGGCCGCATCCTGCAGAACACGCTGGAAGCCTACCCCCGCGACGATCTCTTCCAGATCGAAACGGATCTTCTGATCCGCTTCGTTGAGCAGATCATGGAACTGAGCGACCGGCCGCGCGTGCGCGTGCTTGCGCGTATCGACCGTTTCGACCGCTTCGTTTCCGCCATTATCTTCGTTCCGCGTGAGGAATATAATTCCTATGTGCGTGAGAAGATCGGCGATTATCTGAGCAGGGTCTATGACGGGCATATTTCCGCCTATTACCCCGCCTTCCCCGAAGGCGCCGTCGCCCGCGTGCACTTCATCGTCGGGCGCACGGAAGGCAAAACCCCACGCATTGCCCAGGACAAGCTCGAAGACGCCGTCAGCGATATTGCAGCGCGCTGGATAGACCACTTCATTGCCCTGTCGGAGCCCGGTGCGCCGGTGCTGGAGGTGGATCAGGCCTATCAGGAGGCCTTCACGCCGGAAGAGGCGATCGGCGACATGCCCGATATTCTGGGTGCCGCGAAGGGTGAGCCGGTCCGCATCGAATTTTACCAGCAGGAAGGCCAGTCGGCCGACACGCTGTCCTTGAAAATCTTCCACCGCGACGGTCACCTGCCGCTTTCGCGCCGCGTACCGCTGCTCGAGAATCTCGGCTTCAACGTCATCAGTGAGCGCACCTTCGACATCGGCGTGGTTTCAGATGGCGAGAGGCGCGATATCGTTCTGCACGATATGGAGCTCTCCGTCGCAGCCGGCACGACGCTCGATCTGCCGCATTACGGACCGAAGCTCGAAGAAGCCTTCCTTGCCGCCTTCTCCGGCAAGGTCGATAACGACAATTTCAACCGCCTGATCCTCACCAGCGGTTTGACAGTGCGCGAAGTTTCCGTCCTGCGCGCCTATGCCCGTTATCTGCGGCAGACCGGCATTGTTTATTCGCAGGAGCATATTTCCGAAACGCTCTATAAATATCCTGATATTTCGCGGAATATCTTCGCGCTGTTCAAGGCCGGCTTCGATCCGTCTGTTGAGGAAAAGAAGCGGGTGAAGAAACTCGCCGAGATACACAAGGCAATCGAAGCGGCACTGAGCGGCGTTCCCAATCTCGATGAGGACCGCACCCTCCGACGTTACGTCAACGCCATCGACGCGACGCTGCGCACCAACTACTTCCAGAAGAATCCCGATGGCACGCCGCGTGACATTCTGGCGTTCAAGTTCGATCCCAAACATCTTGATGGCCTGCCCGACCCCCGCCCCTTCCGCGAAATCTTCGTTTACGGAACCGAGGTCGAAGGTGTGCATCTGCGCTTCGGCAAGGTCGCACGTGGCGGTCTGCGCTGGTCGGATCGGGGCCAGGATTACCGCACGGAAGTGCTCGGTCTCGTCAAGGCGCAGCAGGTCAAGAACGCAGTGATCGTTCCCGTTGGCGCCAAGGGCGGCTTCTTCCCGAAGAGCCTGCCCGCCGGCGGCTCCCGCGACGAGGTCTTCAATGCCGGCCGCGAGGCCTATAAGACCTATATCCGCACCCTGCTGTCCATCACCGACAATATCGTTGAGGACGCCATCGTGCCGCCGGCCGACACACTGCGGCTCGATGGCGACGATCCTTATTTCGTTGTCGCCGCCGACAAGGGAACCGCCACCTTCTCCGATACGGCGAACGGCCTTGCCCACGACGCCGGCTTCTGGCTGGACGATGCCTTCGCATCGGGTGGCTCGGCCGGCTACGACCACAAGAAGATGGGCATCACCGCGCGCGGCGCATGGGAAACGGTAAAACGCCATTTCCGTGAAATGGGCACCGACATCCAGACCACGCCATTCACCGTGGCGGGCGTGGGTGATATGTCCGGCGACGTTTTCGGCAACGGCATGCTGCTGTCGGAAAAGATCAGGCTGATTGCGGCCTTCGATCACCGCGATATCTTCATCGACCCGGATCCGGATACCGACAAGTCCTTTGCCGAGCGCAAGCGGCTTTTCGAACTGCCGCGCTCCAGCTGGCAGGATTATGATCGTTCGGCCCTCTCCGGCGGCGCGATGATCATTTCGCGCTCCGAAAAATCGGTGACGCTGACGCCGGAAGCCGTGGCTGCCATCGGCATCGACAAATCGGTCGCCACGCCTTTCGAGATCATGACCGCCATCCTGAAGGCGCCAACCGATCTTCTCTGGTTCGGCGGCATCGGCACCTACATCAAGGCGGCGGTGGAAACCAATGCCGAGGTGGGCGACAGGGCGAATGACCCCATCCGCGTCAATGCAACAGAGCTGCGCGCGAAAGTCATCGGCGAAGGCGCCAATCTGGGCATCACCCAGAAGGGCCGCATCGCCTATTCGCTCGCGGGCGGGCGTTGCAATTCCGACGCCATCGACAATTCGGCGGGCGTGAATTCCTCCGACGTCGAGGTCAACATCAAGATCGCGCTCGCCTCCGCCGTTAATAGCGGCCGCCTGACGATGCCGAAGCGCAATCAGCTTCTCGCCTCCATGACGCCGGAGGTGGCGCAGCTGGTGCTGCGCAACAACTACCTGCAATCCCTGGCGATCTCGCTCACGGAGCGGCTGGGCCTCGCCAACCGGGAAGAACTCGGCCGCCTGATGAGCGCATTGGAGGCCACCGGACAGCTGAACCGCAAGGTAGAAACCCTGCCGAACAATGCCGAACTCAGCGAAAGATATGCCTCCGGCAAACCGCTGACCCGGCCGGAAATCGGCGTGCTTCTCTCCTATGCCAAGTTGACCCTGTTCGATGCCTTGGTGGCAAGCCCGCTTCCGGACGAACCTTATCTCCAGCATCTGCTGGTCGATTATTTCCCCGCCAAGATGCAGAAGAACTATGCCGACGATATCAAGGCGCATCGTCTGCACCGCGAAATCGTCGCGACCGCACTCGCCAATGCCGTGGTTAATCGCGGCGGCCCGGGCTTTGTACAGAAACTTGCCGATGCGAGCGGTCTTCTGGCCGCTGATGTCGTCAAGGCGGCGGTGATAATCGAGGACGGTTTTGGTCTCAAACGTCTTTGGAGCGAAGTCGACGCGCTTGACGGCAAGATCGGAGGTGAAGTCCAGAACGGGCTTTATGCGACGATCACACGTATCTTCTCGGATGCGAGCAGACTTTACCTGCAAACCGGGAGTGCGGGCGCGGCGACGGGCGACATGGCGACCGAGATCGAGCGTCTGAAAACCGCGATCAAGACGCTGTCGCCAGCGGCAGCGAAATATCGCCGGGAGCTTGGCGTCACGGAAATCGACGGCGTTCCCCAAGCTCTTCTGGAGGAACTCGATACGCTTTCGCTGCTGGTCTATGTGCCTGAAATCATGCGCATCGCCGAAAGTGCGGGCACGACGCTCGCCCGCGCCGCCGAAAGCTATGCCACCGTCTCCTCGACTTTCCGTGTCGCGCGTCTGCTGGATGCCAGCCAGCGCATTACGCCGGCGGATCATTACGAGAGTCTGGCTCTCCTGCGCAGCCAGGATCAGATCTCCTCGTCGAGACGACGGATCGTCATCTCCGCGCTGACGGAATATGCCAAGGAAAAGGATCCGGTTCAGGCCTGGTATGCGGCAGACCGCGTGCGCGTCAACCGTATCGTCTCCGAACTCGGCGCGCTCAGCGACAGCGGCGATACCAATCTTGCCCGTCTGACGGTCGCGGCGGGGCTGCTTGGCGATATCGTTCAGGCACGCTGAGCGACAACCTTAAAAAACGCCATCCGGGTCACCGGCCCGGATGGCGCAGGCAAGATGAATGCACCGGCATCGCGCCTTTTATTTCCCGATTTTCCGATAGGACGATGAATGACTGTCCCTTCCCCCAATGCGGAAACAGTGATTACCAAACGCGGCATCTGGGGCTGGGTGATGTTCGACTGGGCGGCACAGCCGTTTTTCACTGTTGTCACAACCTTCGTTTTCGGGCCTTATTTCGTCGCCCGGCTCACCGATGATCCGATTTCGGCGCAGGCGACATGGAGCAACATGGCGACGGTGTCGTCGATCATCATCGCTCTCTTTTCACCCATTCTCGGTTCCATCGCCGACCAGTCAGGTGCACGCAAACCCTGGATCGCCTTTTTTGCCGTCATCAAGATTACCAGCCTCTTTTTCCTCTGGTTTGCCGCACCGGGTTCACCGCTCATCCTGCCGATCGTCTGCATGATCCTCGCCTCCATCGCGGCGGAATTTTCCATCGTTTTTAACGATTCCATGATGCCGCGGCTGACCAATCCGCAAAATGTCGGGCGCATTTCCAATCTCGCCTGGGGGCTCGGTTATCTCGGCGGCATGGTGGTATTGATTGCCGTGGTGACGCTTCTGGCCGCCAACCCGCAGACCGGGGTGACCATTGCCGGTATCAAGCCGCTTTTCGGCCTCGATCCTGCAACCGGCGAAGATGCCAGAATAACAGGCCCGCTCGCCGCGGTCTGGTATCTCATCTTCATTCTGCCGATGTTTATCCTGACCCCCGATGCTGAAAAGGGTCTGCCCTTCGCAGCCGCGATCCGCTCGGGATTGGGGGAGTTGAAGATTACGCTGCGCGAACTGCGTTACCGCCCCATGCTGTTGCGGTTTCTGATCGCGCGCATGCTCTATCAGGATGGCGTTAATGGCGTTCTCATTCTGGGCGGCGCCTTCGCCGCTGGCATGTTCGGCTGGGCGACGATGGAAATCGGCCTTTTTGGCATTCTGCTCAATGTCGTCGCCATCGCGGGCTGCTTTGTCGCCGGGCGCGTCGACCAGAGACTGGGGTCACGCGTCACCATCCTCATCAGCCTGGTGCTGTTGCTGCTCGCCACGCTGGGCATCGTCTCCACGGAAAAGGGCTCTACCCTGTTCGGTTGGGTACAACTATCAACCGCTGACAATGGCGGCGTCTTCGCCACCGGCGCGGAAAAGGCCTATCTCCTTTATGGCGTTTTGATCGGCCTTGCCTTTGGCCCGGTCCAGGCCTCGTCGCGCTCTTATCTCGCCCGCAACATCACTGTCGCAGAAGCGGGTCGCTATTTCGGCATCTATGCGCTTTCCGGGCGCGCCACGAGTTTCATGGCGACGCTGTCATTTTCCATAGCCACCTATATAAGCGGCTCAGCCCATATCGGCATGGCCACGCTCATCGTATTTCTGGGGGCAGGCTTCCTGCTGCTGTTGCGCGTTCCGGAAAGAGCGGCGGGCTGAAAGTCCGAAGCAGCAGCCGATGCGGTGGTCAAATCCAGCATCGGCCAGAATGAGGTAGAATCAGAGCTGGTCGAGTTTTTGCTGCAATGCGCGCAACTGCGCCTTCAACTCATCGATTTCAGATGCATTCGGTTTGCGGGTTTCTTTCGGCGCCTGCGGCATTGCAAAAGGTGTGAAGCCCTGCATCGCCTGGCGGAAGAGTTCCGTGTTGCGGCGGATCTGCTCTTCCATCATCTGCAGCGGCGCCTGGAAATTGCGGGCCAGCGAACCGTCGCCGAAGGCCTTGGCCATATGCTCCTGCATCTGGCTCTGCTGATCGGAGAAGGTCTTCATCGAATGTTCGAGAAATGTCGGCACCACCATCTGCATCTGGTCGCCGTAATAGGAGATCAATTGCCGCAGAAACGCAGTCGGTAGCAGCGTATTGCCGGTTTTGGCCTCCTGTTCGACGATGATCTGCGTCAGGACCGCATGGGTAATATCCTCTGATGACTTGGCATCCTGAACCTTGAAGTCCTCGCCGCGTTTGACCATCTGCGCCAGATCATCAAGCGTTACATAGGTACTGGTGCCGGTATTATAGAGCCGCCTGTTGGCGTATTTTTTAATGATTGTTTCGCCGTCGTGTTTCGCCATGCCCGCCTCCTCGCGATGATGGTATTTTCTTGTTTTTTGGTGTTATTGCTCTTCCCACCGCAAAGTGTATGCGCAAAACAAGCCCTCTGACAAATGTTTTGTGCATCGCAATAGTTTGTTTTTTGCGCAGCAATTTTTCGCAAGATTCCAGCGTGATTTAGCAACATCTTTTAAAGCAACTTTCGGCATTTGACTTGTATTGAAAGCTTTGCCAGTCTCCGCCCGCAAGTGAGGAGAAAACTGATGACCCTGCCTTCAATCGTGATTGCCAGCGCCGCACGCACCGCCGTCGGCTCTTTCAATGGCCACTTTGCCAATACGCCAGCCCATGAACTCGGGGCGACCGTTATCAGTGCCGTGCTGGAGCGTGCCGGCGTCGCGGCGGGCGAAATCGATGAGGTCATTCTCGGTCAGGTCCTGACGGCGGGCGAAGGGCAGAACCCGGCGCGACAGGCGGCGATGAAGGCGGGCATTCCCCAGGAAGCGACCGCATTCGGTCTTAATCAGCTCTGTGGTTCCGGCCTGCGCGCCGTGGCCCTCGGCATGCAGCAGATCGTTACCGGCGATGCGGCCATCGTTATCGCTGGCGGCCAGGAATCCATGTCCATGGCGCCCCACTGCGCCCATTTGCGCGGCGGCGTTAAGATGGGTGATTTCAAAATGATCGACACCATGCTGAAAGACGGCCTCACCGACGCCTTTTATGGCTACCACATGGGCATAACAGCTGAAAACATCGCTCGCCAATGGCAGCTTTCCCGCGATGAACAGGACCAGTTTGCGGTCGCATCGCAAAACAAGGCCGAAGCCGCGCAGAATGCCGGTCGTTTCACTGATGAGATCGTTGCTTTCACAGTCAAAGGCCGCAAGGCCGATATCGTCATTGACGCGGATGAACATATCCGCACTGGTGCTTCCCTGGAAACGATGGCGAAGCTCCGCCCCGCTTTCGACAAGGACGGCACCGTGACGGCGGGCAACGCCTCCGGTCTGAATGATGGGGCCGCCGCCACGCTTTTGATGACGGAACAGGAGGCGGGAAAACGCGGTATCAAGCCGCTCGCCCGCATCGTCTCCTGGGCGACAGCAGGTGTCGACCCACAGATCATGGGCACCGGTCCCATTCCCGCCTCCCGCAAGGCGCTGCACAAGGCCGGCTGGTCGATCAGCGATATTGGCCTTGTGGAAGCCAACGAAGCCTTCGCAGCCCAATCATGCGCGGTGGTGCGTGAACTTGGCCTTGATCCTGATATCGTCAACGTCAATGGCGGGGCGATTGCCATCGGCCATCCGATCGGCGCCTCCGGTGCACGCGTCCTGAACACCCTGATTTTTGAAATGCGCCGCCGCAACGTGTCGAAGGGTCTCGCAACGCTCTGCATCGGCGGCGGCATGGGTGTCGCCATGTGCATCGAAGCGCTCTGAAACCACCGCCTGACCTGTCAAAAAGCAATTCCGGTTTGGCGCGCAATAGGTTAGAAGCGGCCTCCCATTGGCCGCATTTCTGTGGCCGGTGAGCGCGACGAAAAACTTCTGCAAGATATGGAAGCATCCTCGCATATGCAGGCGCTTCAATGACAGGTCATGGAGGCCGATATGAGCCGGGTTGCTTTGATTTCCGGCGGGACGAGCGGCATAGGCGCCGCAATCGCCCGCGCCCTGCAGGCGGCCGGCTACCGCGTGGCCGTCAATTACGCTTTCACAACGGACAGGGCGGAAGCATTCCAGAAAGAAACCGGCATCCCTGCGTTTCAGTGGGATGTGCGCGACTATGATGCCTGCGTCAATGGCATTGCGAAGGTGGAAGAGACGTTGGGTCCTGTCGAAGTCCTCGTCAACAATGCCGGCATCACCCGCGATGCGATGTTCCACAAGATGACACCGCAGCAATGGCGCGAGGTGATCGACACCAACCTCACCGGCGTGTTCAACATGACGCACCCCGTCTGGCCGGGCATGCGCGACCGCGGCTTCGGTCGCATCGTCAATATTTCCTCCATCAATGGCCAGAAGGGGCAGGCGGGGCAGGCCAATTACTCCGCCTCGAAGGCGGGCGATATCGGCTTCACCAAGGCGCTCGCCCAGGAGGGCGCCAGCCGCAACATCACCGTCAACGCCATCTGCCCCGGCTATATCGGCACGGAAATGGTAAGAGCGATCCCGGAAAAGGTTCTGGCCGAACGGATCGTGCCGCAAATTCCCGTAGGACGGTTGGGTGAACCAGAAGAAATCGCGCGCTGCGTTCTGTTTCTGGTTTCCGACGAGGCCGGCTTCATCACCGGCTCGACCATGACGGCCAATGGCGGACAATATTTCGCCTGAGGCCATCCATCGCCGCCCTGCCGACCGCCTGAACTCAGTAAACTTTCCGTGATCTCGGCTTCGATAAATTTGCGGCGCACAAAAACTTGAAGATGAAAGACAGGAAAGACAGGCAGCCTAAACCAATGAAAATACGATAGTTTTTGTATAGTTTAGAATGAGTCTAGAAAACCCTTGGCGACTCATTAATAGGTTTTTCTTGACATTGGCTGTCCTGTTTTGGTTTAAGAATGAAAACAACGTGTTGCGTCATACAGGCAGTCCATCATGCTGGTTTGCAGCTGCAATTACATCACTGATCACGATATCCGGGACGTCATTAACGAGCTCCTCGACGAGGACTGTTGGCAGCTCATCGTTCCTGCAAAAGTGTATCACGCCATGGAAAAACGCGGCCGCTGCTGCGGCTGTTTCCCGACCGTTGTCGACCTGATCATCAAAACGACTGAAGAATATCATGCCCGTCGCCACTCGACTGAGGCCGATGTTTTTGATTTTATGTCCCGCCTGAAGCAATTCCATGAAGAGAACAGGAGAGCGGACATTGAAAGGCGACAAAAAAGTCATCGAGCGGCTTAACGAGGCCCTTTTTCTCGAACTCGGTGCGGTAAACCAGTACTGGCTTCACTATCGTTTGCTGGAAGACTGGGGCTACACGAAGCTCGCCAAAAAGGAACGTGCTGAATCCATCGAGGAAATGCAGCACGCCGACAAGCTGGTCGCACGCATCATCTTCCTTGAAGGCCATCCCAACCTTCAGACGGTTTCGCCCCTGCGCATCGGCCAGAACGTCAAGGAAGTTCTGGAAGCTGACCTTGCCGGCGAATATGACGCCCGCACCTCCTACAAGAAATCACGTGATATCTGTTATGAGGCTGGGGACTACGTCTCCATGAAGCTTTTCGAAGAACTGCTGATCGACGAGGAAGGCCATATCGACTTTCTCGAAACCCAGCTCGAACTGCTGGGCAAGATCGGCGAAGAGAAATACGGCCAGCTCAATGCCGATTCCGCCAACGAAGCGGAATAAGCACTGGCGACAGGACAGAAAAGGCGGCCTCGGCCGCCTTTTTTATTTGCCGGAAAGGTGCTGAAACTCCGCCACGACCTTTTCGTATACCGCCCGCTTGAATGGAACGATGAGTTCCGGCAGGCTTTCCATTGGCTTCCAGTCCCACGCATCGAATTCGGCCGTGTGCCCTGTCGGCGGCGGATCGATCTGGATTTCGCTTTCGTCGCCCTCGAAACGGAACGCAAACCAGCGCTGCGCCTGCCCGCGATATTTGCCCCTGAGGCCGATACCGATCAATTCGGGCGGCAGATCGTAGTGAATCCAGTCGCTCGCCTCTGCAAGCAGGCTCACCGTTTTCATGCCCGTCTCTTCGTAGAGTTCGCGAATGGCTGCCGTCAAAGGCCGTTCGCCGTCATCGATGCCGCCCTGCGGCATCTGCCACAATTGCGGCGACCCGTCATATTCGGAATTGCCTTCCTTGATACGCCGGCCGGCCCAGACGAGGCCTTCAGCGTTCAGAACCATTATTCCCGCACAGGGACGGTAAGGCAAATCTTCTGCTTTGATTGTCATGGGAAACCCGCACTGTCTCAACGCCGGAAATGGTCGCAGGCAAGGGTTTACTGCCCCGCCTGCCCGGAAACAAGCGCGGAAACACCGACGATCTCAATACCGCGCCCGCCGGCCTCACGCGACCATTTCGAGATAGCCGCAACGCTTTCATCGAAGGCCGACGCAACGCCGATCGCCTGGCCATTACGGCGCGCAATCCGCTCCAGTTCGTCCAGCTTGCGCAGAATGGAAGCTTCGGTGACTTCGCCGTCGAGCAGAACATCGGCAAAGCCCTGCGGCGCGGAAATAGCCTTCGCTATCCCCCCGCTCAGCGACTGCGCCGAGGAGCCATCATCCAGAAACAGCAGGCCACGCTTGCCGACGTCGCGCATGACAGGCTCCAAGGCCGCCTGCTCGGCAAGAAAGCGCCCGCCGAGATAATTCATGACGCCGGTGTAGTTGGTAATTTTCGCCATGGAGCGATGCAGCCGGTCTATATTGACCTTGGCGGGATCACCCGCCAGCAGCGTGTCCGGGCCGGGATTGGTACCCGGATAACCGAAGGGTTCCAGCGGTATCTGAAGAAGAATTTCGTGTCCTTGCCGGCGCGCCTCCTGCATCCAGCGCTGCAGGCTGTTACCGCTGGCTGCAAAACCAAGCGTGACCTCTGGCGGCAGTTCCCGGATCGCTTTTTGCGACCCCGTCTGGCTGAGACCCAGCCCGCCGACCACGATCGCCACCCGGGTGCCCCGTGCGCCAGACCAGGGCCGCGCATATTGCTCCATCGGCCGCAAACCGTCCGCACCAACGACCGGCAATGTGCCGAATGCGGTTTCTTCCAGCAGCTCCTCATTGGGCCGCGTCGCCATACGCGGATCCTGACCATAGGTCTGGCCGCTCATCAGCACCGGCCCGTCGCCCTCGCGGGGGCGGGGGGAGTACACCGATACGACATTGCCATCGGGCATTGTCTCGCGATTGATATTGGCGCCGGAGCGCCCGCTTTGCGGCTGCAGAGCGGCAGCATCACCGGGAGCAGTTACCTCGGCCGGTGCGGTTTCAGGTGTCTTTTCGGCAAGCTGAGGCTGTGCATCCGGCCCCCTCCCCGTCTTCTGCAAATTGCCGGGCGAAAGCGCCGTATAGACGGACAGGCCGCCGATCGAAAAAACCGCAAGCACCGATACAGCCATAATGACGGAAAAGCGCCGGTTAATACCGGCGCTTTTTTTCTGACGACCCAAAAGCGGTTTTCGCAGGTCCGAAGGCAATGAACGATCCGTCCAAACGGTTGGGCAATAGAAACAATGCGCCGGCTGGCCGGCGCACTATCTTACTGCTTGTTGACCACAGCCTTGTCCGGGTTCGGCGGGAAGGACGGATCCGTCTTGGCGCCGCGCAACAGGTCCAGCGCGTAGTTGAGCTGAATGTCGTCCTTTGCTTCCGGCGGCACGTAGGCGGAGGAACCCGAACCTTCATCCGTTTCGCTCTGGCCCTTGATATGGCCGGTCAGACTGGATTCGCCTTCCGTCGTGACGCGACCCTGCAATTCCGGCGGCAAAGGCTGCTCAACCTTGATGTCAGGCGTAATGCCCGTGCCCTGGATCGATTTGCCCGACGGCGTGTAATAAAGCGCCGTGGTGAGACGCAGCGCACCGGCCTCGCCGAGCGGAATGATCGTCTGGACAGAACCCTTGCCGAAGGAACGCGTGCCGACGACGGTCGCGCGACGCAGATCCTGCAGGGCGCCGGCGACGATTTCCGAAGCCGAAGCCGAACCGCCGTTGACGAGCACGATTACCGGCTTGCCATCGGTCAGATCGCCAGCCGTCGCGTTGAAGCGGCGGGTCTCGTCGGGATTGCGGCCACGGGTCGAAACGACCTCGCCGCGCTCGAGGAAGGCATCGGAAACATTGATCGCCTGATCAAGCAGACCACCCGGGTTGAGGCGCAGATCGAGCACGTAGCCCTTCAGCTTGTCAGCAGGCACATCCGCCTTGATCTTCTTGATCGCCTTTTCGAGGTCGTCATAGGTCTTCTCGGTAAAGGAGATGACGCGCAGATAACCGACATTGTCACCCTCGACGCGGGACTTGACGGCCCGCACGGCAATGACATCGCGCATGACGGTGAATTCGAGCGGCTTGTCGGCGCCCTGACGGATGATCGTCAGCTTGATCGGCGTCTTGACCGCGCCGCGCATCTTCTCGACCGCCTGCTCCAGCTTCAGGCCGCGAACCGGCGTACCGTCGATTTCCGAAATGAAGTCGCCGGCGAGAATGCCTGCGCGGGAAGCCGGCGTATCGTCGATCGGCGTGATGACCTTGACCAGCTCGTTCTCCATGGTCACTTCGATGCCGAGACCGCCGAATTCACCCTTGGTCTGGGTGCGCATGTCGTTGGCATCTTTGGCATTCATGAAGCTCGAATGCGGATCGAGCGAGCTGAGCATGCCGTTGATGGCATTTTCCACCAGCTTCTCGTCATCCGGCGGCGTCACATATTGTGCGCGCACGCGCTCGAACACGTCGCCAAAGATCGACAGTTCCTTATAGGTCGAAGGCCCGGCCGCCTGTGCCGGCATGCTCGCCGAATAAATCACACTCATCGCCGTGGCGCCCATAAGCCCACCGATAAGGAGAAGCGAAACCTTACGAATCATTGTGCGCCCTTCCGGTATTTTTTGTGGTCCACCACGGTTGGGAATCAACCGGTACACCATCTTTCCTGAACTCAATGTAGAGCGTTGGCCTGTCGGTTTCCAGCGCCAATGCTGCTGCACTCGCTACTCTTTTTGCACCCATGGAGGCGATGGGCTCTCCGGAGAACACGAACATGCCCTGCCGCGTCCTCACATTGTCCATGCCCGTCATCACCACATGATATCCGTTACCCGTATTGAGGATGATCATCCGGCCGTAACTGCGAAAATCTCCGGCAAATACCACGAAGCCGTCTGCAGGCGCCGTCACGATCGCTTCCGGTCCGCTCGCGACAACAATTCCCTTGGAAAAGTGGCCCGTTCCGTCCGCATCGCCGAAGCGCCGCAGCACCTCGCCGGTCACCGGCAGCTCCAGCTTTCCCTTCAAACTCGCGAAGGGATATGCGGGCGCAATGCGGTTTTTATCGGGCATTCCAGCCTCGGCCGCGGCGCGTTCCTTTTCGCGTTCCGCCTCCGAAAGACGGGCCAGGCGCTGCTCCTCCGCCCGCGCCTTTTCCATCGCCTCACGCACCGAGGTAATCTCGCCTTCGAGCGAACTGACCAGCCCCTCAAGGCTCGTCGCCTTGCCCGCAAGCTCTTCAGATCGCTTGCGTTCCGCCTCCAGTTCGGCCGCCGTCTGGGAATTCTTTCGGTCATTCTCGGCAATCAGAAGGTCGAGGCGTTTTTCCTCTTCCAGACTTGCCGTCATCATACCCGTAAGATCACCCTTTTCGCGAGCGATTGCCTGCCTGACGTCGGTCAATTCTTTGAGAGCGGCGACGAGCTTGTCGGTTTCGCCACGAATGCCCGGCACAACGGCGCCGAGAAGAATGGCGCTGCGCACGGAAGCCAGTGCATCTTCAGGCGAAACGAGGAGAGCCGGTGGCGGATTTCTGCCCATACGTTGCAATGCGGCCAGAACCTCCGCCAGCACGCCGCGCCTTTCCCTCAACGATGCCTTGACGCCATCCTCGCGGACCGAAAGCTTGGCCAGGCGATCCTCGCCGTCGCTGATCTTGGCTTCCAGCGCCTTGCGCCGGGCAGCCGATGCGATCAGCTCCTCGCGGATGCGCGCGCTGTCCTGATTGAGCGAGGCGATGCTTTCTTCGAGCGTCCTTGTCTTGTCTTCCGAAAGGCCGATGCTGTCGACCAGCTCCTCCAGATCCTGCCGGTTCTGGTCGCGGCGCTTTTCCAGCGTCCGCAGCGCATCCGGCGAGGAATCATCGCTGGCCGCCGGGGCGGCGCCCGCATCGTCACGCGAATGGGCCGCACCGCTCCCCATGACGAAAGCAGCAATAACCGCGCCTGCAAGGGCAGCGTGCCGTTTTCGTTGACGCGTGGTGTCCATGTGAGCTTTCTTTGATGCCGAAGCAGGAGCGCCGATATTAGGGATTTTGCCGCGATCTTCCAAGAGGCCTGAGAGAGGCCGCCGCCAAAGTCGTCCGTAGCCAGCGGTGTCGCGAAGCTTCATGTTGAAATTGAGACAACTCCCCGAAAGGAAACCCGTTCAAACGCGGTGATAGGGGTGGCCGGAGAGGATCGTGACGGCCCGGTAGAGCTGCTCGGCAATCAGGATACGAACGATCTGATGCGGCCATGTCAGCTTGCCGAGATTAAGAACAGCCGTCGCCCTGTCGTAAAGCGCGGGGTCAAGCCCATCTGCCCCGCCTATGGCGATCACAAGGTCACGTTTGCCGCTATCACGCAGATCGCCAAAAAATGAAGCAAAGGCGGGACTATCAAGTGCCTTTCCGCGCTCGTCCAACAGGACGAGAACAGCACCATCGGCCAGATGTTTCTCCAGCATCGCGGCTTCTTCGCGTTTGCGGGTCTCCGCATTGGAAGCACGGCTTTCCGCGACTTCGATCACCCGCGAAAACTCCAGCCCGATCGCCGGGCCAGTCTTTGCCAGACGCTCGATATAACGGGCCGCAAGATCCTTTTCGGGGCCGGATTTCAACCGTCCCACCGCAAAAATTGAAATCCGCATCGCAAACCTGCATTCGTCGTGACCCAACAGGGTCACGCTCTTAACAGCATAGCCTGCGGATTCCTATGCGGCCGGTCTGATTTCCGGCCAGAGGCGCCGTTTCCGAAGTCAGATATGATCTTCGGCAGAAACGATGCACTCGCTCAAAGGCTCACCGCATCAATGCAGCGTCTCTTCCGGCATATCCGGCGTCGCCCACATTTTTTCAATGTTGTAGAAGGCGCGGATTTCCGGGCGGAACACATGAACGATGATGTCGCCGGTATCGATCAGCACCCAGTCTCCGGTCTCGAGACCTTCGACGCGGGCGTTTCCGAACCCTTCATCCTTCATGTCTTTCAGAAGATGCTCGCAAATTGCCGAGACATGCCTGTTCGACCGCCCGGAGACCACGACCATGTAGTCTGCAAGCGCCGATTTTCCGGCAATGTCGAGAGATACGATATCTTCAGCCTTGGAGTCCTCGAGGCTCGCGAGGACGGTTTCGAGGGCATGGCCGGCGGCATCGGCGCCACTGTCCTGACCCTTCGGGATAGCAACAAATGCTTTTCCCTTGGCGTGTACTGTTGTCAGAGGTTTTCCTTTCCAAGAATGACAAAACAGGCACTGCGCGACGCGATTCTCTGCGTCACACAATGAAGGTGGCATCAAAGCATTAACTTTTCAAGATATGGGGCCCTCAACATCAGCCGCATACATCGTTTGTGATCGGAGCTGTCATTTTCGGCCATTGCGCAGCGCCGTGGAGCTGAGCGTGGAACGCGGTCCGTGAATGAAGACCCAGGCGGGGGCGCGTTTTTTCCACAGAACCCCGGCATCGTCCTCATCTATCCGCGCCTGGCTGAAGGCCTGCGCCATGGTGGAGGAGAGATAGGACAGGGTCGAGCCCGGTCGATCGATCACCGCGATTGGAAAAGTCTCGGCTATGGTACGCCATTTCTGCCAATGGTGAAAACTCTTCAGATTGTCGGCGCCCATGACCCAGATGAAACGGACGTGGGGATTTTTTGCCTTCACTTTGGCGAGCGTATTGGCCGTATAGCTCATCCCCAGTGATTTCTCGAAAGCCGTGACCTTGATGCGCGGATCGTGGACCAGCTTTTCGCAGGCCGCGATGCGATCTTCGAGGGACGCCAGCTCAGAACGGCTTTTCAGCGGATTGCCCGGCGTGACGATCCACCAGAGCTGATCGAGACCCAGCCTGCGCAGCGCAATCTCGGCCACAAGCGCGTGTCCTGCATGCGGGGGGTTGAATGAGCCGCCGAAAAGCCCGACGACCATGCCGCGTTCCACATGCGGCATGGTGAGATAACGTCTGTCGAGGCGCTTATCAGCCGGCAAATATCACGTCCGTGTCTGGCCGGTGCCATGCACCCGGTATTTGAACGAGGTGAGCTGCTCGACGCCGACCGGGCCCCGCGCATGCATCTTGCCGGTCGCAATGCCGATTTCCGCGCCCATGCCGAATTCGCCGCCATCGGCAAATTGCGTCGAGGCATTATGCAGCAGAATGGCCGAATCGAGTTCGTTGAAGAACCGCTCGACCACATCAGTATCCTCGGCGATCACCGCCTCGGTATGGTTGGACGAATAGGTGCCGATATGGTCGATCGCGCCGGAAATGCCATCCACCACGGCGACCGAAATGATCGAATCGAGATATTCGGTGCGCCAGTCCTCTTCCGTTGCCGGCACCAGACCCGTCACCACATCGCGAACGGCTTGCGAACCGCGCACTTCGCAGCCAGCTTCGATCAAGGCTTTGACGAGCGGCTCCAGATGCGTGGAAACGGCAGCGGCATCCACCAGCAATGTCTCAGCCGCACCGCAAATGCCGGTGCGGCGCATCTTAGCGTTGACGACGATACGTTTCGCCATGTCGAGATCGGCGGATTTGTCGACATAGATGTGGCAGATGCCTTCCAGATGCGCAAAGACCGGAACGCGGGCTTCCGACTGCACCCGGGCCACGAGGCTTTTGCCGCCGCGCGGCACGATGACATCAACCGTGCCATTCAGGCCGCTGAGAAGCGCGCCGACCGCCGCACGGTCGGTCACCGGCACCAGCTGAACGGCATGCTCGGGAAGACCGGCGATCTTCAGACCTTCCACGAGGCAGGCATGGATAGCACGCGATGAATGTTGCGAATCCGAACCGCCACGCAGGATGACGGCATTGCCCGCCTTGAGGCACAAAGCACCGGCATCCGCCGTCACGTTCGGGCGGCTTTCGTAGATCACGCCGATGACGCCAAGCGGCGTGCGCACGCGCTCGATCTTCAACCCGTTGGGGCGATCCCAGGCGGCAATGACTTCGCCGACCGGATCGGACAGCGCCGCAACCGAGCGAATACCTTCGGCAATGCCGGCGATGCGGGCATCGTTGAGCGTGAGCCTGTCAACGAAAGAAGCAGCAAGACCGGCGCTCTCGGCTGCGGTCAGATCCTTCCTGTTGGCGGCAAGGATCGCCTCCCTCGACGCCTCGATGGCGGAGGCCATGGCGAGCAGCGCACGGTTCTTCTGGTCCGTACCGGCGATGGACAACGGTCGTGAAGCAGCTTTCGCCTGAGCGCCGATGGTGATCATCAGCGCGTCGATGTCATGGCTCTGCTTCACGGCCTGTTCAGGCATGGACCTCATCCTTCTTTGCATGTTTAACTTTGACGGCGGCGCCGGTCATTACGAGGTCGTCGCGATGGATCATGGCCGCGCGCCCGACATAACCGAGGATCGCCTCGATCTCGTTGGACTTGTGACCGATGATAAGGCGCGCCTCTTCCGCATCGTAGCCCGCAAGACCACGAGCAACTTCACGACCTTCCGCACCGATAATGGCGATTGCATCACCACGGCCGAAATTGCCCTTCACCAGTCGCACGCCTGCGGGAAGCAGGCTTTTTCCGGCATAGAGGGCCTTTTCCGCGCCGGCATCCACATGGATTTCACCGGCCGGCTGCAATTGCCCGGCAATCCAGGTCTTACGCGCCGTCACCGGTGTGCCTGATGGTGCAAACCATGAAGAGCGCGCGCCGTTTTCGATGGCCTTCAGCGGATTGAGCGTCTTGCCTGACGCGATGATCATGCCGCAGCCCGCAGCGGTGGCAATCTTGCCCGCATCGATTTTGGTGCGCATGCCGCCACGCGACAGCTCGGAGGCCGCACCACCTGCCATGGCTTCAATCTCGGGGGTGATGTCAGCGATCGTTTCAAGGAATTTCGCGTCCGGATCGAGATGCGGCGGAGCCGTATAAAGTCCGTCAATATCCGATAGCAGCACCAGGAGATCGGCACCCGTCATGGTCGCCACACGCGCCGCCAGACGGTCATTGTCGCCATAACGGATTTCGGTGGTCGCAACCGTGTCGTTTTCATTGATGATCGGGATCGCGCCGATCTTCAGCAACTGGTTGATGGTGGCGCGCGCGTTGAGATAACGGCGGCGCTCCTCAGTATCGGAGAGCGTCAGCAGAATCTGACCTGCGACGATTTCATGCCGCGACAGGCTTTCGGACCATGCCCGCGCCAGCGCGATCTGACCAACCGCTGCCGCCGCCTGGCTTTCCTCCAGCTTCAATGCGCCCGAAGGCAAACCAAGCACGGTGCGCCCAAGCGCGATGGCGCCCGAAGATACGACCTGGACATCCGCACCGTTTTTCTTAAGCGCAGCGATATCTTCGCAGATGGCATCCAGCCAGTCTTTCTTCAGACCAGTCTTTCGGTCCACCAGAAGCGCCGACCCGATCTTGATCACGATCCGATGGTGGCTCGCCAGCGGCTTGCGCGTCAGGCTCATAGGCGGTCGTCCTCTTCTTCGGCCTCGCTATCCTCATGCGGCATCGACCGGTCGGGCAGGGCGGTCTCCCCGCCCCCGCTTGCCGAAACGATGATGTCGCGAAGCGCGCGCAGCGCTTCCGTCATGCCGATATGCGCGGCGGCAGACAGAAGAAGCGGCGGACGGCCGCAGGCCTTTTCCAGCTCCTTCGCCTTCTTTTTCAGTTCTTTTTCGTCCAGCACGTCGATCTGCGACAGCGCCACGATTTCCGGCTTGTCGGTCAGCCCGCCACCATAGGCGTCCAGCTCGGCCTTGACCGTCTTATAGGCCTTGCCGACCTTTTCTTCCTGCGCGGAAACCAGATGCAGAAGCACGCGAGTGCGCTCCACATGGCCGAGGAAGCGGTCACCGATGCCCACGCCCTCATGCGCACCTTCGATGAGGCCGGGAATATCGGCCAGCACGAATTCACGTCCGTCGATGGTCGCCACGCCGAGGTTCGGATGGAGGGTGGTAAAGGGGTAATTGGCGATCTTCGGCCGCGCGCGGGTCACGGTCGCAAGGAAGGTGGATTTACCCGCATTGGGCAGACCGACGAGACCGGCATCGGCGATCAGCTTCAGGCGAAGCCAGACCGTCTTTTCTTCGCCTGCAAGGCCCGGATTGGCATGGGTTGGGGCCTGATTGGTGGAAGACTTGAAATAGGCATTGCCGAAACCGCCATTACCGCCGGCGGCAAGACGAAAGCGCTGGCCTTCCTTTGTGAGGTCGACGATCAGCGTCTCATTGTCTTCCTCAAATATCTGGGTACCAACCGGCACCTTCAGCACCACATCCGCGCCCTTGGCGCCGTTTCGGGTCTTACCCATGCCGTGCTGCCCGATCGAGGCCTTGAAATGCTGCTGAAAACGGAAGTCGATCAGCGTGTTGAGACCGTTGACAACCTCAATCCAGACATCGCCGCCGCGTCCGCCATCACCACCGTCAGGACCACCAAATTCGATGAATTTTTCGCGCCGGAAAGACACGGCGCCTGCACCGCCATCACCGGACTTGATATAGACTTTTGCTTCATCGAGAAATTTCATCGGACTGCCGTTCTATCGGTTTGCGGGCGCGGCCGCCAATCGCGTTGCGCCAAACAAAAATATCGTCGTTTCGAATACAAGCGCTTCTTCACAAGGTCAAAGACTATCGTGCGGGAAGCCCCTGTGCGAGACAAGGCCGGTTTGGTGCAAACCGGCCTTGTTTTGATTGTCAGCGATGCGGCAGGACAAAATCCTCAGCCGTGATCATCGTGTCGATATGCGCCACCATGGCGGCGCGCGCCGTGGCGTAGATCTGGTGGCAGCCGGTCACCCGGAAGCCGAGTTTTTCCTGCACCCGCAGCGAAGCGGGATTATCCGCAAACACGCCGGAATGAAGGGTCACGCCCGGCATGCGGCGAAAGAACCGCTCGACCACGCCGGCCACCGCCTCGGTCATGTAACCCTTGCCCCAGTAGAAGCGGTTGAGCCAGTAGCCGAGATGCCACTCGCCGTGCCGCAACTCCACCGAGACGACGCCGATCAGGGTATCGTCGCCACTTGTGATGGCGAAATCCCAGTCGGGCAGGGTGCCGGAGGTGCGCAAGACCAACCATTCCAGCGCATCCTGCTTGTGATAGGGCGCCGGAACGCGGGCGAGCATCCTGGTCACGGCGAAATCGCCCAGCGATTCCGCAATGCTGCCGGCATCGGAAAGCCGCTGCGGCCGCAGCACCAGTCGCCGCGTCTCAATGACGGGGCAGGGGCCGGGCGGCGCCACTGACGGGGCAGCCCGGCGGCGGGTCAGTTCGAGCGCGCTCATCCCATGTCCCCCCAGCTCTTCAGCGAAACCCAGGTCTTGCGGTCCAGCCTGTACCATTCGACCGGCACCATGCCGCCAAGCGCCAGCGAACCGACCATGCCGGAACCCTGAAACTGGAAACCGCATTTCTGGATGACGCGGCGCGAAGCGATGTTGGTGACGCGGCAACGCGCATCGATCTGGTCGATCTCACGCGTGCGGAAGGCCATGTCGATCAGCGCATGCGCCGCTTCGGTCATGTAGCCGCGGTTCCAGTAGGGTTCCCCCAGCCAGTAACCGATCTCCAGCGTCTTTTCGTCTTCCTGGGGTTCGAGCGCGCAGCAGCCCAGAAACTCGCCATTGTCCATACGGGTAATCGCATAGACGCACTTGCCAATCTCGCCAGCTTTGGAGCGTCGCACAAAATCCGCGGCGTCTTTGGCCGTGTAAGGGTGCGGCATACGCGACACCATGGTCGCGATATTGGCATTGTTGGCAAGATGGGCAAGGGCGTCGATGTCTTCTTCGTGAGGCTTGCGTAAAACCAGCCTCTGCGACAGTAAAACGGGGCAATCGCTCCTTGACCGATCGGGCCTCGGCCGCTCTTCGGGTGACCGTGATTGGTCAACCCTCAACAATTCAGCTTGCATGGTTCAGTCCCTCCATGAGGTTAAAGAAAAAGGGGAGTTGGGTGGTGCCCCATCTCCCCTGTTTTCTTGACTGAACCTGATACGTCTCAGCCGGGTCGATGGGACACCGGCTGCATATGACGCTTACCGGCTTATTCTGCGGCTTCCGCTTTCGGAGCCACGGATACGAATACGCGGCCGTTGGCCTTCGTACGGAAGTTCACGTTACCTGCAGTCAGTGCGAAAATCGTGTGGTCCTTGCCGATGCCAACATTGGCGCCCGGATGCCACTGCGTGCCGCGCTGACGCAGAATAATGTTGCCTGGAATGACAGCTTCGCCGCCGAACTTCTTTACGCCAAGGCGCTTGGATTCGGAATCGCGACCGTTACGCGAGGAACCGCCAGCTTTTTTGTGTGCCATTGGAGTTCTCCTTTAAACCTTGTTTCCCGTGTCGCGCCGATCAGGCAGCAACGATGTCCGTGATGCGGACGACAGTGTGATGCTGACGATGGCCGCGCGAACGCTTGGAGTTCTGACGACGACGCTTTTTGAAGGCGATGACCTTCTTGCCGCGGTTGTGTTCGACAACTTCAGCCTTGACGATGGCACCCTTGACAAAGGGAGCACCGAACTGTGCGTCAGCGCCTTCGCCGATCACGAGAACTTCGGTGAATTCTACAGTTGCGCCTGCCTCTGCTTCCAGCTTTTCGATGGTCAGCACGGCGTCGGCCGCTACGCGGTACTGCTTACCGCCGGTCTTGATGACTGCGAACATTTTTTATCCTTTCATGTTCGTTCCGGCTCTGCCCGCAAATGCAAGCTGGCCGTCTTTTTATCAGTCGGAATAGCGGAAATCCGTCGGGACCAAATGCCCCTTTGAAAGTCTGCCGGTGAAACCGCCTTTTTGAAGGACGGAATAAACGGAAGGCGCATTACGCCATCAATTTGGGTGCCGATTACGCGAGGTGCCCGTTTATGTCAAGATGACGAACGTTTGAAAAGTAACTGTAACGCCAAGAATTTTATGCTTTTTCGGTGGGCGTAGCAGTCAGGCCTCGAAATTTGCGCAGCAAGTGTTTATATGGGCCTTCCAACAAGGAGCAGAAATGGCCCGCATAGACCAGACCGACGATTGGCGGGACCGCCATGCGCCGACACTTTCCGCCTTCGAGTCGCTTGCGATCGAGGCATATGGCCACCTGCCAGAAGAATTCCGCGCATTGACGAAGGATCTCATCATCGAGATCGCCGATTTCCCGACCGATGACGTGTTCGAAGACATGGCGCTCGAAACACCCTTCGATCTTCTCGGACTGTTCGAAGGACGCGGTATCTCCGAACGTTTCACCATGGAAACGGGTGAGATGGTGAACCGCATCACGCTCTATCGTCGTCCCATTCTCGACTATTGGGCCGAGAACGAGGAAACCCTGGGCGACATCATCACCCATGTCCTCATCCACGAGATCGGCCACCATTTCGGCCTCTCGGATGATGATATAGAGCGGATCGAGGAAAGCGCCGACGAGGCCGCGGCGGAGCGCTGAGCCCGCCGGCGGCTACGCCTCTTATTGCTCGCCGAGCTTCATATCCGGGTGGTATTCCTTGCCCTCGACCACCTTGGTCACGGCCTGGCCGCAATGCATGACGCCGCTTGCCGCGTTGAAAGCATAGCTGGGTGAACCGGCTAGCTCCCATCCCTTGTTCAGCGCCTCGGTGACCCGGTGACAGAACTTGGAGTCGTCCGGACCGGTTATGAAACGATAGACCTTCACGTTTTTTTTGCCTTTCTCTGTGCGATGATATCGGCCATGGCGACCAGCCTTTCGGCCTGGCTTACATGCAGCCGTTCGATCATTCGCCCGTTCATGTTGATGACGTTCAATTCCACAGATTCGGGCTTCGCGAAAGCGGCAATAATCTCTTTGGCCTCAGCAACAGACGCCTCGTCCGGAGCAAAATGCCGGTTGGCGAGCTCGATCTGGGCCGGATGGATCAACATCTTGCCGTCGAACCCCATCGCACGACCCTGCTCGCATTCGCTGGCAAAAGCCGCGAGATCGCGAAAATCGTTGGACACGCTGTCGATGACATCAAGGCCGTAGGCGCGGGCGGCAAGCACCACCTGCATCATCCATGGCACGAGGTAAGTTCGCCCCGGCAGTGCCGGAACACGCGTTTCCTTGCGCAGATCGTTCAGGCCGATGACAAAGGCGGCAAGCCGCGCATCCGGCGTGTGGGCAGCGTCGGCGATGGAGGCGGCGTTCAAAACACCGAGCGGCGTCTCAATCATCGCCCAGATTTTCAAGCCCTGGGGCGCATCGGCCTCCGCCAGAAGGTCGGCCACATTATGAATATCGGCCGGCTGCTCCACCTTCGGCAATAAAACCGCATCCGGCCGGCAGGAAAGCACGAGTTTCAAATCCGCCATGCCATCCGGCGTTGAGAGCGGATTGATACGGATAATGGTCTCGCGTCCGGCGAAAGGCGCATCCGAAAATAGCCTGCCCAGATTTTCCCGCGCCTCGCCCTTCATGTCGGGCGCGACGGAATCCTCCAGATCAAGGATTACCCCGTCGCAATCGAGATCGCGGATTTTTTCGAGCGCCCTGACATTGATGGCCGGAACCGACAGCAGCGAACGGCGCGGTCTCACAGGAATATTTTCGAAAAAATTAGTCATGCCGCACTTGTGTCAAGCTTTTGTGACATCTGCAACCTGACAATCCACTGAATCCTCTTGCAAGCCGGAAGAAGAAGGCCCACATTCGTCTGGAAAGAAAGGTTGAATCATGCAAGGCATCCGTTCATTTTTCATCGCCGCATCCGGCATCGCAATTCTGGCCATGGCCGCCCTCTTCACGGCGTCGCTTACGGTCGCTTTCATCGGCGTGCTCGCCGTTCTGAGCGCCGCCCGTCTGCTTTCAGCGCGTCTGAAGCCGGCCCCCATTCCGGTCAAGCCCCGCAACCAGCGCGACATGCGCGTCTGGAACGATGGCAAGGGCACGATTATCGATCTCTGAGATCGTTTAATCCGGTCAAAATGCGAGGACGCCGCAGAAGGCGTACCGAAGAACGCGGGTTTGCGCTTCTAAAGCGATGCGTTTTGCAGTATTTCCCGGCAGAACACATCCGGCGAGCTTCGGCCCGCGCCGGATTTTGTTGAAGGGAAAACGGGAAGCGACAGATGGAAAAGTTCACGAAGCTGACGGGCGTCGCCGCGCCCATGCCGGTTGTCAATATCGACACCGATATGATTATTCCGAAAGACTATCTGAAGACCATCAAGCGCACCGGCCTCGGCAAGGGCCTCTTCGCCGAGTCGCGCTATCTCGAGGATGGCTCGCCCAATCCCGATTTCGTGCTGAACAAGCCTGCCTACCAGAACGCCCAGATCCTTGTCGCCGGCGACAATTTCGGTTGCGGCTCCTCGCGCGAACATGCGCCATGGGCGCTTCTCGATTTCGGCATCCGCTGCGTGATCTCCACCAGCTTCGCCGACATCTTCTACAATAACTGTTTCAAGAACGGCATCCTGCCAATCGTCGTCAGCCCCGAGAATCTGGAAAAGCTGCTGGACGATGCGTCGCGCGGATCGAACGCCGTTCTTTCGATCGATCTGGAGCGTCAGGAAATCAGCGGCCCCGATGGCGGCACGATCACCTTCGAGATCGATGAATTCAAGCGTCATTGCATGCTGAACGGGCTTGATGATATCGGCCTGACGCTGGAACATTCCGGCGCCATCGACACGTTTGAAAAGGCGAACGCCTCGGCCCGTCCCTGGGCCTGACCACATTTCCGATCTTCAAAAAAGCCGATCCCGTACCAAACAGTACCGGATCGGCTTTTGCTTTGCTTGAAAAGCCGTTGAGGCGGAGATAAGAAGCCCCCGATCCCGTCCGGCTGTGACAAGACTTTGCATCTGCAGGACGGAAACGAGTTTGACGCCGCGCTCGCCGCAACCGAAAACCCTTCGTGATGTTTTCCGGCGCGCCGCCCAAGGAGGGTTCTCATGACAGTCCGTTCGCTTTTCCTGCTGCCCGGTGACGGTATCGGCCCCGAAGCCATGGCCGAGGTCCGCAAGCTGATCGATTATATGAACAGCGCGCACAATGCCGGCTTCACCGTCTCGGAAGGTCTGGTCGGCGGCTCTTCCTATGACGCCCATGGCGTGGCGATTTCCGATGCGGACATGGAAAAGGCGCTTGCCGCCGATGCGATCCTGTTCGGCGCCGTCGGCGGCCCGAAGTGGGATGGCGTTCCCTACGAACACCGCCCGGAAGCCGGCCTGCTTCGCCTGCGCAAGGATCTCGAACTTTTCGCCAATCTGCGTCCCGCCATCTGCTATCCGGCGCTTGCCGCCGCTTCCTCGCTGAAGCCGGAGCTGGTCGAAGGTCTCGATATCCTCATCGTCCGCGAACTGACGGGCGGCGTCTATTTCGGCGAGCCGAAGCAGATCATCGATCTCGGCAACGGCCAGAAGCGCGGCATCGACACGCAGATCTACGACACTTTCGAGATCGAGCGCATTGCCAGCGTCGCTTTCGAACTCGCCCGCACCCGCGACAACCGCGTCTGCTCGATGGAAAAGCGCAACGTCATGAAATCAGGCGTTTTGTGGAACCAGGTCGTCACCGAAACCCACGCCGCCAAGTTCAAAGACGTTCAGCTGGAACATATGCTGGCCGATGCCGGCGGCATGCAGCTGGTGCGCAAGCCCAAGCAGTTCGACGTGATCGTCACCGACAACCTCTTCGGCGACATGCTCTCCGACGTCGCCGCCATGCTGACCGGTTCGCTCGGCATGCTGCCGTCGGCCTCTCTCGGCGCACCTGACGCCAAGACCGGCAAGCGCAAGGCCATGTATGAGCCGGTCCACGGTTCGGCCCCTGATATTGCCGGCAAGGGCATCGCCAACCCCATCGCCATGATCGCGTCATTCGCCATGTGCCTGCGTTATTCGTTCAACATGGTGGATGAGGCGACAAAGCTCGAAACCGCAATCGCAAACGTGCTCGACAAGGGCATCCGCACCGCCGACATCATGGCCGAGGGCAGCCGCCAGGTCGGCACCTCTGAAATGGGCGATGCCGTTCTCGCCGAATTCAAGGCGCTTTCGGCGTAACGCCTGACGAAACCGGTTGGGCAGGCGGCACGTTCACCTGCCCATCTTCCTTTGGCAGAAGATGCTCATATCTTTTGTCAGTCAGCGTCTTCAGAAATGCGACAATGGCGTCCACACGCTTGTCGTCCAGCGCCGGCGCGGATGTCAGTTCCGTCATGGCGATATTTTCAGGCACTTCCGGTGCATCCCATGTCTTGCCGGTTTCCGGATTGATCTGCCGGCTGGGCTTCTTGCTTTTGTATTTCACGTAAAACAGCACCACCGTGCGTAAATCCCTAAATACGCCGTTGTGCATGTAAGGACCGGTGACGGCGACGTTGCGCAGCGTCGGCACCTTGAACTTGCCGCGCTGGGCGGCATCACCGGCAACTTCAGGATTTTGCGCGAGACCCAGATCGACCGCGCCCGGCTTTGAGCCGTTTACGGCCCGAACCGATATATTGGCGGGAACGCCGATGTTGAAATATTTGTGGTTGGTGAAGAGGCCGTCTTCCAGCCCCCTGGCGCCGCGGATTTCGTGGCAGGTATTGCAATTGGTGAATTGCGTCGAGGAGATCAGGACCCGACCCAGCTCTTCCTGATCGGTCAGCTTCTCCTCGCCGCGCAGGAAACGGTCATATTTGGAATCGAAGGTGGAAAATTCATCGGAGCGCTCGAAGCTCGCCAGCGCCTTCGTCATCGCTGCATAGGCAGTGTCGTCGCTCGCAAAAACATCCTTGCCGAACTGCGTGCCGAAAGCCGCGACATAGTCCGGGTTTTCCCTGAGCCGTTTGACGACCGACGCCTTGTCCGGCATGCCCATTTCGAGGGGATTAAGCGGCGGACCGCCCGCCTGATCTTCGAGCAGAGAGGCGCGGCCATCCCAGAATTGCCCGCCGACATACTCTCCCGCCGCATTCCTGCCGAAAGGCGGCGTGAAACGGGCATAAGCTGCAGTCGGCGCGTTGCGGTCGCCCAGCGAAATCCCATCGTCGCCGAGAGAGACGTCCCGCCCGACCTTGTCGCTCTCCCGCGCATCGGAAAAACCGGCAGCCTGCATATGGCAGGTGGAACAGGCCATGGTGCGGTTCATCGAAAGGTTGGGATCGTCGAACAGCGCCGCACCGAGCTTTTCCAGCGTTGCGTAATCTTCACCGCCATGGGCAACCGTGCCGTCGGCGCCCAAAGGGGCCAGCAAAATGGTCGCAGCGAGAGCGGCAGAGACAAAAAATCCGGGTTTCATCATCGGTAGGCACGCTCGATATAAATGCGCGAGGGCAGGTTCGGACCGGGCAATATGAAGCGGCTTTCGGTCCGGTTGCGCTTCACCGAACATGGATCACGGCAGACAACTCCGCTCTTCCACGCCCTATAAAGTGATCTATAGCACTTTCCCGTGATCCAAGCCTACAAACTTTCGCAGCTTGCTCCACTTTGCCGCAGGTCTCATGGACCAAAGCCCTTAACGGTCAACCGCCTCTGGCGATGGCATGGAAAAAGGTGCCTGAGACAAATCCTCTCCTGCCGCCCGATGGCCCGAGCGGACGACCCTGCCCGTCAGCAATCTGGGCGAAGGGTTCATCGCTGCCGGCATCAGTAACCCGCGCATAATGGAATTCATGGCCGCGCAGAACATCCCCCGCCGTGCCGAGAGGGCCGCTTGCCGCAATTGTTGCCTGCCGGTAGCCGAGATTCATCTTGCGCGTCGCAAAGCTGGTGGCGTGCGACAGAAGCCCGGTCATTGCATGGGTCACCCCATCCGCATCTTCCAATGCCTCGCCGAGCACCATGTAGCCGCCGCACTCGCCATGAACAGGCTTTGTCGTGGCAAAGCGGGCAATGCCTGCCTTGAAACCAGCCGCATCCGCAAGCTTCCCGGCAAAAAGCTCGGGATACCCGCCGGGCAGCCAGCATATATCACAGCTGTCGTCGGGCGCCTCATCCGCGAGCGGTGAGAACGGCACGATCTCGGCCCCGGCCGCCTGCCAATGCTTCCTAAGATGCGGGTACAGGAAGGTGAACGCCGCATCCTGCGCCAGCGCGATACGCTGACCGGGCGGTGCAATCGCCGCATCCACCGAGCCTGGAGGCACCTCCACCGGCGTGGCGAGTGAAAGCAGGGCATCGAGATCGATGGATTTTTCCATCGCATCGGCCAGCCGTTCTATATGCGCATCGATCTCCGGATGTTCGCTGGCCTGCACCAGCCCGAGATGCCTTTCGGGCAGGATGAGCGAAGGATCACGCAGCACACAGCCGGCAACGGGAAGGCCGATTTTTTCGATCGCTTCCGTGCACAGTGTCCGATGTCTTTCGCTGCCCGCCCGGTTCAGCACAACGGCCGCCATGGTAACGGCCGGATCGTAGTGGGCAAAACCATGGGCGACGGCAGCGGCCGTCTGCGACTGGCCGGACACGTCCAGTACCAGCAGCACGGGAATGCCGAACAGCCGCGCCAGATCCGCCGCCGAACCCGTGCGATTTTCCGCAACCGGAATGCCGTCGAACAGGCCCATCGCGCTTTCGATCAGAACAAGCTCCGCGCCATCGGTCTGTTGCGAAAACAGATGCCGCAGCAAGTCCGGCCGCATGGCCCAGCTATCCAGATTAAGACCCGGTGTACCCGTGGCGAAGGTGTGGAAACCGGGATCGATGTAATCCGGCCCCGTCTTGATGCCGCGCACCTTGATACCGCGTCGGGCAAAGGCCCGGAGCAGGCCGATGGTCACGCTGGTCTTGCCGGAGCCCGAGCGTGGCGCGCCAATGATGATCGCCCGCGCCGTCATGAGCCGGAAACTCCAAGACGCGCCCGCATCGAAACAATCTCGCCGATAACGATCAAAGCCGGCGCTTCGAAATTTTCCCTGATTGCATCGTCAGCTATGCTTTCCAGCTTGCCGATGAAAATCCGCTCCAGCGCAGTCGTTGCCGACATGATGACGGCGACCGGCGTTTCGCCGGAACGGCCGCCCTGCATCAGAAGACCGGCGATCGTGCCAATATTCTTCAGCCCCATGTAAACGACGATGGGTTCCCGTGTTTTCGCCAGCGCCAGCCAGTCCAGATCCTCTTCCGTGCCCGCTGCGTGGCCCGTGGCGAGAGTCACGGCGCGGCTGATGCCGCGCATGGTGGCGGGAATGCGGGCTGAAGCGAGCGCTGTGAACGACGAGGTCATGCCAGGCAATATGCGAAACGGAATGCCGGCATGGACAAGCGCCTCCGCCTCTTCACCGCCACGCCCGAAAATAAAGGGATCACCGCCCTTCAGCCGCAACACCTTTTTGCCTTGGCCGGCGAAATCGATCAGCGAAGCGGTGATGTCGTCCTGCGTTGCGGAGGGCTTGCCGCCCCTTTTGCCCGCAAAAACAATCTCTGCCTGCGGACCCAGAGCAACAACATCGTCGCTCACCAAAGCATCGCGCACGATGACATCGGCCTGAGACAGCGCGAGCGCCACTTCCAGCGTCAGATAACGCACGTCGCCCGGCCCGGCCCCCGCGAGCCAGACGTGACCGGCCTGGAAGACCGGACCTTTTGCGGCGATGCTGTTCAAAATCTGCGGTATCGACATTCTTCTTGGCTGCTTTTTAACGATGACGGAAAAAGCCGTCCCGGCTATAGAAATTCATATGGATACGGATGGAAAGACCCTTCGCCGCGGCTGGACCACGGGCACCTGCGCGGCGGCCGCCACGAAGGCGGCCTGCGCTGCCCTTTTGACCGGCGAATTTCCTTACCCTGTCGAGGTCGAACTTCCAAGCGGCGCGAGGCCGGCATTTTCCCTCGCCACCGAGGAAAAGGGTGAAAATTTCGCCCGCGCCGGTGTCGTCAAGGATGCGGGCGACGATCCGGACGTCACCCACGGAGCGCTGATCGAAAGCACAGTGCGACGAGGTCAACCGGGAAGCGGCATCACGTTCAAGGCCGGAAAAGGCGTCGGCACCATCACCCGGCCGGGATTGCCCCTGCCGCCGGGCGAACCCGCCATCAACCCCGTGCCACGCAAGATGATCGAAACCGCCATTTACGAGGTCGCCGGAGAGGGTGCCGATTTCGAAGTCGAGATTTCCGTCCGCGACGGCGAGAAACTGGCGGAAAAAACCCTGAACGGCAGGCTCGGCATCGTTGGCGGTATTTCCATCCTCGGCACAACAGGCATCGTTATTCCCTTTTCCTGCTCCGCCTGGATCCACTCGATCTGGCGCGGCATTGACGTGGCGCGCGCGACCGGCTGCGCCCATGTGCTGGGCGCGACCGGCAACACCTCCGAAAAAGCCGGGCAGGCGCTTTACGATCTGCCGGAAACCGCGTTGATCGACATGGGCGATTTTATCGGCGGCATGCTGAAATACCTGCGCAGCCATCCGGTCGAGCGGGTGACGATCGCCGGCGGCGTCGCCAAGATGACCAAGCTCGCGCAGGGCATGCTCGACGTGCACTCCAAGAAGGGACTGGCAGATCTTGATGCGCTGGCGGCATTGGCGACGAAAGCCGGGGGAGACGAAAGCCTCGCCATTGCCATCCGTCAGGCCAACATGGTGGCCCACGCCTTTGAGCTGGCCGAACGCGCGGGGATAGACCTCGGTGCGATCGTGGCGGAAAAAGCCTGGGTGACCGCAGCGGCGGCGCTGAAGACGCCCGCCATTGCGCTTGATATTCTGGTGTTCGATCGTCAGGGCACGCTCAAGGGGCGCACCGCCTCCACGCCGTCTCATCAGCCCTTCGCATCTTCTTTCGGAGATCGGAACCGCCGGACATAGTCGGTGCTATAAAGCGCGCTTTCACGAAAATCCGTCGAGGCAAGTCCACGTCCGACGAAGATCAGGGCCGTCCGCTCCACCGGTTCGGCTGCGAGCTTTCCTTCAATGTCGAACAGCGTTCCCCTGATAACCCGCTCATCCGGCCAGGAGGCGCGAACGACGATAGCAACCGGGCAATTGGAGCCGTAAAGCGGCGTCAGCTCTTCCACCACCTTGCCGATGGCATGAATGGCGAGATGGATGGCGAGCGTCGTACCCGTCGCACCGAAAGCCTTCAGCGTCTCACCGTCAGGCATCTTCGATGCGCGACCGGAAATGCGGGTCAGTACAAGGCTCTGCGCCACTTCCGGCACCGTCAGTTCCCGCTGCAAAGTGGCGGCAGCAGCGGCAAAGGAGGGCACGCCGGGTGTGACTGTATAATCGAGACCCAGTCGCTCCAGACGGCGAACCTGTTCGCCCATGGCGCTCCAGACGGAAAGGTCGCCGGAATGCAGCCGCGCCACATCCTTGCCGGCCTCCGCTGCGGCCACAAATTCCGCCTCGATCTCGTCAAGCGAAAGCGCTGCCGTATCAACGATGCGGGCGCCGGGCGGGCAATAATCGATGAGCGCCTTCGGAACCAGTGAACCCGCATAAAGGCACACCGGGCAGGCGGCGATAAGATCGCGCCCGCGCACCGTAATGAGATCGGCGGCACCCGGACCGGCGCCGATAAAATGAACCGTCATTGTTATTCTCCATGTTCGATGGCGCAGCCGCTATCTCGTGGGGCCTCGTCAGTCGTTGCGATGGCCACCGTCACATCGCCAACCACAAGACGCGGCGCGACCAGCCTTGCATTCTCTCCGGCGGCGGCAAGCGCCGCCGCTTCACTGACACTCGGCGAGCCGGCATGATCAAGGCTTGCCTGTGAAAATGTCATTGTTTTCGACGCGACCGCGTCGAGCCGCTCCTGCGATACGATTTCCAGCGACAGTGACAAGCCTTTTGCCGCTTCCGCAAGACCGGCTTCCCCGGCTTTGAGCGGCGCAGTCGCCAGGCATTCTGCGGTCATGCCAAAAGCATGCTCCGCAGCACGCACGGCGGCCATGACAGCATCCGGACCCGCGCCCTTGCGACAGCCTATGCCAGCCACTGTCACCATGGCTTGACCCAGCTCCACTGCGTCACCGGCATTGCCGGACGCCAGCCCGACATGGAGCCGACAGCCACCACCCGCGATACATCCAGACGGATCATCGAACCGCCAAGCCGCGCATGGGCGGCAAGCAGCACCGCCTCCATTTCCAGCGTCACCGCGTTGGCAACCAGCCGCCCGCCCGGTTTCAGGGCCTCCATAGCCCGCTCCAGCACGCCCGTTTCACTGCCGCCGCCGCCAATGAAAATCGCATCCGGCTGGGGCAAGGCTTCAAAAGCTGCGGGGGCCGCGCCGATCATGACCTCAAGCCCTGGCACACCGAAAGCTTCGGCATTGCGGGCGATACGCTCCGCCCTTTCCGGATGCTGCTCTATGGCGATGGCGCGAAGCGAGGGATGCGACAGCATCCATTCGATACCGATCGAACCCGAACCGGCACCGATATCCCACAGCAATTCGCCCCGCCGTGGCGCGAGAGAGGACAGTGTCACGGCGCGGATCTCGCGTTTGGTGATCTGCCCGTCATGTTCGAACAGGCTGTCATCCAGTCCCTGTGCAAAAGGCAGGATACGGGCGCCCTCAGCCGCGACGACATCAATCGCCACCACATTCAGCGGGTCGATGTCTTCAAAGGCGAAATCAGCCGCCCTGACCTGCCGCTGCTGTTCCCGCTCTCCGCCTAGGGCTTCGAGCAAAACGAATTCCGACTGACCGAAATCCAAATCGGACAACAATTCCGCGATCAAGGCCGGGGCGTGAGCATCCGAAGTGAGCGTAATGATGCGCGCACCGGCATGGAGATACGGCCGCAGGAGATCGATGGAACGGCCGTGCAGCGAAACGCATTCAACCGATTGCAGCGCCCAGCCAAGTCGCGCCGCCGCCAGGGAGAAGGCGGAAGGCGAGGGATGACAAACCGTCTCATGCGCCTCGACATGCCGCAGAAGCGTAACGCCGACGCCATAAAAGAACGGATCACCGGAGGCGAGCACACAAACCCGCTTGCCACGCAGCGCCACGACATCGCTCATATCCGTGTCAAACGGCGCCGGCCACCGCCGTGCTTCACCACGAATGGCCGCAGCCGCCAGCTCCAGATGGCGCTTACCGCCGAAAACAATCTCGGCCGCCTCTATCGCCTGGATGGCGTTCCGGCCGAGCCCCTCAAGCCCGTCCTCACCAATGCCGACGATGGAAAGCCACGGCTTTTCTTTCTTTTCGGTGGAAGCCTTATTTTTTGTGGAAACGTTGCCGGTTCCGGAATATTCAGACGTCATGACATGCTCCATACTCATCCTTGGCGGCACGGCGGATGCCCGCATTCTGGCCGGCAGGCTGGCAGAGGACTCCGGCTACCGAATTCTGCTCTCCATGGCCGGCCGAACGCTCTCGCCGGTCGAACAGCCGGTGCCGATGCGCAGCGGCGGTTTTGGCGGCGCGGTCGGACTTGCGGATTTCATTCGCACCGGGGGTTTCGATATTCTGGTGGATGCCACGCATCCCTATGCGGCGAAGATTTCCGCCAACGCCGTTGAGGCGGCGCGGCTTGCCAAAGTTCCGCTCGTGACGCTTTCGCGTCCCGCCTGGCAGCGCCAGCCGGGTGACACATGGCATGGCGTCGACAGCGCCGGGCAGGCTGTTACTGCGCTCGGCGGCGAAGGCCGGCGCGTGTTTCTGGCTTTGGGACGGCAGGAGCTGCTTCCTTTCGAAGCCGCGCCACAGCACAGCTATCTCATCCGCAGCGTCGATCCCGTCGAGCCGCCGCTGAAACTGCCGCATGCGCGCTACATTACCGCACGTGGTCCTTTTGCGCTGGATGATGAAATCCGCATGCTGGAAGAAAACCGCATCGAGACATTGGTCTCGAAAAACTCCGGTGGCAGCGCCAGCTATGGAAAGATCGAAGCCGCAAGACGGCTCAGCCTGCCGGTCATCATGATCGAGCGGCCGCGAAAGCGAAACGACGCGTCCATGAATGATGTGACGGTGCCGGATATTGCAGCAGCGCTCACCGCCATCCACCATCAGCTCTCTCTTCTCGAAAAACGCGGCGAATAAACCAGCGGTTCTTTGCCGGATCGTTCAATCAGACGGGTTTCAACCGAACCGACGATGATGCAGGTGGCCATGTCAGCCATGTCGCTCGATGCTTCCGAAAGAGGCGCAACCCGGATACGCTCATCCGCACGGCCTGCTGCCCGACCGAAGATCACCGGCACAGAACCGGGCAAATGCGCCCGCAACAGATCAAGAGCGGTACTGAGCTGGTGCGGACGCGCCTTGCTGACGGGATTGTAAAAAGCCATCACAAATCCTGCATCCGCCGCCGCAATCAGCCGTTTTTCAATGATGCTCCAGGGCTTCAGATTGTCCGACAGCGAAATGGCGCAGAAATCATGGCCAAGCGGCGCGCCGGCCTTTGCAGCGACTGCCAGCATGGCGGTCACGCCGGGGACGACGGAAAAATCGATCTCGCGCCACTCGGAAGGACCGCTTTCGATCGCCTCGCAAACTGCCGCCGCCATGGCGAAAACGCCGGGATCACCGCCGGACACCACGCAGACCTTGCCACCGGAGGCCGCAAGCCGCAGAGCCTGCTCGGCGCGGGAAATCTCCTCGCGATTATCGGAAGCATGGCGACGCTGGTGCGGCCCGAGCGACAGGCGGTCGAGATAGGGAATATAACCGAAGAAATCTTCCGAGGCCTCGACAGCGGCAAGTGCTTCCGGCGTCACCTGCGCAGCACTGCCGGGGCCGAGGCCGACAACGACGAGCCTGCCGGTCATGGCTTTTCACCTGCAGCGGGTCGCGTTTTCCAGCCCGGCACCAGAACCAGCGAAAAATAAGGCGCTGGCGATGCATCGCGTTCGATGAGCCGCACCGCATGGCTGTTGGCCATTGTGCCGCGCTCGACATAGAGCGCTTCTTCAAGTTTACCGGCCTTTTCCAACGCCCGGCGAATCTTTGGCAGGTTGCGCCCCACCTTCATGATCACCGCACCATCCGTGCCAGACAGACGTTCCGTCAGAACATCTTCGCCGAGCGTGCCGGGAAGGACGCTCAAGATATCGTCGCCTTGCACCAGCGGCAGACCGGCCATGGACCAGCAGCCGGACATGGCCGTGACGCCAGCAACAACCTCCGCCGGGTAGGACGGGGCGAGCCGCAAATGAAGGTGCATGTAGGAACCGTAAAACAGCGGATCACCTTCCGACAGCACGGCAACATTGCGCCCAGCTTCGAGATGCACAGCAATATCCTTCGCCGACTGATCAAAAAAGGCGGCGATCGCATCACGGTAATCGCTGCCGTTTTTGTCGCTTTCGACAGTTACCGGATAGACCAGCGGCATTTCCAGCGTACCGGGGCGGATGAAGGCTTCGACAATGCCGCGACCGTTGCCGCTGCCACCCTTTTTGCAGAAGAAGGCGAGCACATCGGCATTTTCGATGGCGCGTACGGCTTTCAGCGTAAGGAGTTCGGGATCGCCGGGACCAGTACCGACGCCAACGAGTTTACCCCTGGGGTTTTCAAAAAGAGCAGCGCTCACAGGCCGGCCCTCGCAACCGCGTTGATGGCGGCAGCCGTCATCGCCGAGCCACCCATGCGTCCCTTGACGATGGCATAGGGAATGCCGAGCGAACTTGCCTCCAGCGCGTCTTTCGATTCCGCCGCACCGACAAAACCAACGGGCATGCCTATGATGGCGGCGGGGCGCGCCGCGCCTTTTTCCAGCATTTCCAGAAGATAGAACAGTGCCGTCGGCGCATTGCCGATGGCGACCAGCGCGCCATCCAGCTTCTCGGCCCAGAGATCAAGTGCGGCGGCGGAACGGGTATTGCCGATCTTTTGCGCTATCTCCGGCGTGCGCGGATCGCGAAGGGTGCAGATCACATCATTATCAGCCGGGAGACGGGCGCGCGTCACGCCGTGGGCCACCATTTCAGCATCACAGAGAACGGGCTTACCGGCAAACAGGGCACCGCGTGCAGCAGCGACGAATTCAGGCGAAAACCGGAAATGGCTGGCCGCCTCCACCTGCCCGCAGGCGTGGATCATGCGAATGGCGATATCCGCCTGCTCTTCGGTAAAGGCGGATAAATCCGCTTCCTCGCGAATGATGGAGAAGGAGCGCTCATAGATCGCATTGCCATCGCGAATATAGTCATAGTCAGTCATCGGTCATCCTGTCGAAGCGCCGCACCGATCGCCCGTTTGCCCAGCCGGGCAAACAGGGTAGCGGCGGTTTCCCCGGGCTTATGTTCTTTTTCGTAAAGACGGGCAAGCCGCGAAAGCGCCGTCCTCTGATGCCGGAAAGGTAAAATCCCATCCGGCACGTCGCCGGCGCGACCTGCAATAGAAAAGGCCAGGCCATCGTCGTCGCCGGAAAAAGTGAGAAGCGACGGCGCTGGGTGCGCGCAACCCTTGCCACAGCCGGAAATATGCAGCGTGAAGGAGCCATCTAGTAACGAAGCGCATTCCTCCGACGCAAAGGCGGCCAATTCACGGGTGGGAAGAAAAGCCGAAGCGCAGCCCGGCGCGCCGGGACAGACGGCGATGGAAGAGCGTACGTCACCTGCTGTCGTTATGAAACCGGACGCCCCTGCAATCTCAAGCAGGGCGTTGCAAGCGGATGACGATCCAAAAAATAGCAGGCTATGGTTTGGGGATGGCCGTAAAGCCTTGATGTCTAGCGTACCGGCCCGTTCGCAGAGATACGACAAATCGCAGGCCCGGATTTGCCCAAAAGCAGGCGCGACAGCAACTGCGAAGCAATCCTTTCCCGTCCTCATCAGTCCGAGAGACACAGAAGCCGCCCTGGCGGCGTCCACAACAATCCGATCCAGCAGGCGATCACCACAGACCGCCTTTATCATCGAATGGTCCAGATCGCGGCCACGGGCAAGCGGTCCCTTGCCGGCCAGAAAGGCGAGCAGCAACACGACGATGTCCGCCGCCGCGCCGGTCTCGACCAGTCCCGCATTCAGCGCCCTGCTTTCCGGCCCGCCAACGAGCAATCGCCAGAAAGTCCGACCATCAAGCGACATTGCCTTCAGGCGGATATCGGCCAGTAAATCTCCCATGGCGAGGCGCCCGCCGCCATCAATGATCACAGACATTTTAGCGGCAAGCTTCTCATGGAGAACGAGCCTGTCAGCCTCTTTTCGAATCTCCGCCGCGAGAGGGCGGCCATCGGCAATTTCCGCGTCGTCCCGACCGGCGAGAGGCGAGGTCTCAACTGCCAGCCCCTCACGCAGCGGCAAATCCAGCGCCAGAACATCTTTTTCCAGGGCGCGGGCACTTTCCGGCGTCAGGCCGCGAAATTGCAGGCTGCCGCGTGCGGTAATGTCGATCAATCCGTTGCCATGCAGCTCGGCAAAATGGCAAAGCGCCGCCATGTCATGCGGGGCAATATCCGCCTCGATAGCGATCCGCGACAAAAAACCGTCGCCGGTGCGCATGGGAGCGGAGAGGGCCGGGCAGAGACCACGACGGCCAAAGGGCTGAACGGGATCGGCAGCGGCCATCATCACGCCTCCACCCTTTGGGCGCGCGGCAGGATCAGCATTTCAAGTTCCGCGTCCACCGCGTTGCGGCGGCTGTGCCACAGCCCGCGACGGCGGGCGGATAAAAAGCGTTCGGCCATCACCTGCGCCGCTTTCGGATTTTCCCGCAGGATGAAATCGCGCACGTCCTCATTGCCGAAATATGCGTCGTAGAGCGCCTCGATCAAGGAGGAGGACACCGCATGGGTGGTTTCGGCAAAGCCGACCAGCCGGTCCACGGTCTCGGCGAACTCCGCCGCCCCGCGCGGACCATGCCGCATCTGGCCGGCAATGAAGCGTGGGTTGACGGCGCGCGCGCGCACTACCCGCGTCAGCGCCTGCGTCATCGACCTAGCACGCGGGCGCGCCGGATCGGTCGTATCCAGCGCAACAATGTCAGCGACCCCGCCCAGTACAGCCTTAGCAGCGGAGAAGCCGCCGATAAAGGCGACATCGGAAGAACCATCGAGGAGGTCGCGGCCCGGATCGTCACCGGTATGGACCAGAAGGTCGGCCCGCCTGACGAGTTCCACAAAACCGGTATCTTCGAAAATCTCCAACCCGTCCGCACCGCCGAAAGCGTGGCTCGCCGCCTCGAGATAGGCCTGCCCCAACTCCTCGCGTTCGTCCCATTTCCCGCTCGCAAGCTTTTCTTCGATGCCCGCACCATAGGTGCCGGGCGCGGAGCCGAAAATGCGCGCCGGAATATGCCCAAGCGCGGCGGCCTCTTCCGCGAGAGGATTGTCGCCCGGCGCTTCCTCCCGCCGCGCAACGGCTTTGGCGGCAGCGTCGAGAAGCGCGATCAGCGCCGGAAACATATCGCGGAACAGGCCGGATATGCGAAAGGTAACGTCGACACGTGGCCGCCCCAGGCTCGCCGGCGGCAAAACCTCGATGCCAGTGACCCGGCCGGTGGGGGGATCGTGGATCGGTCTCGCCCCCATCAGGTACAACGCCTGGGCTACATCCTCACCGCCATTGCGCAGGCTGGCGCTGCCCCACAGATCGAAAACCAGATGTTTCGGCCAATCGCCGTGGGACTGCAGATGATGGCGCAGCACCTCTTCGCCCGCCATGCGACCAAGCTCGAACGCCGTCGGCGTCGGCATGGTGCGCGGATCTGCGGCATAGAGATTACGACCCGTGGGCAGCACATCGAGACGTCCGCGCGCAGGTGCGCCGGAAGGGCCGGGGGGGATATGCCGGCCATCAAGTGCAGCCAGCAAAGCAGCTTTTTCCGATTTTGCGCTTTCAAGCCTCAGAAGATCGGTCTCGCCTTCGGCACAGCGGCCAAAAACATGCTGGCCGTCCTTGATGGCGAAATCCTTGAGGTCGCAGAGAAACGCGTCGATGCGCGACAGGGCCGCATCGGCATCATCCTTCACACCCACGCCCGCCTCAGCTGCAAGCCCGGTCTCCAGCGCCTTTTCGACAATCAGTTTCGCCAGCCGGTCACGCCGGCGGCGATCCAGCCCATCCGCCTGTGCATATTCATCAACGAGCTGTTCCAGCGCTGACTGTTCCGGCGAAAGCCCGGCATTGACCAGCACCGGTGGAACATGGCCGATGGTCACGGCCGCGATACGCCGCTTGGCGACCGCCGCTTCCCCTGGATTAGAAACGATGAACGGATAGACTACGGGCAGCGAGCCGGTGACGATTTCGGGAAAACAATCACGGGAAAGCGCGATCGTTTTGCCCGGCAGCCATTCCAGCGTTCCATGCGCGCCCACATGCACGATGGCATGCGCATCTGCGACCCGCTGCATCCACGCACCGAAAGCGACTAACGCATGACGCGGCGGCAGGGCAGGGTCGTGGTAATCCACCCGGCGATCCTCGTTGCGGCCGCGATCGGGCGCTAGTGCTACGAAAACCTCTCCGAAACGGGCGACGCGGAACCGGAACGCACCATCAACCAATGCGTCGTCATCAGTTGCCGCACCCCATGTCACATTTACAGAGGCGGCAGCCACCGGTGGTAAGGCGGAAAAAAAAGCCTCATAGGTAGGAAGTTCAATTATCGCTTCCTGCTGTTCGATGCGGTCGAGCAGCGCCCGCGCGGTGTCGGGAATATCCTCGATCATATAACCGGCACCAGCGAGATCGCGCAGCATTTCGAGAACGCTTTGCGGCACATCGAGACCGACGGCATAACCGGTTCGCCCGGGTGCCGCACCGGGATAATCCGGCATCAGAATGACGATCCGGCGATCCCGTGGAGCGGCATTCCGCAGCTGCAGGAAAGCGGCGATGCGATTTGCCACCTGCTCGACGCGATCAGCCTCGGGCACATTGAACAAGCTCGCGCCACCATCCATTCGCGCCTGTTTGAACGAAATCGCACCGGCAAGAATCCGGCCATCCAGTTCCGGCAGAACGACATGCATGGCAAGATCGGAAGGATTGAGACCGCGCGCATTTTCCGCCCAGCCGTCCCGTCGCGTCGTCGCCATCACCACCTGAAACACCGGCACGCCGAGCCGGTCGAACAGGGTTGTGCCCCCATCATCGATCTGGCTGGCGAAGGCGGTGGCAGCAATGATGGCGGCGGCCTTGAGATCGGGCAGGACGGTTTCGAGGAAGCGGATCGCCTCACCATCCTTCAGGCCGCTGACAAAAATCGGCAGGGGTGCAAAACCGCGCTGCGAAAGCGCCTCGAAAAGCGCATCCACGGGTGCGGCGTCTGCCGCCAGAAGCATGGAACGGTAGAAGAGGATGGGCAAAAGGGGCGCACCGGCTGGAAAACCCGCGCAGGCTTCCGTCCAATCCACGACGCCCCTGCCGGGTCGGTAGAAACCGGCTTTCGGCAGCGGTTCGGCCTCGGTATCCGGCCATGCCTCACCCTTTGCAAGAGCGGTTAGACCAACGGCAAGCCGGCCCATATTTTCCTGCCCACCTTCACGGAAGAAGGAGAGGGCGGAGGCCAAAGTCCGCCGGTCGACGGTTGATGCCGCCTCGAGCTTTTCATCTCGGTCGCTGCATTCTCCCGGCAGGAGCAGCAGCCTTATGCCGCGCCTGCGCGCCAAAACGGAAAGCTGATCGACACCGTAGCGCCATCGTTCCGCACCGCCGAGAATCCGGATAAGAATAACGCTGGCATGTTCCGCCGTCTTTTCGATCCACAGATCGACCGACATGGGGTGCCGAAGCTCGGACAGGTTGGCCGCTGACAGGGAGTGTGGTGCACCCTCCGTCCGCCGCCAGGCCTGTTCCAGCCCGGCCAGATCGCTTGCCGAAAAAGACAGCATCACCACTTCCGACCGGGGCTGGTTAAGATCAACCGGCTCGATCAGGTCGTCCAGAGACGAGGATGTGGTGGCGAGGATGTGCATCGTCAGGCGGCCAGCATCTGTTCGATCTTTTCGCGGTTCAGGCCCTTTTCGCCGATGACGACAAGACGGCTGCGGCGCTCCTCACCTGCGGCCCAGGGCCGATCGTAATAGTGGTTGACGCGGCTACCGACGGCCTGCACCTGCAAGCGCATCGGCTTTGCGGAAACTTCGATGAAGCCCTTGATCCGCAGGACATTTTCCGCAGCAGCCGTCTCGGCGATACGGATCGCCAGCGCTTCCGGGTCGGTGACGGCCGGCAGATCGATGACGAAGCTGTCGAAATCATCGTGCTCGTGATCAAGCTCGCCATCATGGTGGGTGCGGCGGTTTTCGATATCCTCTTCCACCGCAAGGCCAAGACCGATCAGCACGGCGGGATCGATAGCGCCATTGGAGGCCACGACTATCTTTGCCGCCTTTGGCAAATGTTCGAGAATATGCGCCTTGGCTTTGTCCAGGCCGGCATCGTCAAGAAGATCGGCCTTGGTCAGCACGATAAGATCGGCGCAGGCGACCTGATCCTCGAAAACCTCTTCGACCGGGTCATCATGATCGAGCGCCTCGTCATTGGCCCGCTGGGCGGCCAGCGCTTCCATGTCATGCGCCACCTGCCCCTCGGCAAGGGCAGCGCCATCCACCACGGCCACGACGGCATCTACCGTCACACGGCTCTTGATGGCCGGCCACTGGAAGGCCTGCACAAGGGGCTTCGGCAGGGCAAGGCCCGAGGTCTCGATGAGGATATGCTCCACTTTCGGCTGGCGGCTCAGAATCTGTTCGATGGCGGGCTGGAAATCATCCGCCACCGTGCAGCAGATGCAGCCATTGGCCAGTTCGACAATGTTTTCTTCCGGGCAGCTTTCAATACCGCAGCCTTTCAGAATCTCGCCGTCGATGCCGATATCGCCGAATTCATTGACGATGATCGCCAGCCGCTTGCCGTCAAGCTTTTCGAGAAGACCGCGCAGCAGCGTGGTTTTGCCGGCCCCCAGAAAACCGGTAACGATGGTGCAGGGAACGCGGTCCAGAAGGGTGCTCATGATCTCTCCTCGGTAAAATCGAATGGGGGAATGCGCGCCACCATGCCGCGCTTTAATGGTTCGGGGCGGCCGCGCCAGGGCATCAGGCCATCGGGGGCGGCGGCCAGCAGCCGCGCGCCGGTCAGCAAATCTTCGGCATCACCGGTCGTCAGCCCGCCGAATACATAGGACCAGCCATTGGCGCTGCGCAGCACGGCGCTGAGGCCGCGCTTGCAATTGGCAAGGCAATTGACGGAACGAACAGTAACACCCGTTTCCTCCGCTTTTGCCATGACGGCATCGGCAAGACGCGAACCGGGGCGCGGTTCGGCATTAGGATCGGCTTCATCGCGACAGCTTCTGCAAATGAAGACGGTCACGCCGGGCGCCGTTTCGTCCTGCATGTTTCCACTCGTAGAAGAAGATGTCGCTGAAATATCCAAACCGTATCGTTTCCCGCGCCTTGCAAAAAATCTCGGGGTGCGGATGTCGAAAACGGCATGCGGACAGGCGCAAACCGGATGTTCGATCTAATCGACTGACCGGAGCACCCCGCCCGGCAGACGTTTTTCCTGAAACGGCAGGTCTCCTGGCTCGCGGCTTTGCACCCTGACACCGCCTTCCCGAACCATCTTCAAAGGTCCAGTGGCTTTACGGTGCGGGCTTACCGCTTACAGTTGCGGGGGCAGCCACGGAATGACCCGATAATCGGGTTGGAACCGTGTTCCCTCTTAGCTTTTCCCGTTGCCGGGGAAAGACCGTCAGTCCGTTACCTTTAGGCTGAACGGGCGTGAGGGTCAATGCTGCGGGCCCTGCGGCCGGCACATTGCCGGGTGCGGCAAATTGGGTATAGTCGCCGCTCCGAATGGCGGGAGCACCGGATCCCGCACAGCTGGAGGAAAAGGAAAATGCAATGACACGCGACATCAGCGACAGCGAAGCCGAGCGCCACCGGCAGAAAATGGTCAACCGCAAAACGGTGCAGGATGCCGAAGTTGCGGAAAAGACCATCGAAAAAGGTTTGCTGATGATCAATACCGGCCCCGGCAAGGGCAAATCCACGGCCGCTTTCGGCCTTGCCCTGCGCATGCTCGGTACCGGGCGCAGGGTCGGCGTGGTGCAATTCATCAAGGGTGCATGGTCGACGGGCGAACAGCAGGCGCTGACGCTCTTCGGCGACAAGGTCGTGTGGCGCACTATGGGCGAAGGGTTCACCTGGGACACACAGGATCTGAAACGCGATGTCGCAGCGGCGGCAAAGGCCTGGGAAGAAGCCAAGGTCCTGATGGCCGACGACACCATCGGCCTGCTGATCCTCGATGAGCTGAACATCGCGCTCCGTTACGATTACCTGCCGCTGGAGGAGGTGGTCGAAACGCTTTCCAGCCGCAGGCCCGATCTGCATGTCATCGTTACCGGCCGCAACGCCAAGCAACCGCTCATTGACGCCGCCGACATGGTGACGGAAATGACGCTCGTCAAACATCACTTCAAGGCGGGCGTAAAGGCGCAGGCGGGGATAGAATTCTGACATGGCTGCACGCGTGCTGATGTTTCAGGGAACCGGCTCGGATGTCGGCAAATCGCTGATGGTGGCCGGCCTTGCCCGGGCCTTCGTCAGGCGCGGCCTGTCCGTCATGCCGTTCAAGCCGCAGAACATGTCAAACAATGCGGCGGTCACCGCCGATGGCGGCGAGATCGGCCGCGCACAGGCGCTGCAGGCGCGGGCGGCGGGCGTGCCGCTTTCCGTGCACATGAACCCGGTGCTCCTGAAGCCGCAGAGCGAAACCGGCGCACAGGTGGTGGTGCAGGGCAAGATCGCCGGCAATGCCAAAGCGGCCGATTACCAGCACATGAAGGCCGGACTGATGCCGCGCGTGCTGGAAAGTTTCGAGCACCTGAAACAGCAGGCCGATCTGGTGCTGGTGGAAGGGGCAGGCAGTGCCTCCGAAATCAACCTGCGCGCCAATGACATCGCCAATATGGGATTTGCGAGAGCTGCGGACGCGCCTGTGATCCTGATCGGCGATATCGACCGGGGCGGCGTCATCGCAAGCCTCGTCGGCACCAAAGCCGTACTCGAAGCTGAAGACGCGGCGATGATCGAAGGTTTTATCGTCAATCGCTTTCGCGGCGATCCGGCCCTGTTTTCCGACGGCATGCGAATAATTGCGGAAAAAACCGGCTGGGCCTCAATCGGGCTTCTGCCGCATTTTGCCAGCGCCGCAAAATTGCCGGCGGAGGATGCTCTCGGGCTTTCCAGCCCGGCTGAGCGAAAGCCGGGTGCGAAAATCCGCATCGCAATGCCGATCCTGCCGCATATTTCCAATTTCGATGATCTTGATCCCCTGGACATGGAACCGGATGTCGAACTGATCCGAGTGCGTCCGGGCGAAACAATTCCAACCGATTGCCGGCTGGTATTGCTTTGCGGCTCGAAATCCACCATCGCCGACCTCGCCGTTCTGAAGAATGCCGGCCTGGACATTGATATCAAGGCACATGTGAGACGCGGCGGCTATGTTCTGGGTCTCTGCGGCGGATACCAGATGCTTGGAAAAACAGTTGCCGATCCCGACGGTATCGAAGGACCACCAGCGACGGTCAAGGGAATGGGCCTGCTGGATGTCGACACGGTTCTGACAGATGACAAGCGGCTCATTTCCGTTCGCGGCACGAGTTTCGACGGTGTTGATTTATCCGGCTACGAAATGCATGTCGGCGAAACCACAGCCACAACGGACTATCTGCCGTTCTCGACGCTCGATGGGCATAATGATGGCGCCGTCTCGCCCTCTGGCCGCGTCTTTGGCACCTATATTCACGGTCTTTTCGCGGATGATCGCCAACGCGGCGCGTGGCTGGAGCGTCTCGGCGGGCAGGCCGCGGGTCTGAACTATGATGCGCAGGTGGAGACTGTTCTCGATCATCTTGCGGTCCATATGGAGCAGCACCTCGACCTCGACCGTCTGCTGGCTATAGCGCGATAAGGATCGCCAGAAGTCCGAACAGGCCGATCAACAGCAGATCGGCCACCCGCGCCAGTCGCAGCGCCCTGCGAATATCCTCCGCAACAAGCGTCGCCCTCCCGCCTTCACCCATGAAGCGCGCCTCGATCATCTGCCCGCCATAGGAGCGTGGGCCTGCAAGCGCGAAGCCCAGAGCGCCGGCCAGCGCCGCCTCCGGCCAACCGGCGTTGGGGGAACGGTGATGACGGGCATCGCGACGTATCGCGGCAATGGCCCCGCCGGGTGATGCGCCTTTCACGAAGAACGCAGACATTACGAAAAGACCGCCGCTCAGTCTCGACGCCGGCAGATTGACCAGATCGTCCAGCCGGGCCGAGGCCCAGCCGAAGGCCTCATGGCGGGGTGAGCGATGGCCGATCATGCTGTCAGCCGTGTTGATCGCCTTGTAGGCCGCGCCGCCCGGCAGGCCCAATAGCCCAAGCCAGAGGGCAGGAGCGACGATGCCGTCGGAAAAATTCTCGGCCAGGCTTTCAACCGCCGCCCGGCAGATCGCCGCTTCGTCCAGCTTTTGCGGATCGCGTCCGACGATCATCGATACCGCCTTGCGGCCGCCTTCCACACCCTCGCGCTCCAGAGCAATGGCGACAGCCTCCACATGCTGCTCAAGACTTTTCTGCGCCGGAAGCGAGGCGCCCAGCACGGCAACCAGCAAAATGCCGAAGGGCAGAAAAAGCAGGGCGGATTGCGCAAACCACGCAACAAGCAGCGTCAGCCCGACGAAACCGGCCAGAGCCGCCACACCTGCCGCCTTGCGCTGTGAAAATGACGCGTTCTCCCGGTTCCATTTTTTGTCCAGCAGCGCGATAAGCGAACCGATCCAAGTAACGGGATGGCCGATGCGTTTGAACAGCCAGTCCGGATAGCCGGTCAGGCGTTCGATCAAGAGCGACAGGAAAGCGAGAGCAAAGAACATGGGCGAAACAGTACCAGAAAAGGCGCAGGCTGCGATCCGTCACGGCGGCAATCTCGGCAGGGCGCGTCTGATGTTTCCTGAAGCGCCAGAACCGTGGATCGACCTTTCGACCGGGATCAATCCGCACTCCTACCCGCATTCCCCGATCCCCGCCAGCGCATTCGCCCGCCTGCCGGAACCGGATGCCGCCGAAGAATTGAAACAGCTGGCTGCAGCCCATTTCGACGCGCCTTCCGCCCGGCATGTGGTGCTTTCACCCGGCACCCAGATGCTGATGCCATTGCTGGCTCAGATCGCTATCGCCCGTGGGGCCAGGAGCGGCGCCGTGCTTTCACCCGCTTATGCGGAACATGCCCGGACCGCACGCATGGCCGGACTTGCCGTGACCGAGGTGGAAAACACCCGGGAGCTATCGGCTCACGATTATGCCGTGGTGATCAATCCCAATAATCCCGATGGCCGCATCACGGATCGCGCGGCGTTGCTCTCGCTAGCCGAAGCCATGCGCCTCAAGGACGGATTGCTCGTCGTGGACGAAGCCTTCATCGAGACGGGACTTGCCGAAAGCCTCGCGAATGCCACCGGTCAGGAAGCGCTGGTGGTCCTGCGCTCTTTCGGCAAATTTTACGGCATGGCGGGCGTTCGGCTGGGTTTCGCCATTGCACAGCCCGATATCGCCGCTGAACTTGAAGCAAGGCTCGGCCCCTGGGCGGTTTCCGGCCCGGCGCTTCATATCGCGACGCAGGCTCTGGCGGATAAGAAATGGCAATCTTCCATGCGTCTGCGCCTTGCCGAAGACTCCCGGCGCATGAATGACCTGCTGGAAAAAGCAGGACTGGCGATTGCCGGCGGCACGTCCCTTTTTACTCTGGTGCGCACCCCCCGCGCCACCGAACTGTTCAGCCATCTTGGCCAACACGGCATTCTGGTCCGCATTTTTGATGAAAGGCCGAACGACGTGCGTTTCGGCCTTCCCGGGAGCGAAACGGAGTGGCAGCGCCTTAAGGAGGCGCTGTCATCCCCCGGTTATTCCTCGAAGGTGTAGGTCTCAATCGACTCCGGCTTCATTTCGATGGAGAAGCCCGGTAGTTTCGGCGGCATGTAAGCGGCGTTTCTGATATCGCAGGGTTCGATGAAGTGCTCGTGCAGGTGGTCGACATACTCGATCACACGACCTTCCTTCGTGCCTGATACCGCCAGATAGTCGATCATCGACAGATGCTGCACATACTCGCAAAGGCCGACGCCGCCGGCATGAGGCCAGACCGGCAAATTGTATTTGGCGGCAATCAGGAGAACCGCCAGCACCTCGTTCAGGCCGCCCATGCGGCAGCTGTCGATCTGCACCACGTCAATTGCGCCTCCGGCGATGAACTGCTTGAACATGATGCGGTTCTGGCACATTTCGCCCGTCGCCACCTTCACCGAGCCGATGGCAGCGCGGATCTTGCGATGGCCGGCAACATCATCCGGGCTGGTCGGTTCTTCGATGAAGAAGGGCTTGGAAAAGGCGAGCTTATTCACCCACTCGATTGCCTGATCAACTTCCCACACCTGATTGGCATCGATCATCAGGTAACGGTCGGGCCCGATCACCTCACGAGCAATAGTGAGACGACGGATATCGTCCTCCAGATCGCGGCCGACCTTCATCTTCACATGGTTGAAACCGGCATCGATGGCTTCCTGGCAAAGACGGCGTAGCTTGGCGTCGTCATAGCCAAGCCAGCCGGCCGACGTGGTATAGCAGGCGTAACCTTCGTTCTTCAGCGTCTCGATACGTTCCTTCTTGCCGCTTTCGGCTTTTTTGAGGATCGCGAGCGCATCATCACGGGTCAGCACGTCGGTCAGATAGCGGTAATCGACGATATCGGCGATTTCTTCCGGGCTCATATCGGCGACAAGCTGCCACACTGGCTTGCCCGCCTTCTTGGCCAGCAAATCCCAAACCGCGTTGACAACGGCGCCGGTGGCGAGATGCATCGCGCCCTTGTCCGGGCCGATCCAGCGCAGCTGGCTGTCGCTGGTCAGATGCCGCCAATATTTGCCGGGGTTCTCGGTGACGGTGGCAAGATCGGTGCCGACCACCAGATGACGCATCGCTTCGATGGCCATGCAGCAGATGTCATTGCCGCGGCCGATGGTGAAGGTCAGCCCGTGGCCTTTGAGACCCGCCTCATCGGTATCGAGAATAACATAAGCCGCCGAATAATCCGGGTCGGGGTTCATCGCATCCGAACCGTCGAGACTTTGGGACGTCGGAAAACGCAGGTCGAAAACACGCAGATCAGTAATTTTGGTCATGGCCGTTCACTCGCGGTCAGTGTCAAAGGAAATCGTTCAATCGTGGTGGAAGGTCTCTTCCATCATCGCCCACCACTCGCCTTCCTTGCGGCTATCGAGTGGTTGCTGGCAGGGAATCGTGAAGGACCACCATTCCTGGTTCTTGGGGCTTGCAGCCATCTTCGCCATGTCGGCGCTGATATCGGTGCCGTAATATTCCCAATAGCCGAAGAGCAGATTTTCCGGCTCGCGCAGGAAGATCGTATAATTGCGGATATTGCAATCGCTGATGAGCGCCAGAATTTCAGGCCAGACGGCGGCGTGCAGCCTTTTATATTCCGCGATCATGTCAGGTTTGACGCCTATGACCATGCCCATACGCTGCATGAAAAACTCCGTTATTGCTTGATGGTGGCGAGCGCAGCGCGCAGCTTTGTCTGCGGCAGGCCTAGTCCCAGCCGTTCCGCCGCGGCAATGACCGGAGCGAAGCGGCGACGCCTCTTTTCGTCGTGGTTGCCGGCGATATCAGCCAGCCGATGCGCGAGAAAGGGATTGCGCAAACGTTCCCGCAATTGACCGATATAGGTCTGCGCTTCGTCTCCCATGCCTTCGGCTGCAAAAACCGGCAGAACCTCGTCCCGCCATAGCGTCTCCAGATCTGCAACGAGAGCATCGTCGGCCATTGCCTGACGCACCGTCTCATCCTTCCCGCGCGCATCCTGCGTCCAGCGTTCCGCCAGATAGGAATGGCCGAGATTGAGCAGGAAAAGCTTCAGCTTTTCATAGTGATCGAGATCGTCGGTCAGCACCACGGCAGGGTGAGTGCAGGGGAGGACAAGACCATCCTGGCTCTCTATCGCCCAGAGCGCATAGGGTTCCGCCACAGCGCCGACCGGGTCGATGGGCTCGGAGACGATGCGGTCCACCAGACTATTGGCGAAACGGCACTTCTCATTCAGATAAAAGGCAAAACCTGCCGGCAATTGCCATTCGTCGGCAAGCCGGCGAATAACCTCTTTCAGCCTTTCGCCGTTACGCGGTACAAGCTCACAGGGGAAGATGGACACAGGCGCTTCCGGATTGCTCTGAAAACGCTCCAGCAGCAACATGCAGAGTTTCGCCGGAAAGCTTTTCGGTACGATCGTGAAATCGCCAGCAAGCCGGGCATTATCGGCTGAATCCAACTCATAACCGCGATCGCCCGTATTGGACAGAATGACATCGGCCCCGCAGGCAAGACGGCGCACATCGGCCCAGTCGGTCGCAGCGGTCAGCGCCCGCGCGACAGCCCTGCCTTGAATTTCCTCATCCACTTCGTGCCCATCACGGATACCGCGAATACGCACGGGGTAGGGCGCGCCGCTGTTCAGCGCCGCAACACGCTTCAGGCTCTCCGCATTGCCGGTCGTCTGGACAATCGCGATGCGCCCGAGCGCTTCACCCTTGTCCAGCGCCTGCGAAACAAAGAGATCCGCATGCGCCAGGAGAAAGCGGCTGGTGCCGAATTGCAGGATGGGCGTATCGGACGTCATGCGACCTCCACCATGCCTTTGATCACTCCGGCCTTCGGATCGGTCAGGTCGGCGAATCTGGAGGGCACATCGGCAAGCGTCATGCGATGGGTGATCAGTGCCTCCGGCACCTTGCCTTCCCGCAGCGCCCGCAGGACGCGCTCGAAATCCTGAGGCGTGGCATTGCGGCTGCCGAGCAGTGTCGTCTCACGCTTGTGGAACTCCGGATCGTTGAAGCTGATATCGCTGGCGACGATGGAGACCAGCACATAGGAACCACCATGGCCGACAAAGGAAAAGCCGCGCTCCATGGCTTTCGGATTGCCGGTCGCATCAAAGACCACATCGAAGAAATCGCCGTCGGTGATTTCGGAAAGACGATCCTTGTCATCGTCGCCAAGTGTCACCGTATGCGCAACGCCAAGATGCTCCTTGCAGAAATCCAATCGGTCGGTACGTCCATCGATCATCGTCACTTCGCCGCCATCGAGAACGGCGAAAACCGCAACGGCCATGCCGATCGGCCCGGCGCCGACGATCAGGACCTTCTGCCCCTTCTCGACTGCCCCCCGGCGCACCGCATGCGCACCGATAGCCAGAAATTCGGTCATCGCCGCCTGGTCGAGGCTCAGCCCCTCCGCCTTCAGCACGAATTGCTGCGGCACGCTTAGATATTCGACCATGCCGCCATCACGATGAACGCCGAGCACACCGATATCGCGGCAGCAATTGCTCTTGCCCTTCAGGCAGGCGCTGCATTTGCCGCACGAGATATAGGGAATGACGGTGACCACATCGCCCGCCGACAGATGGCTGCCTTGCGGCGTCTCTTCCACTGTGCCGGAAAGCTCATGACCCATGATACGCGGATAGGAAAGATAAGGCTGGTTGCCCGTGAAGATGTGCAGATCTGTGCCGCAAACACCAATGCGGCGAATGCGCACCAGAACTTCACCTTCGCCACGCGCTGGTTTCGGCAGTTCCTTGGGGACGAGTTGACCTGGGGTTTCGCAGAAAATCGCCAGCATGCATCACCTGTGGGAAAGGGAATAAAAACGAATGGCGTTACCGCCAAAGACTGCCGCATGGTCCTCTGCCGGCACGATATCGCGGCAGAAATCCAGCCATGCCTGATAATCGCCGGCCAGCCGCAAGACCGGCCAGTCACTGCCGAAAATCACGCGGTTGCCGCCAAAGAGTTCAAGAATGGTCTCGGCATAAGGCCGCACCGCTTCCGGCCGCTGCTCACCGCGCTCGGTCAGCAGACCGGAGAGCTTGCAATGGACATTGGGAAGAGCCGCCAGAGCGGCCATATCCTTACGCCAGTCGCTGTAGTGACCGGTAGCAATCAGCGGCTTCGCGCCATGGTCGATGACGATGGGCAACTGCGGATGGCGGCGGGCGAAGGACAGCAGATGCGGCAGATTGGGCGGCAAGACCAGCGCATCGAACGCCAGACCGTGCTTTACCAAAGCCGCCACAGCGGGATCGAGCGCCGGGTCATCAATCCAGGCAACATCCTCCATGCCCTGCAACATCGGACGCACAGCTTTGAAGGCCGGATGTTTTGCCCGGCGAGCGATTTCGCTCGCCACGTCGGCGGACTTCATGTCCACCCAGCCGACCACGCCCTTGATGAAATCGGTCTTTTCCGCCAGTTCCAGCATGAAATCCGTGTCGGCCGCCGTCTCCATCGTCTGAATCAGCACGGTGCCCGAAACTCCCGCAGCAGCTAGCAAAGACGACAGATCGGCGGGGAGAAAATCCCGGTAGATGGCGGCGAGCGACGGCGGCGGCCATTGCCCGGCACGATCCTTCATCAGCCAGAAATGCTGGTGGGCGTCGATAATCATACCTCAAGCCTTCCCGACAGGCGTAGGCGCACCTTCGGCAATCAGGCCACGCCTGTGCAGCTCGGACCAGAATTCATCCGGGATCGACTGTTCGAACCATTCAATATTCGAAGCGAGCTGCTGCGCATTGCGCGCACCCGAAACAACAGTGACGGAAGCCGGATGGGCAAGCGGAAACTGCAATGCGGCGGCCTGCAGCGATACGCCGAGTTCCTCGCAAACATCCTGCAGCGCATCGACACGCGTGAGAATATCGGCAGGCGCGTCAGCATAATTGAATTTGCGGTTGCCAGCCAGAATGCCTGAATTGAATGCACCAGCGACAACGATGCCAACGCCGCTTTCAGCGCAGCGGTTCATGAATGCAAGGCTCTGTTGCTCCAGCAGCGTATAACGGCCGGCGAGCATGGCGACGTCGATGTCGAAGACATCCATCGCGTCACTGACAATTTCCCACTCGTTTACGCCAAGGCCGATGGCCCCGGTCGATCCTTCCTCGCGCAACTTTCCAAGCGCCCGGAAGCCGCCGCCCGTGGTCAGCTGCTCCCAATAATGCTGATGCTTTTCGCCATGGGTGTAGGAACCGATATCATGAACATAAAGAATATCCGGCTTCAGAACCCCCAGCCGCTGCTGGCTTGCCTCAAAAGAGCGCAGGATACCGTCATAGGAATAATCATAGACCGGACGGAACGGCAGGGGCGCAATATAGGCATCCGCCTCCGGACCGACGGTCTCGTCAGGAACCATCACACGGCCGACCTTAGTGCTGAGCGTATATTCGCTCCGGTCATGCTCCGTCACCATGGTGCCCAGGCGACGCTCCGACCGCGTATAGCCATAAAACGGCGCGGTATCGAAATAACGCATGCCGCTTTCCCATGCCTTGTCGAACGCACCCTTGGACTCTTCATAGGGCGTGACGCGGTAGAGATTTCCCATCTGGGCGCAACCAAGGCCCATGACCGTGACGTCTACGGCGCGGCGCGGCAATTTACGTGTATCGGAGACTTTCATCGCAGGGACTTCCTGAATTTTTAGCTAGAGCGGCATGTTGAAAACCGCATCTCAAACAGGTGAGGCGCGCCGCTGCTGGGCGGCGCGCCGTCATGCATTAGTAAAGAACGTTCTTGGCTTCCGGCTTTTCGATATTGTCCTTGGTGACAACAACGACGCCGGTATCGACGAACTTCTCAACCTTCTCCTTGTTGATGAGCTTGGAAATGGTCTCTACGCCCTTTTCACCCATCTGATAGGAACCCTGCACCACGATACCGGCCAGCGTGCCATCCTTGACGAAGCTCTGAAGGTCCTGATTGCCGTCGAAGCCGATGGCGACGACCTTGCCGGCCTTGCCGCTCTGGGCGAGAGCGCGGCCAACGCCGATTGCCGTCGGCTCGTTAGCGCCGAAAATACCCTTGAGGTCGGAATTGGCGGCCAGAACGTCGGTCGTCTGGTTCAGCGCGGTGGCCATCTGCGACTGCGAGTATAACGGTCCGACAATCTTCAGATTGGAGTTCATCTGGATATAGTCGGTGAAACCGCCGACACGGCCGATTTCGGAACCGGCGCCGGCGACATAGGACATGACGGCGATCTTGCCTTCTTTGCCCACCTTGTCGATCAAGGCCTGCGCTGCCAGTTCGCCGGCTTTCTTGTTATCGGTCGCCAGGAACGACTGGTAATATTGCTCCGAGCCCTTGGCGAGCTGCGAGTCGATCAGGACGACGGGAATACGGGCTTCCCAGGCCTTCTTGACGGCAGGCACCAGCGCATCCGGATCGGAAGGTGCCAGAACAATGCCCGCAACCTTACGGTTGATAGCGTTTTCCACCATGTTGACCTGGTCGGCAATCGCCGATTCAGCAGCCGGACCCTGGAAGGTCATGGTATTGCCGGAAGAGTTCTTCATCGCCGCGTCGGCGCCCTTCTGGACGTTCTGCCAGAAGGTGGAGTTGACGGTCTTGACGATGACGGCGATTTCACCGGCCTGCACGGTGGAAACGCTCCACAGCGCGATTGCGGATGTCAGAAGGGCAGTCGCAATTTTCTTCATTTCTTCCTCCGTGATGTCGGCATACCGGGCCTCCCCTGCCGATCTTTTTTGCGGAAAGGGTCCGCAGCCCTTTGATCAGCGGCGGTTGCGCAGCTGGTCGATCCAGACGGTGACCAGAATGACGAGGCCGATGATGATCTGTTGCGTGAAGGCGGAAACGCCATTCATATTGAGACCATTGCGCAGGATGCCGATGACGAAGGCGCCGATGGCCGTACCGGAAATCGTGCCCACGCCGCCGATCAGCGATGTGCCGCCGATAACGGCGCTGGCAATCGCATCGAGCTCATACATCACGCCCTCATTCGGCTGGGCGGTGACGAGGCGGGACATCAGCACGCAGCCCGTCAACCCGGCGAGCGTGCCGGACAGAATGTAGGTGAAATTGGTAACGCGGGCGACGTTGACACCGGAAAGGCGTGCAGCATCCGCATTGGAGCCCACGGCATAGATGTGGCGGCCGAGGATCGAGCGGTTGAGCATGAAGGAAACCGCAAGCGCAATCACAACCATCAGGATGACGGGATAAGGAATGCCGGGGAAAACGACATTCGGAAAGCCGTCGTCACCGATATTAACGATGCGGAAGAGGGCGCCGTTGCCAAGTTCGCCGAAGGATTCGCCAAGGCCTGAAACGGCGCGCGCACCGGTGATCTGCAGCGCCACGCCACGGGCGATCAGCATCATGCCGAGGGTGGCGATGAAGGGCGGTAGCTTGAAACGCGTGACCAGCAGCCCGTTGATGAAACCACAGAGCGATCCCGTCAGAATGCCGAGCAGCATGCCGATCGGCACCGGCATGCCGAGTTCCTTCACCGCAAGGGCGGCGACCACACCGGCGAGCGCCAGCACCGAACCGACCGAAAGATCGATGCCACCGGTGATGATGACACAGGTTGCACCAATGCCGAGCAGAGCAATGGAGGTGACCTGCAACGCAATCGTCATGCCGTTATTGACGGTGAAGAAGGCGCTGCTGGTGGCGGAGAAGACCGCGACGAGAGCGAACAGGCTGCCGAGCGCAGCAAACTTCTGGATGATGTCCTTCTGGCGGTCGCTGACAGCAAAGCTCTTCTTGGGTTCTGCAATATTGGCCATGTCGTTCCTCACTGCGCGGCCCGGCCGTAACCGGACGCATACCGCATGATTTCTTCCTGATTGGTCTTGGCGGTTTCGAGTACGCCCGTGATGCGGCCCTGATGGAAGACCGCGATGCGATCCGTCAGCCCCAGAATTTCCGGCAGTTCCGAACTGATGAGAACAACGCCGATGCCCTGTGCGGCCAGCTCGTCCATGATCTTGTAGATCGCGAATTTGGCGCCGACATCGATGCCGCGTGTCGGCTCATCGAAGAACAGCACGCGCGACTGGCGAAACAGCCATTTGCCGATGATGATTTTCTGCTGATTGCCGCCCGAAAGCAGCCGCACCGTCTGCGCGATCGAAGGGGTGCGGATATTCAGAAGGTCGACGTAGCGCCTGGCGACATCGTCGTGCTTCTTGAAGTCGATCAGCCCGAAACGGTTGGAAACCTCGCCGAGATTGGCAAGCGTCGTATTGGCCGCCACCGACATCTTGATGGCAAGCCCATCGCTTTTGCGGTCTTCCGAGAGATAGGCAATACCTTCTTCGATTGCGTCCTGCGGCGAGCTGATCGAAAGCTCGCGCCCATTGAAGGTGATCTTGCCGGCATCAAGCGAATCGGCCCCGAAGATCGCCCGCGCGACTTCCGTTCGTCCCGCGCCCATAAGTCCGGCAAAACCGAGGATTTCACCACGTCGCAGCGAAAAGCTCACATCGCTGAACACGCCATTGCGGGTCAGACCTTCAACGGAGAAGATGATGTCTTCCGTTGGGCGCGAGGTGCGCTCGGGGAATTTATCTTCCAGCGAACGCCCGACCATGCGGGTGACGATGTCATCGACGGTAATCGAGGCGAAATCGTCGGTCGAAATATAACGTCCGTCACGCAGCACCGTCACACGGTCGACGATCTCGGCCATTTCATCGAGACGATGGGAAATGTAAACGATGCCGACGCCGGAGGCCTTCAGGTCCCGGATAACCTTGAAGAGAAGGCGGGTTTCCTGCTCGGTCAGAGAAGAGGTCGGCTCATCCATGATAAGCACTTCCGCATCGAGCGACAGCGCCTTGGCAATCTCCACCATCTGACATTGGGCGACCGAAAGGCCGCGGACGATCTGGTCGGGGTTGATATCAACACCCAGCCGGTCGAGACAGCGCTTGGCATCGAGACGCAGCTTCTTGCGGTCAACGAGGAAACCGCGACGCGGTTCGCGCGCAAGATAGATGTTCTCGGCGACGGAAAGATGCGGAACGAGGTTGAGTTCCTGGTGAATGATGGCGATGCCGGCGGCTTCGGATTCCAGCGGCGATGCATATTGCACCTTCACGCCCTTGTGCAGGATCGTGCCGTCGCTCGGCTGATAAACGCCGCTGATGATTTTCATCAGCGTCGATTTTCCCGCACCATTCTCACCGCAGACGGCATGCACTTCACCGCCGCGCAAATCAAAATGCACGTTGGACAGCGCTTTGACGCCCGGAAATTCCTTGCTGATATTGTCGAGACGCAGAAGGGTCGAACGCTCCGCGCGCGCCATCTCCTCAGGCGAAAAATCGCCCCGAACTGTCGATGCGCCCTGCGACATCTGGAAACCTCCCACCCGTATCCCCGCTCCACCGGGGTTCATGAACAGGTCAAATGGTTAGGCCGGTTTTTCAGAATGGTCAAGCCAATTAGGTCAAAATTTACGAACCCACATTCGAAACGGAAACAGCGTATCGAAACTATATCGATAATAGTCATTTATTTTCATATAATTAAGTAATTCCTTGCGCATTGACACGCTTGGAGTTACGGTAAGGCCAAATACGGATTGAAGAGAGGGCTCGTCGGAAAACACATGAGTGGTCAGGCCAAAATAGCGGAACCGCGCAGGCTTTATCAGCAGATTGCGGACCAGATACGTGAACTCATCGATATGGGTGAATTCCTACCCGGTACGCGGCTTCCCGCCGAACGGGAACTGGCCCAGAAGCTCGGCGTATCAAGGCCTTCGTTGCGCGAGGCGCTGATTGCGCTTGAAATCGACAACACCGTCGAAATTCGCATGGGGTCCGGCGTCTATGTATCGGCGGAAGCTCTGCAGACAACCCATCATACCAAATCCCTTGGCGACAGCCCCTCCGAACTGATGCAGGCGCGGGCCGCGCTGGAGGGCGCGACCATCGTGCTGGCGGCAAGCCGGATGACCGATGAGACGATCGCTACCCTCCGCCAGATACTCAACACCATGCAAAGGGAAATCGAGGCCGGTCGCAAACCTCTGGATCAGGACCGGCTATTTCACGTCACCATAGCCGAACAATCCGGTAACAGCGTTCTGGCCCGAATGGTGGCGAACCTCTTCGATGAACGCCACAGCCCCATTTCGGCCCAGCTTCGCGTGAAATTTGAAGACCGCGATACCTGGACACATGCGCTTCAGGAACATGAAGCCATTCTGGCGGCGCTTGAGCTTAAAGACCCGCTGCTGGCTCAGGCGGCCATGCATACCCATCTGGAAGGTTCGAAGAGGCGCTGGGTGGAAAGCTGATTTTGAAACATAGCAGGCAATATATACCGGGAGGAGGATAACCCGTGAGTGAGAATTCCGAGGCGACCATTTTGCTGAACGCCAATGACAATGTCGCGGTGGCGCGTCGGTCCATTCCGGCCGGCGGCGCGACGGGCAGGGGAGATCTGGCGGCGCTCGAGCTGATCGGGCGCGGGCACAAGGTCGCCCTCAAACTCATCAAATCCGGAGACGAGGTGCTGAAATACGGACAGGTGATCGGTATCGCCACGCAGGATATCGAGCCCGGCCGGCATGTTCACCTGCACAATCTCGCCATGGTGCCTTCCGAACACACGCATCAGTTCAGTGTCGACATTGAAGAAAAGGGCATGCTGCCGGAAGCCGAGCGCCGGACCTTCAAGGGGTTTGACCGCGGCCTCGGCGGCGTCGGAACACGAAACTATATCGGCGTCATCGCTTCGGTGAACTGTTCCGCCACGGTGTCGCGTTACATCGCCGATTATTTTAACAAGCAGGGCGGCCTAGATGGTTTCGACAATGTCGATGGCGTCGTGGCGCTGACCCATGGCGGCGGCTGTGCGCTGAATACGAAATCGGAAGGTTATCGCCTGCTGATCCGCACCATTCAGGGTTATGCTCGCCATCCCAACTTCGGCGGCATTCTGCTGATCGGCCTCGGCTGTGAAACCAACCAGATCGCCCCCATCCTCGAACATTACAAGATGGAAGAGGGTGAGCGACTGCGCACCATGACGATCCAGCAGCATGGCGGCACCCGCAAGACGATCGACGCCGCGATTGCAGAGATCAAGGCCATGCTGCCGATGGTCAACGCCGCCAGCCGCACCGAGCAGCCACTCTCCAAGCTGAAGGTGGCGCTGGAATGCGGTGGTTCGGATGGTTATTCCGGCATTTCCGCCAACCCGGCCCTGGGTTATGCCTCCGACCTCATCGTCCGTAACGGCGGCACCACAGTCCTCTCCGAAACGCCAGAGATTTACGGCGCTGAACACCTGTTAACGAAGCGCGCCGTCACCCCTGCCGTCGCCGAGAAGCTCTTGCAGCGTATCGACTGGTGGCGGGATTATACCGCCCGTAACGGCGATGAACTCAACAACAACCCCTCCCACGGCAACAAGCTCGGCGGCCTGACCACCATTCTCGAAAAATCGCTGGGCGCAGTCGCCAAGGGCGGCTCCATGCCGCTGAAGGCTGTTTATGAATTCGCCGAGACCGTGACGGAGCAGGGTTTCGTCTTCATGGATACGCCAGGCTACGATCCCGTTGCCGTCACCGGCCAGGTTGCCGGCGGCTGCAACGTCATCTGTTTCACCACCGGCCGCGGCTCGGTTTCGGGCTTCAAGCCGGCCCCCTGCATCAAGATCGCCACCAATTCCGAAATGTATGAACACATGAAGGAAGACATGGATATCAATTGCGGCGAGATCGTTACCGGCGCTGAAACCATCGAAGAATCCGGCAAACGAATTTTTGAGCATATTCTGGCGGTGGCTTCCGGCGACAAGACCGTCAGCGAGATCTACGACTACGGCGACAATGAATTTGTGCCGTGGCAGGTTGGGGCCGTGACCTGAAACCTGTGGCGCCAAGATTGTCCCACGTGAAACAAAAGGCCCGGAAATCAGTTTCCGGGCCTTCGTTATTCCTGGTTGTTTCCGCGCTTAGTGGCGGAAGTGGCGCATGCCGGTAAAGACCATCGCCACATTATGCTCATTCGCGGCGTCGATCACTTCCTGATCGCGCATGGAGCCGCCCGGCTGGATGACAGCGGTGGCGCCTGCGGCAATCGCAGCGAGCAAGCCGTCGGCAAAGGGATAAAATGCCTCCGAAGCGACGGCGGAGCCGCGTGTCAACGGTTCGGCAAGGCCAAGAGCCTTGGCGGCATCTTCCGCCTTCTGGGCAGCGATACGGGCGGAATCCACACGGCTCATCTGGCCTGCGCCGATACCCGCGGTCTGCCCGTCCTTGGCGTAAATGACGGCATTAGACTTCACATGCTTGGCGATCTTGAAGGCAAATTTCATATCTTCAAGTTCCTGCGGCGTCGGCGCACGCTTGGTAACGACCTGAAGGTCCAGATCTTCAACCATGCCATTGTCACGGCTCTGCACCAGAAGGCCGCCCGAAACGGTCTTGGCCGTAATCCCGGCTGCGCGCGGATCAGGCAGGCCGCCGGCGGTCAGCAGGCGCAGGTTGGGCTTGCGGGCGACGATGGACTTGGCTTCTTCCGTCACGTCGGGTGCGATGATGACTTCCGTGAAAAGCTTGACGATCTCTTCTGCCGTTTCCGCATCCAGCGTGCGGTTCAAGGCGATGACGCCGCCAAAGGCTGACACGGAATCACATGCCAGCGCGCGCCGATAGGCTTCGGCAAGTGTCGGGCCCGTCGCCACACCACAGGGATTGGCGTGCTTGATGATGGCCACGGCCGGCGCGTTTTCCGGCAGGAATTCCGCCACGAGCTCGTAAGCTGCGTCCGTATCATTGATGTTGTTGTAGGAAAGCTGCTTGCCCTGAAGCAGAGTGGCGGTCGCCACGCCAGGGCGCTTTTCGCCCGTCAGGTAGAAACCGGCGCTCTGATGCGGGTTTTCGCCATAGCGCATCTTTTCCTTCAGCACGCCGCCGATGGCGCGGTAATCCGGCGTCTCGATCGCGAGCGCCTCAGCGAACCAGTTGGAAATCACCGCATCATAGGCAGCAGTGCGGGCATAGGCCTTGGCGGCGAAACGCTGGCGCAGCGCATAGGATGTCTGGCCGTCATCAGCCTGCAAGGCTTCAACCAGGTCAGGGTAGTCGGACGGATCGGTGACAACAGTGACATAGGCATGGTTCTTGGCGGAAGCCCGGATCATCGCCGGACCACCAATATCGATGTTTTCGACCGTCGTCGGATAATCGCCGCCCTTGGCGCGAACTTCCTCGAAGGGATAGAGATTGATGACCGAGAGATCGATCGCCTCTATACCGTGCGCCTTCATCGCTTCAATATGCTCCGCGTCATCGCGAATGGCCAACAGGCCGCCATGGACATTGGGGTGCAGCGTCTTGACGCGGCCATCCATGATCTCAGGAAAATTCGTCACGTCGGAGACATCCGTTACCGGCAGGCCTGCTTCCGCAATGGCTTTCGCCGTACCACCGGTCGACAGGAGCTTGACGCCAAGCTTCGACAGAACCGTCGCCAGCTCGATAATGTCAGTCTTGTCGGACACGGAAAGAAGCGCCGTGCGGATTTTGACCTTATCGGGGGCGGGGATTTTTTTGGACACGACGGCCATCAGGCATACTCCGTTTAACAGGGAGGACAGGCTGGAATGGGATTGATCCAGCAATTGCCGCCGCGTTAACACAGCTTACCGGATTAATAAACAGCGGGGATGCCGAACGGCGTAAACTATGGCGGTTTTTGCCCCGCACCGCTGGAAATTTCCTAGGCCTGGCGTTCGATCAGCCAGCGGATTTCCCGCGTATTCGCAAGATTGAAGGGGAGCTCGATCTGCTGCGACGGCCGCATGCCGGACGCATCGGCCATGAAGACATCCTCGGTGACAAAAAGCTCCAGCCCGGGCGCCGAAAACAGCCAGACGGTTCCATCCGCCGCCTCCAGGTAGACCGCCTCTTCGTCCCGCTGATGCAGCTGAATGTGAGGATGAATGTGGAAACGCGAAACAGCCGAGATCGACTGCAATTGCGTTTTTGCCGCGTTCTCATCAGCCCGAAGCAGATCCCGTCCCTTTATCTTGGTACCGGCCGCATTCAATTCTATTTCCCGCTCGTGATAGCAGCCGAAATTCTGCAAATAACCGTCATGAGACGCCCACAGGATGTCATTGCCATTTGCATCCGTTCCACGCCGGCTGTCGACATGGCTGACGCCAGATACCATGATCGGACCAAGCAGCCGCGAGCGCGACAGTCTGCAGGATGATGTATCCGCAAGCGTGACGGTGGAATGCGCGGCCGTGGAACGGCTGGCCCGCTGATATTCCGGCGCGGCATTTCGCGGAAAGCCTGAATTGACGATGAAGCGGTTCTTGCCGCAGGACATTTCAAAAGACAGGCAACCCGAATGGGCATTACGTGAAAGCTCCGCAGAAGCGGGATACCCCGTATCGACGATGATGACCGTATCGTCCGTCGCAAGCCGGTGGTAGTTCACATCCGGCAGGACTTTGGAAGGCCGGCCGGCGGTTTCATCATAGCGCAGCACGGAAACAAGCTCATTGGCCAGTGTGGCTGTGGCGCCGTTGAACAGCGCGAGATCGCCGCCCTGATGCCGGAAGAACCGGATCGCCGGAAACATGCGGTCTATCGCCGGCACCAGACCTGAGGGCAGATCATGGCCGAGATTGATATAACTTTGTCGCAGCGGCAGGAGATCGAGCAGCAAATCCAGCATGACCCGTGGGTTGCGGGAAACATGCCCGCCATCGGGCAGAATCTGGCGTTCCATTTCCTGAGCCAGCTTCATTCCGTTCCGGGTAATCCGCGACTGGCGCGTAGGCATGGCGATGGAGGCCATGGCAAGCGCGATTCTTATCCTCAACCGCGCTTCACCGTCAGGCGCATGTTTGACGATTCTTTCGAGATACCGCACATGAAAGGCAAGGCTTTTCAGGAAACGGCGATAAAAACCGGCATCGGCCTCGTATAAAACCACCGGAGAGTGCGAGAGCCAGGCTATCAGCCTCTGCGCCGCGATTTCCGGCGACCAGGCGATACCCGCAAGCCGTTTGCCATGAAGCACCATCCATTCGGCGACGATGCGGCGAGCCCGCTTGCACGCCTCGCTCGATTTATCGGAACGAATATGCCGCAGCCAGGTGAATGCATGCAGCCGTTCTTCAAAAACTGCCGAAGGGTAGTCCACTTGAAAAGGCGAAGCGCCGCCGGTTTCGACGACACGCCCGGCCAGCGCGATACGGCCCCGCAACAATTCCTCGGCGAAATAGGGATCGATGGCTCTGAGATCGGTCGGCGCCGCCACCAGACCGTCGGGTACACGATTGGCAAATCGCGACACATGCAGGCGCAAAGGCGTAAGGCCGACACACAGATGACGATACGCCATCCGCGACAGAAGACCGGCGGCATTCATGCTGCCTGCAAAGGACCCTAACAAGCTGTGTTTCCCGTTTCACATGTTTTGTTTTTATCAGTGAACCGCGACGACCGGAACGTTTTCGATAAATATCTAATGATTCGCGAGAGCTTGGCTTTTTTCTACTTCTTACGCAAGACACTGCTAAAAAACCCATCGACGCCGCCGAACATATCAGGCGTCGTGCGAAGATCGCCATCGGCGTTGATAGCCGCTTCCATTCCGGGCCAATCCTCGCGGCGCACGGCAACGCGCTCCACGCCGGGATTTTCCGCCAGAACCTGAGAAATCATCTCCTCCCCTTCGGAAGGATCAAGGGAGCAATTGGAGAAGACCACGAGACCGCCGGGAACAACAAGGGTCAACGCCTGCCGCAGCATCTGGCCCTGAAGAGCGGCCAATTTGGCGATATCGTTCTCATCCTTGGTCCAGCAGACATCAGGATGTTTGCGAAGTGTCCCGGTGGAAGAACAGGGCGCATCAAGGAGAACCGCGTCAAATAGCTGTTCTGGCTGATACTTCAGCATATTCGCCTCCACCGTCTCGGCATTTAAGCCAAGTCGATCGAGATTTTCCCTAAGGCGACGAAGACGGTTGCCGGACTGATCCAGCGCCGTCACCCTGGCGCCCGCCAGCGCAAGCTGGGCAGTCTTGCCGCCCGGGGCCGCGCACAGATCGGCGACACGCTTGCCTGAGATATCGCCCAGCAGCCTGACAGGCATGCTCGCCGCAAGATCCTGAACCCACCATGCACCCTCGGCGAAACCTTCGAGCGATGGGATTTGCCCCTCAAATTCACCCAGTCGCACGCTGCCATTCGGCATCAGCGTACCGCCCAGTTTCTCCGCCCAAAGAGCGGGATCCGCCTTGATCGTGAGATCAATGGAGGAGGGCGTCAGCTGCGCCTGGGAAATCCTTTGAGCTACCTCATTCCCGTAAGCCGAAACCAGCCGCGCGTAGAACCAGTCCGGCAGCACGGGAACATCGGCGACAGCCTTTTCAATCTCCGCTTTTTCACGACCGAGCCTTCTGAGAACGGCATTCACCAGCTTCACGAAACGCCGGTTACGCGGATCGCGGTGAGCTTGCTCCACGGCGAGATCGACAGCGGAATGATCAGGCACGTCGAGGTAAAGTATCTGGGCCGCACCGACGACAAGGACGTGATGCAGCGATCGCGCGCCCTGCGGCAGCGGCCCATCGAGCAATATCGATAATGCCGTTTCAATCCGGGGCAGGTGGCGAAGCGCGCTGTTGACGATGGCCCTTACCAGCGCCCGGTCGGCAAGCGATAGGGCTCGATAGACGGGATTGCCGTTCTCGCTATCAAGCATCCCATCCAGCGAGGTCTTCTTTTCCAGAACGGCCGCCAGAATGCGGGTGGCGGCAATGCGCGCGGCAAGGCCCGGCTTATCCTGGAAAGACGAAGGGCCGTCTTCACGGCCCCTCCCATTTGCCGGTCTCGGTTTTCTGGACCGCGCCGGCTTATTCTGAATATCGGATGTCAAGACCACGGCCCCTTGCGCTCGTTTTCATTGGCTTGTCCCCAGCCTGTTTTGGGAACAGAGCCTGATTTGCGCAGAGGTCTATCACCCGGGGGCGGCGGCGTCGATCCTCGCGGAGAAAACTCCTGCGCCATGGCCTGCAGCGCCGCCACGCGGTTTTCCGTGTTCGGATGCGTGGAAAAGAGATTGTCCATACGCTCGCCGGAAAGCGGATTGATGATGAACATATGCGCCGTTGCCGGGTTACGCTCCGCATCGTCATTGTGAATGCGCTGCGCCATGCCCGAAATCTTCTGCAGGGCGGAGGCAAGCCAGAGCGGGTTACCACAGATTTCCGCGCCGCGTCGGTCTGCGGAATATTCCCGCGTGCGACTGATCGCCATCTGCACCAGCATTGCCGCCAGCGGCGCGACGATCATCGCAACCAGCACACCGATAAATCCCAGTGGATTGTTGTTGTTCTCCCGATTACCGCCAAAGAAGAAGGCAAAATTGCCGAGCATGGAGATCGCGCCAGCCAGCGTGGCGGTGATTGTCATTGTCAGCGTATCCCGGTTCTGCACATGCGCGAGTTCATGCGCCATTACACCGGCCACTTCCTCAGGGGTCAGACGCTCCAGCAACCCGGAGGAAGCCGCAACAGCGGCGTTCTGCGGATTTCGTCCAGTCGCGAAGGCGTTGGGTTGCGGGCTGTCGTAGATATAGACCTTCGGCATTGGCAGGCCGGCATTCTGCGACAGATCGCGGATCATATGAAAAAACTCGGGCGCATTGGCCTCATCAATCTCCCGCGCATGATAGGCGGAGAGGACCATTTTGTCAGAATTCCAGTAGGAGAAAAGATTCATACCGGCCGCAATGAGCAGCGCAATCATCATGCCGCCCTTGCCGCCAATCAGAAAACCGACACCCATGAACAATGCGGTCATGAAGGCCAGAAGCATTGCCGTGCGCATCATGTTCATCCGTTAAACTCTCCTTCTCACTCACCGGGAATATTCCGGGGTTTATAAAGCCAATCAGATTATATAATCTGGTAAGCGGAAAACGTATTTCAATATCCCGTCATAGGGAGGATTTCATGCAAAATGCGGATAATGACAATGCCACGGACGGCAGCCTGGAAAGGGCCAAGCAGCTTTCGCCGGCGGCTCAACGGGCTTTGAAGGAAGCGGAAGAACGCCGCAGACAACAGGCGGATCTCCAGTTGCCGCCGGAAACCGACGGTCGCGGCGGCGCTGAACCCGTACGTTTCGGTGATTACGAAATAAAAGGCCGGGCCATCGATTTTTGAGACCACAAACAAAAATACCCGCCAAAGGCGGGTATTTTATAATTAAAAACAAATAGTTACTAATTTTTCTCAAGAAGACGGCATACCGCTTCAAGCTGTTCCAATGTCCGGTAACCGATACGGATCTGCCCGGATCCACCTTTGTGGCTGATCTTCACATCGAGTCCGAGAGCATCGGACAGGCTGCGTTCAAGCGCGATCGTGTCGGAATCCTTTTCCGCAGCAGGTCGCTTCTCCGCGACATCACCCTGCGACTTGATATCGTTCTGCGCCAGGCGCTCGGCATCACGCACCGAAAGTCCCTTGGACACGATTGTTTTCGCAAGCGTCGCCGGATCGGATGTGGAAACAAGGGCACGCGCGTGACCTGCGGAAAGCGAACCATCCGCCAGCATATCACGTACCGGATCGGGAAGCTTGAGAAGCCGAAGGCTGTTGGCAACGTGGCTTCTGCTCTTGCCGATGATTTCGCCGAGATCATTCTGCGTATAGCCGTGTTCGGCGATCAGCTGTTCATATCCCATCGCTTCTTCGAGCGGATTAAGGTCTGAACGCTGTACGTTTTCGACAATCGCTAGTTCCAGCGCCGTGCGGTCATCCACATCACGAACAATGACGGGAACGTCGGTAAAGCCTGCCAGCTGCGCTGCGCGCCAGCGTCTTTCACCCGCAATAATCTCGTAGCGGTTGACTCCAACCGTTCTCACGACCACAGGCTGAACGATTCCGTGCTGCCGAATCGAAGCTGCAAGGTCCTGCAACTCATTCTCATCGAAATGACGACGGGGGTTTCTTTGGCTGCGAGCGATGAATTCGATCGGAATGGTACGGTCAGCATTAACAGCGCGCTGAGGCTCACCCACCGGCACTGGTTGATCCATTTCTCCGATCAATGCAGCAAGACCGCGCCCTAGCCGACGCTTGGAAAGATCATCACTCATAAGATATTACTCCATACATTCCGGCAAACGTCAGGCGGCTTTACGCAGACGCTCTCTCTGGATCACTTCGGACGCCAGCTGCAAATAGGCCTGGCTACCGGCGCATTTCAGATCGTAAAGAATTGCCGGTTTACCATAAGAAGGCGCCTCAGAAACACGCACGTTGCGTGGAATGAGCGTGTGGTAAACCTTTTCTCCGAGATGCGTACGCACATCGGACACAACCTGTTGTGCAAGATTGTTTCGCGCGTCAAACATCGTCAGAACGATGCCCTGTATATCGAGCTGCGGGTTGACCGACCCGCGAATCTGACTGACCGTGTCCAGCAGCTGGCTAAGGCCTTCCAGCGCGAAGAACTCGCATTGCAACGGCACTAATACAGAATGCGCCGCCGTCATGGCATTCATGGTCAGAAGATTGAAAGAAGGGGGGCAGTCAACGAGAATATAGGAGTAACCTCTCGCTTCCTGTGTTTCCATGGCTGCGCGCAATAGAAAAACGCGGTTGGAAACATTCGCGACCTGCATCTCGAAACCGAGTAGATCCATCGTGGAAGGCACTATATCGAGATTAGGAACCGCCGTGGGAACAGCGACTTCCGCAACGCCATGATCCCCCACCAGAAGATCATAGGACGAAAGCTTGCGCTCCTTGCGGTCGATTCCAAGGCCGGTACTCGCATTCCCCTGCGGGTCCAGATCTACGATCAGCACCCGCTCACCAATAGCCGCCAGCGCGGTAGCCAGATTGATGGCGGTGGTTGTTTTACCAACACCACCTTTCTGGTTAGCAACTGCGATAATCCGGTTTTTTTCAAAAGTCATACCGCACCTGGCCAGTTCGTCAGCGCCTCAAAGTGAGGTTGCTGATTTCAAGAACAACAGAATCTGCCTCAATGGCACTCTGATGTTTTACCAGATCAAACTCCCAGCGACCATGTGCTTTCTGCACTTCGGAATCATAATCCCGGCCTTTATTAAAATAGGCCTTGAGATTTGGATTATTCTGCGCCCAGGGATGAATATAGTCGAAAAGCAGGTCTAGTTCGGCGAGCGCACGCGCTGAAACGGCGTCGCAATTCTTGATGATTTCAGGCGCTGTTTCGATTCGGACTGGATGTACCGCACCTCTTGCGCCGGTTTCCTTCAGTGCAATTCGCAGGAATGCCGCTTTTTTATTGTTGCTTTCAACGAGATCGACCCAGCCATCGCCAAGCTCAGCTAGAAAAATTGCAGTGACGATGCCGGGGAATCCGCCGCCGCTTCCCAGATCGGTCCAGTTTTTCGGGTGAGGAGAGAGCTGAAATATCTGCGCGCTATCGGCGACATGCCGGCTCCAAAGCTCAGTGAGAGTAGAGGGCGCGACCAGATTTGTGGTTCTGTTCCACTTCTTAAAAAGCTCGACAAAATGTTCGAGTCTTTCCTGTGTTTCACGTGAAACACTCTGGCCGTTTATCTTCATAATCCGACTCGCTATTGGTGCATGCGTATTTTTTCATTTCGCGTTGCGGAGTCCTTCCGCAAAAGTGCGAGCAGCAGCGATATCGCAGCCGGTGTCATGCCGTCAACACGAGCGGCCTGCGCAATATTCTCAGGACGGGCTTTTTCCAGCTTTTGTTTAAGCTCATTGGAGAGGCCGGAGAGATCCTTGAAGTCGAAGTCATCGGGTATTTTTCTATCTTCATCCCGTTTTATATCAACGATGTCAGCGCTCTGCCTCTGCATATAGACCGCATAGCTCGCCTCGACATGCAAGACATCGGCAACTTTCCTGTCCAGCTCTCCTAATTCCGGCCAATGTCCGGTGAGGGCCTCCAACGTCATATCGGGATAGGCGAGCAATTCATAAACGGAACGGCGCTGGCCATCCTGATTGAGTTTCAAACCCTGTTTTGCCGCTTGAGAGGGGCTGATGGAGATTGCCTTCATCAACTCCCGACCACGATCCAGATCGGAAATGAACTTCGCGAAGCGTTCCCGCCGCTCAAGACCAATGATACCCGCCATCTGGCCGACCGGTGTAAGTCGCAGATCCGCATTGTCCACGCGCAGCGAAAGGCGATACTCCGCTCTTGATGTAAACATGCGGTAGGGTTCACTGACGCCCTTCGAGGTCAGATCATCGATCATGACACCGATATAGGACTCGGTGCGGCTGAAATAAACCGGATCGGCATCGCCCGCATAAAGCGAAGCATTCAGACCGGCCACAAGACCCTGGGCACCCGCTTCTTCATAACCCGTCGTGCCGTTGATCTGGCCAGCAAGAAACAGCCCCGGAATCTTGCGGCATTCCAGAGACGGCTTCAGCTCGCGCGGATCGACATAATCATATTCGATCGCATAACCCGGCTGGAGAATCGTAACCTGTTCAAGCCCAGGTATCGTCCTGATAAATTGCTTCTGCACGGATGCGGGCAGGGAAGTCGATATGCCGTTAGGATAGATCGTATGATCATCGAGACCTTCCGGCTCAAGAAATATCTGGTGACCGTCCCGCTCGCCGAAACGGGTGATTTTGTCCTCGATTGATGGGCAATAACGTGGACCAACCCCTTCGATCTGTCCGGAATACATCGCCGATAGATGAATATTCTCCTGAATGATCTTGTGACCTGCAGGCGTGGTGCGAGTGACGCCACATTCGATCTGGGGATTGACAATATGATCCGTCATAAAAGAAAACGGGACAGGATCCTCATCAGCCGCCTGACGATCCACCGCATTCCAGTCAATCGTACGCCCGTCCAGTCGGGCAGGGGTCCCTGTTTTCAGACGACCCATAATAAGACCGAGCCGCGAGAGCGTGTCCGAGAGACCTAGAGACGGCATTTCTCCTACGCGGCCCGCCGGAATCTTTTCGGAACCGATATGAATGAGACCACGTAGGAAGGTGCCGCTCGTCAGCACGACGGCGCCGCAGGGAATCCGGCTACCGTTTTTCATGATGACCGCTGCGACCCGATCATCGGCCATTTCAATATCGAAAGCATCGCCCTCAATAACGGTCAGATTTCCAATCGCATCGATCTCACGCTGCATCGCCTCGCGATAAAGCCGTCGATCGGCCTGTGTACGCGGCCCGCGAACAGCGGGACCTTTCTTGCGATTGAGCATGCGGAACTGAATACCTGCCGCGTCGGCAACGCGGCCCATCAAACCATCCAGCGCATCAATCTCACGGACGAGATGCCCCTTGCCGAGGCCGCCGATAGCGGGGTTACAGGACATGACGCCAATCGTCTCGCGCTTGTGGGTCACAAGGGCGGTTTTTGCGCCATGCCTTGCAGCTGCGGCTGCGGCTTCGCTGCCCGCATGACCACCACCAATAACAATGACATCGAATGACTGGTGCATATCCTTGCGCCCTGTTCCGTCAGCATCAACATCACGGTCTCAGCCGCCGATGTTTCACGTGAATCATTTTCCTATGCAGAATTCCGAGAAGATCACGCCCAGCAAATCTTCCACATCAACACGGCCAGTGATCCGTCCGAGCGATGTCGCGGCGAGCCTTAAATATTCCGACCTTATAGCAAGGTCAGGGGTCGCGGAATCGAGCGCATCACTAACATAGTTCAGCGTCTCTTCAAGTCGTTTTTTATGACGGGCACGGGCGGGAACCAAAGTCTGGCCGGCGCCGACGCGTTTTTCTATCTCCTGCTTGAGTACCGAACGCAATTCTGTCAGGCCTATTCCCTCTTTGGCTGAGATAGACAAATCAAATTGATCGTCCAATGTAGTGGGATGAAGTGCAGCTTTTGTTCTAACCCGGAGATAGCTCCGATTTTTGATTGATTCGAGAGGTTGTTTCGGGAGCGAATCATTATCTTGCAGCAGTAGAATAATATCTGCCGTTTCCGCCGTCAGAACCGCACGCCGAACGCCTTCCAGTTCCACGACATCCTGTGTTTCCCGTATTCCTGCCGTATCGAAGATCCGGACCAGATAACCTTCCAGATTGATGTCGATACTCAAGACATCTCTGGTCGTGCCGGCAATGTCGGTGACGATCGCAACGTCTCGGCCGCTGAGGGCATTCAAGAGGGTGGATTTGCCCGCGTTCGGTTCGCCAACAAGCGCAACCTTGAACCCGTCACGAATGATTTCGCCACTTCCGCCTCCCTGGAGATGATTCTGGATTTCCCCGCGCAACTGCGCCACTGCGTCCCAGACCTGTGCAGCCACCGAATCCGGAACATCCTCTTCGTCTGCAAAGTCCAGTTCCGCTTCTATAAGGGCGCGAGCCCGCGTCAGGCGACTGGCCCAGCCATCATAGAGCGCCGATAATTTACCGGTGCTCTGTTCCACCGCCAGCCGCCGCTGCATTTCCGTCTCGGCCTGCAACAGGTCTGCCAGACCTTCGACCTCAAGGAGATCCATCTTCCCGTTATCGAAGGCTCTACGGGAAAATTCGCCAGCGTCGGCAGTTCGAAATCCCTCGAGGTTTTCGAGTTCGGTAAAAATCGAAGCCATAACCGCGCGACTGCCGTGGCTATGAATTTCGACGCAATCCTCGCCGGTAAAAGAATTAGGCGCTGGAAAGGCGATTACCAGCGCCTGGTCGATCACCTCATTATTTCGATTCCGAATCGAGCAGAGTGTGGCCTTTCGTGGTGATGGAAGCTCCCGACCCGTCAGCATTTTCATGGCATCAAAAGCCCCTGACCCGCTGATCCTGAGAACAGCGACGCCAGCCGGCAAGGCACCGCTGGAAAGCGCATAGATCGTATCGGCGGAAGCTGCCATCATTTACCTCTGTCTAAAACAGTCAAGCCGCATCCGAGTGAACGGATACGGCTCTACAGATTTTGTGATGAATCCGGCTAAAAGTTCGGATCAGGTATTCATCGATTCGAAGAAATCGGAATTGGTCTTTGTCTGCTTCAGCTTGTCGATCAGGAATTCGATGGCGTCCATCGTTCCCATCGGCGCGAGAATACGGCGAAGAACGAAAATCTTCTGCAGATCCTGGCGCGGCACCAGCAGGTCTTCCTTACGCGTACCGGATTTGAGAATATCCAGCGCCGGGAAGATACGCTTGTCGGCAACCTTGCGGTCTAGCACGATTTCCGAGTTACCGGTACCCTTGAATTCTTCGAAGATGACTTCGTCCATACGGCTACCGGTATCGATCAGCGCCGTGGCTATAATCGTCAGCGAGCCGCCTTCCTCGATATTACGGGCAGCACCGAAGAAACGCTTCGGGCGCTGCAGGGCATTGGCGTCCACACCACCGGTCAGGACCTTGCCGGAGGAGGGAACGACCGTGTTGTAGGCCCGGCCAAGACGGGTGATGGAATCGAGCAGGATGACAACGTCGCGGCCGTGTTCGACCAGACGCTTCGCCTTTTCGATGACCATCTCAGCGACCTGCACGTGACGGACTGCCGGCTCGTCAAAGGTGGAGGAAACAACCTCGCCCTTCACGGAACGCTGCATGTCGGTCACTTCTTCCGGACGCTCATCGATCAGGAGAACGATCAGGTAGCATTCCGGATGGTTTGCCGTGATGGAATGGGCGATGTTCTGCAGCAGAACAGTCTTACCCGTGCGCGGCGGCGCCACGATCAAGCCGCGCTGGCCCTTGCCGAGCGGCGCGACGAGGTCGATCACACGCGACGACAGGTCCTTGGAGGTCGGAACATCCAGTTCCATCTTGAAGCGCTCATTCGGGTAGAGCGGCGTGAGATTGTCGAAGTGAACCTTGTGGCGGATCTTTTCGGGATCGTCGAAATTGATCGTGTTGACCTTGAGAAGTGCGAAATAACGCTCACCTTCCTTGGGGCCGCGGATCGGGCCTTCGACGGTATCACCGGTCTTCAGCGAGAACCGGCGGATCTGCGAGGGCGAAATATAGATATCGTCCGGACCGGGCAGATAGTTTGCATTTGCGGACCGCAGGAACCCGAAACCGTCCTGCAGGACTTCAACGACGCCTTCGCCGATTATTTCGATGTCCTGGCTCGCGAGAACCTTGAGGATTGCGAACATAAGCTCCTGCTTGCGCATGGTGCTCGCATTTTCAACTTCCAGGGATTCAGCAAAAGTCAGCAAGTCGGTAGGCGATTTGCTCTTAAGTTCCTGAAGCTTCATTTCAGCCATGAAGGAAAGACCGTTTGATAATGTAATTTGGGGGAGGGCGTGTTCGCGAATCAGATTCTGTGGGAGATACCGCAGATGACTGAATAATTCACATGCCACGAAGATGAGTGGTCCGAAAATAGCGATTGAACACGGCCGCTGCAAGAGGAAAGCACGAATTCCGCGAAATTTATCGTCGCATCGTCTTAACCGAAGGGTTTCACAACCACAAGTATGACAATCAGGATCATCAGTACGGTCGGAACTTCGTTCATCAACCGCCAGTGACGGGCAGGTCTTGTATTTTCATCCCGCGCAAAACGCTTCGCGCTGCGGGTGAAATAAACATGCGTCGCGGTCAAAAGCACCACCAGCCCGATTTTCGCATGCAGCCAGCCGCCGGAAAAACCATAAACCGACCATGCGAGATAAAGCCCCAACGTCCAGGATATCATCATTGCCGGGTTCATGATGACCTTGATCAGCCGCCGCTCCATGACCTTGAAGGTTTCGGATTGCTGCGAACCGGCGGGCGCATCGGTGTGGTAGATGAAAAGCCGCGGCAGGTAAAAAATTGCCGCCATCCAGGAAATCACGGCGATGATATGCAGCGCCTTGATCCAGAGATAAAGATCGGCCGGATCGGCATAAAATAACAGCGCGACGAAAGCGGCAAAGACACCAAGCGCGATGCCGGCGCGCAAAGCCGCCCGGTTGCCGGAAGGGGAGGAGGTTTGTTTTTCGTCGCTCATGCCCCTGCTCCGCTGCCGCGCACGCGCTGCACCAGCCGGGTCACGTTTTCCGGGTCGGCCTGGGGTGTAATGCCATGGCCCAAATTGAAGATCAGCGGACCCTGTCCCAGCGCCTGCAGCACGGCATCGATGCCATCCTGCAAGGCCTTGCCGCCCGCCACCATCAGCATGGGGTCCAGATTGCCCTGTACCGGGCCTTCTTTCTGCAAGTCTCTGGCAAAACCGAGCGGCACAGACCAATCCAGCCCGATGGCGTCGGCGCCCGTCTTGCGGCGATAATCTTTGAGAAGATAACCAGCTCCTTTGGCGAAGGCGATGATCTTTGCCGAGGGCCGGCGGGCGCGCACCGATGCTATAATGCGGGCGACCGGCTTTATCGCATAGTCCTCGAATTCCTTCTCACCGAGCACACCGGCCCAGGAATCGAAAATCTGAACCGCATCGGCGCCGGCGTCGATCTGCGCCACCAGATAATCGGCGGAAACATCGGCAAGAAAAGCCAGTAGCTTTTCCATAGCGGCCGGCTCCTGATAACCGAACAGCCGCGCCGGAGCCTGATCCGGTGTTCCATGTCCCGCGATCATGTAGGTCGCAACCGTCCAGGGCGCGCCGCAAAAGCCGAGAAGCGTCGTTTCCTCCGGCAAGGTCTTACGCAAACGGGAGACGGTTTCGAAAACGGGCGAAAGATGCGCCATGACATTTGCGGCATCCAGCTTCTCGATACCACTGACATCGATCGGGTCCATGGCAGGACCTTTGCCTTCGCTGAAAGAGACGTTGCGGTGGAGCGCGTCGGGTATCACCAGAATATCGGAAAAGAGAATTGCGGCATCGAGCCCGAACCGGCGAATGGGCTGGAGAGTAACCTCCGTCGCCAACTCGGGATTATAACAGAGGTCGAGGAAACTTCCGGCACTCTTCCGCGTTTCCCGATACTCGGGAAGATAGCGCCCTGCCTGTCGCATCAGCCAAATGGGCGGCGGTGTGACCGTCTGCCCGTTCAACACTGTCATAACCTTGCGTTCGCTCATCACACCCAGCTTCTAAAAAATAAAATCAAAGAGATTTAAAAGATTTTCTATTTCTTAGAGTCTGTGGGTAGCAAGGATTAAAATCATTCCAGTCGAAATGCCGCAGTCGCAGTGTCTGTCTGACGACTGAGGATATCATCGATGTGATGGTTTGAGAATAATCCGGAAAACGGAAATTTATTGAATTATTTCATTTAGTTATAGCTGAGACAGAAAACCGCATGTCTGTGGATAATCTGGGGAGAGTTTTTAAACAACTCCACATTCTTCAAATAATTCACAGGCGCGCCGGCGATGATTGAAGCCACTTGCGGATTGTGGAAAAACACCACTTTATTCACGGCGCGGTTCGGCCCGCAGGGCAATTCGGGGATTTGTCCCGGTTTATCAACAGCGGGAGAAAAACAGCGTGGAGAACAAAAAAAGCTTCTTCCATCTGCACCTGATTTCGGACTCAACGGGTGAGACTCTGATGTCGGCCGGTCGCGCTGTTTCGGCCCAGTTCCACGCCTCAATGCCGGTGGAACATGTTTATCCGATGATCCGCAACCAGAAACAGCTCGCGCAGGTGGTCGACCTCATCGACAAGGAACCGGGCATCGTTCTCTATACAATCGTCGATCAACAACTGGCGGAGTTTCTGGATCTGCGGTGCCATGCGATCGGTGTGCCGTGCGTCAATGTCCTGGAACCGATCATAGGCATCTTCCAGACCTATCTCGGGGCGCCCTCCAGACGGCGGGTTGGCGCGCAGCACGCGTTGAACGCGGATTATTTTGCCCGGATCGAGGCGCTTAATTTCGCCATGGATCATGACGATGGGCAAATGCCGGAGACCTATGACGAGGCTGATATTGTCATCATCGGCATCAGCCGCACATCGAAAACACCAACCAGTATCTATCTCGCCAACAGGGGAATAAAGACCGCCAATATTCCTGTTGTTCCCAATGTACCGCTGCCCGAAAGCCTCTATGCCGCCACCCGGCCGCTGATTGTGGGCCTGGTCGCGACATCGGATCGCATATCGCAGGTGCGTGAAAATCGGGAGCTGGGCGCGACGGGCGGATTTGACAGCGGGCGTTACACGGATCGCGCCACCATCATGGAAGAGCTGAAATATGCGCGCGCGCTCTGCGCCCGCAATAATTGGCCGCTGATCGATGTCACACGCCGCTCCATCGAGGAAACGGCCGCCGCGATCCTTGCCCTCCGCTCGAGGACGCGATAATCCGGATCGCACCATTCGGAGCAGACAGTCGATGAAACAAGAGTTGATCCTCGCCTCGTCCAGCGCATCCCGTCAGATGCTGATGCGCAATGCGGGGCTGACATTTTCGGCAATTCCGGCCGATATTGACGAGCGTGCGCTCGATGAACAGCTGGAACGAGACGGCGCCAGCCCGGAAGAGGTTGCACTGGAACTTGCCAAGGCCAAGGCTCTTGCGGTCGGCGCGCTCCATCCGGAAGCACTGGTTCTCGGCTGCGACCAGACCATGGCGCTTGGTGCCCGTGTCTATCACAAGCCAAAAACCATGACGGAGGCCAAGGCGCATCTGCTCTCATTATCCGGCAAGGTGCATCGCCTTAACAGCGCTGCCGTTCTCGTCCGACATGGCGAGGTGGTGTGGCAGACGGTTTCCAGCGCCGAGCTAGGCGTTCGAACATTAAGTGCAGAATTTGTCTCCCGTCACCTGCAACGGGTGGGCGAAAAGGCCTTGAGCAGTGTCGGTGCCTACCAGCTTGAGGGAGAGGGAATCCAGCTATTCACCTCAATCGAGGGCGATTATTTCACCATTCTAGGTCTGCCGCTTCTGCCGCTTTTATCGAAACTGCGCGACATGGATGTCATCGATGGCTGATTCACGTGAAACATTAACCATAAATGCCTTCGTTGTCGGTTACCCGATCAAGCATTCGCGGTCGCCTATTATCCATTCTTACTGGTTGAAGAAATTCGGGATTGCCGGTTCGTATAAGGCCGTTGAAGTCTCTCCTGATGATTTCACGAATTTCATTGCAGTGCTGAAGGAAGGCAAGCCGGGCGCACCCATCGGCGGCAATGTCACTATTCCCCATAAGGAAGCGGCCTATCGGCTGGCAGATAAACCCGATGCTCTGGCGGAAGAACTCGGTGCCGCCAACACTGTCTGGATGGAGGAGGGCAGTCTTCGTGCTACCAATACGGATGGTTACGGTTTCGTCGCCAATCTCGACGAGCGTCATCCGGGCTGGGACAAGACCGAGCGGGCGGTGGTTTTGGGTGCCGGCGGCGCAAGCCGGGCAGTCATTCAGTCCCTGCGTGATCGCGGTATTGCCGAGATCCACGTCCTCAATCGTACCGTCGAACGTGCGCGTGAACTGGCCGACCGTTTTGGACCGCGGGTCTTTTCCCATCCCCAGGCAGCGCTTCATGAGGTTATGCAGGGCGCTGGGCTTTTCGTGAACACGACATCGCTCGGCATGGATGGAACAGAAGCGCCGCGTCTTGATTTTTCGCCGCTGGCCGCCCAGGCCGTCGTGACCGATATCGTCTATGTGCCTTTAAAGACCCCGATCCTGAAAATGGCGCAAGAGCAGGGCTTTGCGACAGTCGACGGACTAGGCATGTTGCTTCATCAGGCAAAACCCGGTTTCAGGCGATGGTTCGGCAAAATGCCTGAGGTCGATGAAACCCTGCGTTCTCTCATCATCAAGGACATGGAGAAACATTGATGATCGTCATCGGTCTCACCGGCTCGATTGGAATGGGGAAAACGACGACCGCCAAGCTGTTCGCGGGGGAAGGGGTTCCGGTTCTCGATTCGGATGAGGTCGTGCATGGGCTATACCGGACCGAAGCCGCTCCGCTGATTGAGGCAGCCTTTCCGGGTACCACCGTTTCCGGTGTAGTGGACAGGCAGAAACTCGGCGATGTCTTGCGGGAGAATCCGGCTAATTTTGGTAGACTGGAAGAGATCGTGCATCCGCTGGTGCGCAAGAGGCAGGAAGCCTTTCTGGCGGCGGCAAGGAAAGACGATCGGCAATTCGCCCTCCTCGATATTCCCCTGCTGTTCGAAACCGGTGCGGAAAGCCGCGTCGATAAAGTCGTGGTGGTAAGTTGTGCGCCGGAGATTCAGCGAGAGCGGGTTTTGTCCCGACCCGGCATGACGGAAGAGAAATTCGAAATGATCCTCGCGCGACAGACGCCCGATGCGGAGAAGCGCCGGCGCGCCGATTTTATCGTCGATTCCGGAAGTGGTGTCGAAGCAGCACGGGATCAGGTAAGAGAGATATTGCAGAAACTGGCCGCTGAGTCGCGCCGCGGAGAGATGAATGCGTGAGATCATTTTCGATACGGAAACCACGGGCCTTGAATCGAAGCTGGACCGTGTGATTGAAATCGGCGGTATCGAGCTGATCAACCACTTTCCTACCGGCCGCACGCTGCATCTCTATATCAGCCCGGAAGATCGCAAGGTTCATCCCGACGCGCTTGCCGTTCACGGCATTACCGACGAGTTTCTGAAAGACAAACCGAAATTCGCCGAAGTCGTCGACCAGATTCGCGACTTCTTCGATGGTGCGCGCTGGGTGGCGCACAATGCCACATTCGACATGGGTTTCATCAACGCGGAATTCGCACGCCTCGGCATCGAACCGGTGTCCGCCGAGCTGGTGACGGACACGCTTTCGCTTGCCCGCCGCAAGCACCCCATGGGGCCGAACTCGCTGGATGCGCTTTGCCGGCGTTACGGTATCGATAATTCCCACCGTACCAAGCACGGCGCGCTTCTCGACTCCGAACTGCTGGCCGAAGTCTATATTGAAATGATCGGCGGACGTCAGACGGCGCTCGGTTTCGGTTCCGCCGCCAAGCAGGAAACTATTGTCATCGAGGACGATGTGCCGCTTGAGCCGCTGCAACGGCCGAGCCCCTTGCCCTCAAGACTGGATGCGGAAACGGTCGCGGCCCATGGCAAGCTCGTTCTCGGCATGGGCGACAAGGCAATCTGGAACCGCTACCAGAATTGACGCCTGCTGAGGCGTTGAAATGGTACTCTGGCCAAAGAAAAACCCGGGCGAAGAACCCGGGTTTTGTTTTATCTGCAATGCAGGACGTTGGGCGCCGCTTAGTTCGGTACAGCCTGAACCTGGGCCTTGGCCTGTTCTTCGGCAACGCGCTGCGCAAACATCTGCGCGAAATCGATCGGGTCGATCATCAGCGGCGGGAAGCCGCCATTGCGGGTGACGTCGGCGATGATCTGGCGGGCGAAGGGGAACAGCAGCCGCGGGCACTCGATGAAGAGTACCGGCAGCATATGTTCCTGCGGGAAGCCGGCAATGCGGAACACGCCGCCATAAACCAGCTCGGCCGCAAACAGGACCTTGTCGCCATCCTTGGCTTCCGCATTCAGTGTCAGGACAACGTCGAAATCCGAGCCGGAGATCGGGTTTGCGTTGACATTGACATTGATGTTGATCGAAGGCGCATTCTCACGGGCCTGAAGCGAACGGGGAGCACCCGGATTTTCGAAGGAAAGATCCTTGATGTACTGGGCAAGAATGTTGAGGGAAGGACTTACTGCGCCCTGTGCACCATTTTCAGCGGTCATTACGTTTCCTCACGGCGTGAATTCGTGGAAGGCGGTCTATCATTTCGACCGGGGGCTTACAACCCTTCGTGATCGGGTCATGGTGATCCATTCCGCCCGGGATCAGGGTTTGGGCAGGTCGCGATCATCAGGTTTGCGCGACCATGGGGAACCCTTTGGCTCCTCGCGGTGAAACTCCTCTTCATCAAGATCCACCACCTTCGAATTGCCGGCATGTCCCGGACCATTACGAAAGCCGGAAAAATCACCGGGCTGAGGACCGGCTTGCTGGCCGGGCCGCCTAAACGAACCCGCAACGACGACCCGCGGTCCGAAGGCTTTCCAGAAAAAACGCCGTACGACCGGCGACAGAAGCAGAAGGCCGAGAATGTCGGTAATGAAGCCGGGAATGATAAGCAGGATCCCGGCAACGACGCGCATGGCTCCATTCACCAGCTCATCCGCCGGCTGCGCGCCGGTACGGCCCGCATCCTGAAGGTTTCTCACCATGCCGATGCCGCCGAGACGCAGGATCAGGAGCCCCAGAAACGACGTGAACAGGACAAGCGCCAATGTCAGCCACAAGCCGATCGCTTTACCGACGATAATGAAGCCGGCAATTTCGAGAATGGGCATCATCAGGATGACGATGGGGAGAAAGGAAAAACGCATCTTCTAGCCTTGCGTGTGCATCTCTGGCAGATTGCCGGTTCCCGGGACACCGATGATTGAATCTGCACATTTGAATGATGATAAGATGCAGACTATATGATGGTGAGGTTTTCGAATTTAAATGGCGGTTTTGGTAAAAGATGGGCTTTAGCGACTTTATCACATTGTTTTTTCTCGTTGCAGCGGTGCTGATCTTCTTTCAGTTGCGCAGTGTCCTTGGCCGCCGCACGGGCAATGAGAAGCCGCCATTCGACCCCTATAGCCCGCGAAATGTGGCAAAGGGGCCCGTTGCAGACGATAACAAGGTCGTGACCTTGCCGAAACGCACCGAGGCAGATGATGAGAACCGCTTTGCCGAGGCGGATGCGCTGGCGCCCGTCGATACGCCGCTCAACGCATCGTTGCGTGAGGTGATGACCAGGGACCCGTCCTTCGGTCCCAAGGAATTCCTGAACGGCGCTCGCATGGCTTATGAAATGATCGTCATGGGTTTTGCCGATGGGGATCGCAAGACGCTCAAGAACCTTCTGTCGAAGGAGGTTTTCGATGGTTTCGAAGCGGCGATTTCCGAGCGTGAAGGTCGTGGCGAGGTGGTGAAGTCCACCTTCGTGGGCATCGAGAAAGCAGATATTACCCAGGCCGGTGTGCGCGATTCCGAAGTGCAGATCACGTTGAGGATCATCAGCCAGCTGATTTCGGCGACCTATGACAAGGATGGCAAGCTGGTGGATGGCGATCCGGATGCGGTAGCGGAGGTGGATGATATCTGGACCTTCTCGCGCGATATCCGCTCGCGTGATCCGAACTGGAAGCTGATCGCCACCGAATCCGAGCAATGACCGCACCTTTTTCGATCGAGGAAGTTTCTTTCAGCGACCTGCCCGGATGGCGGCAAGACGATCCGGGCAAGCTTTTTCCGGCGATGGCGACAATCCTGTCGCACCTTAGGAACGCAAAACCCTACAGGACCGGCGCGCTCGGGGTCACGGCAGCGGAACTGGTTTCGCTTCTGGATAGTGCGGAGAAAAACCCAGCAAACAGTCCGGAGCAGGCGCGCCGATTTTTCGAAACCAATTGCGTGCCTTTCAGGATTTCTTCGGCTCCGGGAAAAAGCGGTTTCGTAACCGCCTTTTACGAACCCGAACTGGAAGTGTCATCTGAACCCGACGACATCTGGCGTTATCCGATTTACCGCCGGCCGCCAGAACTGGTGGATATCGACGATACCAATCGGCCTGCCGGTTTCGATCCTTCCTATGCTTTCGGCAGGGCGGGTAAGGACGGTATCTCCTATTATCCCGACCGCCAGGCGATCGATGAAGGGCTTCTGGAGGGCAGGGGCCTTGAGATTGCCTGGGCGAGATCGAAGGTCGACCTGTTTTTCGTCCATGTGCAGGGGGCGGCACGTCTGGTTTTTCCTGACGGCGCGGTAAAGCGCATTACCTATGCGGCCAAGGCCGGGCATGCTTTTTCCCCGATTGGCCGTCTGCTTCTCGATCGCGGAGAACTTGATCCGAAAACCGTGTCAATGCAGACGATCCGCAAATGGCTCGCTGACCATCCCGACAAGGTGGATGGAGTGCTATGGCATAACCGCTCCTATATTTTTTTCCGGGAGGCGGATGTCGTAGATCAGGATATGGGGCCGATCGCCGCCGCAAAGGTGCCGCTTGTCGCCGGGCGCGCGCTTGCAGTGGACAGGCTCATCCACACGTTCGGGCTTCCCTTCTTTATCCATTCACCGTCGCTAACTCATCTCGATGACGGAAAACCTTTTGCGCGGCTTATGCTGGCGCTCGATACGGGTTCAGCCATTGTCGGCCCGGCCCGTGGCGATATCTTCACCGGCTCCGGTTTCGAAGCAGGAGAGCTTGCCGGTACGGTGCGCAATGAGGCCGACTTTTATATACTGATACCGCGGGTTGCTGCGGAGAGGTATCGGTGATGAAGAGCAGTCGCAAGCTCGGCAAGGAAGAACGCATTCTGTGGGGAAAGGTCGCAAAAACCACGCGGCCGATCTCCGGCAGACTGGAAGATTTGCTGGCTTTCGAGGACATGGAGGAGCCTCTGGTTGAACCCGAGGTTTCCCAGACCGGCAAAAGCAGCTTTCCGCGCATGCTTGCAGAGCCGGCCGAGCCGCCATCAGCGGCTCCGGACAAAAAGCCGAAAATTCATCAGCCGATGGAAAAACCGGTCAAGCGCAAGCTCACCCGTGGCCGGCTACCGCTGGAAGGGCGGATCGATCTGCACGGTATGTTCCAGAGCGAAGCCCATGCGGTGCTGCTTGATTTTCTGTTGCGCGCGCATGAACGTGGTCTCAGGCATGTGCTCGTCATAACGGGCAAGGGTCGTTCCATTGGTAGCGATGGCGCGTTGAAAAGGGCGGTGCCCATGTGGTTTTCCAAACCGGAATACCGCCACCTGATTTCATCCTATGAGGATGCATCCGCCAATCACGGCGGCGACGGCGCTCTTTATGTGCGGCTGGCGCGTCGGCGGGGTGAAAAGTCATGACGCCCTTTGCGGAGGCAGTGCGGCAGCTTCGTGAACGCAAGGGCGTGACGCAGAAACAAATGGCCGCCGCTATCGGCGTGTCGCCGGCTTATCTTTCGGCGCTCGAGCATGGCAAGCGTGGAAAGCCGAGCTTCGATCTGCTGCAGCGCATCGCCGGATATTTCAACATCATCTGGGACGAGGCGGAGGAATTGTTCTTTCTGGCCGGCTCGTCCGACCCGAAAGTGGTGATCGACACCGTCGGCCTGCCGCCGCAATATACGGCTTTCGCCAACCGTCTCGCACGGGATATTCGCAAGCTGCCGCCGAGTGTGGTAGAGGAACTGTCAGCCTTGCTGCAAAAAAGCCGTTCTTGCGATTGAAACCCCTCTATCCCCTGCTTTATTCAGCATCCTGAAGCATGCGGCCTTTGGGATTGGGTGTAGAATTTCTATAGTCGCATGTCGGATTTGAGTGATTCGCTGGCTTCAGGCCTTCTCACTGGAAACCTGGCCAGGAAAACTTTGGAAAGAGTACTTATGACCGAAACATCGTCAAGCGAAGTCGGCGCGAATGCGGAATATGGAGCCGATTCGATCAAGGTTCTCAAGGGCCTTGATGCCGTGCGCAAACGGCCCGGCATGTATATCGGCGATACCGATGACGGTTCCGGCCTGCATCACATGGTCTATGAAGTCGTCGACAACGCCATCGATGAGGCTCTCGCCGGTCATGCCGATCTGGTGACGGTGACGCTGAACGCCGATGGCTCCGTGACGGTGACGGATAACGGACGCGGCATTCCGACCGACATCCATTCTTCCGAAGGCGTTTCTGCCGCCGAAGTCATCATGACCCAGCTGCATGCTGGCGGTAAATTCGACCAGAACTCCTATAAGGTTTCGGGCGGCCTGCATGGTGTGGGCGTGTCGGTGGTCAATGCGCTTTCCGTCTGGCTGAAGCTCAGAATCCGCCGCAATGGCAAGCTGCATGAAATCGGCTTCACCCATGGCGTTGCCGATGCGCCGCTTTCCGTCATTGGCGAATATGAAGGCCGCTCGGGCACGGAAGTCACATTCCTCGCGAGCCCGCAAACCTTCACCATGACGGACTATGATTATGGAACGCTGGAGCATCGCCTGCGCGAGCTCGCATTCCTGAATTCCGGCGTGCGCATCCTGCTCACCGACAAGCGCCATTCTGATATCAAGCAGGAAGAGCTTCTGTATGATGGCGGCCTCGAAGCCTTCGTCCGTTATCTCGACCGCGCCAAGAAGCCGCTGGTGGACAAGCCTGTCGCCATCAAGGGCGAAAAGGACGGCATTACGGTTGAGGTCGCGCTCTGGTGGAACGACAGTTACCACGAGAATGTGCTTTGTTTTACCAACAACATTCCCCAGCGCGACGGCGGCACCCATATGGCCGGTTTCCGCGCGGCGTTGACCCGTCAGGTCACCTCCTATGCCGAAACTTCCGGCATCCTGAAAAAGGAAAAGGTAAGCCTGCAGGGTGAGGACTGCCGCGAAGGTCTGACGGCCATTCTTTCTGTCAAGGTTCCCGACCCCAAGTTTTCCTCGCAGACGAAAGACAAGCTCGTTTCGTCTGAAGTGCGCCCGGTCGTGGAAAGCCTCGTCAATGAAGCGCTCTCCACCTGGCTGGAAGAACATCCGTCCGACGCGAGAATCCTCGTCGGCAAGGTGGTGGAAGCGGCGGTCGCCCGCGAAGCCGCCCGCAAGGCGCGCGAACTGACGCGCCGCAAGGGTGCGCTCGATATCGCTTCTCTGCCCGGCAAGCTTGCCGACTGCTCCGAGCGCGATCCGGCGAAATCCGAACTTTTCCTCGTTGAGGGTGACTCCGCTGGCGGTTCGGCCAAGCAGGGCCGCTCACGCGAAACCCAGGCGATCCTGCCGCTGCGAGGCAAGATCCTCAATGTCGAACGCGCCCGTTTCGACAAGATGCTGTCCAGCCAGGAAATCGGCACGCTGATCACGGCACTTGGCACGTCCATCGGCAAGGACGAATTCAACGCCGACAAGCTGCGTTACCACAAGATCATCATCATGACGGATGCTGACGTCGACGGCGCTCACATCCGTACCCTGCTCTTGACTTTCTTCTTCCGGCAGATGCCGGAACTGATCGAGCGCGGCCATCTCTATATCGCCCAGCCGCCGCTTTATAAGGTCACGCGTGGCAAATCCGTGCAGTACCTCAAGGATGAAAAGGCGCTGGAAGAGTACCTCATCTCCATGGGTATCGAGGAAGCATCGCTGACCCTCGGCTCTGGCGAAGTGCGTGTCGGCGCCGATCTTCGCGAAGTCATTCTGGATGCGGTGCGCATGCGCTCCCTGATCGACGGGCTGCATTCGCGTTACAGCCGCTCGATCGTGGAACAGGCCGCCATTGCCGGCGCGCTGAACCCCGAGCTTTCGGCCAATGCCGCCCGGGCTGAAGAAACCGTTGCCGAAGTGGCGCGGCGTCTCGACATGATTGCGGAAGAGACCGAACGCGGCTGGTCCGGCACGGTGCTGGATGATGGCGGCCTGCGCTTCGAGCGTATGGTTCGCGGCGTCAAGGAAGTTTCGACGCTGGATATGGGTCTCATCGGTTCGGCCGATGCCCGTCATATCGATCAGCTCGCAGCCCGCACGCGCGACATCTACGTGACGCCGCCGGTTCTGCAACGCAAGGACGGCACCATGGAACTGCCAGGCCCCCGTGCGCTTCTGGATGCGATTTTCGCCGCCGGCCGCAAGGGTCTTTCCATGCAGCGTTACAAGGGCCTCGGCGAAATGAATGCCGAGCAGCTTTGGGAAACGACGCTTGATGCCAACGTCCGCTCGCTTCTGCAGGTCAAGGTCAACGATGCGACCGATGCCGACGGCCTGTTTGCCCGCCTGATGGGTGACGAAGTGGAGCCGCGCCGCGACTTTATCCAGGAAAATGCGCTGAGCGTTGCAAACCTCGACATTTAACCTTGTGGAGCGTTTCGCGTAACGATTCACGTGAAACGAAACTTTAACAAAAGGCCCGGCGGAAATTGACCGCCGGGCCTTTTGTTCTGTGCGGACAAGCTGAAATCAGTCGGTCTTGCCCGTGAAGCGTCCTTCAAAAGCCACGTCTGAAAGCGGCAGACGCTTGCTCGGTACTTCCCGTTCCGCCAGATCGTCAGGAAGAACGGACTTGTCGGTCAACGTGCCGATGGCGACCCCGGCCTCCACCTTGTAGCCTTCTGGAATATTCAACCTCTCAACGATCTGGTCTTTCAAGATGCCGGCCATGCCGTGAGCGTGGTAACCGAGCAGATGCGCCTGCATGGCAAGCGAAAACCAGGCCGCACCGGCATCGAAGGAATGGGTCGCGGATGGTTTTTTCTCACCGTCGCGCGAGATGTTATGGTCGCGGGAAATGACGAAGAGCAGCACAGAGGCGTTTTTAGCCCAGCGCTGGTTTCCCTCCACCAGCAGTTCCACGAAAAGCGGCCAGTCTTCGCTGTCCTTGTGCGCATAGACAAACCGCCATGGCTGATAGTTGGAGGCGGAAGGCGCCCAGTGCGCCGCATCCAGAATGGTTAGCAGATGCTCATGCGGCATGGCGCCGCCGTCGAAGGCGCGCGGAGACCAGCGATCGAGAAAGAGGGGATCGACGGGATATTCGGATTGCCGGGAATTGCTGTTCGTCACGGGCTATGTCCTTTTGATTGCCGGGAGGGAAAAGGTATTTTTCGAAACTTGGCGTAGTCAAGGGGTGACAAGTATGAATGCATCGTTCATATATGCATCACCTTGTCTGACAACCGGGAGAGAGTTCCATGAAATTGATGCGTGTTGGCCAGCCCGGCCAGGAAAAACCTGCAATCCTCGACGCGGAAGGAAAAGTCCGCGATCTGTCCGCCCATGTGAAAGATATCGGCGGCGACGCCATTTCTCCCGAGGGCCTCAAAAAGATCGCCGCGATCGATCTGAGCACGCTTCCGGTCCTGAATGAAGATCGCATCGGCGCCTGCGTTGCGGGAACCGGAAAATTCATCTGCATCGGCCTCAATTTCTCCGACCATGCCGCCGAAACGGGTGCCACCGTACCGCCGGAACCGGTCATTTTCATGAAGGCGACCTCGGCCATCGTCGGTCCGAATGACAACGTCACTATTCCGCGCGGTTCTGAAAAGACCGACTGGGAAGTCGAGCTCGGCGTTGTTATCGGCAAGACCGCCAAATATGTCTCGGAAGCCGATGCTCTCGACTACGTTGCCGGCTATTGCGTTTCGCACGATGTTTCCGAACGCGCCTTCCAGACGGAGCGTGCCGGCCAGTGGACCAAGGGCAAGTCCTGCGACACCTTTGGCCCCATCGGCCCCTGGCTGGTAACGAAAGAGGAAATTACTGACCCGCAGAACCTCGGCATGTGGCTGAAGGTGAACGGCCAGACCATGCAGAACGGCTCCAGCAAGACCATGGTGTACGGCGTTGCCCACGTTGTCTCCTATCTCAGCCAGTTCATGTCGCTGCATCCCGGCGATGTCATTTCCACCGGCACCCCTCCCGGCGTCGGCATGGGCCTGAAGCCGCCGCGTTACCTGAAGGCTGGTGATGTCGTGGAACTCGGTATCGAGGGTCTCGGTTCCCAGAAGCAGACCTTCGTCGCCGACATCTGATCGCCACAGCGTTCAACGGAAAGTGAGGCGCTGGCGGGAAACCGCCGGCGCCTTCGATTTTGTGCACCTGCGAAAAGCTGCTATGGTTGAAAAAAAGAGCGTGATCGCGAGGGAGGCGTCATCAGTGTTCTACCACCTCTATGAAATGAACCATGCGGCCATGGCGCCGCTGCGTGCCGGTGCCGATATGATGCGCCAGGCCTGCAACAATCCTATGAACCCGCTTTCCAGCACGGCTTTCGGAAGAAGCCTCGATGCCGGCTTCGAGGTTTTCGAACGCCTGACGCGCCGTTATGTCAAGCCGGAATTCGGCCTTGCCACGACTATTGTCGATGGCGAGACCGTCGACGTTGCCGCAGAGACCGTCTGGTCGCGTCCGTTCTGCAATCTCGTTCATTTCAAAAAAGAAATCGATCCTGCCCGCCGGCCCGAGCCGAAGGTGCTGCTGGTTGCGCCGATGTCCGGCCATTATGCCACATTGCTGCGCGGCACCGTGGAGGCCTTGCTGCCTTCGGCAGATATTTACATTACCGATTGGGTCGATGCCCGCATGGTGCCGGTGAGTGATGGGACCTTCGATCTCGACGATTACATCAGTTATGTCACCGAGATGCTGCGCGAGATAGGTCCGGGGGCGCATGTGGTCGCCGTCTGTCAACCGTCCGTGCCTGTTCTGGCCGCCGTTTCGCTTATGGAGGCCGATGGCGATAAATTTGCACCGGCATCCATGACGCTGATGGGCGGTCCGATCGATACGCGCATCAATCCCACAGCCGTCAATGGTCTCGCCACGGCGAAGCCAATCGAATGGTTCCGCGACAATGTCGTCATGCAGGTGCCGTGGCCGCAGCCCGCCTTCGGCCGCAATGTCTATCCCGGCTTTCTGCAACTCTCCGGTTTCATGTCGATGAACGTCGACAAGCACATGACGGCGCATAAGGATTTTTACCTCAACCTCGTCAAGAATGACGGCGATTCCGCCGAAAAGCACCGCGAATTTTACGATGAATATCTTGCTGTCATGGATCTGACGGCGGAGTTCTATCTGCAGACGGTGGAAACGGTCTTCATCGACCATGCGCTCCCGAAAGGAAAGATGCAGCATCGGGGCAGGGCGGTCGATCCCGCCGCCATTCGCAATGTTGCATTGTTCACTGTGGAAGGGGAGAATGACGATATTTCGGGCGTCGGCCAGACAAAGGCCGCCCATGATCTTTGCAGTAACCTCCCCGAAAACAAGCGCGCCCACTACATGCAGCCTGATGTCGGCCACTATGGCGTCTTCAACGGTTCGCGTTTCCGCAAGGAAATCGTGCCGCGCATGCTGGATTTCATCCGCAAGCATCAGACTGCCTAGGGTAAGATGGCGGGTGGTGCCGCGCATTTGCGTGGCCAACGGACGGACGAATCGGCTATGAAGGGTCCATGTTTTCGCTCCTCAGAAAATCCCTGAAGTCACCGGCGCCAAAGAAGGTTGCTCCGAGCCAGCGCACCGTCGCAGTGGCGGGCCGGCAGGTGCCGATCACGGTCAGGGAAAATCCGCGGGCCACGCGCATCACCTTGCGCATCGAACCGGGCGGTCGGGCGCTGAAACTGACGATCCCCATGGGCCTGCATCACCGCCAGGTGGATGATTTTCTCGAGAGGCATCAGGGCTGGCTGGAAGGCAAGCTTTTGAAGTTCAGCCCCGATGACGGTTTGCGTCCAGGCGCTACCATCGATATCAGGGGCATATCCCACCGCATTGACCATACCGGCAGCCTGCGAGGGCTGACACATATCGCGAAAGACATCGATGGTGTCTCCGTTCTGAAAGTCAGCGGCGCGCCGGAACATCTGAGACGACGCATCGCGACATTCCTGAAAAAGGAAGCGAAGGCCGATCTCGAACGGCTTGTCGCCGTTCATGCCAGCGCTGCCGGCCGGCCGGTGCGGTCCATCAGCATGAAGGATACACGCAGCCGCTGGGGCTCCTGTTCCCATGATGGAAATTTGAGCTTTTCCTGGCGTATCGTCATGGCCCCGGAACAGGTCATTGATTATCTCGCCGCCCATGAGGTCGCGCATCTAAGCGAAATGAACCACGGTCCGAAATTCTGGGCCTTGTGTGAAAAACTGTGCCCGCACACCAATGAGGCCAAGGACTGGCTGAAACGCCACGGTTCCAAACTTCACGCCATCGATTTCGATTGAAACCTGCGGCACGGATCGCCATCTGGATTCACGTGAAACATTCCATCGGGAATGGATGCGATTTGGCTCGACTCTTGTCGCATTTCATGTCAGGTCGCGGGTATGAAACCGGATATCAAGATTTGCGGATTGAAGACACCGGAAGCGCTGGACCGTGCCGTCAGGCGCGGTGCGTCCCATGTCGGTTTTATTTTCTTTGAAAAAAGCCCGCGCAACGTCGAGCCCGATATTGCCGGCAGGCTGGCGCAAGCCGCCCGTGGCGCCGCCAAGGTGGTCGCGGTCACCGTTGATGCCGATAATGATTATCTCGATGAAATCGTTGATCTCGTAAGACCGGATATCCTGCAGATGCACGGCAGTGAAAGCCCGGAACGGCTGCTGAACATCAAGGCGCTTTATGGCCTGCCTGTCATGAAAGCGATTTCCATTCGCGATGCCGCTGATCTTGCCAAAATCGACCCTTATATTGGAATAGCCGATCGTTTTCTGCTGGATGCCAAGGCGCCGGCGGGCTCCGACCTGCCGGGCGGTAATGGCGTCTCGTTCGACTGGACCATTCTGCGCTCACTTGACGGAAGTATCGATTACATGCTTTCCGGAGGGTTGAACAAGGACAATGTCACCGAGGCTCTGGCGGAAACCAAGGCAAGCGGACTAGATTTGTCGTCCGGTGTCGAAAGTGCGCCGGGCGTCAAGGATCTGTCCATGATCGACGCATTTTTTGACGTGGTGAATGATTGGTCGAAAGGCCCAAAGGGAGCTTGAAGTGAACGACGCGCCAACACCCAATTCTTTTCGTGCTGGTCCCGATGAGGACGGCCGTTTCGGCATTTACGGAGGTCGCTTCGTTGCCGAAACGCTGATGCCGCTCATTCTGGATTTGCAGGCGGAATGGGACAAGGCCAAGACCGATCCCACGTTTCAGGCGGAACTCAAACATCTCGGCGCGCACTATACCGGTCGCCCGAGCCCGCTTTATTTCGCCGAGCGCCTGACGGCGGAACTCGGTGGCGCGAAGATCTATTTCAAGCGCGAAGAGCTGAACCACACCGGCTCGCACAAGATCAACAATTGTCTCGGCCAGATTCTGCTTGCCAAGCGCATGGGTAAGACCCGCATCATCGCGGAAACCGGCGCCGGCCAGCACGGCGTTGCCTCCGCCACGGTTGCCGCGCGCTTCGGCCTGCCCTGCGTCGTTTACATGGGCGCGACGGATGTTGCCCGTCAGGCCCCAAACGTCTTCCGCATGAAGCTTCTGGGCGCTGAGGTGAAGCCGGTCACGGCCGGTCATGGCACGCTCAAGGACGCCATGAACGAGGCTCTGCGTGACTGGGTCACCAATGTCGAGGATACCTATTATCTGATCGGCACCGCGGCTGGCCCGCATCCCTATCCGGAAATGGTTCGCGATTTCCAGGCGGTCATCGGTGAGGAAGCCAAGGCGCAGATGCTGGAGGCGGAAGGCCGTCTGCCGGATCTGGTCGTGGCGGCCGTGGGCGGTGGATCGAACGCCATCGGCATCTTCCATCCTTTCCTCGATGACAAGAATGTCCGCATCGTCGGTGTCGAAGCCGGCGGCAAGGGTCTTTCGGGTGACGAGCATTGCGCTTCCATCACCGCCGGTTCGCCGGGCGTGCTGCACGGCAACCGCACCTATCTGCTGCAGGATGACGACGGCCAGATCAAGGAAGGCCATTCCATTTCCGCAGGTCTCGACTATCCCGGCATCGGGCCTGAACATTCCTGGCTGAACGATATCGGCCGCGTGGAATATGTGCCGATCATGGACCATGAGGCGCTGGACGCCTTCCAGATGCTCACCCGCCTTGAAGGCATCATTCCGGCTCTGGAGCCGAGCCACGCTTTGGCCGAGGTCATCAAGCGCGCCCCGAGGATGGGCAAGGATGAAATCATCCTGATGAACCTTTCCGGCCGTGGCGACAAGGATGTCCACACCGTCAGCAAGTTCCTTGGAATGGATGTATAAGATCATGACTGCACGTATGGACAAGCGCTTCGCCGATCTGCGCGCTGAAAATCGCCCGGCCCTGATTACCTATTTCATGGGCGGCGACCCGGATTTCCAGACCTCGCTCGGCATCATGAAAGCGCTGCCGGAAGCCGGTGCTGACATCATCGAACTCGGCATACCTTTTTCTGACCCAATGGCGGATGGTCCGGCGATCCAGCTGGCAGGCCAGCGCGCGCTGAAGGGTGGCCAGACCCTGAAGACCACGCTCGATCTCGCCCGCGAGTTCCGCAGGCAAGACGATGCAACGCCGATCGTGATGATGGGCTATTATAATCCGATCTATATCTATGGCGTCGAAAAGTTTCTGGAAGACGCGCTGGCGGCTGGCATTGATGGCCTGATCGTGGTCGATCTTCCGCCGGAAATGGACGATGAACTCTGCATACCGGCGCTTGCGCGCGGCATCAACTTCATCCGTCTGGCGACGCCGACTACGGATGGCAAGCGTCTGCCGACTGTCCTTAAAAATACCTCAGGTTTCGTTTATTACGTCTCGATGAACGGCATTACCGGTTCGGCGCTTCCCGATCCCTCGTTGATCTCCGGCGCTGTCGGTCGTATCAAGGCGCATACGGAACTGCCGGTCTGTGTCGGTTTTGGTGTCAAGACGGCCGATCATGCAAAAGCGATCGGTGCGGTGGCAGATGGCGTCGTGGTCGGTTCGGCCATTGTCAACCAGATTGCGGGCAGCCTGACCAGGGACGGGCAGGCGACCGCCGATACCGTGCCGGCCGTTACGACGCTGGTAAAAGGACTTTCAACGGGCGTGCGTGCGTCGCGCCTTGCCGCTGCGGAATAAGCGCGCGGCCCAGTCAGGAGTAGACAGTTGAACTGGATCACTAATTACGTTCGGCCGCGGATCAATTCCATGCTTGGCCGCCGCCCGGAGGTTCCGGAGAACCTGTGGATCAAGTGCCCGGAAACGGGCGAAATGGTCTTCCACAAGGATCTGGAAGACAACAAGTGGGTCATCCCGGCTTCGGGTTACCATATGAAGATGCCGGCCAAGGCGCGCCTTGCCGATCTTTTCGACGGCGGCGTCTACGAGGCGCTTCCGCAGCCGAAGGTGGCGCAGGACCCTCTGAAATTCCGCGATTCCAAGAAATACACCGACCGTTTGCGTGACAGCCGCACGAAGACCGAGCAGGAAGACACGATCCTTGCAGGTGTCGGCCACTTGAAGGGCCTGAAGATCGTTGCCGTCGTGCATGAATTCCAGTTCATGGGCGGTTCGCTCGGCATTGCTGCCGGCGAAGCCATCGTCAAGGCCTTCGAGCGTGCGATTTCCGAGCGTTGCCCGCTCGTCATGTTCCCGGCCTCCGGCGGCGCGCGCATGCAGGAAGGCATTCTTTCGCTGATGCAGCTGCCGCGCACCACCGTTGCAGTGAACATGCTGAAAGAGGCCGGCATGCCCTACATCGTGGTTCTGACGAACCCGACGACGGGCGGTGTTACGGCGTCCTATGCCATGCTGGGTGACGTGCATATTGCCGAACCGGGCGCCGAAATCTGCTTTGCAGGCAAGCGTGTCATCGAGCAGACCATCCGTGAAAAGCTGCCGGAAGGCTTCCAGACCTCGGAATACCTGCTGGAACACGGCATGGTGGATATGGTCGTCGACCGCCGCGAAATCCCGGACACCTTGGCCAATCTGCTCAAGATCATGACCAAGGCGCCCGCTGATAACGCAAACGCTGTCGTACCGCTGGCCGCTTCGGCCTGAGGAAAAAAATATGTCGCCCGGAGGCATAAACTGCCTTCGGGATGATGCTATACGTTGCATGATTTCATTTTGGTGCGGCGGACAAATGGCAAGCAAAACGCCTGAAAGGCGAACGGAAGACATGACGAAGCCCGCGATCGGTGAGGCCGAAAAGATCATTGAAGAGCTGATGCAGCTCCACCCCAAGGGGTTTGATCTTTCACTCGACAGAATTTCCCGTCTTCTTGAAAAACTCGGCAATCCCCAGAACAGAATGCCGCCGGTGATCCATGTGGCCGGCACCAATGGCAAGGGTTCGGTCACGGCCTTCTGCCGCGCCCTGCTGGAGGCGGCAGGACTTTCCGTCCACGTTCATACCTCGCCGCACCTCGTGAACTGGCATGAGCGGTATCGTATCGGCGTGGCCGGCGATAAAGGTCGTTATGTTGAAGACGAGATCTTTGCGAACGCGCTGCGCCGCATTGAAACTGCCAATGCTGGTCAGATGATAACGGTTTTCGAAATTCTGACTGCGGCGATGTTCGTGCTTTTTGCGGAACAGCCCGCCGATGCCGCCGTCGTGGAGGTTGGCTTAGGCGGTCGATTCGATGCAACCAATGTAATCAACAACCCAGCCGTCTCCGTCATCATGCCGATCTCGCTAGATCATCAGGCCTATCTCGGTGACCGAGTGGAGCTGATCGCCGCCGAAAAGGCCGGCATCATGAAAAAGGGTTCGCACGTCGTCATTGGTCATCAGGAATATGATGCGGCGCTCGAAACGCTGGTCGCCACGGCGGAACGGCTCGGTTGCCCGGTATCCGTCTACGGGCAGGATTTTTCCGCCCATGAAGAATTCGGCCGCATGGTCTATCAGGATGAATTCGGTCTGGCCGATGCGCCGCTGCCGCGGCTTCCCGGCCGTCACCAGCTTGCCAATGCCGCCGCCGCGATCCGCGCCGTCAAGGCCGCCGGTTTCGAGGTGACGGAACGGATGATCGAAAAGGCCATGACCACAGTGGAATGGCCAGGTCGTCTGCAGCGTATCCTGTCCGGAAAAATTGCTGAAATGGCCCCGAAAGATGCGGAAATCTGGGTCGACGGCGGTCATAACCCCGGTGCGGGCGAGGTCATCGCCGAGGCCATGGCTGGCTTTGAGGAAAAGACGGCACGCCCGCTGTTCATCATTGCAGGTATGATCAACACCAAGGATCCGGTAGGTTACTTCAAGGCCTTCGCAGATATTGCCGAATATGTCTTCACCGTGCCGATCGGCGGCACGGATGCGGCGATCGACCCCGTGGTACTTGCCCATGCCGCCTTCGATGCTGGCCTCGTGGCAGCGCCAACATCGTCTCTCACGCATGCCTTGGAGGAGCTGTCGCGCCGCTTCGATCCCGAGGGACCAGCACCGCGCATCCTGATCGGCGGCTCGCTTTACCTTGCGGGCAATGCGCTTGCCCTGAACGGCACGGTTCCCCAATAAAAAAGCCCGGCATCTCTGCCGGGCCTTTTTTCATTCCATTGATATTTTTATGCGGCGCCGGAAATCCAGGCGGAAAGCGCTGTCTTGGGAGCAGCGCCAACCTTGATATCAGCCACTTCGCCGCCCTTGAACATGGCAAGGGTCGGGATTGAGCGCACGCCGAACTGGGCCGCCAGTTCCGGGTTTTCGTCGATGTTCAGCTTTGCGACCTTGACCTTGCCGGCCAGCTCGGACGAAATTTCCTCAAGGCTTGGCGCGATCATCTTGCACGGGCCGCACCATTCGGCCCAGAAATCCACCACGACTGGTTCGGCGGATTCCAGGACTTCGGACTGGAAGTTGGCGGCATCGACTTTTACGGTAGCCATATCTGGCTCTCCTTTCAGCTAATCTTTTCCGCTATCGATGTGATGCGGGCGCGTCGGAATTTCAATGCCCCGGTATCTCACTTTGTCTTTATTGCGGCAAGAGCCTCTCTCATCGCATCGTCACCAACCGCTATAAAGGCAGCATTTTCCGTATAGATCAGCGCGCAGACAAATTCTTTGCCGGGGTAGAGCGGTGCTAGAATTTCGCGATAGATGGCAAGCTGCGCTGTGTGGGAGAAAGGTATTTCACGCGCTTCCCGCGGCGGCACGCGGTTGGTCTTGTAATCGACCAGAATGACGCGATCCCCTTCAACCGCCAGCCGGTCGACGCGGCCGGAGACGGCATATTGCTGCCTGCCAATCGTCATCGTGCCCATGATCGACACTTCCGCGCGGCTGTTAGCCGAGAAGGCCGGTTGCACCGCCGGCTCGGACATGACGCGCAGAACCGCCTTTATCAAATGTTCGCGCTCGGCGGCAGGCCAGAAACGGGCCGCACGCTCCGCATAACGGCGGGCAGCTGCTTCCCGCTCCAACTCTGTAAAATCCGGCAGGGCTTGCAGCATGCGATGCACTAGCCGGCCGCGCTGCAGCGCCAGCGAGGAGGCATCGGTTTTATCGCCGAAAAGCGGCGAACGCACGGCGAGATCATCCGCACCATCATCAATGATGGTGCCCGCACCGGACGGGCTGAGCGGCCTCGGCAAGGAGGGCAGCGCCGGCAAGGGAGCGAGAAGCCCGGCCGGAAGGGCGTAATCTTCCTGCTGCTGCGTTTCCGGTAATTTTTGCGGGACGGATGTCGTGCGAGCCTCGGATTTGCGCCAGACAAGCCCCTGCCATTCCTCGCCATCCGCCATGAAAAGCTGCGGTTTGCAATGGTCTTCATTGTTGGCAAGCGCCGCCTTGACGATGGCATGCCAGCATTCGGGATTTTCCTTCTGGCCGCGATAACCGCAGACGACAAGGTGATCGGCAGCGCGCGTCATCGCCACATAAAGCAGCCGTCGATATTCGTCTTCGGCGGCCGTCTTCAGTCGTTCTTCGTCCGAGCGGATGAGATGATTGGAAAAACCGCTGCCGGGCAGCCACACCGGGAAGGCGTCCGCACCCGCTTCGACGAAGCGCAGTTTCGGCACATGGCTGTGGTTGAAGGCCTTCGAACCGCCATCGACGACAAAAACGACCGGCGCTTCCAGGCCCTTGGAGGCGTGCACGGTCATGATGCGCACTTCGCCGCGATCCTTGTCCTGCTCGCGCTTCACTTCAGGAGAATCGGTTTCCAGAACGGACAAAAAGGCCTGCAGGCCTGGCAGGCCGGTTCTCTCGTGATCCAGCGCGAAGGAGAGGAACTCATCCAGAACGTCGCTCGCCTCGTTGCCAAGCCGGCCGAGGAATTTCTTGCGTCCGTCATGCAGGGTGAGGACCGCTGCAAAGAAATCATGCACCGTGGCCGTTTTCGAAAGCGCGATGAAGCCTTCCAGCTTGGCGGCAACGATGGAAAGATGGCTATTCTCTTCCTTCGAAAGGATTTGCAGCCGTTTCCAGACGCTCTCCGTTTCCGATCGCGTGGCTGCAATTTCGAAAACGTCATCTTCCGTCAGGTTGAAGAGCGGGCTTTTCAAAAGTGCAGCGAGTGAAAGGTCATCTTCGGGCAGGACAACGAAATGGCCGAGCGCCAGAAGGTCCTGCACGGCAATGTGGTCGGTCAGGCGAAGGCGGTCGGCACCGGCAACGGGAATGTTCTTGCGCCGTTTCAACTCCCGGGTCAGCGCATTGACGAAGGCATGGCGTTTTCTGACAAGCACCAGAATATCACCGGGCTCGACGGTGCGCTCGACGCCTTTTTCGATGATGGTCTCGCTTACGATCATGTCGGCGATGCGCGCCGCGATACGGCGGGCAACGATGGTGGCTGGAGCACTTTCCCGCAGCGCATCGAAGGGGGCCGTCCAATCCTCTTCGTCTTCAGTGGTTTCCGGCGCCACCATGTCCCACACCTCCACGGTGCCAGGATGGCCGGCCCGGTTGGATCGGTGTTCCACCGGTTCGTTATCGGCGCTGAGACCGCTGGCGTTATTCGGGTCTGAAAACACCTGGTCGACAGCGGCCAGCACATCCTGCGTGGACCGGAAGGATAGCGGCAGGCGGATGCGGTGAAAGGCCTGCTCCACAGAATCGACGCGCCTTTTGGTCTCTTCGCGCTCCTGCGAAAACCGTTCCGGCCGGGCGCCCTGGAATGAATAGATCGACTGTTTTTCATCCCCCACGGCAAACAGCGTGCGCCGCCCCAGGCGGGCGCTCTCGCCCGTGAAGAAATCCGCCGCCAGCGACTGGATGATCGACCATTGCACCGGGCTCGTATCCTGCGCCTCGTCAACGAGAATGTGGTCGATGCCCTGATCCAGTTTGTAGTGCACCCAGGCGCCCGCCGTATCGCGGTTGAGGAGATTGGCGGCGCGCTCGATCAGGTCTTCAAAATCGAGCTGGCTTCGCTGTTTCTTCAGGTCTTCGAAATCGCCGATCAGCCTTTCGGCCAGAACAAGGGCGCATTTTGTCGCCGCCAGCATCCGCACCAGACGATAGCGGTTGCGGCAGGAAACAGCATGGTCACGCGCCAGCGTCAGCGCATCGAGAAGTTCGGGGGCGGATTTCTGCATGCCCTTGTTGATGACATAGGCATCCGATTTCTTTTCCCCCTTGGCTGTCAGCAGCGCCGCTTCGATGAATTGCATCCGCTGGACGGGGTCCGGGTGGCGTTTTGCCTCCCTGAGCGCATAAGCGACATCGATGACGCGTGATCCGCCTACCTCGTCGGCAAGGGCCAGATAGGTATCGAGCGCGAGGCCGGAGAGGCCGGGCAGAGGCCAGAAGGCGGCCGCCGCGGTTTCTTCGGTTTCCCCATCTGCGATCTGCATCGCGTGCCGCAACCGGGCATCGATGCCGCCAAATTGTTTGGCGTCGAGCAGAAAACCACGAAGGGCGCTGCGATTGGCGATGATGGCGGAGAGCAGCGCCTCCAGCCCGCTTTCATCGGCGAGATCGAGCACATAGGCTAGCGCCTGCGCCAGTTCCGCGTCGCGCTCCGTTGAAACCGCCGTCAGAAGTGAGCGGCGCGCCTCGGCCAGTAGCGTGGTCGCTGCGCGGTCATCGAGAACGGAGAAATGGCCGGCGACATTGGCTTCCAGCGGAAACTGGTGCAGCAATGCCTCGCAGAATGCGTGGATCGTCTGGATTTTCAGCCCGCCCGGTGTTTCCAGCGCCTTGGCAAACAGCCTGCGCGCTTCGGCAAGCTTGATGCGATCCGGCACCCTGCCTTCGATGACGGCGATGCGATCCTTAAGATCGGAATCCGGCAAAGTAGCCCATTCCGCCAGGCGGTCGAAAACACGGCTCGACATTTCAGATGCCGCGGCCTTGGTATAGGTGAGGCACAAAATCGCCGAGGGCCGGCAGCCGGCCAGAAGCAGGCGGATGACGCGCTGGGTCAGGACATGGGTCTTGCCTGAGCCGGCATTGGCCGACACCCATGCGGAACTGGCGGGATCGGAGGCAAGCCGCTGCCGGGCGCTGGTCCAGTCAATCCAGCTTTCAGGCGTGTCGGCGGCGGGGCCGGCATCGAAGGGATCAATCGTCATCGCCGTCTCCCGGTTCTGCCGTCGACCATTCCGAAACGCGGGCGAGGTGGTCATATTCCCCACCATAGGATTGTTGCTCTTCCGGCACGAGGCGGGAGGCGAAGCCGTTTTCGCCTTCGCGCAGAGAATGAACGAATTTGGTGAGCTGTTCGATTGAATCCGTCGCAAGCTCAATCGCCGATTTCGGCGGTCTTTTGCCGCTTCGGCTGGAATGTTCGTTATTGACCTGATCGGCAAAGAAGCGCTCGCCCGGCCGCAGGCGAACATAAATGAGATTGTCAGGCGTGGGCGAACCGGCTTCGCGGAAGGCGCCGCGCATCAGCGCCGCCGCTTCCAGCGCAAGCTGTGGATCAAGCAGCGCGCGCGCCTGATTGACGGACGGCGCAAGCCCTGTCTTGTAATCGATAATATCCGCGTGGCCGTTTGTCTTGATGTCGATGCGGTCTGCGATCCCGGTCAGCCTTATGCCCGCCTCGGCGATTTCCTGCCCGGCGTGTGCCTCGAAAAAGCTGTGGCGGATGGATGGATACCTTTCTTTTTCCCACTCGATAAAGGCGCGCGCCACCGCTGCAAAACGCGGCCGCCAGATGACATCCACATGGGGAGGCAGGTTTTCCGCGTCGAAGCACGCATCCAGAATGCGCTGCATGGCCGCAAGCGAGGCCGGCGTGCCGGGAATATGCCCTTCGCGGGAATAACGCTCGATGATCGCGTGATAGAGCGTGCCGCGATCGGCGGCGTTCGGGTCACGGTTGAAGGGATCAAGCGGGTCCAGTTTCAGGATGCGTCGCGCATAGATCGAATAGGGGTCGCGGCGCAGGCGGCCGACTTCGCTGAAGGAATAGCGCGTCGGCTGCAACTCGGCCGGCGGCTTCGGGGCAGGGCGCTTTGCTGCTTCCTGATCGATGCTTTCATCCATCAATCCCGCCCAATGGCGATAGGTCTCGCCGCGCTTCTTCAGGCTGCCGGCAAATTTCTCGCCGCCCAGCGCCAGTAGACGCTGCAGCCAGCGTGAGGCGACGGCGGGTGTCGAGCCCTGCCTCAGCGCGCGGGTGTAAAAAATCTGCCGGGTGCCATTTGCCATCTCGAAATCATGGGCCAGCTGGCCGATGCGCCGTTCCGGCGGCTCCAGCCCAATCGCGGTCTTCATGGTGCGGGACAGAAACGGATTATTCGCCGTCTGGCCGGGCCAGAGCCCTTCATTGAGGCCGCCGATGACGACGGTGTCGACACTTTGCAGCCGTGCCTCGAGCGCGCCGAAGATGAAAATGCGCGGATGGCGCATCGATCGTGGCTTGATCGATTCACCGGCCACCAGTGCCGCAAAAATATCGATCCATTGCGGCCCGTCAGCATCGAGAATCTCGCCGCTTTCCATCAGTTCGCCGAACAGTTCGGAAAGCTTGTCTCCCGCTTCACCGGACCAGAGCGCGGCAAGATCGTTGTTTTCATCCGCACAGATGGCTTCGACCACGCGGCCCGTCCGCTCCGCCCAGTCGGACAGCGGCAATTTATCGGTGAAGGCGCGGCCGGATCTATCTTTGCGGATAAAGGCAGATCCGAGCGGTTCTGTCGCAATGTCAATCCGACGTGCCAGATCGCGCGCGGCCTCCGCGCTTGCCTCCGGCAGAGCCAGCCGCCAGGCGGGCGGGTGCCGGTTATCGCGTTGCGCCGCAAGCTGCGCATCCAGAACCGCTTCCAGATTGCCGATTTTGGTTTCGACACGGCCGCCGCGCAGCGCGATCAGTTCCAGCGCTTTCGAGGCTTTCGCGAAAGCTTCGTCGGAAAGCCCGAAACGGCTGAGCGGGTGTTTCAGAAGGGAAATAATCGGCACCGGGTCGCCGGGCCTCAGAATGGCTTCTAGCGCCAGCTGCGTCAGCCCGGCTTGCGGGGTGGCGGAAAGCGGTGTGCCGGCCGAATCGTCGGCTTCGATGCCGAAGCGCTGTAGCTCCGTCGCCACGCGTCGCGCCAGTCCGCGGTCCGGTGTAATCAGGGCCGCTTGCGACGGGCGACCAGCCCCCGGCGCTTCAAGGGCCAGCCGCAAAGCCACTGCGATGGCCGTTGCCTCCTCGCGCTCATTGGCGGCTTCAATAAGCGTGGCGGTTGCGAAAGCATCGTCGAAAAAGCCGGGTTGCCTGTCTTCGCGCCAGCGATTCCAGTCGCTGGTGGATTTGGCCGGTGCGAGTGCGGCCGAAAACACCGCTGCGCGCTTTTCCAGATCGCCGTCAATGGCGCCAATCTGATCCACGTCATCGCGCAGGATGCCAAGCTTCTGCAGCAGCATATAAAGCCCGTATTGCGAATGGGTGCGGCTCGAAGGATCGGTCGGGTCCTCGGCAATCGCCTGCCATTGTTCCTCCGGCATGGCGAGGTCGAGGCCCGGAAGCACAACGGTGCCTTGCGGCAGGGCGGCAACGGCGGCGATGAGATCGGCTGCCGCAGGAATGGAGCCGGTTGACCCTGCGACGATGATCGGTCCCGTATCCGGCAGATCGGCAAGCCGGTTCGCTTCCGCCCGCAGAATGGCGTTGCGATGCCGGCCGGCGGAGGAACGGTTGAGTTCGGCAAGCCGCGCTGGCCAGAAGACGCTGGCAATCCGCAGGAAATCCGCGGTCAGCTGCCACCATTGCGCGTGATCGCCGGTATCGAGATGCTGAAGCGCTTCCCAGTCCTTTTCTTCCGTATCCATGGCATCGATCACCTCGCCAAGCGCACGCGCCAGCCATATGGCGTCGGCGGGGCTGGCGGGGGCGACAAGCGGCGAATCGGAATGGATGGCGCGGATAGCGTCCGGCAGGCTGTTGCGCCAGGCGAGAATGAGACGCGCCAGTTCGATGAGCCGGCCGGTGCCGGAAATCGGTGGCGCCAGATCCATGATCTCAGGGTTTTCGATCTCGAAGAAGCCGCTATCGTCATCCGTCTCACCCAGAGGCCGGATCAGCGGTAGAATGGCGGATCGGCCGCCCAGAAGATCGACGAATTCGGAGCGCAGCACGCGGGCGGAGCGCCGTGTCGGCACATAGATCGTCACCTTGGCGAGCGATAGCGGATCGGCCGGATCGTATTTATAGCCTGATGTCAGTGTCCCATCACACAGCGTTTCCGCGAGCGTCTTGAGGAACGGTGTTCCCGCAGCGATCGTCAGGACGCGCTTTGCGTGGTGAGTAAGGGTCATGCAGAGCGTTTTTCCCTGAATTGCCGTATAATGCTTTCGGCGTCTTCTATTGCGTCAGGCGTGCCGACGGTAATCCAGTGGCCATCCAGAGAAAGCCCGAAAAGCCGGTCCTTTTCGATGGCGCGATCGAAATAGATATTGAGATTGAAGGCATCCGTCGGCGCATCGTCCAGCAGGCGCGAATCCATGGCGATGGCGCCGGCATAAACCACCGGGGTCGGATCACCGTCGCGATAACGCGACAGTTTCCCGTCATCCGCCAGGTTGAAATCCCTCTTCCCATTGTGTCCGGTGGTGCGATCCATGTCGACGCAGAGCAGGGCCATATCCATGCGGGCGGGATCGAAGAATTGCGCAAGCTTGCGCAGGTTGCTGACCGCATTCAGCTGCTCGCCGATCCAGAAAAGATCGGCATTCATGACGAAGACCGGCCCAGGTTCCAGAAACTTCAGGCCTTTGGCAAGCCCGCCACCGGAATTCATCAGCTGCGACTGCTCGTCGGAAATCAGCATTTTGGCGTCGGTGCGGTTTTCTAGATGGGCAATCATCTGTTCGGCGTGGTGATGCACATTGACGACGATTGTCTCGACACCGGCTTCGACAAGGGCATCGAGCGCATAGTCGATCATCGGCTTGCCGGCGATTTTCACGAGCGGCTTCGGGATTGTATCCGTGATCGGGCGCATCCGCGTGCCAAGCCCGGCGGCCAGCACCATCGCGTTTTTGATCGTCATCGTGGTCAACCGTCTTTCAGTCGTTAAATTCCATGCCCATGCGCAGGCACCAGTCTCGAAGAAGTCCAAGTTCCGGATGCGAAAGCGCTGCACTGAGATAGCGGAACGTTCTCGGCATATGTTTCATATAACCGGGTTTTCGATCCCGTTCCAACAGCCTCACCCAGATACCGGCAAGCTTGCAGTTGCGCTGTGCCGACATGATGGCGAAAGCCTTGAGGAAAGCGGCCTCATCGAAAGAAGCCGTGTTTCTTCTGCTCTCGATATAGTGCGAAAGCAGGCGCGCTTGCAGCCCGGGTTCTATGGTAACGCGGGCATCCTGCACGATGGAAGCGACATCATAGGCAGTCGGGCCGATCATCGCATCCTGAAAATCGATCAGGCCGACTTGCCGTATGCCGTTGTTCTGCGGCTGCCAAATAAGGTTGGGTGAATGGAAATCGCGCAGCACAAGTCCCGTCTCACAGTCGGCGAGCTGGTCGATCAGCCGGTCCCATAAAGCGTAATAGTCGCTTTTTTCACTATCGGTGAGGGGTTTGCCGCGTTTATGCGGCAGATACCATTCCGCCAGCAGCGAAACCTCGATCTTCATCGCCTGCCGGTCGAAGAGGGGGACCTCATAGGCGCTGCCGTCACCCACTGGCAGCAGGTCGGGCCGCGGGGTCTGGTGAAGCGCCGCGAGACAGGCGACACTTTGCAGATAGCGGTCCTCTATCGGCGTCCCGTCAGGCGCCAGCACGCCCTCCTGCCCGAGGTTTTCCAGCAGGAGAATGCCCTGATCGGTATCCGCCGCCAGAATCTCCGGTGCGCAAAAGCCGCTATTTCTCAGATAATTGCCAATAGCCACGAAGAAACGCGCATCCTGGGCAAGATGGGCGATTTCCGCATAGGTCTTGCCATCAGAGACGATCGCTCCCCGCATGGGGCGTCGCCAGTCCATCAGGATAAGATGCGGGCCACCAGTTGAAACGGTCTCATAGGCGCGTGTAGAGGCGTCACCGCTCAGAAAGCGCCGGGCCGCGTCGCCCCTGCCAGTTTTTGCGAGAAATGCGCGGATGGCGAAAACGCGTTCAAGCCGTGCTTTCAGTTTTGCCGGAGCCTCGATGGAGGCGAGCCGCCCTTCGCCGGAATGTGTCAGCGTAAGTGTTACGGTCTGTTCCGGCGGTAGAATCTCGGCGGCGATATCCGGCCACTCGATCAGGCAGATGCCGTCCTCCAGCATCTCATCGATGCCGAGTTCGTCCAGCTCGGAAACATCCGAAAGCCGGTAAAGATCAAGATGGGCGACCGGAATGCGGGCGTCATAAGTCTGGATGATCGTGAAGGTGGGGCTCGGCACTTCGAGATCGGGCTCATCCGCCATCGCGCGGATGAAGGCTCGGGCGAGCGTCGATTTGCCGGCGCCAAGATCACCGATGAGTGCGAGGCAATCGCCGGGTTTCAAAGCCAGTGCGAGGTCTTCACCGAGCCTGATGGTGTCCTTTTCTCCCTCGAGAGGAATGGTGATCGGCAAGATGTCTTCGCTCATTCTGCGGCGATGGAATGCGGCCGTGTGCCGGAAGGAATGCGGCAGGTGACGATGGTGCCGTTGCCGGGCCGGCTGTCGATGCTGACCGTGCCATGGTGCAGGCTGACGAAGCTTTCCACGATGGAGAGGCCAAGCCCTGCACCGGTTCGCCGCCCGCCATTACCGCGCGTCGCGAAGCGGTCGAACACGCTCTTCAACATGTCTTCAGGAATGCCGGGACCCTTGTCCGCCACCGAGAACACGAAGTCACCTTCGCTGCGCTGGCAGGAGAGCTGAACCGAAGACCCTTCCGGGGCGAAATTGATCGCGTTGGTCAGCAGCTTGATGAGTATCTGCTTCAGGCGCTGGTGATCAGCCACGAGACTGCCGAGATGGGTCGGCGCGATGATCTCGAGCGAAATGCCGCTCTCCTGCAGCCGGTCGGCGATCTGTACAGAAACGTCTTCAAGCAATTCGTTCAGATCATTGTCCGAATAATTGAGCTGCATGATGCCGGCATCCACGGTCGCGAGATCGAGAATGTCGTTGACGATGGTCAGTAGTACGGAGGATGAGGTGGAGATATGATCGAGATACTCCGCCTGCCTGTCCGTCAATTGTCCGATGCCCGGTGTTTTCAGCAGATCGGTAAAGCCGATGATGTTCGTCAGCGGCGAGCGCAGCTCGTAGGAAACATGCTGCACGAAATCGTTCTTCAGCTCGTCGGCCTTCAAAAGCGCGTCGTTCTTTTCCTTGAGCGCCCGCTCGGCCCGTACGCTGTCGGTCATGTTGACGAAGGTCAGCATGGTTTGTGCATCCGGCAGCGGGATGATGGCATAGTCGAGCACAAGGCCTGAAAGCAGTTCCAGCGTCCCCTGCCGCGAGGGCCGCTCATCATCGAAGCTGGTGATGAACTGGCTGAAGGCGCGCCAGCCGTCCGGCCTGTCATAGGATGGCGCGCAGGCGGTTTCGATGGCGCGGATATGGGTGCCGGTCTCGGCCTGTTCCGCGGTCACGCCCCAGAGCGCCCGGAATGCCGGGTTGGAGAGGCGAATGCGTCCATCCGCACCGAATACGGCGACACCTTCGGCCAGATGGTCGATGGTTTCGCCCTGCACCTTCACCAATGTGTTGTAACGCATCTGCAGGTCGACCTGCTCGGTCAGGTTCTCGAAAACCCAGGTCGCGCCGCCCTGCGGATGGGCGGTTGCGATAACCCGCAGGGTCTGGCCGTTCGGCAGGTGCCAGAGATCGGTCTTGGTATCCAGCGAACGATAGACGGAGAGCGCTGTCTCCTTCCAGTTCTTCCAGTTCAGCTGTTCCGGCAATTTGCCGGCGGTGCGCAGCCTGTCCAGAAGCTCGGAATTATCAGGACTGGATTCGAGGAAAACGAGGTCGAAACCCCAGAGAGCCGCGAAAGCCTGATTGTAGAATTGCAGCCGCTGCCGGCCGTCGAAAATGGCGACGGGCGTTGCCAGATGATCGAGCGTTTCAGCGTGGCTTTTGAGAACCCGCTTGAGTTCCTCGCTGATGGTTTCGGCTTCCGTTGCGTCGATAGCGATGCCAGCCGAGCCGCCAGCTGTCTTGATGTCAACGACGTCAAAGAAGGTGCGGTTTCCGGAAACAACCGTCGAAATACGGTCGTGATAGGGTGATTCGGGTGTTGCGGCCGCGCGTATCTTCTGCCGGGTAACCGTGTTCAGCAGCTCGCGTTTTTCATGAACGGCCTGGTCGGCGTCACGTGCATCCACGGCATGCGCATAAGCGTGGTTGACCCAGGTGAGTTCGCCTTCGCCATTGCGCCGCCAGACGGGTTGTTCGATGGAATCCAGAAGCTCCTGAAATGTGGAAACCGAAGCGATCAGGCGCTCGCGCTCCACCTGCAATTCAGCCAGTTCCGCGCGCAGATTGTTGAGCGCGATGAAACGCGCAAAGGCATTGCCGCCGGAAACCCGGCCTTGAACTTCAATGACTTCGCCGCGCTGCGTTTCAATGGTCAGATCGAAGCTCTGCGCGTGGCTGCGGAGTTTTTCGATGGATTTTTCAAGCTGGCTCGCGGATGCCGGTTTCAGCCAGCGGCCAAAGGCCAGAAAATCGTGATCCGCCTGCGGCACACCCGTTTCGGCCGGCAGCTGCCCCAGAAATTCGGGCCGCTTGTCTGCGCCGTCCCAGATGACGATGCGGCGGCTCTTGTCGGAAATCAGCGCCTCGTATTTCGCGATCTTGTGGTGGGACTGGGCAAGCGCCTGACGGTATTCGCTGCTCTCCGCCTCGATATTGCCGCGCTGGCGCACCAGCCAGACAACGGAAAACAGCGTTGCCGAAAGCATGCCGACGAAAAGCGAATAGGTGATGGTTTCTCCGGATGAAAACAGCCGTGCGCCGGTCTTTGCCACAAGCCCGTCCTGCGCCAGCGCCATGCTTGCCGAGCCGGCCAGAAACGTGCCCGACATCAGAACGGGAAGCCTCGCAAAGCCTGTCCGAACCGCACTGAATACCAGCCGGCAACGCGCAAGACCCGCGCTCAATGCCACGCCCGCATGCGTGTTTTCAATGCGTTGAACTGTCTGCTTGCGCAGATCCGAATTGTGAACCGTCATCCCCGGTCTGTCTCCGTCCTATGTGCCGCATCTTCGACAAGACATCCCATTTCGTCCCCGCCGCCCTTTGGCGTGTCCGAATCAAGTCTGATGACAATACCGTCTTCATAAATCTGCGGGAAGGGAGCGCGCAAAAAAGATGCCGTGCGCTTTGTCAAGCGCACGGCATCTAGATATTGTGTAATTTCAGTGGATATTAACTATGGAATTAATATCTGTAGTGTTCCGCCTTGAACGGACCTTCCTTCGAGATGCCGATATAATCTGCCTGAAGGTCGGAAAGTTCGGTCAGGCGCACGCCAAGCTTCTCAAGATGAAGGCGCGCAACCTTCTCGTCGAGGTGCTTCGGCAGCACGTAAACCTCGTTCTTGTATTCGCCCTGCTTGGTGAAGAGCTCGATCTGGCCCAGCACCTGGTTGGTGAAGGAAGCCGACATCACGAAGGAGGGGTGACCGGTGGCGTTACCGAGGTTCAGCAGGCGGCCTTCGGACAGAAGGATGATGCGGTTGCCCTTCGGGAACTCGATCATGTCGACCTGCGGCTTGATATTCGTCCACTTGAGGTTACGCAGCGATGCGACCTGAATTTCATTATCGAAATGGCCGATATTGCCGACGATGGCCATGTCCTTCATCTCGCGCATATGCTCGATGCGGATCACGTCCTTGTTGCCGGTGGTGGTGATGAAGATATCAGCGGAAGAGATGACATCTTCCAGACGAACGACTTCGAAACCGTCCATGGCGGCCTGAAGCGCGCAGATCGGGTCGATTTCGGTGACCTTCACGCGGGCGCCGGCGCCCTGCAGGGAAGCGGCCGAACCCTTGCCCACGTCGCCGTAACCGCAGACCACGGCAACCTTGCCGGCCATCATCACGTCGGTTGCGCGGCGAATGCCGTCCACCAGCGATTCCTTGCAGCCGTATTTGTTGTCGAACTTCGACTTGGTGACGCTGTCGTTGACGTTGATAGCCGGGAAGGGCAGCAGGCCCTTCTTGCTGAGGTCATAAAGGCGGTGAACGCCGGTCGTCGTTTCTTCGGTCACACCCTTCAGCGCGTCGCGCTGCTTGGTGAACCAGCCGGGCGAAGCCTTGAGGCGCTTGTTGATCTGCGCGAAGAGGATTTCCTCTTCTTCCGAACCGGGATTGGACAGAACGTCCTCGCCAGCTTCAGCGCGTGCGCCGAGCAGGATGTACATGGTGGCGTCGCCGCCATCGTCAAGGATCATGTTGGAGAGGCCGCCATCGGCCCACTGGAAGATCCTGTCGGTATATTCCCAATATTCCGTCAGGCTTTCACCCTTGACGGCGAAGACCGGAATGCCGGCTGCTGCAATTGCCGCCGCCGCATGATCCTGGGTCGAGAAGATGTTGCAGGAGGCCCAGCGAACATCCGCGCCCAGTTCCTTCAGCGTCTCGATGAGAACGCCGGTCTGGATCGTCATGTGAAGAGAACCGGTGATACGTGCGCCCTTCAGGGGCTTGCTTTCGCCAAATTCCTTGCGGCAGGACATCAGGCCCGGCATTTCGGTTTCGGCAATGTCCAGCTCCTTGCGGCCGAATGCGGCAAGGTTGATATCGGCGACGATGTAGTCCTTCTCAAGGCTCATGAAGTTCTCCAGATCAGAAACGCCGCGCCTTGCGGCCCGGCTTTTAAACGTAGCAGCGGTTTAGCAGGCCACGAACGATCTGGCAATGATGATATAAAGAAGTCTTTATGTCTTTATATGGTGCCGGCTCAGGCTTCTTCGCCGAAGCGGTCGGCGACCAGCGCCTCGAGCGCCTCGAGCGCTTCTTTCGCCTGATTGCCGCTTGCCTCGACATAGACGCTGCATCCGGGGCTTGCGGCCAGCATCATGAGACCCATGATGGAGGTGCCGCCAACGGTCATACCATCCTTGGAAACCGTGATCGTCGCGTCGAACCCTTCGACCATCTGCACGAATTTGGCGGATGCCCGGGCGTGGAGACCGCGTTTATTGATGATCGGTAGTTCCCGGGTGAATGGCGACATGGGCTGACTTCTCACTTGCCGCTTAAAACGCGGCTGGCGACGTTGATATATTTGCGGCCGGCATCGGATGCATCCTGAAGGGCCTTGTCCATATTATCTTCGCTGCGAACGCCGGCAAGCTTGATCAGCATGGGAAGATTGACCCCTGCGATGACTTCGACATTGCCATTATTCATGACGGAAATCGCGAGATTGGAGGGCGTGCCGCCGAACATATCAGTCAGGATGATGACGCCATTGCCGTCATTGGCGCGCGCAACGGCGTCGATGATATCCTGCCGGCGCTGATCCATGTCGTCTTCGGGACCGATACAGACCGTCTCGATCAATTTCTGGGGACCGACGACATGCTCCAACGCATGGCGAAACTCCTCAGCCAGCTTGCCATGGGTGACAAGCACTAGTCCGATCATGAAATGCTCCCTTGCACACGCACTCTCATTGCCGACTATCGCAACGCGGCAATCCTGTCCATCGGTGGGATTTCATCTTGATGAGGAAAATGCGAATCGCAAGCCTAAAATCGCCTGAATCATGGTCACTTCACATTCGTTTTAAAAAGATTCTGAGCAAGTGCAGCAAATTTTCCATAGGGCGTAAGACTGGAAAGCGGAATACGTAAGAGCGGAAGATGCCCGCCGCAGGGCAGCAACAACACCTCGTCATCTTCTGGAAGTCTTGGGTTTTCGGGTGAAAGAACTGTCGTGACGGCGAAATGTAGTGGCGCGCGCGCAATGCTTTTCAACGAAACAATGCCGCTGCCGCGCAATTCCAGCAGCCCGGCGATTGTTTCCGGCCGCTCGGCGATGATGGTTTCGCCATCGCGATACACGAAAATCTGATCGTCCGCGATCAGAGCCGCCTGCAATCCGCAGCGTTCAGCCTCCGTCAGGAAGCTGAAGGCAAGCTCGCTTTTGCCGCTGCCCGACGGTCCGGTAAAGAGGATGCCGGTGTTTTGAACGACGATGGCGGTCGCATGCAGGTTGAAGCGGTCAGCGTTCATGGGTTTCGGCCGCCGGCAGCGACAGGGTGAAGCGCGCGCCGGAAATCACGCCATATTTATCAACGACATTTTCCGCCCGGAGACTGCCGCCATGGGCTTCGGCGATCTGGCGGCTGATGGAAAGGCCAAGGCCGGAATTCTGGCCGAACCCTTCGCTCGCCGGCCGGTCGGTGTAAAAGCGCTCGAAGATCCGGTCGATATCTTCCGCCTGAATGCCGGGCCCGTTGTCCTCCACCTGCACGATGCAGCGATCCTTGTGACGGGAAAGGCGCACGGTGATGCGGCCACTTTCCTCGGCAACGAAGGAGCGCGCATTCTCGATGAGGTTGGTGACGATCTGGCCGATGCGGAGATCGTGACCGTTCACCACGAACGAGGTCTTTGCGCCCGCTTTCCGGTCGACAGAATAGTCAATCGTCACGCTTTTCTTTTTGGTGCTGATCTGGCGGGATATGTCCACCAGACCCTTCATCAGCACATCGAGATCAAGCGGCGAGGCGTCAGCACGCGCCAGCTCGGCATCGAGCCGCGAGGCATCCGAAATGTCGCTGATCAGGCGGTCGAGACGGCGCACATCGTGGAAGATGATTTCGGTCAGGCGCTGCTTGGACTCTTCGGTCTTGGCGCGCGGCAGGGTTTCAACGGCGCTGCGCAGAGAGGTCAGCGGGTTCTTGAGTTCATGGCTGACATCGGCGGCGAAACTTTCGATGGCATCGATACGGTCGTAGAGCGCCGTCGTCATTTCACGCAGCGCAATCGAGAGATTGCCGATCTCATCCTGGCGCGCCGAGAAATCCGGTATCTCCTCACGGGTCCTTGCCCCACGGCGCACGCGGATCGCGGCGGCCGAAAGGCGCCGCAGGGGCGTGGCGATGGTGGAGGACAGGAGCAGCGACAGCACGATATTGACGAGTGTGGCAATGCCGAAGACGCGCATGATCGCGAGGCGCTCCGCATGCACGATCTTGTCGATATCGCCCGCCTGCGTCGACAGAAGCAGAACGCCGAGCACGGCCCGGAAGCGCTGTACCGGCACAGCCACAGAAACGATCAGCTCGCCCTTTTCGGTCACGCGCACAACGGCACCACGCACGCCGGTCAACGCATTCATCACTTCCGGATAGATCGAGCCGTCACCGCCCGGCGCTTCTTTGTATTGCGGCAGGCTGCTCGGCTGCAGCATGCGGTTGAACATGCTGGTAAACCAGTCGCCCCAGGTCTGGGTTTCCGGCGTCACCGGCGGCAGATCGAAGCGCAGCACCTGGCCGCGCGAATAAAGATGGCGGGAATCGAGCAGCAGGTTGGCATCGGCATCGAACAGCCGTGCGCGGGTGCGTGTCGGTGAAATCAGCCGCCGCAGCACCGGCGCCACCCGTTCCGGATTGATCGGGAAACTTAAGTCCTCGTCATTGGGGGCAGGGGTAATGCTCTGCCCCGCCTGCAATTCGAGCAGCTTTTCCGGATTGATGGTGATCGAGTTGGTGTCAACCGAGGCGGAAGCCGAGACCGCACCGGCGATGATTTCGCCCTGCGTCAACAGGCTCTCCACGCGCGCGTCGATCAGCCCTTCGCGGAACTGGTTGAGATAGAGAATGCCGCCGACCAGAACAACCGTTGCCGCAACGTTGAAGAAAAGAATGCGGCGCGTGAGGCTGGAAAACACCGCATTACCGAAAATGCGCCGGATGATCGTCAGCGGATGGATACGATGGCGGCGCTCGCTGCCGCGTTCTTCGGCATCGTCACTATCCGAGACGGTTTCCGGCGTTTTCTTCAACACGTATTCTAGTCCTCGCCACCACTCTTCGGGTGGTCTCTTCCGATTTGCGCGCCGGTTCAGGCCGCTTCGCGGAAGCGATATCCTACGCCATAAAGCGTTTCAATCATATCGAAGTCGCCATCGACCAGTTTGAACTTCTTGCGAAGGCGCTTGATGTGGCTGTCGATGGTGCGGTCGTCCACATAGACCTGTTCGTCATAGGCGGCATCCATCAGCGCGTCGCGGCTTTTCACCACGCCGGGCCGCTGCGCCAGCGAATGCAGGATGAGGAATTCGGTGACGGTCAGCGTCACCGGCTCACCCTTCCAGGTGCAGGTGTGGCGTTCCTGATCCATGGCGAGCTGCCCGCGCTCCAGCGTGCGTGCCTGCTGGTCGGCGGTCGGCTTCAGCACGCTGCCGGTTGCGGCGGAAGCCTCGCGGCTGCTGGCGCGGCGCAGGATGGCTTTCACGCGTTCCACCAGAAGGCGTTGCGAGAAGGGCTTGGTGATGAAGTCGTCCGCACCCATCTTCAGGCCGAACAGTTCGTCTATCTCTTCATCCTTGGAGGTGAGGAAGATAACCGGCAGATCCGACTTCTGGCGAAGGCGCCGCAAAAGCTCCATACCGTCCATGCGTGGCATCTTTATATCGAAAATGGCGAGCTGCGGCGGACGGGCGATCAACCCGTCGAGCGCGGAAGCGCCGTCGGTATACGTTTCGACCCGGTAGCCTTCGGCTTCGAGCGCGATCGATACCGAAGTCAGAATATTCCGGTCGTCGTCGACAAGCGCGATCGTCTGCATGTAGTTGGTCTCCATCGTCATTTTCTCGTAACTCCCGACATTCACCCAGCCAAGGTTGCGCGCCGCGAGCCACTCTCTTGAGTATAAAGGTGGAACAAATTGTGGCAAAGGAAAACTCGCTGCCAAATCGCCGGGCAGGAGTGAGGGGATTTTGCGGAAAGGCCGCCGTTGGATTTTAATGCGTCTTCAACCGATTTAAAAAGAAATAAAATCTTTTAAATCGATTAATATATTGAAATCACTAAGTTTTTTAAAGTCTGGCTCTTGCGTTTCCAAAAGCCGCCACGTATTTTCCGTGGAAATTTCAACGGCCTTATCGTCATTAACAAGGAACGCGTCATGAACGAGCTTGGGGTTCATAATCCTGCCAATGGAGTTGCAGAACTCGGACTGGGCGAGGCCTCCCGCGTCTTTTATAACCTCAATGAGAGCGAATTATACGAAGAGGCGATCCGCAACGGTGAGGCCGAACTGACCATCGATGGTGCGCTTCGCGCCGTCACCGGCCAGCATACGGGCCGTTCGCCGAAGGACAAGTTCGTGGTCCGCGACGCCTCCACCGAAGACACCATCTGGTGGGATAACAACAAGCCGCTGTCGCCGGAAAACTTCGAGCTGCTGCGCCAGGACATGCTGGCCCATGCCGCTGGAAAGACCCTCTATGTTCAGGACCTGATCGGCGGCGCCGATGAGGAAAACGCTCTGCCGACCCGTGTCGTCACCGAGCTTGCCTGGCATTCGCTGTTCATCCGCAATCTGCTGATCCGTCCGAAGCAGGAAAAGCTTTCGGGCTTCAAACAGAAGCTCACCATCATCAACCTGCCGAGCTTCAAGGCCGATCCGGCCCGTCATGGTGTTCGTTCGGAAACCGTCATCGCCTGCGATCTCACCAACGGTCTCGTCCTCATCGGCGGCACCTCCTATGCCGGTGAAAACAAGAAGTCGGTCTTCACGGTGCTGAACTATCTGCTGCCGGCCAAGGGCGTCATGCCCATGCATTGCTCGGCCAATGTTGGTCCAGAAGGCGATTCTGCCGTGTTCTTCGGCCTGTCCGGCACCGGCAAGACCACGCTGTCGGCCGATCCATCGCGCACGCTGATCGGCGATGACGAGCATGGCTGGGGCGAGCACGGTATCTTCAACTTCGAAGGCGGCTGCTACGCCAAGGCGATCAAACTTTCGGCTGAAGCCGAGCCGGAAATCTACGCCGCGACCCGCCGTTTCGGCACGGTTCTCGAAAACGTAGTGCTGGACGAAAACCGGGTTCCTGATTTCAACGATAACTCGCTGACGGAAAACACCCGCAGCGCCTATCCGCTGCACTTCATTCCGAATGCATCGGAAACGGGCATTGCCGGCCATCCGAAGACGATCATCATGCTGACGGCGGATGCCTTTGGCGTGCTGCCGCCGATTGCCCGGCTGACGCCGGAACAGGCCATGTACCACTTCCTCTCCGGTTACACCGCAAAGGTTGCCGGCACGGAAAAGGGCGTGACGGAGCCGGAAGCGACGTTCTCAACCTGCTTCGGCGCACCCTTCATGCCACGCCACCCGGCGGAATATGGCAACCTGCTGCGCGAGCTGATCGGCAAGCACGGCGTGGATTGCTGGCTGGTCAATACCGGCTGGACCGGCGGTGCCTACGGCATCGGCAAGCGCATGCCCATCAAGGCGACACGCGCGCTTCTGACGGCCGCGCTTACCGGTGAGCTTAAGGATGCCGAATTCCGCACTGATGCGAATTTCGGTTTCGCGGTGCCGCTGTCGCTGGATGGTGTCGACAGCGCGATCCTCGATCCGCGTTCAACCTGGGCCGATGGCGCAGCCTATGACGCGCAGGCGAAGAAGCTGGTGTCGATGTTTGTCACGAACTTCACCAAGTTCGAAGACCACGTCGATAGCAAGGTTCGCGACGCAGCCCCGGGCCTTTTGCTCGCGGCTGAATAATAAAAAAGCCTCATTTGTGAGGAGGAGGGGACCCGGCCTTGTGCCGGGTTCTTTCGTTTGCTCTGCTGTTTTCATTTTTGGCGTTCTGTGGCATCACCGGCGCGGAGAAAGATCATGGCCAGCGACCCGCTTTACATCAGTAACCGTATCACCATTGCCGGCTGGGAGCTGACGGAGCAATTCGTGCTGGCCGGCGGTCCGGGCGGCCAGAACGTCAACAAGGTTTCGACGGCGGTTCAGCTGTTTTTCGACATTGCCAATTCACCGTCTCTCGCGGACCGGGTGAAGGCGAATGCCCTGCGCCTTGGTGGCAGGCGTGTGTCGAAAGAGGGCGTGCTGATGATCGAAGCTAGCCGGTTTCGCAGTCAGGAGCGCAATCGCGAAGACGCGCGAGAGCGGCTGAAGGAACTGATCCTCGAATCTGCCGCCCCGCCGCCACCGGTACGCAAGGCCACCAAACCCACCAAAGGATCGGTCGAGCGCCGCCTCAAAGCGAAGTCTGGCCGCTCCGATATCAAGAAAATGCGCGGCAAGCCCTCGGGCGAATAAGCGACGGCGAGGCGGCGAATGTTTCGCCCTTGTCATAGAGCTTCAAATATCGTCTGGTAAGCCTCCATACAACCAAGGAGGGTGCTATGGGTCTGTTCAATTTCATTAAGGAAGCGGGAAAGAAGCTCGGTATCGGCGGCGATGATGCGCCCGATGTCGAAGCGGTCAAAAAGGAACTCGCTTCCCACGATCTCGGCACGGACAAGGTTCAGGTCGAAGTGGTGGACGACAAGGTCGTTCTGAAGGGCGAAGTGGCCGATCAGTCGGTTTTTGAGAAGGCGGTCATCGCGGTCGGCAATACGCTCGGCATTTCCAAGGTCGAGGCCGGGGAGCTGAAAGTAGCCGAAGCGCCGGCGAAAGAACCCGTCTTCTACACCGTTAAGAAGGGCGACAATCTCTGGAAGATCGCGGAGGCGCAATATGGCAAGGCCAATGGCGCGAAGAACAACATCATCTTCGAAGCCAACAAGCCGATGCTGACCCATCCCGACAAGATTTATCCCGGCCAGGTCCTGCGAATTCCTGACCTTGCGTAATAGCGGCTCTTAACCGCTGCAATGGAGATGCCGCCTTGTGCGGCATCTCTCACAATTTGCGAAGCGCCACCGTGTCGATCAGGTGGTTCTTGCCCTTGCGTAGGATAAGGTCGGCGCGCGGGCGCGTCGGCACGATGTTCTGGCGCAGGTTTTTCAGGTTGATGTTCTGCCAGAGGCCTTCGGCGATGCTGAGCGCCGCTTCTTCACTGATGGACGCATAACGGTTGAAGAACGAATTGGGATCGCGGAAGGCGGTTTTTCGCAGATTCATGAACCGGTTTACATACCAGTTGTGAATGAGATCCTCGTCCGCGTCGATATAGATCGAGAAATCGAAAAAGTCGGAAACGATCGGCACAATCCGCCCGCCCGCCGGCAGGTCGCGCGATTGCAGCACATTGATGCCTTCGAAGATCAGAATATCCGGCTGGTCGATGACAGTGAACTCGTTAGGCAGAACGTCATAGGTCAGGTGCGAATAGCGCGGTGCTTTCACATTCGGCTGGCCCGCCTTGATCGCCGACAGGAAACGCAGGAGCGCGCCGATATCGTAGCTTTCGGGAAAGCCCTTGCGCTCCATCAGGTTTTCGCGCCGCAGAACCTCATTCGGATAAAGAAATCCGTCTGTCGTGATGAGATCGACCTTTGGGCTGGAGGGCCAGCGCGCCAGAAGCTCCTTCAGAATACGCGCCGTCGTCGATTTGCCAACCGCCACAGAGCCGGCGATGCCGATGACAAAGGGCGTCTTGTTGACGTCAGCCATATTGAGAAAGCGGTTGCGCTGTTCGAACAGCAACTGTGACGCCTCGACATGCGAGGATAAAAGGCGCGACAGCGACAGGTAAATGCGCCGCACTTCGTCCAGATCGATAGGGTCGTCCAGCGAACGCAGCCGTTTGACCTCGTCGGCGGAAAGCGTCAGTGGCGTGTCGGCGCGAAACTTCGCCCATTCTTCCGAACTGTAGAAATGGTAGGGTGAATATTCATCCGGCCGGAAATGATCGAGTGTGCTCGGCATGCCTCTCTCCCCGCTGCCTGCCTCGACATTCATGATGTCGGCCTCGTCGCCTTTTCCGCAAGGCCGGTTTGACCCGTCCGGCGCTCCAGCTCGGCAAAAACGTCGTTCAGGGGAATATCGGCGATCTTCAGCACCACCAGCAGATGGTAAAGCAGATCGGCGGCTTCGTTCTTCAGCCCGTCGTGATCTTTCGCGATGGCTGCGATGACGGCTTCCACCGCCTCTTCGCCGAGTTTTTTCGCCGCACGTTCCTGGCCGGCAGCAACCAGCTTGGCCGTCCAGGATTCGTCAGGAGAGGCAGCGGCACGGGTCGCGACGATGCGTTCCAGATCGGAGAGGGAAAATGCGCTCATGAGAAGTTCCTGCAATCAGTCGAGACGCATGGCGATGCCATGCTCGGCCATGTAGCTCTTGGCTTGCCCGATCGAATAGGTGCCGAAATGGAAAATGGAAGCGGCAAGTACCGCGGTCGCATGGCCATCCCGAACGCCTGCCACCAGATCATCAAGCGTTCCGACGCCGCCAGAGGCGATGACGGGGACGCGAACCTGATCGGCAATGCTGCGGGTCAGACCAATATCATACCCGCTTTTGGTGCCGTCACGGTCCATCGAGGTGACGAGCAATTCACCCGCGCCGCGTTCGACCATTTTGATGGCGAATTCCACGGCGTCGATACCGGTCGGCTGGCGCCCGCCATGGGTAAAGATTTCCCAGCGGCCGGTTTCCCCATCCTTCGAAACCCGCTTGGCGTCGATGGAAACGACGATGCACTGGTTGCCGAACTTGTCGGCGGCCTGCGCGACGAAATCAGGATCCTTCACCGCTGCGGAATTGATCGAGACCTTGTCGGCACCGCAGAGAAGCAGCTTGCGGATGTCAGCCACGGCGCGGACACCGCCGCCGACAGTCAGCGGCATGAAGCAATGATCGGCCGTGCGCGATACCACGTCAAAGATCGTGTCGCGATTGTCCGAGGAGGCGGTAATGTCGAGAAAGCAGAGTTCGTCCGCTCCCGCTGCGTCATAGGCTTTCGCCGCTTCGACGGGGTCACCGGCATCGATCAGGTCGACGAAGTTCACGCCCTTGACGACGCGGCCGTCTTTGACATCAAGGCAGGGAATAACACGGGCTTTGAGGGTCATGCGCGTACCTCCTTCGCGGCCTTGATGAGAGCAAGCGCCTCGGCAGGGTCGATGCGCCCATCATAAAGCGCGCGGCCTGAAATCGCACCCTCGAGCTTTGCGGCATCCGGCTGCAACATGCGTTTGATGTCTTCAATGGAGGCAAGGCCGCCAGAGGCGATGACCGGGATGGAGACGGCATCCGCCAGTTCCAGCGTCGAGGCCCAGTTGATGCCGGCCAGAATACCGTCACGATCGATATCGGTGTAGATGATGGCGGCGACGCCGACACCTTCAAAGCGCTTGGCCAGTTCGATAACGCCGAGTTCGGAGGCTTCCGCCCAGCCTTCCACGGCAACCTTACCGCCCTTGGCGTCGATGCCGACGGCGACCTGCCCGGGAAAACGCTTACAGGCTTCCAGAACGAGAACCGGATCACGCACCGCCACGGTGCCGAGAATGACACGGGCAAGCCCACGGCTCAGCCACGCTTCGATATGATCGAGCGTGCGGATGCCGCCGCCGAGCTGCACCGGGTTTTTCGTCGCTTTCAGAATGGCGTCAACCGCCTCGCCATTGACGGTCTCACCGGCAAAAGCGCCGTTGAGATCGACGACATGCAGCCATTCGAAACCCTGATCCTCGAAGGCCTTCGCCTGTGCGCCGGGGTCTTCGTTGTAGACTGTGGCCTGGTCCATGTCGCCGAGTTTCAGGCGAACGCACTGGCCGTCTTTGAGATCGATTGCGGGGAAAAGAATCATGTCAGGGCTTCCAGCGCAGGAAATTAGAAATCAGGGCGAGGCCGAGCGTCTGGCTTTTTTCCGGGTGGAACTGCGCACCTGCCATATTGTCGCGACCGACGAAAGCCGTCATCGCGCCACCATAATTGGTGGTGGCGATGACATCCGTCGAGTGCTTTGCCGACAGATGATAGGAATGCACGAAATAGGCGTGCAACCCATCCGCTCCGGTCTTGATGCCGTCGAAAAGCGGGTGAGCGTGGCGGATTTCCAGCGTGTTCCAGCCGATCTGCGGGATTTTGAGGCTGGGGTCGGACGGCGTCATTTCCACGACGTCACCCTCAATCCAGCCGAGCCCGGTACTGACAGTCTTTTCGAGCCCGCGCGAGGACATGAGCTGCATGCCGACGCAGATGCCGAGGAAAGGATGGGCTTTTTTCTCGACGGCTTCGATGAGCGCCTCATGCATGCCGGGCACGGCATCGAGACCGGCGCGGCAATCGGCATAGGCGCCGACACCCGGCAGGACGATGCGGTCCGCCGAGGCGATGTGATCCGGCTTGTCGGTCAGGTCGATGGTTGCATTGATGCCGGCTTCGCGGGCGGCGCGCTCGAAAGCTTTGGTGGCCGAACGCAGATTGCCCGAACCGTAGTCGATGATCGCGACACGCATGTCAGCGCCTTCCATTCAAGTCGAAAAGAAACGATCCTGCGGGATCGTTGACGAAATTTCTGCCGCCTCTGTTTTGCGGCGAAGGAGACCAGACCGGCTGGGACAGCTGTTCCGCCGTTCCGGCGGTTTCGGAGAGACCGAAGAAATATATGTCTTCGGCGCTCGAAAGATCAGGGGCGGAAACGACTGACGTCAGCTTCCAGCCTTTGCGGATCAGGTGCCGGACGAGAAAATTGCGTCCCTCCAGCGCCGTGATGATCCCGATAGCGAAACCGCAGAGAAGGCCAACTGGTTCGAATCCGGCTAATATCGAGATCTGGCCGGCCAGGATGAGCGCGATGATGACGACGGCCGTCGCCAGCCAGAGCCGGTTGATGGCGAGCCAAAGCCAGGGCGCAATCAGGGCCAGCCAGACGAAACGGTCGGCAATGAAGCGGGTCGTCTTGTGGTCCCTGTCCGGCCCGTTGGGGGCTTCCAGAACGAGATAGCTTGTCATGGGCTTCCTGACAGCTTTGGCGTCAGGCCAGCATGCCCTTTGTCGAGGGAACGCGGCCTGCCTGCCGGGGGTCGATCTCGGTTGCCGTGCGAAGAACGCGGGCAACGGCCTTAAAGCATGTTTCGGCGATATGATGGTTGTTGGCGCCGTAATGGTTCAGGATATGCAGCGTGATGCCGGCATTCTGGGCGAGCGCCTGAAAGAATTCGCGCACCAGCTCGGTATCGAAGGTGCCGATCTTCGGTGCGGAAAAATTGACGTTCCAGACGAGAAAGGGCCGGCCGGAAATATCGACGGCGGCCTTGGTCATCGTCTCGTCCATGGCAAGATCGAGCGAGGCATAACGGGTAATGCCGCGCCGGTCGCCCAGCGCCTTGGCAATCGCCTGGCCGATGGCAATACCGGTATCTTCCACGGTGTGGTGGTCATCGATATGCAGGTCGCCCTTGACCTCGATCTCCATGTCTATCAGGGAATGGCGGCTCAGCTGGTCCAGCATATGGTCGAAAAATCCCACACCGGTGGAAATTGTCGACTTGCCGGTGCCGTCGATATCCACGCGCACCGAAACCGCGGTTTCGTTGGTCTTGCGGATAATCTCGCCTTTACGTTCTGCCATTTTGGCCGCTCCGTGAAAATGTTGCCGTTCCTTATCAGCACGGGACACAAATATCCAGTTGTTCCATCGTCTTGCATGACACGCCGAAAACGGTGCGTCGCCGCGAAGATTGCAATCGTGAAAAGCAAACTTACATAGAAACCGAGAAGGGCCGCATCCGGCCCGTTAACCCCAGGCCCGGCAGAGCAGACAGGTGTTTGATGACAACAATTATTACAGTCAGAAAGGGCGGCAAGGTCGTCATGGCTGGCGATGGCCAGGTGAGCCTTGGCCAGACGGTCATGAAGGGCAATGCCCGTAAGGTTCGCCGTATCGGCAAAGGTGAAGTGATTGCCGGTTTTGCCGGTGCGACGGCGGATGCCTTCACGCTGCTCGACCGTCTTGAGAAGAAACTCGAGCAATATCCGGGCCAGCTCATGCGCGCCGCCGTCGAGCTCGCGAAGGACTGGCGCACGGATAAATATCTGCGCAATCTTGAAGCGATGATGCTGGTGGCCGATAAAACCACCACGCTTGCCATCACCGGTAATGGCGATGTGCTGGAACCGGAACACGGCGCGATCGCCATCGGTTCCGGCGGCAATTACGCCTTTGCGGCGGCCCGCGCCATGATGGACACAGACAAGTCCGCCGAAGAGGTGGCGCGCCAGTCGCTCGATATTGCAGCCGATATCTGCGTTTATACTAACCACAATCTCGTCGTCGAAACCCTCGACGCTGAGTAAGCTCAATTTCTCACCAATGGGTCCTGTGGGCCGGGCCTGGATGGCCGGCCGGAGCAGGAAAGCCGAGAGGATAGAATGACAACTTTTTCTCCCCGGGAAATCGTCTCGGAACTCGACCGCTTCATCATCGGCCAGCATGAAGCCAAGCGTGCGGTCGCGATTGCGCTGCGTAATCGCTGGCGCCGCCAGCAGCTCGATGAGAGCCTGCGCGACGAAGTCATGCCCAAGAATATTCTGATGATCGGACCGACAGGTGTCGGCAAGACGGAGATTTCGCGCCGTCTCGCCAAGCTTGCCGGCGCCCCCTTTATCAAGGTCGAAGCCACGAAGTTCACCGAAGTCGGCTATGTTGGCCGCGATGTCGAACAGATCATCCGCGATCTGGTCGAGATCGGCATTGGCCTCGTGCGTGAAAAGAAACGCGCAGAAGTGCAGGCCAAGGCGCATCAGAGCGCCGAGGAACGGGTGCTCGATGCGCTGGTGGGATCCACGGCATCGCCCGGCACGCGTGAAAGCTTCCGCAAGAAGTTGCGTGATGGCGAGCTGGACGACAAGGAAATCGACATCGAGGTGGCGGATAGCGGCTCGGGCATGCCCGGTTTCGAAATTCCTGGCATGCCGGGCGCCAATATCGGCGTTCTCAACCTGTCGGAAATGTTCGGCAAGGCCATGGGCGGACGCACCAAGAAGGTGCGCACGACGGTATCAAAATCCTATGCCGATCTCATCCGCGACGAATCCGACAAGCTGCTCGACAATGAAATGATCCAGCGCGAAGCGGTGAAATCGGTCGAAAATGACGGCATCGTTTTCCTCGACGAGATCGACAAGATCGCCGCCCGCGATGGCGGCATGGGCGCGGGCGTCTCGCGTGAAGGCGTGCAGCGCGACCTGCTGCCGCTGGTCGAAGGCACCACAGTCTCGACGAAATATGGCCCTGTCAAAACCGACCACGTCCTGTTCATCGCATCGGGCGCGTTCCATGTGGCGAAGCCTTCGGATCTTCTGCCGGAACTTCAGGGTCGCCTGCCGATCCGCGTCGAGCTGAAGCCGCTGACGAAGGAGGATTTCCGCCGTATCCTGACGGAAACGGAAGCAAGCCTTATCCGCCAGTACAAGGCGCTGATGGCGACGGAAGAACTGGATCTCGATTTCACCGATGACGCAATCGATGCTCTGGCCGATGTGGCCGTTCATCTCAATTCGTCGGTCGAGAACATCGGTGCGCGTCGCCTGCAGACGGTGATGGAGCGCGTTCTGGACGAGATTTCCTTCAACGCGCCGGATCGCGGCGGCTCCGCCATCAAGATCGACCAGGAATATGTCAAAAAACATGTGGGCGATCTCGCCGCCGACACGGATTTGTCGCGCTACATTCTCTGAAGACTTCGGGGATCCGAGAAAGAAGAGTGCGGCCATATTTGCCGCACTCTTTTATTTTATCCGCCTTGTCTCGCATTCAGCCCGCATTTTGTTTATGGGAAGGGCTGCATTCCGGTTGGAACCGCTTTAGTGGAATGATCCGGTTTTTCCAGCGTATTTCGCTGGCAGAAGCCGCAGGCTTGAGAAAAGGCATTCGCTCGTGCGCAAAACTCTTCTGGCATTTGCCGCTGCTTTGACGTTTACCGTCGCCGCGTCTTCTTACGTCGAAGCCGCGACGGTCGTTCCGCCGGGCAATCGCAATGCCGAACAGCCGGGCGTGCCCGGTGCTTCCGCAAAAAGAACCAAGGCGTCTAACACCTCTTTCGAGCGCAAATACCAGAAGGTCATCGAGCTTTTGTCCTCCGACAAGGCCCTGATTACCAAGATCAAGTCGACGGCCGGGCGCTATGGCATCGATCCGATCCATATGATCGGCGCGATCGTAGGCGAGCATACCTATAATGTCGACGCTTATGACCGGCTGCAGTCCTATTACGTCAAGGCCGCCTCCTATGCCGGCGGCAGCTTCCGTTTCGGCTACAAGGACGAAACCATCGCGCAGTTTCTGACGCATTCGCAATTTGCCAAATGCCAGTCGAAAAAGGATTCCTACGGCCTCTGGAATTGCCGTGAAGACGTCTGGGACGATAGTTTCCGTGGCAAGACCGTTGATGGCGTTGCCTATCCGAACAACCGTTTCAGCGCCGTATTCTTCCAGCCCTTTTATGCCGGCCAGACCTTTGGCCTCGGCCAGATCAATCCGCTGACGGCGCTGATGTTGTCCGACATGGTGTCGAGAACCTCCGGCTACGAGAAGCTGGATGAAAACGACGCCACAGCGGTCTATACGGCGATCATGGACCCGGACCGGTCACTCGCCTTCATGGCCGCCTCCATCCGCAAGTCTATCGATGATTACCGGTCGATTGCCGATATGGATATTTCGAAAAATCCTGGCGTGACCTCCACGCTTTATAATGTCGGCGGGTCGCAGCAGCGTGCTGCCGCGCTTGCCCAGAAGAACCGCCAGCGCGCCTCAGGCGGGGAGCAGCCCCTGTTGCCAGAGGAAAATTATTACGGCTGGCTGGTGAACGACCGCATCAAGGACCTGCAGGGTCTTTTGTAGAAAAAGGCGACTATCACCCGCATTATTTCCAAAACGGAAATAATATTTGGCTGCCTGCCGCAATTGACGAGCGCCCGTCTCCGCGTCCAATCTGTGCTTCCAGAATAGAGGAGGCGCATGTGAGCCGCACGAATAAATTCGGTCTTTCCATCGATGACAGGCTTTATGCCTTTTTGACTGACGACGTCCTGCCGGGCACGGGTCTGGACAGTGAGGCGTTCTTCGAAGGTTTTTCGACCATTGTTCACGAGCTTTCTCCGAAGAACCGTGAATTGTTGGCAAAACGCGACGCCCTGCAGGAAAAACTGGATGGCTGGTATCGGCAGAATGGTGCTCCGGTAGATTTTGACGCCTATGAGAGCTTTCTGAAGGAAATCGGCTATCTGCTGCCGGAAGGCCCTGACTTCAAGGTGGAAACCAGCAATGTCGACCCTGAAATTGCTGCCGTTGCCGGCCCGCAGCTCGTCGTTCCCGTTATGAATGCACGTTATGCACTGAACGCCGCGAATGCCCGCTGGGGTTCGCTCTACGATGCGCTTTACGGCACGGACGCCATTTCCGATGCTGACGATGCGGAAAAGGGCAGGGGCTATAACCCAAGGCGCGGCGAGAAGGTCATCGCCTGGGCTCGCAACTTCCTCGATGAATCCGCGCCGCTGGAGACGGGAAGCTGGTCCGATGTGACCGGTTTCAAGATCGAGGATGGCCTGCTGCAGCTTGCCACCGGCGACGCCAAGACTGGCCTCACGGATGCAGCCCAGTTCAAGGGTTTCAGCGGCGAGGCGGCAAAGCCTGCAACGATCCTGCTCGGCAAGAACGGTTTGCACACAGAAATCGTCATCGATCCCTCGACCGAAATCGGCAAGGGCGACAAGGCGGGCATCTCCGATGTCATTCTTGAATCGGCGCTGACGACCATCATGGATTGTGAGGATTCGGTTGCTGCCGTCGACGCCGAGGATAAGGTGCTGGTTTATGGCAACTGGCTTGGCCTGATGCGCGGCGACCTGACGGAGGAGGTTTCGAAGGGCGGCAAGACCTTCACCCGCAGCCTCAATCCGGATCGCTATTACACGGCTCCCGATGGCGCGGCGCTGACGCTGCCGGGCCGTTCCCTGATGCTGGTGCGCAATGTCGGTCATCTCATGACCAATCCGGCGATCCTCGACAGGGACGGCCGCGAGGTGCCTGAGGGCATCATGGATGCCGTCGTCACGGCGCTGATCGCTCTTTATGATGTTGGCCTGTCCGGGCGTCGTCAGAATTCCCGTGCCGGTTCGATGTATGTGGTCAAGCCGAAGATGCACGGGCCGGAGGAAGTGGCCTTCGCCAATGAAACCTTCAGTCAGGTCGAAAAGCTTGTAGGCATGACGCCGAACACCATGAAAATGGGCATCATGGATGAGGAGCGCCGTACCACGATCAACCTCAAGGAGAGCATTCGCGCTGCGAAGGATCGCGTCGTTTTCATCAATACTGGCTTCCTCGACCGCACGGGCGACGAAATCCACACCTCGATGGAAGCAGGTCCGATGATCCGCAAGGGCGATATGAAGCAGGCGGCGTGGATCGCCGCTTACGAGAACTGGAACGTTGATATCGGCCTCGAATGTGGGCTTTCCGGTCATGCGCAGATCGGCAAGGGCATGTGGGCCATGCCGGATCTGATGGCGGCGATGCTGGAGCAGAAGATCGCGCACCCCAAGGCTGGCGCCAATACCGCCTGGGTGCCGTCACCGACCGCAGCGACGCTGCATGCCACGCATTATCACAAGGTCGATGTCGCTTCGGTGCAGGAAGGATTGAAGAGCCGCAGCCGTGCAAAGCTTTCTGATATTCTGTCGGTGCCGGTCGCGCCGCGTCCCAACTGGACGCCGGAAGAAATCCAGCGTGAACTCGACAACAATGCGCAGGGTATTCTCGGCTATGTCGTGCGCTGGGTCGATCAGGGCGTCGGCTGCTCCAAGGTGCCCGATATCAACAATATCGGGCTGATGGAGGACCGCGCCACGCTTCGCATCTCCGCGCAGCACATGGCGAACTGGCTGCGCCATGGCGTGGTGACAGAGGGGCAGATCGTCGAGACCATGAAGCGCATGGCCGCCGTGGTCGATACGCAGAATGCGGGTGATCCGGCCTATCTGCCGATGGCATCCGATTTCGACGGATCGGTGGCATTTCAGGCGGCTGTCGAACTGGTGCTGAAGGGCCGCGAACAGCCGAATGGTTACACCGAACCGGTTCTGCACCGTCGTCGTCTGGAACTGAAGGACAAACAGGCGGCCTGAAACCGTCAGCAGTCCTGAGAAACAAAAAAGCCGCCGGGGGATATCCACGGCGGCCTTTTCTTATCCGGTATCTGATCCTTACTGGATCACGACGACTTTCGTGCTGCGGCCAGGGCGGACGCGGCTGTAGAGATCGATGACGTCCTGGTTGATCATGCGTATGCAGCCGGAGGAGGCGGCGGTGCCAATCGAGGCCCATTCGGGCGAACCATGGATGCGGAACAGCGTATCCTGTCCCTTTTCGTTGAAGAGATACATGGCGCGCGCGCCGAGCGGGTTGGAAAGGCCCGGGCCCATGCCGGCCTCGACATACTTGGCCACTTCCGGCTTGCGGTCCGCCATTTCCTTCGGCGGATGCCACATCGGCCATTCCTGCTTCCAGGCGACATAGGCTTCACCGGCCCAGGCGAAGCCCGCCTTGCCGACGCCGATGCCGTAACGAACCGCACGGTTGCCGGAGAGGATGTAATAGAGGTAACGCTCGCGCGTGTTGACGATGATGGTGCCGGCGCGCTCGGATGTCTGGAATTCGACGATCTGACGGCGGTACTTCTCGTTAACGCGGTTGATCGGAATGGCCGGCAGCGCATAGCCCGCATCGGTCACGGGACCGTAAACATCGTTGAAGATCTGGACGGTCTCAACCTTCGCCGGAACGGGGTCAGCAACCGGTACTGACGCTGCGATCTTGCCGGATGTCGGAACGGAGGATTGGGAGGTAGTTTCGGCGCAGCCGGCCAGAGCCAGTGCTGCCGTCAGACCGAGTAAGGTCAATGGAGTGCGGATGCGCATGTCGTTCTCGCGGAAAATTCGCCAAATTGTGCGAAGGAGTAGGCTTAATTGGATAAATCGGTTATTTTCCATTAAGCCGCTCTTGGCAAGCCGTTGCGCCGCCGGGAGGCGGTTGCGCCTTTAAAATTGCCGGTTGATTGCCTTTTTGCAACAATAGGCCAAACGCTTCAGCAGCCTTTATCCATGACTATTCTTTCCGTTACCAACAATAATCCGTTAATCGACGGACGCCAGTCGGACAAGGCGATGCTGGTGCGCCGCGGCGTTCAGGTGCTTCTGCACGAAATGCGCCATTCGGTGTTGCCGGAGTTGCCGCTTGCAAGCGGGCGACGGGCCGATCTCATCAGTCTGTCGGTCAAGGGTGAAATCTGGATCATCGAAATCAAATCCTCCATCGAGGATTTCCGTGTCGATCGCAAATGGCCTGAATATCGCCTGCATTGCGACCGGCTGTTCTTCGCCACCCATTCGGAGGTTCCGACCGATATATTCCCGGAGGAATGCGGGCTGATCCTGTCGGATGGGTATGGTGCCCACATGCTGCGCGATGCGCCGGAACATAAATTGCCGCCGGCGACCCGCAAATCGGTGATGCTGGATTTTTCAAGAACCGCTGCGACCCGGCTGATGCTGGCGGAATGGACAACCGGGCGCAGCTTCGGCGAATAATACCGTTACTTTGGGGCGCGTTTCGCGAGAATGCGCTGCAGGGTGCGCCGGTGCATATTGAGCCGGCGCGCCGTTTCCGAAACGTTGCGCTCGCACATTTCGTAAACGCGCTGAATATGCTCCCACCGAACCCGGTCTGCCGACATGGGGTTTTCGGGAACTTCGGTCTTTTCACCCTTGCGCTGCGTCAGCGCATTGAAGACATCATCCGCATCGGCGGGCTTTGCCAGATAGTCCAGCGCCCCAAGTTTCACGGCGGTAACGGCGGTTGCAATATTGCCATAGCCGGTCAGAACGACGATCTGCGTATCGTCCCGGTTCTGCCTGATCGCCTCGATGACTTCCAGACCATTGCCATCCGCAAGCCTCAGATCGACCACCGCGTACTTCGGCGGCGCAGCCCTGGAGCGGGCAATACCGTCACTCACCGTCTCGGCCGTATCGACGGCAAAGCCCCGTGTTTCCATTGCCCGGGCAAGCCGGCGCAAAAACGGGCCGTCATCATCGACAATCAGCAACGACCTGTCGGGTCCGATCGGATCGCCGTCGTCCGTTGGCGCGCTGATGGAGTTGTTCTCGTCTTCTGTCTTCATGTTTGCGGCCTTCCGGCAACTTCGTCGGCTTTGTTTTCTTCTTCTTATCGCCGCTTCAACGTGGATGGTAAAGTCAACGGTTTCTTTTATCGTCCATAAGTGCTCGAGGCCAGACGATTGTGACCCTTGCTCCCTTTTCGCTTGTGCCACGATTTTCAAAAGTGACACTGGCGCCGGAGCGCTCCAGCAGGGTCTTGGCGATGAAAAGCCCGAGCCCGAGCCCGCCCGCCCGTGTGTCGTTGTGACGTTCGGTCACATAGGGCTCGCCGATGCGGGCAAGCACATCATGGGCATAACCCGGCCCGTCGTCTTCAATGATGACGGCGACGTTCTGCTGATCGTAATCCACCGTTACGGTGACCTTTTCCCGCGCATAATCCACGCCGTTTTCAATGAGGTTGCCAAGACCGTAGATGATACCGGCATTGCGGATACCGACCGGCTCGTCGGCGCGATTGTTCTTGTCAACGAGTTCGAGGCGGATGCCGAATTCCCGGTGCGGCGCCATCACCTCCTCGATCAGCGAGGAGAGCGGCAGGCGGCGCATATGTTCTTCGTTGTCGGTGGAAAGAGAGGTGAGCCGGCGCAGAATATCGCGGCATCTTTCGCTCTGGCTGCGCAGCAGCGCTATATCTTCGCCAAATTTTTCGTCATGCCCAAGTTCCCGCTCCATCTCCTTCGCGACGACGCTGATTGTTGCGAGCGGCGTGCCAAGCTCATGTGCCGCGGCCGCCGCCAACCCATCCAGCTGTGAGAGATGTTTTTCCCGCTCCAGCACCAGTTCGGTTGCAGCCAGCGCATCCGCCAGCTGGTTTGCCTCATGCGAAACGCGATAGGCGTAAAAGGCCGCAAACGAGGTCGTGGCGATGATCGCGACCCAGGTGCCGACATGCAGCAGAAGCTGGATCGGCAAAACCTCGCCGGGATACCACGGAACCGGAAAGGGAGAAAAAGCGATCGCTGTCGAGCAGATGACGGCAAAGGCGAGAAGAATAAGCGAGTGCCGAAGCGGCTGTGAGGCAAACGCTATGATGACCTGCACGCAGATCAGCGGCGCGAACGGATTGGAGAGACCACCCGTGATGTAGATAAGCGCCGTCAATTGCAGCAGGTCGAAGGCCAGCAGCAATGTCGCTTCCCAGGGCTCCAGCCGATAAGTTGAGGGAAAACGGGCGGTGAGAAACAGGTTGGCGAGCGCCAGTGCCGCAATCAATAGGCCGCAGGCCAGAAGCGGCAGGGGGAAATTGAGCCCGAAGGCAACAAGCAGGATTGTCGCCGTCTGTCCGGCAACCGCCAGCCAGCGCAGCCAGACAATGGTCTGCAGCCTTATCCTGCGGCTGGCGCGGCCAAGCCTCGTGGTTTCGATCGAATGGCCAGCCACTTTTGTCTCCTTTACCCTATTCAGCGTCATCACGTCCCGCGCGGTTTTGCACGGCTGGTCGGCAGCGCCGACGCCGGGTCTTCCGGCCATGGATGGCGTGGATAACGCCCGCGCATGTCCGCCCTCACATCCTTCCAGGACCCCGCCCAGAAGCCGGGAAGATCGCGCGTCGTCTGTATCGGCCTGTGTGCCGGCGAGGTCAATTCCAAGAGCAGCGGCAACCGCCCCTGCGCAATGGACGGGTGGGCTCTCAGCCCAAAAAGCTCCTGTACACGGATGGAAAGCGTGGGTTCGCTGGCATCGTAACGGATAGGGTGCCGCTGGCCGGTCGGTGCTTCGAAATGCGTGGGTGCCAGCCTGCCGAGGTCGCGCGCCACCTCACGCGGCACCAGAGACAGGATTCCTTCGGAGAGACTACCGGACCGAATGTCCTGCAGGCTGCGCGCGCCGTTCTGAAAAGGGACGAACCATTCGTCCAGCCGCGAAAGCAAAGCCTCGTCGCTGACATCAGGCCAGGGGTCGCCGATACTGGCGTTCAGAAAGCCGATTCTGTCGCGCAGCTGCAGCGTCTCTTTCGAAAAAGGAAGAATGTCGATGCCGAATTCCCTGATACCATTGGCGAGCGCCTGTGCCGCCTGTTCACCCTCGGGGCGGGGCAGGGGTGTTTCGTCGAGGATGATGGCGCCAAGCCGCGTCACCCTTCGCGCGCGCGCCTGGCCGCTCGCCCTGTCGAAAAGCAGCTGGTCCTGCTGAACGATGAGGTGCGGCATCCGCTCTTCTATATCGACCCTCTCGATGCCCGCCGCCGCAAGGATGCGCGGTTGCGCCGCCCGTCCGGTAATATCGGCCACGACAAGCATCTTGTTCGCCGCCAGACGCTCGGTCTCGGCAAGCTCCCCGCCCCGCCCATTGGCCATCACATAACGTCCGCGCGCGCCACGCTGGAGCGCGATCCTGTCCGGATAGGCATGCAGCAGGAGCGCACCGGCCTCACCCGGCAACTCGGCTGTCGCGGTTTTATCGCCGATCGCATCGAACAGCCTCGATGCCAGCTTGCGCGCCGCCTGCGCCCTTTCGCTTCTGTCGGAAAGAAAGCGTCGCAGCCGTTCATCGAGATCGATGTCGTTTCCGCCGAGCCCCTGTTCCGTCAGCATGACGGCGAGCATCGCCGCCTTTTTCCCTGCACCCTCGCTCGCCGCCGCAATCACCATGGCTGCCAGCCGCGGCGGCAGCGAAAGGCCGCGCATCAGACGACCGCGCTGCGTCAGCGCGCCGCCTTTGTCGAGGGCGCCCAGATTTTTGAGAAGCGCCACCGATTCTTTAAGTGCGGCTTCGGGGGGCGTATCCAGAAAGGCAAGAGAAGACGGGTCCTGAACACCCCAATGGGCGAGATCGAGCGCAAGACCGGCAAGATCGCTCGCCAGAATTTGCGGTGGCGTAAAGGCGTTGAGCGCCGCCGTCTGTCCCTGATGCCACAGGCGGATCGCAACACCGGGTTCCGTTCGCCCGGCGCGGCCCGCCCGCTGGTCGGCGGAAGCGCGCGACACCCGCACCGTTTCGAGCCTCGTGATTCCGGTTGCCGGTTCGAAGACGGACAGTCGCTGCAATCCGCTGTCGATCACGACACGCACGCCATCGATGGTAATGGATGTTTCGGCAATCGAGGTGGCCAGCACGATCTTGCGCCGTCCTGCCGGCGCCGGCTTTATCGCTGCGTCCTGCTCCTTCTGCGAAAGATTGCCGTAAAGCGGGATGATATCCGTATCATTGGGAAAACGCCCCTCCAGCCGTGCGGCCGTTCGGGTAATTTCCGCCTGTCCCGGCAGAAAGGCAAGGATGGAGCCGGTTTCCGATGTATGGGCTTCGGTGATCGCCCTGGTGACTTTCTCTTCAATCGGTGCGCCCTGCCAACGATCCTCATAGCGGACGTCGATCCAAAACGTTCGCCCAAGGCTCTGAATGACCGGGGCGTCTGCCATGAGCGCGCTGATGCGTTCGACATCGAGAGTGGCGGACATGACGAGGATGCGCAGATCGTCTCGCAATCCATCCTGCACGTCGAGTGCAAGCGCCAGCCCGAAATCGCCATCGAGCGAACGTTCATGAAACTCGTCGAAAATCACTGTCGAAACGCCGGCAAGTTCCGGATCGTCCAGAACCATGCGGGCAAACACGCCTTCGGTCACCACCTCTATCCGGGTTTTCGAGGAGATGCGATTGTCGAGCCGCATGCGGTAGCCGACAGTTTGCCCGACTTCTTCGTGAAGCAGCTCGGCCATGCGCCCGGCCGCGGCCCGGGCGGCAAGCCGGCGCGGTTCGAGAAGAATGATCTTGCCGTCACCCCGCCAGTCCTGCTGCAAAAGATGAAGCGGCACCAGCGTCGTTTTACCCGCGCCCGGAGGGGCTGAAAGAACTGCGCGCTTCGCCCCGGCCAGGGCCTCGGCGATATCGCCCAGAACGGCTCTGACGGGAAGTTCGGGCAATTCAGTCTTCATAGGGACGGACGTTCTGGTCATGCAAACAGGCCTGCGGCGATTTGGGGGTAAGTGTCTTATATGCCGTTTCTAATGCACGACCCTGCGCTTTGACAGCCGTATGTAAGGATAAGGCAAATGCTCCGCCGGCAAAATTGCGGTTCCCGGCGCGCTATTTGCAATGAGGCATGGAGGGGAGACATCCGGCCTGTGGTGAAACGTCTGAAGATTCCGCCCCTTTCCCCCATTTCTATTGCGAACCACGAAACTATGTAGTGAAATCAATGACTTGATAAAAATGTCAGTTTTTTGACGGTGTTTGTGTTGACTTGTTTGAGGGTGTGGATTTATAAGTCCGCTCACTGAACGAGGGCGGCGGCGCTGCTGGCGACGACGACTTTCGTTCTAAAGAAATCAGGATGATGAGCTGAATGCTTGTTTGTTTCCAATGGCTTGATGCTTTTGGGGTTTGATTTTGTGACTGTTTGATGCGGTCTGTTTTTTGACAATTGAATATGAGAAGAAAGAGAAACGTGGGCGGCGAAGCTTGCGGGGTCTGGAGAGATTTGGACCCTAGTGAATAGACTTTGACGGTCACGTTTTGAACAAGAGAATACACC